>NZ_AP018288.1:1007749-1108939 GCF_002368335.1 Nostoc sp. NIES-4103 | reverse complement strand
GACTGGGGACTGGGGACTGGGGACTGGGGACTGGGGACTGGGGACTGGGGACTGGGGACTGGGGAACTCGGATTCCCCTGCTTCCTCTAACGATTGGATATTTTTTTAGTTGGAAGTCCCTTAACAAGGGGGTAGAGTTTCTTATGCCACTGTTATGCAATGCCGAATTATCCTATAGGCTGGTTTGTAATGTTCTTTGAGGAACTTCAGCATTTAACCAACCTAAAAATCCTTGATTGATAGCTGCGGGGGAAATTTCGGCAATAAAGTTGGTGTAGTTAATGTGCTGGCGGATTAGTTGTTCAATCTCAGCCCCATAGCCATCTTGAGTTTTCACAATCAGCACCACTTCTGGTTCTTCAGTAATTTTCCCTTCCCAACTGTAGGCACAGGTAATAGGAAACCAGTTGACACAAACTGCTAGCTTTTGCTCAAGCAATGCTCGACCAATTTGACGAGCTTCGTCTGTATTATTTAAGGTAATGTAGTAAAGTTTCATCAAAAATCTCCAGTAAGTATGAAAACTTTGTCACCTCAATAGTAAATAAAAGAGGCTTTATCTAAATAAGTCCGTGGAAATCAACCAAACTATGTTACAAAACATAAATGGACTTGAAACCCTTACAACTGACAAATGACCAATGACAAATGACAAATGACAAATGACAAAACTTAAACTGTAATTACCACACCAACGCTTTCATTTGCTAACCTATCCACTGCACACACAGCATAGGTTCCTGGTTGAACAGTGGCAAAAGTGGTGCCAGCAGATAAAACTCGCACAAGAACCCAACTATCGCCATTTTGACGGTAAAGTGTCCAAGAACGAACTGGTTGCTGATCACCAGGTAGCCAGTTGAGTTTAGAATTATCGAATCGCAGTTCTTTGGGAGGGGCTGGTGGGGCTGCATTCCGCCACGACATACTAGGCACTAGTGCAGGTTTAGCATAAAGCGAATTTTTGAAATTGTCAGCAATGCCTTGGCGATTTTCCTTAATAGAACTCATACTAAAGAAGATATTCCCCAATGACAAGTCTTTTACTAAGTTGCGACTAGTTTTAACTTGCTTGTCTATCTCCTCATCTTTCCAGGCTTTACCATCCAGTTGTCCGATATTGTTACCTGCATATATATGTCGCTGTTTGGGATTAATTTCTGTCCACCATTTTAGTAATACAGGATAACTTTGTTTTGTTTGGTCAGTGCGCCAATATAGTTGCGGGGCTAAATAATCAATCCAGCCTTGCTCTAACCATTTCTTAGAGTCGGCATACAATTCACTGTAGGCATCCAAGCCGCTAATTCCTGGTGGTTGTCCGGGGCGATAAATACCAAAAGGACTGATACCAAATTTTACGTAGGATTTTGTAGCTTTAATTCCTTGAGATAGGCGCAGCACCATTTGATTCACATTTTCTCGCCGCCAGTCAGCTAAACTGAGTGTACCGCCAGTTTGTTTGTAAGCTGCATAGGTTTCGCCATCAGGGAAAGACTTACCCTCAATGGGATAGGGGTAAAAATAGTCATCTAGGTGAATGCCATCCACATCATAGCGACGTACAACATCGATAATTACGTTGTATGCCCGATCTTGGACAATTTTTCTTCCTGGATCCATCCATAATTGATTGCCCCATTGGTAAACTACCTCTGGATTAGTTACAGATATATGGGGGCCGACATTGGGGGAAGTTTTGATACTACTTTTGGCGCGGTAAGGGTTGAACCAAGCATGAACTTCGATATTGCGTTTGTGACATTCAGCGATCGCAAATTCCAAAGGATCATAGAATGGTTCTGGTGCTTTGCCTTGAGTTCCGCTAATCCAAGCACTCCAAGGTTCTAGCTGGGAATTATACAAGGCATCTCCCTCTGGTCGTACCTGCAAAATCAAGGCATTGAAGTTTAAGGCTTGTAATTGGTTAATAATTTCCAGTAGTTCAGCTTTTTGTTGTGCAGCCGCAAGTCCTGCTTTGGAAGGCCAATCACTATTCCACACTGTTGTTACCCAAACCCCCCGGAACTCCCTTGGATGACTTACCCGGACGGTACTAGGCGCTGCTGGTATTGTTGTTGGCGGTACTATTAGGTAGGGTGAGGCAATTTTCTCGGCTTGTCCTTGATACACCAATACCTGATAGACAATGGCTGTGACATCAGCGCGAGTTGCCGCTATGGTTGGGTTAAGTAATTTGATATTGGGGTAGCTAGCCACTAATGCGGCACTGGTAGCAATAGCAACTTGATTTTTGGCATAGTTAGGAATTTTAGCTGCGTCTTGATAAATCTGCGGTAATGCATTCACTAAGTCAGGTTTTACCTTAGTGGCAATTTCCAAACCATTTACCAACGCCACTAAGACATCGCCTCTGGAAATTCGATCATTGGGACGAAAACTGCCATCGGGGTATCCCACCAGAAATCCTATTTCGTAAACTTTTTGAATGGCACTTGCTGCCCAATGATTAGCAGGGACATCAACAAAGGGGGTATACTGTCGCTTCACAGGTAATGTAAAGACTGCCGCAACGATGGCAGCAAATTCAGCACGAGTGACTGAGTTATCTGGGCGAAAAGTTCCATTGGGATATCCATTCAAAATGCGACGCCCTGTTAAGGCTTCAATAAATAGGCGTGCCCAATGGTTTTGAACATCCAAAAAGCGGGTAGAGTTAGATACCATTGTCCCTTGCTTAGCTAGTTTTTAGCTTTATATCCTTAGTTAATTTAGCAAGACGAGAGCGATCGCGTTTGGTTTTTTATATCATTTTCACAGTTGTTACACTATGACTTTTGCCTGTGTAGGATATGGATATGAGTTAATATTTTGTGCAGCTTATGGTTAATATAGCAGGTCAACTCACTTTAGAAGAGTTTCTAGCCCTACCAGATGAAGATGTATACTATGAGCTTGTCGATGGTCAAGCAATCCCCAAAGTGTCTCCAAAATTTTTTCATTCGTCTCTACAGCTAGCTTTAGGATTACTAATTCGAGCTTGGTGCAAAGGTAAAGGTAGAGTCCTTCCAGAGTGGGCAATTCTCTTAAAGCGTCAAGGCAAAGATTGGGTTACTTTACCAGATTTGACTTATATTTCCTATGAACGTTTACCTGCAAGTTGGAAGCGTAATGAGGCTTGTCCTGCGATTCCAGAATTGGTCATTGAAATTATCTCTCAAGATCAAACTATAAAGCAATTAGAAAATAAAGCTAAAGATTATTTAGCAGCGGGTGTGTCACGAGTTTGGGTTGTAGATCCACAATTAATTAACATTAGAGTTTTTCTACCTGATGGAACTAGCCAAGTTTACACAGATAACACACCCATTATTGATACACTGCTTCCAGGTTTGCAACTGACAACAAAGCAGGTATTTGAAGAGGCTGAATTGATTTGAGTTTTTATTTCATCATTCTTTTGTTAATTTGACAATATGAGAGCGATCGCTCTTGCAGTTTCGTATAAATTTTTACATACATCAGTTGGAAAACTGACACTTTTCCCTCTGTAGAATATTTGTATGATTTACTATTCTGTGCAGTTTATGTTAACATAATTTGAGAGAAGTCAATCCACTTAATCGTCCTCTTGTTGAACTAGCTAAAATATAACAAAAAATAATTTAGTCTAGGATTCTGACAAGTGCGAAAACGAGTATTTTTGATGTTATTTATACTTAGCTTCGTGGGCGTTCTAGGCTTTGCTCAAATATCGGATATGTCCGAGCGATCGCCAACAGTCAAATGCCGTCCGTGGGGATTTATCTCGTCAAATGAAGGAAAATATTACTTATATCCTGAGAAAGTAGTAGTTCAACCTTGGCGTGGTCGGCATCATGTCTACGGCATATTTAAGATACCCAATGGATATCGTAGCGATTATTTTGTTACATTACAAATACCTGGAGAAAAAACTTATTGCGGCGCACTTATAGGTCGCAATAATTCTGTTGCAGGTATTCATGCCAAGCCGGGATACTCTTTGGTAAGAGGGTACTTTAACACACGAATTGCTATTAAGCTGATTGCCCAAGGCAAGAGAAATCAGTTACTACAACGTAGTAACTGGAAATTAGGTTATGTCAAAAAAGCAGGAAACCAAGAAAGTAGAAAAGAGGAAATCATACTACGTCATACCACAACTTAGTATTAAAACAGTAGGCTTTGCTGAATTTGAGTATGAATTGAGATTTTTCACTTGACTAGATTACACTAGCAGCCCGGCAATGCAAGCAGTGATAAAACCTGCGAGTAATCCACCAATCATTGCTCTGACGCCCATACGAGCTAAGTCGTGTTGGCGTTGCGGTGCCATCCCTGCAATTCCACCAATGGTAATACCAATTCCACCAATATTGGCAAAATTACACAGTGCATAAGTAGCAATAATCATTGCACGCTGGGAAATTTTGCCACTCTCAATTAATGCCTTTAAATCTAAGAAAGCGATAAACTCATTGAGTATTGTTTTTGTACCCAACAATGCCCCCACTTGCCTACAATCATTCCAAGGTACTCCCATCAAAAATGCTACGGGAGCCATGATAAAAGACAATATCCACTGCAATGATAGCTGCTCTAAACCAACACGCGCTCCCAACCATCCCAGCAGTGCATTCACAGCGGCCAACAATCCCAAAAAGGCAATGATCATCACCCCAACGTTAACTGCTAGCTTCACGCCATCAATTGCCCCACTAGTAGCAGCATCAATCACATTCACATAACTTGTTTCTACATCCATTTTTGCCTTACCAGTCGTTTCTGATATTTCAGTTTCTGGATACAGCAGTTTTGATACTACCAATGATGTAGGAGCAGTCATGAAGAATGCAGCAATTAAGTGTTCTGCTGGAATACCAAAAGAAAGATACGCCCCTAAGACTCCACCTGCAATTGTGGCAAAACCCCCAGTCATTACAGCATGGAGTTCTGATTGTGTCATATTTGCTACATAAGGTTTGACCATCAGTGCGGACTCTGTTGGCCCTAAGAAAATGTTACCTGCACAGGATAAAGATTCAGACCCTGATGTTTTCATAGTCTTGATCATGAGCCATGCCAGCACATTCACTACTCGTTGTAAAATGCCGTAGTAATACAAAACGCTAATGAAGGCGGAAAAAAAGATGATTGTGGGCAGTACTTGGAAGGCAAATAAATGATCTTTAAAATTCTCTCCAAAAACAAATTTAGCCCCAACATCAGAAAATGCTAAAAAATTAGTAGCAATATCTCCTAGAGATTTAAACACATTTAAACCCCAAGAAGTTTTAAGAATTAATAACGCAAATACAAACTCTAGCCCTAAACCCCACACCACTGTTCGCCATCGCACTGCTTGACGCTCAACAGATAGAATGTAAGATAAGCCGATAAAAACTAATATTCCTAGTGCAGAAATGGCACGTTCCATGTTTACTTCCAAAAATTATACTGCTAAGACATGATTGTGAATAAGCATACACAAAAGTATGTATTTATTTACATGTTTGGGGTTAATAACTAGAGTTTTGAGGTAGTGATCATGAGCGCGATCGCAGTTTGTTATTTTGTCAGGAAATTTCATTTCAAATATTGAAGGCATTCTAGAAATAGAAACCATCAATGTATAACAAAAAAAATTTATTTTGTGAGTAAAATATAGCTATGGTGTCACTAACAGGATATCAAATGTATGAGCTAATTTATGCAGGCTCCAGAACTTTAGTGCATCGCGGTATTAGAGAATCAGATCATAAACCAGTAATCATCAAATTCTTACGGCGTGAATATCCTACGTTTCACGAACTTGTACAGTTTCGCAATCAGTATACAATTGCCAAAAACTTGGATATTGATGGCATCATTAAACCCTGTAGCCTGGAAATTTATCAAAAAAGCTATGCCTTAGTCATGGAAGACTTAGGTGATATTTCTCTGCAAGAATATGCTGCCAATCACCCTGTTAATCTGACAGACTTTTTTCACATTGCTATTCAAATTGTCTTAATTCTTGACAAACTGTATCGCCATCGGGTGATTCATAAAGATATCAAACCCGCCAACGTTTTGATTAATCCTACCACCAAAGAAGTAAGACTCATCGATTTTAGTATTGCTTCTCTGTTGAACAGAGAAACGCAAACCCTCACCAGTCCCCATGTTTTAGAAGGGACGTTACCATACCTGTCTCCTGAACAAACAGGAAGAATGAACCGAGGAATTGACTACCGCAGCGACTTTTATTCTTTGGGTGTAACTTTTTTTGAACTCCTCACCAAAGAGTTACCTTTTAAATCCGATGACCCGATGGAGTTGGTGTATTGTCACCTGGCTAAGCTTCCTCCACAAGTTCATCTGATAAATCCTGATGTTCCACCAATTTTGTCTCGGATGATCAGCAAATTGATGGCGAAAAATGCCGAAGACCGCTATCAGAGTGCTTTAGGGTTGAAGTATGACTTAGAAACTTGTCAGCGTCAGTGGCAACAGACTGGGAGTATCCAAGATTTTAACTTAGGAGTTCGGGATATTTGCGATCGCTTTATCATCCCTGAAAAACTCTATGGTCGCAAAGCAGAAGTAGAAACCTTACTCGCAGCATTCGACCGAGTGTCGAAAGGAAACACAGAAATGATGTTAGTGGCAGGTTTCTCTGGTATTGGTAAAACGGCCGTAGTTAAGGAAGTCCACAAACCTATCGTGCGACAGCGGGGTTATTTTATCAAAGGAAAATATGACCAATTCCAGCGCAATATTCCTTTTTCTGGCTTTGTGCAAGCTTTGGGCGACTTAATTGGGCAATTACTCAGTGAAAGTGATGCTCAATTGCACCAGTGGAAAACTCAGATATTGGAAGCATTGGGGGAAAATGGACAAGTCATGATTGACGTTATTCCCGAACTTGAGAAAATTATCGGGACGCAACCCCCTGTACTGCAACTATCATGGAGTGCTGCCCAAAATCGCTTCAATTTATTATTTCAGAAATTTATCCAAGTTTTCACTACTAAACAGCATCCCTTAGTAATTTTTCTTGATGATTTGCAATGGGCAGATTTGGCATCTCTCAAATTAATGCAACTGCTAATGAGTAAAACTGATACACACTATCTATTATTAATTGGTGCCTATCGTGATAACGAAGTTTCAACTACACATCAGTTGACAATGACGTTAGAAGAAATTCAAAATTTAGAAGCCATCATTAATACTATTACTTTAGCTCCACTCCAGCAACCAGATTTAAACCAACTCATTGCTGATACTCTCAACTGTTCTCTAGATATTTCCTTACCACTAACGAAACTGGTATATCAAAAAACTCAAGGTAATCCTTTATTTGCTAATCATTTTCTTCAGCATCTTCATGAAGAAAGTTTAATTAATTTTAACTTCGATGAAGGTTGTTGGCAATGTGATATTGCTCAGATTAAAGCGTTAGCTATTACTGATAATATCGTTGAATTTTTAGCAATTAAATTGCAAAAATTACCACAATCTACTGTGGAAGTTTTGAAATTAGCTGCTTGTATCGGCAACCAATTTGATTTAGCCACTTTAGCAATTGTCAATGAAAAATCTCTCTTAGAAACAGCAACCGATTTGTGGAGAGCTTTACAAGAAGGATTGATTATTCCCACCAGTGAAGTTTATAAGTTTTTTCAATATGATGTCAATATTCAATCATCAGTAGCCACTAAACTTCAATCAATAACTACTGATAATACAAAAGTAACAGTTACTTACAGATTTCTACATGACCGCGTACAACAAGCTGCATATCTTCTAATTCCGAAAGACCAGAAAAAGGTAACACACTTAAAAATTGGACAAATACTTTTAGAAAATATCTCTGCTAAAAAACAAGAAGAGAATATCTTTGCATTGATTAATCACTTGAATATAGGAGCGGATTTAATCACTAATCAGCTAGATAAAAATGAACTAGCTCAACTGAACTTACTAGCAGGACATAAAGCGAAATCAGCTACAGCTTATGAGACAGCAGTCAAATATTTAAATACTGGGTTAGAAATGCTGGCGGATGATAGTTGGCACACTCAGTATGACCTGACTTTGAAACTCTACATTGAAAGTGCAGAAGCAGAATATTTAAACGGTAGTTTTGATAGTGCTAGCAAACTGATTAAAATCGCTTTACCAAACACCAAAACACTGCTTGACCAAGTGAAATTATACGAAGCTCAAATGCAGATTTTTATATCTCAACTAGAGATGGTAAAAGCAATTGACATGGGGCTACAAATTTTAGAAAAATTAGGCATTAATCTTGTGAATTTAGCAGGTGAGGAAAGCTTAGTAGTTGAATTACCCAACATTGCTGATATCGAAAAATTTTTGGTGATGACTGACCCCTATAAACTATCAGCAATGGAGATTATGAAAATTCTCTGTGCCCCTGTTTTTATGGCTAAGCCAGAAATTTTTCCTCAGCTGATTATCACAATGGTCAATTTTTGCATTGAACATGGTAATTCAGCTTTATCTGCCTTCGCCTATGGTTTTTATGGCTTGTTGTTATCTGGTATTGGCAAGTTAAGTGATGGATATAATGCTGGAAAAATAGCTTTAAAATTGTTGGATAAATTTGATGCTAAAGAACTGAAAGCAAAAGTTTATAACCTGTTTAATTCTAACATTAGAACCTGGAAAGAGCATACTAAAAATAGTATTCAACCTCTACAAGAAGGAGTGCAAAGTGGTTTGGTTACTGGAGATATTGAGTGGGGTGGCTACTGTGCTGCAAACTTGTGTAGTTACCTGTTTTTTTCAGCAGATAATTTGGAATCACTTATTAAGCAACAGGCAACATACATAGATATTTGCATCAAAATTAAACAAGAAATACCCATACATTTTTCTCAAGTATGGCGACAACTAGGTTTGAATTTTCAAGGTTTCTCTCCAAATCCGTGTTTATTGATTGGTGAAAGTTTCAACGAAGCTCAAATGCTGCCACGTTTAATTGCAGCCAAAAGTGGTACAGTGTTGTTCATTTTTTATGTAGCTAAAACAATTCTATTTTATTACTTTGGAAATTATGCCCAGGCTTTGGTACAAGTCAAGTTAGCCAATGAACAGGCTGGTTCAGCATTTGGTTTCATGCAGGTTGTAATTCTTAACTTCTATCATTCATTGGCACTCCTAGCTCATTATACCCAGGTCGAACCGAGCGAACAACAAAAGTATCTAGAGCAAGTTGAAGTTAACCAAGAAAAAATGAGATTTTGGGCACATCATGCGCCAATGAACAATCTGCATCGTTATATGCTAGTACAGGCAGAAAAAGCGCGAGTGCTTGGGCAAAAATGGGAAGCGTCTGAGCAATATGACCGCGCCCTTATCAATGCTAAAGAAAATGCTTATATCCAAGAAGAAGCCTTGATCTATGAACTTGCGACTAACTTCTATTTAATGTGTAAAAGAGAGCAAATTGCTCAAAACTACTTGATGAATGCTTACTATTGCTATGCTATTTTGGGTGCTAAAGCGAAAGTTGATGACTTAGAAAAACGCTTTCCTGAATTACTCGACCCTATACTAAAATGGGAAAAAAATCGACTCAATTCTCCAGATTCAATTTCTACTTATAGTAGCTTTTATCTCTCTACTTTTAGCAATGGCACAACCATCTCTTCCAGTAGTAGCGCTTCAAAAATTCTGGATTTGACCAGTGTCCTCAAAGCTTCTCAAGCACTGTCTAGGGAAATTCAACTTGATCAGTTACTCTCTAAATTCATGCAAGTAGTAATGGAGAATACAGGAGCTAAAAAATCGGTTTTGATTTTGCTTAAGGATAACAGTTGGGTAATAGAGGCAATTGCAACATTTCAGATAGTAACAAATGTTCTACAATCTATCCCCATTGAATTAAGTCAAGAGATTCCTTTGACTGTGATTAACTATGTTAAACATACTTTAGAAGTATTGCTAATAGATAATGCAACTGTGGATAATTCCTTAATTTATGACTTATACATTATCCGAGAACAACCTAAGAGTTTACTGTGTTATCCGATTGTTCATGAAGGAAAATTAATTGGTATTCTTTATTTAGAAAATAATTTAACTGTAGGAATATTTACAAGCGATCGCCTTGCTGTTGTCCAGCTTCTTTGTTCCCAAGCCGCTATATCCTTAGAAAATGCTTATCTCTATCAAGAGACTCAAAATTATGCCCAAAAATTAGAAAATTATATTCAAGACTTGCAACAAATACAAATACAATTAGTACAAAGTTTAAAGATTTATTTACAAATAAAGCTGTAGGTAAAGGTGCAGGATTAGAGCTAGCGATCGCTTGGCAAATTGTAGAACAATATAGAGGCACTCTGGAGGTAAATTCTATATAGAGAGAAAGAACCGAGTTTGTGATTCACATTCCGAATCAAACGCCCTACAAACCTGATAACCTAAAGCTAATCTTTGAGAAATTGTTTATGAATCGGATGTTTCGGCGCTACCATCGCCAGATTGCAATTATTTTATGCCTACCCTTATTTTTGACTGTGCTAACTGGTATGGGCTATACCATTGCCCATGAATGGTTACACCAAAATGAGTTCGGTTCATTTCTCCTCAAACTGCACACGCTGGAAATTGTGCATTTAGAGGCAATTTATCCCGTTTTAAATGGTTTGGGATTAATCAGCTTATTAATTACTGGTTTAAGTTTAACAGGCTTATTTCGCACACGAGCCTAGCTAGAATCTTATGCAAAGATAGCAAAAATACTTTGCGACTTTACCACATAAAAACATTCCAAATTTTCTTGTGGGATGGAGAGAAGTTGCGTGCGGGGGTTTCCCCCGCCCTTGCAAACTATCGATTATTTTTATAAAAAATACACGAATACAATGAGCTAATCAACTTTTGGAGTTTCCGGAGGATTTACAGCGTATTGCAGGCTCTTAGACTGTAGCACTTCACGAGTTTTCAAAAACTTTTTACCCAAATCTGTCACATGAAGATATTTAGTCAAATCGATTGATTTTTTACCATAATTACTCGCTTGCGCTACATCACTAATAAAACCAGAGTTCGTTTCAATTAACTTCAAATCTCGTAAGCGCCTTAACTCTTTAGCTACTTCTTCTGATACATAAAAATCATATCTCGTGTTCGCTTCACAATGCTTATCGAGTTGATCAATCTTTTCATAATCTTTGCCGCCAACTAAAAAATTATACATAAAGGCTTGCATTTCTTCTAAATTTTCTTGCTGTTTTTTTAATTGTTCTAGCTGTTGTTCTTGAAGTTCATCGATTTGTTTTTTCTGTTCATCGACTTCTTCCTTTAGTTGCTTAAACCTGGCTGTCACACCACCCTCTTTAGAAATCCCAAAATCCTCTAGTCTATTCAGCAAATCAGAGTTGAACAATAAAACAATAGCAATGAGTATAATATCTGGGGTTTCTATTTTTCTTGGTGGTTGTTGTCCTTGTTTAAGAAACATTGGGCTAATGAGGCTAAATATCACATAGCCTACTGCTATCAATGAAACGATGACAATCCAAAAATTTCTGTCAGGATTATTCTCTTTTTTGCTAGCATTAATTTTTAGCAATTTTTTCTTTCTCGGATGTTGATGGCTCTGTTCACTCATAAGTTGGCAAAATTAATTGAATTCAGCAGTATATTTCACTCATCAAATAAATAATATGGCAGAAGATTTTACTGTTTTTTGTTTTGCGTTTTACAATCCCATGACTGTGCGATAATGAGCCTCAATTTGCGCGACACTTTCAGAGATGCGCTTGGTTTCCCACTGACTACGATTAAATAATTCTTGCCGCAATTCATCAACATTAATTGTTGTCACTTTGCCATTAGCAACAATTTGCTTACCATTCACCCAAGCACTATCAACAACGTTATGAGGACGGCCTAAAACTAGCAAACCAATAGGGTCTGTACGGGGAAGCAATGATAAATGGGTGAGGTCATAAAGCACTAAATCCGCTTGTTTACCCACAGTGAGAGAACCAAGTTTATCTGCTATATTTAATCCTTTCGCACCTCCTAAAGATGCCATTTCTACAGCTTGCTGGGGTGTAATCCAGTGCTGATAATCTGAGTATGTAACATTGTGCAAAATAGAACCAATTTTGATAGCTTCTAACAAATCTTGAGAGTCATTACTCGATGCACCATCACAGCCAAAAGTGACGTTTACACCAGCTTGGCGATATTTTAAAATCGGGGCGATACCACTGCCTAAACGCAGATTACTTAATGGGTTATGAACCACTGTAGATTGAGTTTCTGCCATGATGTCAATATCAGCATCATTCAACCATACACAATGGGCCAGAGTTGTGCGATCGCTCAAATACCCGATCCTTTTCAAATGTTCCACAGCACTACAACCGTATTTTTCTTGGGCGAGTTTTTGCTGTGCTTTAGTTTCTAGCAAGTGGGAGTGACGACAAAGATGATAGCGATCGCTTAATTCAATGCACCCCTCAAACAAGGCATCAGTACACAACTGAATTCCCGTTGGTGCCACCAAAATATATATACCTTCATCCGGGCGATGAAACTGTCTTACCGCCTCTTCAATAATTGCCAGTGTTGCCGCCGTTGAGCGAAAATAAGGTTCATGAGTTTTTGCTGATTCCCCCGACGGAATACCCGCAGTCATGGATTCATCTTGAATTAACGGGGCGATAAACGCGCGAATCCCCACTTCTTTGTAGGCGCGGACTGCGGTAGCGATGGTTTCCAACTCCAGTTCGGGAATTAACACCAAATGATCTACCACACTTGTAGCGCCGGAAAGCAGAGTTTCCACCGCCGTTCCCAAAGCGCTGAGATAAACTTTTTCAGTATCTAGGGGGGCAAAATCATAAAGTTCCGCCAGCCATAATTCTAAAGGAAAAGCTGACATGATCCCGCGCTGCCACATTTCTGATGAGTGGGTATGGGCATTGAAAAATCCAGGTAGTAACAGCTTATTTGTACCATTAAAGGCAGTACCGATTACCTCTAAATCGGGTGCAATGGCGGCAATTTTACCCTCTACAACCTGCACATCTACCGTTGTATAAGCATCATCAGCAGCGATTAAAACATTTTGGATAGTGAAAGTCACGATATTTAACCTTGATTAAGTAAATGAACGCTCAAGCAAATTTCAAGTTACAAAATAAAAAAAGGTGTTGGGTGTTGCAATTTTATGAATCTACCTTATCGGACATTGGGGGTTGCGCCAAATGCTTGGACTGTGAATCATGCGATCGCAGATATCACTCGTCCTCAAAATACCCCACAACCCGTTATCTTACCAACAGAAACTAAAACCCTGCGCCTAGACCTGGCAAAAGCCGCCATCCTCGTCATTGATATGCAAAACGACTTTTGCCACCCTGATGGCTGGTTAGCGCATATCGGCGTGGATGTTACCCCAGCGCGTAAGCCTATCGAACCGTTGCAAAGCTTACTTCCAGAACTGCGTGCGGCTGGTGTTCCTGTAATTTGGGTAAATTGGGGCAATCGTCCCGATTTACTCAATATTAGTGCTGCTTCGCGTCACGTTTACAACCCCACGGGAGAAGGTGTAGGATTAGGCGATCCTTTACCGAGCAATGGTGCTAAAGTACTTATGGCAGGTAGCTGGGCTGCGGCAGTAGTGGACGAATTACAACAGCTACCGGAAGATATTCGCGTCGATAAATACCGGATGAGTGGCTTCTGGGATACGCCCCTAGATAGTATCTTGCGGAATTTGGGAAGAACGACACTATTCTTTGCTGGTGTCAACGCCGATCAATGTGTGATGACTACGCTTTGTGACGCTAACTTTTTAGGATATGACTGTGTTTTAGTTAAAGACTGCACAGCTACAACTTCTCCCGACTATTGTTGGTTAGCGACACTATACAACGTCAAACAATGCTTTGGTTTTGTCACTGACTCACAAGCGATTTTAACAGCGTTAGAAAAAAGTGGCGAGTGGTGAGTTCAAAATTTCTCACTCATAACTCATAACTCCTAACTCCTAACTCCAACAACAGTTTAAGAGGGCATCAACAAATGTACGCTACTCGTTGTGTAATTCCTGTGATTAAATCTCCCAAAGATTACCAAGTGTATCGCATCAGTCCCCATGATACTAATCGGTTAGCAATTATCTTCGACTCCACAAATGCTAATACTTCCCTAACTTGCTGCTTAGAAATTTTTGATGTCGGTGGACAAACACCGCCAAATCGCCATCAATGGGCGGTGGAAATGTTTTTCGTACTCAAAGGTGAAGGAATAGCTATGTGTGATGGTAAGAATGCTCATATCAAAGCCGGAGATAGTTTATTAGTTCCTCCCACCGGTACTCATATGATTAAAAATACGGGTTCCACTCGCTTGTATACGCTGACAATTATGGTGCCGAATGAAGACTTTTCTGAATTAATTCGTAGTGGCATTCCTATGGAATTAGATGCAGAAGATATGGCAGTACTGGGGAGATTAGATGCTTTAATGCCTTGTTAGCAATAGTTGAATTGATGGCGGAACTCAATAGCGTAGTAGGTAAAATTCATTGGGTATATTAGGCTAATAGAGTCAAAATAATTCGTAATTCGTAATTCTTACCCTCTGGATAAATCTGGAGGGTAATATAAATTTGCTAGGCGTGATTTGTTAATTCATCAATCAACTTAGTTACTCTTCATTTCTAATTTATTCTTAATTACGAATTACAAATTATAAATTATTCGCTTGTAATCTTTATAATAGCAATCAAGTTATGTTCAGTGAATTCAAAAATATCATTATTAAGACTTTTAGCTTTCCCCAAAAAGATACATCAGTAACTCTATCAAAAATATTCTTATGGAGTACATGGTTAATTTATGTCGGTTATCTATTACTAAGTGATTTACCTCCGGGATTATCACTGTTACATATCACATCTGAAACATTACAAGAAATATGGGGTTTGAGCCTTAACTTTTGGTTAGTGCTGCCCATCGTATCTCCAAATGTCGCACCAGTCCTCAATCCAGCACTAGAGGGATTATTTAACATTGTAGTAACTTGGGCAATACTATTTTGGGGCTTTGTGATTGATGGTCGCAATCAGCGATTTCCCATAATTCCATTTTTGATTGGTACGGCATTGCTCACAAATGTATTTTTTCTGCCTTGGTTGGCATTACGGCAACCGAATCCTCAACCACCCACAGATTCGTTAACATTTGTAGAAAAAATAGCAGAAAGCCGAATTCTACCTGCATTTTTAGGTATGATTTTTGTCGTTTCGCTGGTTTGGGGAGCATTCGCACGTCCTGAGTATGGTGATTTAACAACACGCTTTTCAGCTCTTTTAGAATTATTGTCTACTGACCGACTAGCATATTCATTTTTAATAGACTTTTTTGTATTTTGGCTATTTCAATCATGGCTAGTTAAAGATGATATGGCACGCCGCAATTGGTGTAACCCAACAGTACTATGGGTAGTACGTCTTGTACCATTTTTAGGACTGGTTGTATATTTGTGGCGACGCCCTCCACTTGCTGTTCAGCAGATGAAAGCTGATTGAATGACTTCAGTGTTTAGCTAGTTAAGTGATTTAGGTGATACTAATACTTTTTATTATTCATCTAGGGCAATTGGGTTTTGTGCGATCGCATCCCCACTAAAAACCCAACTTCCCTAACCCATGCCATCAGGTAACATCCTCACTGCCACTGATATCATTAATCTAATTGTTGGGGGAATTGACAAAACCACCTTAGAAACTGAACTCACCGCCTCAAATTGGATATCCACCCCAGCTAGAGGCGGTTCAAAAAGTGGTAGCGGCACAATCTGGACTAGTCCAAACAATCAATCTAGCCTCAGAATAATGACAAAGCCAGATGGTTCATCCTATGCCCGCGTTTATAATGGGCCTGGAGGCGGCGCACCGGGAGAACAACCCCTCAACACATTTGGACAACCTGGAACCCGTGTAGAAACTCACTTGATTTTGCTTCCCTAATATAACCTCAAGCAAAACTATGAACTTTGAAGAAATCTGGCAACAATACGACTTTACCGAAGCAGAATTGCTTTCAATGGGATGGCAATTTCCCTATAATTATATCCTCAATCTCAACTACTACTGGGAACTCAATCCCAATAATACAGCTTCTGAAATTTCTACCACCGAACAACCCCTAAAACTTATCCTGAAATCCTGCATTCGCCTCGATATACAACTCAATTACAACCCTAATGATTTACCGGAAATACCCGCTAATCTTGGTACAATTACTGGCTGGGGTAAAGTCACTCCCTCCCCTTGGATAGAAAACCTCTCCCTTTCCTCTGATGAATGGCTACACCTATTTTTTGATATCGGTGGAAACAACAAAATTGAAGCACTTTGTCAATCGCTTGTCATTGAAAAAATAGCCCAAGAATCCTTATTAATGACTTCCTAAGTTAGTTGAGAAAGCATCAAATATCATCCCCAATAAAACTGTGAAATTATGACGGTATTCTTTTAAGGAAAGTTCAAAATTTGGTTAAATATAATTGAATATTATTTAGCAGCTATCCCTTCAAATCATCTTCGTTACTCCTGCATAAATGCTATTAAAAATATTTTAGAAAAGTGTAATTATCTTGTTAGTGCAGAAAATCAAAATTGTAAAGAAAATCTCCCTAATATTCAAAACTTTTTTCAATCAATTCAAACCAACAACCAAGTTTATCAAACCTCCATGTCGCGCCAAATCGCCGCAGACTTACCCCCCGATATCGAACTCAAAGATGAACCCAAAGACTGGTTTATCAAAACTGCTGACTTTGGCGACGAGTGCGACAGAGTTCTGCAACACGGGACGGCGAATTCACCCAACTCCTAGAAGACATCGCCCACTATCATCAAATATTCCAACAAGGTTATGACAAAATCATTCTCTTACGTCCCTCAACTTACACAGGCTACGATATCCAACTCACAGCCGCCATGCAAGGCCTGGGCTACACTAAAGAGCAACTTCAATTTATAATCGTCCAGCCTATTAAACTTTATGCCTTCCATAAATCTAGCCAAAAAATCCATCCTCTTCCTGATTTAGCCACAGAAGAATTAATCTCAGCTATTGGGATGGATGCACTACGCTGGTATAGCCTCCGCGTTCCCCTAACAAGTGTCGCCCCTATTAACATCAGCACAGCAGGGCAACCAAATGATAGCCTTTTTCGCGTTCAATCAGCCCATTTTCGTTGCTGTACTCTGCTGCAACAAGCCAACCAAGAAACAGGGGCGGAGGCTTATCCACCCCTACCAATAGCTGAAAAATTAAATAGTCTACTGCAAGTTGTTCCTCAAATCCTGGAACAAAGCGCTAATGAAATTGCCCCGCATTTGGTTATTCAGCATTTAGAAGCTATTAGTGAAATCTGTCATTAATGGTTAGATTTCCTCAGCCGAACACCCCCAGATTACACTCTTTTATTAGCTACCAAGCAAACAATTTTTGACCTGCTAGTTAATATTTTGAATGTCACTGCACCAGAACCTGGTAATTGAGGATGCGCCCCTTTTCATATCATGTCCGTTTAAACAATTATGATATTTTTGGAGGTCGGTAATTGGGAATTGGGAATTGAACGTGAGTTCGACAGATTTTGAATAACCCCTCTCCAAACCTCTCCCCGAAGCGGGGAGAGGCTTCAAAGATAGGAAACTGTCACGCACGGTTCTTAGGGGAGGGGCGAGGGGTGACCCTCAAACCTCACCCGCTAATACTCATCAGTTCCATAATTTTATCAAATTGGAAGTTATTAGCTAAATCTGTGAGATACTTTTTCAGTAAAGTATTTTCTGAAGGTATTTGTGCAATTAATTGAAAGATTAGATCGTCGCTGCATTGGGCTGCGGCATTATATACTTGTGCTAACCATTCATCGGACATTTGAGATAATAAAGGCAGTAAATCTTCAGATATTAAAATGTGTTCCTGAATCTGTTGCCTAGAATCTAATATTTGATGACTTTCTTCTTGATAAATATATTTTACTCCCAAATATTTAGTGATTTTTTCTAGTATTTCTTCCTCTCGGAAAGGTTTATTAATCAAATCATCGCAACCTGCCTTGATCATTGCCTCTCGTTGTTCCTCGAAAGCGTTGGCAGTCAGGGCAATAATAATTGGATAGGCATCAAGAACACAAGAGTGGGCGAGATAAGAGAAATGAGGGGGATGAGGGAGAGTTTCTTCCCCATCTTTCCATCTTTCCATTTGCCTTGCTTTAATCTTCCTTGTCGCTTCGTAGCCATCCATAACTGGCATTCGCATATCCATAAAAATCAGGTGTGGTTGCCATTCTAAGGATTGAGCGATCGCTTCAATGCCATTTCCAGCCTCCCGCACGGCAAAGCCAATAATTTCTAGTAGTTTAACTAGTACAATACGATTGTCTGTAACATCATCAACTACCAGTATTCGGTATTCTTGTTGCTGTGGTGCTAAACCAATAACTTGGTGTTGAGTTTGGTGTATTTGAATTTCGTTGGCTCTTGCTACACCAATCTGAATATCAAAGCTAAATGTACTACCTATACCCAGCTTGCTGCTGACGGTAATATCTCCGCCCATCAGTTGCACGTATTTGCGGCTAATTGCTAAGCCTAATCCTGTTCCATGTTGAGATTTTCTGCCGCTTTCAGTCTGCCCAAAAGCTTCAAAAAGCAGGTCAATTTCTTGTGGAGAAATACCAGGACCAGTATCTTGTACCTCAAAGATTAGGGATTGGGTATTGGGGAACTCGGGGCCCCCTCTGGGGATAAGGGGCAATGGGGATTGGGGAACTCGGGGCCCCCTCTGGGGATAAGGGGCAATGGGGATTGGGGAACTCGGGGCCCCCTCTGGGGATAAGGGGCAATGGGGATTGGGGAACTCGGGGCCCCCTCTGGGGATAAGGGGCAATGGGGATTGGTTATTTTGCTTGTTCCCAGTTGCCATTGCCGCTAATCCCCACTCCCTCCGGTCGTGGGGGCCCCAAGTTCCCCAGTCCCTAGTCCCCAGCCTCACGCGTAGGGTTACACTACCAGTAACAGTAAATTTGATGGCATTTCCCAAGAGGTTAAGCAAGACTTGGCGTAGTCTGCTTTCGTCAGTTTGCACATATTGCGGTATATCAGGACTATATTCAAAGATGAGTTCTAGCTTCTTAGAAGCAGCACGGAAATGCAACATTTCTTGCAGGCTTTGCAACAGGTGAATCAAGTCAAAACTGATCACATTCAATGTGGTTCTACCTGCTTCGATTTTCGACATTTCCAGAATGTCGTTGATTAAGTTGAGTAGATGTTCACCAGCACGATTGATAATTGCGAGGTTTTGTTGATGTTCACTAGATAAAGACTTGTCATGACTCATGACTTGGGTGAAGCCCAAAATGGCGTTGAGTGGGGTACGCAATTCGTGACTCATGTTGGCAAGAAATTCGCTTTTGGCACGGTTGGCAGCATCAGCAGCTATCACAGCTTCCTGCAATGCTTGTGATTGTCTTTGAGTTTGTGCTAATAATTGAGCCTGCTGTAAAGCAACCCCCAACTGATTGCCAATTTGCACTACGATATTAATTTCTCCTGTTTTCCATTGGCGTGGTACAGAATTTTGATAAGTCGCCAATAATCCCCAAAGTTGATCACCACATAAGATGGGAACAGTGATGTAGGCTTTTGCTTGAAACCTTTCCAAAAGGTTGATGTAACGAGAATCAAACCCAGCTTTGTAAATATCTGGCACACAGCGGAAACTTATGCCTTGGGTTGTTTTTGTATTACTATTTTGCTGTTGATCATCTCCATTATTTAATATGCTCACCAAGCAACGGTCATCTCGGAATGCATCTTCCATCAGATGGGGGTGATTTTTGTGTTCTTCTATCATAGAAATCCAGCCTTCTGCCACTGACTCCGAAACAAATTCACCATCCCAGTGGGGATTAAAACGATAGACAATGACGCGATCGCAGTTGAGGACTTGCCGCAATTCTTGGGTTGTGGCTGCAAATATCGTCTCTAAATCCAGTGTCTGCCTCATTCGTTGAATTACTTGGGCGATCGCTCTTTCCCGTTCTGCACTTTCGCGCAGGGCTTCTTCTGCTATTTTCCTTTCGGTAATATCTGTAATTGTACCGATATAACTTTGAATTTCCCCATTTTCGTCAATATCTGGTAAAGCTTGAGCAATTACCCAAACGACTTTACCATCAGGACGCAAGTAGCGATGTTCAGACTGAGTTGGTACTGTTTTTGATGTTATTGCTTTTTGCCATATACTAATGACGCGATCGCGATCGTCTGGATGTATAGCTCTTGTCCAACCTTTGCCTAAAGAATCTCGGTAACTAAGTCCTGTAATCTCGCTCCAGCGTTGATTTAAATATAAGGCGTTGCCTTCAACATCGGCGTGGAATATACAAACTGGTGAGGCTTCAGCTAATGTTTGATACCGTCGCTGGCTTTCTTGTAAAGCTAGTTCTGCAAGTTTGCGATCACTAATTTCTACCATGACGGTGCCAACACCAGAGGGGCGATCGTCCTCACCTGGAATGGGAAAATAAGAAGTGAGGAAGTGGCGGATATTATGCAGTTGCTTGGGTGATGGGATACTTAACTCTAGGTTGAGAATCGGTTGACCAGTCAACAGTACTTGTTGATAGAACGGAGTCACACTAGATGCCATCTGGGGAACAATCTCACGGAGTGTTTTGCCAATATGATCTTTTTGAGATTTTCCATGAATATCTGCCAGCAGTTCGTTGATTTGCACAAAGCGCAGTTGATTATCGACAATATTTAAACCCACAGGGGCACTGCTGAAAAAGGCATTGAGGCGGGCTTGCCTTAAAGCCAGTTCTCTTTCTAGGGTTTTGCGCTCTGTGATATCTTTGTGGGTACCTGTCATTCGCAAAGGGATACCTTTCTCGTCACGCTCAAATATCTGACCACGAGACTGAATCCATTTCCACTCACCAGAGGAACAACGCATCCGAAATTCAACTTCATAAACCAAAGTAGTGCCTTGGATATGGGCGTTTAAGGCACAGTTGACTGTGGCCCGGTCTTCTGGATGTATCAGTTCTGCCATGGCTAACTCATGATCTGGAATTTCGTCGTCTTTGTATCCCAGCATCTTTTTCCACCGCCAATCACGATAGATTTTGCCACTGCTGAAATTCCAATCCCACAACCCTAAATCGCTAGCTTCCAAAGCAAGGTGCAAACGTTCTTCGCTGAGTCTGTGGGCGGCTTCTACATGTTTGCGCTCAATTAGCCCGCCTAACTGGGCAGCAACTGCACGTACTAACAACACTAAACGCTTATCTACTGGTAGTGAACTGCGTTTAAAAAATACTAAAACTGCCAAGACTTCCTTGCCAGCCAGAATTGGCACGCCAAAACCAGCTTTTAATCCCACTTTAGCCGCCTGTGGCGATCGCCAAAAAATTGGCTCTCTCACTTGTGAAACATTTTCTATCCATTCTGGTTCCCGGTTATACCAGACTCGTCCTGGCAGTCCCGCGCCTGGAGGAAATTTCACACTTTGGCTTTGGCGACCGAATTCTTCTAAGTCGCTTGACTCTGCATACCACACTAAGCTATGTTCTAAAATCGAGTTATCTTCTGTTGGTATCCATGCTTCGCCAAAATCCCAGTTGATGGTGTTACAAATTAAGCGAAGAACCAGTTTTAAGGCACTTTTGACATCAACGGCGCGAGTGATGGCTTGAGATGTTAATAGTAATAAACGGCTTTCATTTTCTGCCAGCTTGCGATCGGTAATATCTTTAGCTGTGCCCAGTATGTACTGTTGCCCGTCAATCTCGATTAATTCTGCACTAAACAGGGTTGTCTTTACTTCACCATTGGCAGTGCGGAAATCAACTTCATGGTTGCGAATGGCTTTTGTCTGTTGGAGAATGTGAGTCAAGAAGGTACATTCTTGTGGATTCACCCAAATATTTAATTCTTTGTTGGTGCGACCGATGACTTGAGAAGGAGAATAACCAAAAAGCCTACAAAAACTGTCGTTAACTTCGGTATAACGAGTTTCTGGGAAGGTAGACAGGGCGATGGGGTCAGGAGATGCTCTAAAGGCTGATGTTAATTTCTTTTCATATGCCCGATGAGCAGCTTCTGCACGTTGGCGTTTCTGTGCTTCTAGGGCTAATGATACCAAATTCCCTAAAGAACGAGCAAAATTTTGGTCTTCCAGTGTCCAAGAATGAATAACTTCCACTGCCTCCAAACATAAAACTCCTACGGTGTTACCCGCAAACCTGATCGGTGTATTGAGTGTAGAAGTGATCTTGAATGGAATCAAGTAAAACTCGGCCAATTCTTGGGTTCTGGGGTCGGTGTAGGCATCATCTGCAACAATTTGTTGGTTTTGCTGCATAGCTTGAAAATAAGCTGGATAGTCTACTACTGATAAAGTCAATTCAGCGCTGTGTTGATTGCGACTTTGTTCAAATAAGTTAAGACACTGGATATGGCTTGCTGTGTCGTCATATAGCCAAATACTAACTCGTTCTACTGCTATATTTTTAGCGCCTGCTTCTGTGATTTCCCTGAAAGCTGCTTTTAAATCGCCTTGGTATAGTAGCTGATTTTTTGCTAGTTCTGTTAATACTAGGTTATGGTTGCGGAGTTTAATAGTTTTTTCTTGCAGGGCTTGTTGCACTCGTTTGTATTCCGTGATATTGCTAGCTGTGCCTGTCACTTCTACAACCAAGCCTTGTTCATTTTTTAAGGCGATCGCATTTACCATCAGATAATAGCAGTCACCATTTTTAGCTATGCAGGTAATCTCATGCTGGAAAATCGGTTCGCCATTGAGAAGATGTGCAAATATTTGTTGATTGTTAGCAATCTGATCGGGTGAGACAAAATCAACCCAAGAACGCCCAATAATTTCTTCAGGTTCATAGTCATAAACTCTTTTGACAGCAGGGTTAACAAAGGTAATTTGCCCAGATATATCTACTGACCAAATGATGTCTTGGGATGCCTCAACTAACTGGCGATATTTGCTTTCACTGGCTTTTAATGCAGCTTCTACTAACAGGCGATCGGGGTTTTGTTCTTGCAGTTGCAGATTTTGGCTGTCTAATTTGTCACACGCTTGTTTTTTTTGCTTTAGCAGATCAAGTTTATTGCAAGTAGCGGCAAACTCCATCCCGTTGTGGGTGGTCGAGGTTGCTTTCCGCGCCGCTTGGGGGAACCACTGCGTTGTTGAGGTTTTTCCGGTTGTAGACGCGCTTTGCGCGGCTGACCGCGGGGTAGCAAGTGGCGTGCAACTGGCCTCATTGATAACTTCTGCATCTTCTGTTTGTTGGCGTAGACGCAAAGTCAATTTTTGCCAGATATCGCTCATATTGATCAGGGTAGTGATAACAAAAGTCTTACCGTCATTTTGTTGACAAACTCCCTGTGTCATTTCTACATTTAACTGAAAACCATCTTGGCGTGTAATCCACAATTCCTGACTTTCAGTGTAAGATTTATTGTTAATAAAATCTTGATATTGCTGAATTAACTTGGCTTTTTCTACAACTGTTAAATTGGAACAATGCAGCGTAAACTTTTGACCAATGATTTCTTCACGAGTCAAACCATATATTTGACAGTATGCTGGATTGACTTCTACAAAATACCCTTTTTCATCAGTCAAGCAAATTCCTATTTTTGTTGTATTAATAATCGATTCTAATTGCTGATTCCTTTGTTTGAATTCGGCTATCAACTTTTGATATTCTTTGATATCACCAAGCAGTTGCTTATTTTGCTTTTTTAGCTTATTAATTTTTTTTTGTAACTTTTGAATAGTGAGTTGATTTTTTACCCTTACTACAACTTCTTCACGGCACAATGGTTTAGTAATATAGTCTACTGCACTTAGTTGAGCAAAATTATTTTTTTTAGTAGGTAATTGGTTGCTAGCGCCGAGAAAAATTATAGGAATATCATGAGTTTCATGATGAGCTTGCAAATCTTGATAAACTTTATGCTGATCCATATCAGGCATAGTTGCGTCAATTAAAATTAAATTGGGCAGCATTTTAAATACTGTATTGATTGCCACTTGCCCAAAAATAAATCCTTCTACTTGATAACCTTCTTCTTGGAGAATATTAGATAATAATTGTAAATCTTTTAAACTATTAACTACTAAGTTAATTTTGATTTTTTGCGTATCCTTTCTCATAACTGATATAAATTTTTTATAAAAATCTAGATCTTTACTAAAAAATAACACAATTAATAAACATAAAATCTGAAAACATCAGTTCCTTATGGTGAGCCACTGCGGTGAGGTAGCTTCCGTCTTGCACGCCACTTGGGGAGCAAGTGGAGCAAGTGGGTGGAACCCCTTTTCTCATACTGCTGACGCTCCTACGTCGAATATCGCTGCGCTAATACCATGGTGCTGACTCCTGGTACAGTCATCAGTCAACACGATTATAGCTGCTAAGTAAATAGAGGTATAAATGAACGTGATTTATTCCGAAAATCTACCTTCAGGTAATTTAACCAAAAAACCTACTGCAACTAAACTGACAAAGCAATGTTTATTATTTTAAAGTAATTTTTATGGTAGACGTATATATCCTTGACTTGTTTGTGATTGGACTACTCTTACTAGTCGTCACATTAGGCTCAGGCTGGATTACTCGCTTACCTCTTTCTTTTGCTTTAATCTACCTTGTGGTTGGCATTTTACTAGGCCCATATGGAATAGGAATCATTCAATTACGCCGCGATCAAGTATTCAATGCTGAATTCTTAGAGAGACTCACAGAATTGGTGGTAATAATTTCAGTGTTTAGCTGCGGATTAAAAATTATTCTTCCACTCAGGTTAGGGCTTTGGCAGATTACAGCGCGGTTAATTGCATTGTTAATGCCAATTTCAATTTTTGCTTTAGCTGTTATAGGTAAACTATTTTTAGGTATGAATTGGGGAGAGGCTATTTTGTTAGGAGCAATCCTTGCACCAACTGATCCAGTATTAGCCTCAGAAGTACAACTGACAGATACTAAAGACAGAGACGAGTTACGCTTTGGTTTAACTTCTGAAGGTGGGTTAAATGATGCCTTAGCTTTTCCCTTCGTTTATTTTGGTCTTTATGCGTTAAAAGATGATCAATGGAGTAACTGGTTCAAAGATTGGATTAGAGTTGATTTAATTTGGGCGATCGCAGCTGGGATTGTGATGGGATTTATTGTTGCAAAAGCAATAGTTTGGATTGATCAAAAAGTTCAAAAACGCCGTTCTGCCGATGAATTAATGGAAGACTTTGTTGCCGTCGGCACAATTTTATTAACATATTCTTTAACAGAATTTGTCAATGGCTATGGATTTCTGGCAGTATTTATTGCTGGGTTAGTAGTTCAACGCAGTTACAAAAATCCAGAAAAGCCACTAGCACAATTAGAATTTATTGAGCGACTTGAAAAGCTTTTAGAAGTCGGGACAATTTTGCTATTGGGGTCGATATTATTAGTAAAGCCGATGCTGACCTATGCTACTCAGTCTTTGTTAGTAATAATTTTGTTACTTTTAGTCATCCGACCTGTGGGAGTATGGATTAGCACCATCGGTCAACATTCAGAGAATTCTTATCACCGAAGGCTAGATCCACGAACTCGCTTGTTATTGGGATGGTTTGGTATTCGTGGTGTTGGTTCTTTATATTATCTTGCCTATGCCCTTGGTAAAGGATTAGAAGGGGAAACGGCTGAAAAAATTGCTTGGATAACTTACACGACAATTGTAGTTTCTGTGATTGTACATGGAATTAGTGCCACTCCATTAATGGATTGGTATGAAAACAAGATTAGCAAACAAAGAAAAACTACTCCTCGCGCGACAATTGATGAACCAGGGGAGTAGGGGAGATGGGGAGATGGGGAGATGGGGGGATGAGGGAGATGAGGGGGATGGGGGGATCAGGGAAATAATTCCTTACTCCTGCCTCTTGCCTCCTGCCGCCTGACAAATGACAAATGACAAATGACAACTAACTACAACCAATCGTGCTGAATTTTAATCCCTCGACTTTGCATAGATTCAATAAATAAATCTGTTGGTAATGCTTCTTCTACAGGAGTAACTCCTGGATGTTTGAGTTTTCCTTCTAGCAATAATTGAGCAATACTACCAGTACCATGTCCGGAAATTACGGCTGTATTTTCATGTACTAAATTGGAACAAAAAATGGCTGTTTCACCATTTTTTATACCTGTAATTTCCGAACGAACTGCCACTCCAATCCCAGTGAACTGATTAGTCACATCCGTCATAAAATGACTGACATAAGACAAAAATTCTATGGTGCTGCGCTTTTGCATTAACCATTTGGGAAATACATGAGCAGTTATCCAAGTCATGTGATTATAAAAATCGGGAACTGAACCAAATTTAGTAATTACAGTTTTCACTGATGGAAAGGCATGAGGTAAGGTGAAGGTTTCTGGCATATCAAACCAGTAAACTCCACTTTGTCCATAGGGTGGTGGAAAGTCAATAACTTCTCTTTCACTATAAGGCTTGACTACGCGCCATTCTCCATCTATCCAAGCTTGAAACTGATGCTGCAACCCCAAAAAAGTTGTCCGCATGACTGTAACACCAGCACCACCAGAACCAGATACTAAATAACTTAAATGTATCTTTTCTGGTTTATCGAATTGCTCAACGCCCTGACGTACCATACTATTAGAAACACCAGGGAAAATACCAGTGTTAATAATTGCTGTGACGCCAGCGGCAGCAGCTTGTTCATGATAATTTAGAGCTTTGCTAGTATAAGAACGATGGTCACTGACATCTACATAGTTAACGCCTTGTTCAATGCAGATTTTGAGAACATTGGCATCTCGGTAGTGAAAGGGGCCAGCACAATGGATCACTACATCGGAGTTTGCGATCGCCTCTCGTAGTTTATCAACTTCTGCCAAGTCTAATACTAAAAACTGCACTCGTTCACCCAAAGGCAGGCTAACACCTTTGACAGTCTCTGGGGAGCGCCCTGTGATGGTAATTTTTGCTTGGGTGTGGCTGGCTAGATCTAAAGCAACACTACTACCAATCCGTCCCCGTCCTCCAAGAATTAAAACGCGGTCTGTCATTACTCCAGTATGGGCAACATTATTTTTATTTGACCAGTTTTGTGTACTGTTTGTCATCAGTTACAAGTATGACTTGCCTATTAATTAAGGAGGATTTTGAGCTAATTCGTAATTCATAATTCGTAATTCGTAATTTTTCGTAATTTTCTGGTTTAAGACTACCGCCTATGGAGATGGCCTTGGATCAGGAGGATCGTAGAGATTTTGATTATTTTGTTGTGTGCGAAGTATATAAACGTTTGTCTTCTTCCCTAGGTGGTAAATATTAACTGCCAAATCATGAAAAACCGTTAGACTCAAGAAATTTTGGGAATAATCCTCATAGTGTTTGGCAGTTTTGCTTGGGTTCGGCTCACGCTATGAGAGTGTCATTTTTCAACAAAAGACAAGTTTTCTACTGTGTATTTATTCTATTTAGCTGTATTTTATACTTTAGTTTAGTGTTAATTACAGCCCTACGAGTAGATGCAGAAACCGTAGGATCAATAGATAGTCTAAGGCAGCAGCAGCAACAAATTAATCAAGAGCGTGTGAATATGGTTCAACAGCGCGATCGCTTGACTAATTTACAAAAAGAGGCGCAAAAACATTTAACTGGTATTAACCAAAATTTACAAACTACAAACAGCTACATTCAAGATACCGAGTTGCGGTTACAACTGGCTACCCAACGTCTCCAACAGTTAGAAACTGATTTAGCTGCGGCTGAACGTTTGTATGAAGAACGCCAAATTGCAACAGTAGCACGATTGCGTTATCTCCAGCGATCGCCAACGCGTCAGGGATGGGCTGTTTTGCTGCAAAGCCAAAGTCTCACTGACTTTATCAGCCGTCGTCATCAATTAAAGCTAGTGTTTGAAGCTGACCAGCAAATTTTGACAAAACTCAACCAACAAGCAAACCAGATTAATAAACAGAAAACTGATGTAGAACAGCAAAAAAATCAAATTGCCTTGATTCGTCAACAATTATTAGCCCAAAAAGCTGATTATCAAGCTCAGGCGCAATCACAGACAGAAATGATTCAACGTTTAAATAGCGATCGCCTCGCCTTGGAAGCAGCGCAAAACCAGCTAGACCAAGATTCTAAAAATCTTGAAACCTTAATTCAACAGAAAATTGCACAAGCCAAAGCAATACAAGAAGCCCAAGCCAAAACAAATAGCCGTACAAGCATTATCATTCAAGGAACTGGGGTGTTTGCATATCCTAGCGATGCTCCTACTAGCAGTCCTTTTGGTTGGCGGATGCATCCAGTTCTAGGTTATCGCCGCTTTCACTCAGGTATGGATTTTGCTGCTAGCTATGGTAGTACAATTCGCGCAGCCGATTCGGGAACAGTGATTTTTGCAGGCTGGTATGGTGGTTATGGCAGAGCTGTAATCATCGACCACGGCAAAGGTATCACCACACTGTACGGTCATAGCAGCCAATTATATGTATCCGAAGGGCAAACAGTACAGCAAGGACAAGCGATCGCTGCTGTCGGTTCCACAGGTTTATCCACCGGGCCTCACCTTCATTTTGAAGTACGTCGTCATGGTTCACCCGTAAACCCTGCTAGTTTTCTGTAAAGCAGGGGAGCAGGGGAGCAGAGAACAACTATACCCAATTCCCCATGCCCCATTCCCTATTACCCAATTACAATCAAAGTGTGATACAATAAGAGAGATTAAGGGCGCGTGGCTCAGTGGATAGAGCAACAGATTCCGGTTCTGTGGGTCGGGGGTTCAAATCCCTCCGCGCTCGTACCTTTACAAGACCAACCACAAAAACTAGAGGTGATTTTCTCTCACCTCAATCCAATGTATCTCTAAAATAACTTTTCGTTCTTTATCGAGAATTTTAAAGCCCCTCTCCGACGCGGAGAGGGGTTGGGGAGAGGTTCATCGAACTCACGTCATTTTATATTTGGGATTATGAAAGATTTCGCGGTTTTTCACCTTGAGAACAGCGATCAAACCACTCTTGGTATTTTTTCTGAGTTGACTCATCTGCAACAGTGATTGTTACTCTTACCTGCTGACATCCATGATTGCGTTCTAGGGCGATCGCGTTCAAAAGTAAACTGGCAATTTTAGGAGAACTAAATTCACCACTCACTGTTAAACCACTATCAACAGTACTAACTTCAGAACTTTCTCCTATAGTTAACTCAATATCAGAAAGTTCTCCTGCTGTTAAATCAATTTCTGCAAGTTGTTTATGTTCTGGACTAACTTGTTCTACAATCAATTTCTCACGCCGGACAGGAACTTGTACCATCCGGGTTTCTATTTCCTTGCGAACAATTACTTCTCCAAGTTTACGCTTGTTACTGTCAACTACTAGCCGTTCTTCAAGTAAACGTATAATTTTTTCTTCGTCAGATACTTCTAAATTTGCTGATTGTAACTGGCTGTTTATAGTTTGACTATCAGCTGATTGATCTGAGATATTCTGGTAGCCTGGTATGTTTGTTCCTTGATATTCAGGCATATATTTTATTTCTGATTTATTTATGTCTAGAAAAATAGATTTGATTTCATTGTTAACTGTTTTGATTCTTTGACTTCTCAAAATAATTAACTGATGTTTATCAAATGATTGCTGGCTTGATTCTACACTATTTTGATGTACGTGCTGGTCTATTACTAAGTTTAACTGAAGATTGGCATCTAAAAACAAATCCTTGACTTTACCGACTAGTTGACCTTGACTATCAATGACATCGAAATATTTCACTCTTGTTTTCAATATTCCTAGTAAGTTGCGAATGCTATTTTTTTGGTTAAGTCCTGCAAAATTGCTTGCTATTGGTTGGCTATTCATAAATCATATTAACTATAATATATAATCTTGTAGACTGATAACTAATGACTGTTATCAGTCATCGGTCATCAGTCTTTATATCGATTTAGTAATTAGCCAATGACTAATTACTAATTTGATTAGCGTTCCTCAACAGGAAGACCAGGAGCATTGATATCTAATTCTTCACGGCGCACAGTTTCTTGAGCTTCAACTGTGTCATGATCCACAACTTTTTTAACTCTGACTTCTTCACGCACAACTGCTTCTTTGCGAATGTCAGGTGTTTCTTCGTATAGTTCTACGCGAACAACTTCACCTTCGCGGAAGTCAGCTTCACCAGGAGCAACAGCTTGACCTACGCCTGTTGGGGTTTCACGTTCAATAACAACACGTTCTCTTTCAATGGGAACCGCAACTTTTGCAGTTTCAGTTTCTATGTGCTTACCGATTGTGACTTCTCCCGCTTTACGGCGTATTTTATTCGCAATTAGCCGTTCTTCATACAATCGCAAGGTTTGATGATTTTGCTCATTTAGCCCATACAAACCAGGCTCATTTTCATATGTGTATGTGTCACGATTGTAAGTTGGGGTAGCTGTCGTTCTGTAGCTGGTATCTATTGGTGCGCCTGTTTCCAAAGAGGCGGTTGTATCTAGAGGTGTAGCAGCGTCTACAACACCAGTTCCATAGCTAGGATTGCGATATACTCCGCGCACACGTTCTTCATAATCGTAATCAAGTGTATCGCGATCGCTAAATTCAGGTAAGTCTTCTGCTTGTTCTCTGGTTAGACCCACAGCATAGACGCGATCGCTATTATAGTCAATACGAGAACGACCAACTGGTAGTAATACTTTTTTACCAAAAATCCAGAAACCTAAGTCAACAACTAAATAGCGAAAATGCCCTTCTTCATCAACTAAGACATCACTGATTACGCCAATCTTTTCGTTAGTTGTTTCTGTATAGACACCAAGCCCTTTAATGTCATTACCTTGAAAAGTATCTTGGTAATCCGGATCAAAATCTTCTAATCTGTAAAGACCCATATGTTCTACCTCTGACAGTATCATGTTTTCTCATATTAATAAATGTACAATTTTATTCACTAATATGCCTCTTACTACCGACTGAATTAGCGAACTCAAGTTTTATCTAAAGTAATAGAGTATAGATATTCTGCTGAAATTAAAAGTATGAGAAGCTGAAGGGTGAAGTAATAAATTATCTGTACATACTTCACCCATTATGGATACAAATTTGATTTTTTGATATCTATACTTTTACCTTTTAATGGATGAAGTAATTTTATACTTCACACTTCACACTTCAGCCTTCTGTTCTAGTATCACTCACATGCAATTCGCCTGCTGTATTAATATCTAACTCTTCTCGACGAATTGTATCTTGGGCTTCTACTGTGTCTCGATCTACGACTTTTCTAACTCGGACTTCCTCGCGCACAAACGCTTCTTTATGAATCTCAGGCGTTTCTTCGTATACTTCTATACGTGCTACTTGTCCATCTTGAAATTTAGCTTCGTTGGGATCTACAACTGTTCCTGCTGCTGTTGAAGGAACTCGTTCAATTACAACACGTTCTTTTTGAATAGGTACAGAAACATGTGCAGTTTCTGTTTCAACATGCTTGCTAACTGCTACTTCTCCAGTTTTAATTCGGTGCTTACTGGCAATTAACCGCTCTTCATACAGCCTTAAAGTTTGATGATATTGCTCATTCAAATCATATAAACTTGGTTCTTTATGATAACTGTATGTCTCGCGATCGTAAATTACATTACTGGTTGGAGAACGAAAGACACTGCGTACATTTTCTTCATATTGGTCATCAACAATTGTGTCTTCTCTGAACTCAACTAAATTTTCTACTTGCTGTTTACTAAGTCCATCAACATAGACACGTTTTGCTGGATAATTGATGCGTGAAAGTCCAATTGGTAGTAGTATTTTTTTATTAAGAGAATCTACGCTGGTGTCAATCACTAGATATCGGAAACGACCATTTTGATCAACTAAAGCGTCTGCAACTGTGCCAACCCTGACTCCTCCTTCAGTGTACAATTCCAAACCTTTTACATCATCACCACCAAAAGTTTCTCGGTAGTTCGGGTCAAATTGTTCGAGTTTGTAAAGAGGCATATGTTTGAAGCTGGTGAAAATATCTACCTCTTAAGCTAAAGAGTATTGTTTAGTATTTCCTCCTGCTGGCGACTGAATTAAAGATAGATTTGGGAATAGGGAATAGGGAATGGGGAATGGGGAATGGTAAAAAGAAGTTATTTCCCACTTCTCCCTTATCCTCCTCATCCCCCTCATCACCCCTGCTCCCCTGCACCCCTGCACCCCATCACCCCTGCTCCCCGTTAGCTCGAAATAGTCTCATACCATTGGCTGTCACCAGTAGGGAAGTTCCTGTATCTGCTAATACAGCAATTGCTAAGCCAACAAAACCTAAAGTACCTAGTAGTAAAAATAGCCCTTTCGTCACTAGGGAAATGATGACATTTTGTTGAATGACTGAGACTGTACGACGGCTTAAATTCACTGCGTAGGCAAGTCGTCTCAGGTCACTGCCTACTAAAACCACATCTGCTGTTTCTAAAGCAATATCAATTCCACCAACAGCAAAACTTATATCTGCGGTAGCTAGGGCTGGTGCGTCGTTGATGCCATCACCCACCATACCTACAATTCCAGACTGCCGTAACTGCTGAATTGCTTGCAGCTTGTCTTCTGGTAAGAGTTCTGCTCGATAGTCTGTGATTTCTAGTTGTTGAGCAATTTGTTTGGCTACAGGCGCGCGATCGCCTGTTAACATGATTACATCTCGCATTCCCAGGCGTTTCAACAATCGCACAGCCTCCGCAGCTTCTAGCCGCAAGCCATCTGCTAAGGCGATGATTCCTAATAATTTGTGGCTATTGCCTACCAACACTGTTGTTTGCCCTAAACTTTCAATTTCCGTCAACAAAGATTCGGCTGTTGATAAAGTTACACCAAAGTCTGTAAATAACCGCCGATTTCCTACTAAATATAGATTTCCGTCCAATTGTGCAGCAACGCCTTTACCAGGATAGGCTGTAAAATTCTCAATAGTTTTTAACTCTAATGCTTGTGCTTTTGCTGTGGCAACAATCGCCTTAGCTAAAGGATGTTCTGATTGTTGTTCTAAAGAGGCGGCAATCGATAATACAAAATTGCTATCCACTCCGTCCAAATCATAAATTTTTTGTACTACAGGTTCTCCTTGGGTTAAGGTTCCCGTTTTGTCAAAAGCCAAGGTAGTTAGGTGTCCGGCTGTCTCCAATGCATAACCACCTTTGAATAAAACTCCGTGCCAAGTTGCTGCACCAATGGCACTAACAATGGAAACTGGGGTAGAAATCACTAAAGCACAGGGACAAGCAATTACTAGCAAAACTAATGCCCGATATAGCCAAACGTTAACAGGTTGACCAAATAGCAAAGGTGGAATTAAGACAAGAGCGATCGCACTCACAATTACTATAGGAGTATAAATTTCTGCAAATTTATCTACCCACTGCTGGGTAGGCGCGCGGCTTGATTGCGCCTCTTCCACAAGATGAATAATTTTGGCAACAGTTGTATCCTTGGCGGTATGGGTAACTTTGACTTCTAAAAAACCTGTTTGATTCAAAGTGCCAGCAAAAACAATATCCCCAGGTACTTTATCTTCTGGAATCGATTCTCCAGTAATCGGTGACTGGTCAATGGCACTCATTCCAGAAACCACTACGCCATCTAGCGCCACACGCTGTCCTGGACGAATCGTCAAAATTTCCCCGACTCTAACACTTTCAACGGCAACTGTAACTTCTTGATGATTGCGCTTGACAGTCGCAGTGGATGGAGTCAAATCCATCAAGTTACGAATGGCATTACGAGTACGACCAAATGTGAAGACTTGCAGCGTTGTACCCAAGGAGAATAAAAAAACCACCAGTGCGGCTTCAAACCAATCTCCTAAAATCACTGCCCCAATCACGGAAATGGTCATCAGCAAATTCATATCTGCACGGCGCAAACGTAACTCAAACAAACCTGCGCGTGCAATAGGATAGCCAGCAACTACTATGCCGATACCATAAAAAGCCCTGGCAATCCAAATGGGTAATGCTAAATACTGAGCGAGTAAGCCTAAAACTAACCCTATACCCGCCAGAATCACGCTTTGTCCTCGACGGTTACTAATCCAGAAATTCCAATTTGTAACAACAGTATTTTGAGTTTGTAATAGCTTCTCGCCAACTTCCTCTGCTTCCTTGGTCTCATGCTCCCCTGCATGATCATGGTCATGATCATGGTCATGATCGCAAGAGTGACCGTGATGTGAAGAACTGCCCTCAAGACTCTGCTCAACTGTATAGCCTAAAGCTTGAATTCGTTGATAAATTGTTGTCTCACTCACTTGTTGCGGATCGTAGGATATTTGCGATCGCCCTGTGGTAAAGCTAACCGCTGCCTCACTCACACCTGCAATCTGTTGTAACCCTACCTCGATTGTTTTGGCACAACTGCCACAGTCCATCCCACCAATTTGTATCTGTAGCGTTTTCGCAGGAGTGACATCAACGGTATAGCCCAAAACAGTGATGCGGTTTTTGATTTCTGCTTCACTCAAAACATGCGGATCGTAGGAAACCTGTACTCGACCTGTGGCAAAACTCACTGAAGCTGACATCACACCACTTAACTGCTGCAAGCTGGCTTCAATTGTCTTGGCACAGCTGCCACAATCCATACCACCGACCTGCAATGTTTGAGTTTTAAGGGAATTGCTCTGATCCATGGCAACTCTACCAAAAAGGCTAAAAATTTAACTGCCACTATTCTAATACAACAATTGAACAGTTGTTCAACTGTTCAAAAAACTATAATAATAGGTAGTAGTAAAAGGGACTAGGGATTAGGGATTGGAGATTGGGGATTGGGTGCTAAATTGAAAAATTATGGTGGGGGCTTTAACCCACCACCAAATTTTAAAAAACTTTCCCCAGTCCCCAGTACCCAGTCCCCAGTACCACCAGCGGCGTTCCTCCCCCCACCAACTTTTATGTATCGTGGGGGACTCCTCGCCGCGACCAGTTGAGATTAATAACCATTACCCATACGTAACGAGATGAATAAGCACAAGTTAGACAACAGCAATAATACTGAGACACCAAACTGTGAAAGCAATCTAGTGAATTTAGAGAATGTGCGTTCTTCGCGATCGCAAATTTTACCCACTGCAAAAGCACAGCAGATGGCAGAAATCTTGAGTTTACTAGCAGATACAAATCGCCTACGCCTGATATCAGCCTTGGCTGCTCAGGAATTGTGTGTTTGCGATCTAGCAGCCTTAACAAAAATGAGTGAATCAGCTGTTTGCCATCAACTACGCTTATTGAAAGCGATGCGTTTAGTCAGCTATCGGCGAGAAGGTCGCAAAGTCTTTTACAGCTTGGCTGACAGTCACATTACCAACCTGTACTACTTTTTAGTAGAACATTTGAACGAGTCAGATGATGAAGTTTTGACTGAAAGTTTAGTGTGACAAATGTTTTAATCTACAGTCCAGACATTTTAAGAGTCACACTATTTTGGGATTAAGAATACTGATTGCTAGGTTGTTTCAGCAATTTATACAATACCAGCTATTCCAATTAAGTGTCAGCCGATGACGGCAGCAAGAGCAAATAAAATTGCAGAAGTGGCCCCGACCATCAGGCCGAGACCACTTCTGATACACCCCTTGCACAATCAAAAATATACCAGTGTTAAGACACATTTGAATGCCAAATTGCCAAAATCCCGCGTCGCTAGCATTGCAGCGTTTTGAAATTCATTAAAGCACCTGATTGAAGCCAGGGGGATGAGGGGGATGAGGGGGATGAGGAAATGAGGCGAATGACAAATGACCAATGACAACTGACAACTTACTACTCACCAGAAAGTAGTATACTTTTCTCGGCTCTAGGATTACCTAGACAAAAAATTAGTTTAAAAACCAGCAATTTTAGATTTGTTGTCATGTTAAGTCCAGTCATTACAGTCAATATCTTTCAAAAACAAGCCAATCCCCAAGAATTTGCAACAGGTGAGGTCATCTTTGAGGAAGGACAACCTGGTGATTGTATGTATGGTATTGTCGAAGGCGAGGTCAACATATCAATCAATGGCAAAGTAGTAGAGACAATTCACCCAGGCGACGTTTTTGGTACAGGAGTGCTTGTAGGCGTAAAAAATAGAACATATACAGCGATCGCTAAAACTGATTGCAAACTTGCCTTTCTTGATGAAAAAAGGTTTCTATTCGCCGTTCAGGAAACACCCATGTTTGCCCTAAATGTCATCAAAAATTACTCCGAACGCCTGAGTCGTTTGCAGCATATGCTTTAAAACATCTCATACTAATTCGTACAGGGAAACTTTCGCTTGAGCAAAAAACAGGTGAGATTCTCTTGGCATTGCAGGTAATTGGTTTTGGGTAATGTTAGACTTATTTTTGAGGATATTCTAGGGGAGTTTAACAACAGTGTTGCGTTGGTAAAACAAACACACAAATCAGTTACATCGCTTCTGTCGGGCGAAATGTCCGATTAATTTTGGTTGTTTGTTCTTATCGTAGGAGCCACTGTGAATAATATTCCTTCTTCTTATCTGGATAAAATTCGTGCTGTTTATCCAAATATTTCCTTTAACCATCTAGATTTTATTCAAGATGGCATGGTCAATGATGTAATAGTCGTGAACCATGAATTTGTCTGTCGCTTTGCCAAAAAAGATTGGGGAAAACAAGTACTTTCTCATGAAGCTAAAGTCTTAGAAGTGGTACAACGCTATATCGATTTACCCATTCCCCGTTTTGAATATTTAGAAGAAGGCTTTGTTACTTATCGATATCTCAAAGGTGAACCTCTTTCACGCAATACTTTGCTGAAATTGAGCAAAACTGCACAAACCCGTGTTATTTCTCAATTAGCAACATATCATCAACAATTGCACAGCATTCCAGCGGAAGTTTTAGCCCAAGCTGGAGTATCTTCTTCTGATGCAAAGCGAACACGTGAAAACTGGTTGCAGTTGTACAAAGAAGTTCAGGAAACTTTATTTTCTCACCTTTGGCGACACCAGCAAACTTGGATAGATGAACTGTTTGCACCTGTAGTATCAGGTGAACTTGACCTGAGTTATACACCTGTACTTATTCACGGCGATTTAGCTGTGTATCACATCCTCTTTAATCCTGACTCACAAAGCATTAGTGGTATTATCGATTTCGGCGTTGCTGGCTTAGGTGATCCAGCTTGTGATATTGCTACCCAACTGGGCAATTATGGAGAAAATATTGTGCAACTGATGGAAAGTGACTATCCAATGTTAAGTAATGTAATTAATCGGTCACGTTTTTGGGTAGGGACACTTGAGCTTCAATGGTCATTAAATGGGGTCAAGTATAATGATGTCTCGTTATCTTTAGCACATATTGGTTTGGCTAGGGAGGTTCAACTAATAGGGACATTGTTTAGTCCTAAAAATAGCTGAAATCAAAATGGGATAGGCAATTTGCCTATCCCACAAACAGAAATATTAAGATTGAGTTATCGCTTCAGTTCTACCGTTGGTTCAGTAGACATCTGGGTTAACTCAAGTACCAGTAGTCCAAGAATTGATGTACTCAATTTGGTCTGGTGTGAGGCTATCAATGCTAATTCCAATTGCTTGTAACTTGAGACGAGCAATTTCTTGATCTACCTCAGTGGGAATTGAGTGCAAACCAGGTTCCAGCTTACCTTTATTCTTCACAAGGTATTCAACAGCTAAAGCTTGGTTAGCAAAGCTCATATCCATGACTGCGCTGGGATGTCCTTCAGCAGCAGCGAGGTTTACCAAGCGTCCTTCACCTATAACTATGACTGATTTGCCGTTTCCTAGCTGATATTGTTCAGTAAAAGGACGTACTTGCTTGATTTCCTTAGCTTGGCTAGCCAGGTGTTTCAGGTCAATTTCAATATCAAAGTGACCAGAGTTACAAACGATCGCGCCATCTTTCATGACATTAAAATGTTCAGCGCGAATAACGTGTTTGTTACCTGTAACTGTGATAAACAAATCACCTTGGGGTGCGGCTTCTATCATTGGTAGCACGCGGAAACCATCCATTACAGCTTCAATTGCTTTAATGGGGTCGATTTCGGTGACAATCACGTTAGCACCAAGACCACGCGCCCGCAATGCTGTACCTTTACCGCACCAGCCGTAACCAGCTACAACAATTGTTTTACCAGCCAGCAAGATATTTGTAGCGCGGATAATGCCATCTAGGGTTGATTGCCCTGTACCATAGCGATTATCAAAGAAGTGCTTGGTGTCCGCGTCGTTGACATTGACGGCGGGGAAGGTGAGAACGCCATCTTTGAGCATGGCGCGGAGGCGAACAATTCCGGTGGTAGTTTCTTCGGTAGTACCAATCAAATCAGCGATTTGATGTTGACGTTCCTGAACCAAGGTAGCTACCACATCACTACCATCATCAATAATGATGTTGGGGCGGTGATCTAAGGCGATTTGGACGTGGCGGCTGTAAGTTTCGTTATCTTCACCTTTTTGGGCAAAGACTGGAATTTCATGATCGACGACGAGGCTAGCAGCTACGTCATCTTGTGTTGATAGGGGATTACTAGCAATTAGGAGCGCATCTGCACCGCCAGCTTTGAGTGCAATAGCTAGGTGTGCTGTTTCAGTTGTGATGTGGGCGCAAGCCACAAGGCGAAGCCCTGCAAAGGGTTTTTCTTTGGCAAAGCGATCGCGGATTTGCCGTAAAACTGGCATTTCGCGTCCAGCCCATTCAATGCGCTGTCTTCCCAAGGGAGCTAGGGCGAGGTCTTTAACCTCGTGCTTTAATCGGGGAGAAATTGCGGTCATTCAAGTATGTCCTCTAAAAAGTCAAAAAAGCTACGCAAAAATTGCGAACTCTACTCAATTATTTCACGATTGGTGATTTTTGGCTGTAATCACCAACGAAACAATGAAAGCCCAAAGCTCAAGAATAAACGATGAAACTACTTTACCTAAACAATATTGGGGCATGGAAGTACGAAAAATCAAATTTTTCCGCACGTCTTGCAAATTAAAGCATGTACCTATAGGTACTGTTTCATCCTTTATCTTTTACATTTGTACCTTCTTTGCACTAGCTTGACGTTTGTTCAGCGTCATGTCAACTTTATCCAGTGCTTTTTTGTTTTAACTTTATTTTTGGTAAGAGTATTATCAAGAACTGTCCTAACTGGGGTTACTGGTAAATTCAGTAAATTGTCATCTATCTCAAGGTATGTAAAAATGTCCAAAAAGATGAAAATTTTAGTGGGTGAGGCAAAAACTTAACTTTAGATAGGTACATTTACCCAAGTTAATTGTGCAGGATGGCTCTGGAGTACTCAACAGTAAATTTTGCTTAAGGAGGTGTTGGAGTGCGCTTACAATTTTTGGCGATCGCAAAGCGCGTCCTACGCCCGGAGGCTTCTAATAAAGCCTCCCACTCGCCTTTGAGGCGAGTGCAACACAAACAAAGTTTGTGTTGGGGGGTAATAGGGACGATCGCAGGGTCAATGGTGTTAACTGTTGCGCCTATGCCAAAGGCCACACCGCAAATTCCCTTTTTACCTCAAATTCAAACTCCCAACAATCAAAGTAATGACTCAGATAACAGAATTGTTTCTGGGTGGATTTATTTGGACGGTCGCCAGTTATTTCAGATAGCGGCCACAAAAACCAATTTTCCCGAACGTTCACAAGATATCCAACAGAATTTGGATCAGATAACTGAAAATTATTTGCGATCGCCTACCACAGAAGCCAAGGTAGAAACTCGGAAATTAAATGGATCACCAGTCATTTATGTTAACAATCAATACCTAATGACCATTACTTCCGAGGATGCTCAACTGCGGAAGGAAGATCCATTTATATCGGCAAATCAAATTACTGACAAGTTGCAAGACTATCTCAAACAAGCAAGACAAGAACGACAAACTCAATTTTTAATCAACCAAGGTAAAATTGCTGCTGGCATTGGGTTACTAGTGATTGCCACAAGCTGGGGTGTATATGTTTGGCAGCATCGTTCCAAAAATTATTTATTCAAGCCGACTCACCAGGCTCAAAAGACAGCACAACCAATTACAACACAACTCAATCAACAACAACATCGCCATCTTGTAGAAGTCAAAAAACGACTGTATCAGCTCACTCAAGCAGGGATTTGGGGAAGCGGCAGTTTCATAATCTTGGGTCTATTTCCCTATACACGACCGTTTCAAATAGCTATGCTCACAGCTGCCCAAATTCCTTTGAGATTGGCTGTGGTGGCATTGGGAACTTATGTGGCAATTCGTTTGAGTTATGCACTGATTGACCGCTTCACCACGACTTTGATCAGCAGTGGTGCTTTATTGAGTTCAGAAACTTCTGAACGTTTGCAACTGCGAGTTTCCACATTTTCTGGTGTGACTAAAAGTATTGTCACTATTGTTTGGGTAGGCGTAGGTATTCTACTAGCCTTAGTCTCGTTGGGTGTAGATATCGTTCCCTTGCTAGCTGGTGCCAGTTTAGTTGGTGTTGCGGTGTCTCTAGCTTCGCAAAACTTGATTAAAGATGCGATTAATGGGTTTTTGATCATCATCGAAGACCAGTATGCTTTAGGCGATGTGATTGCTGTGGGAAATGTGGGAGGTTTAGTAGAAAATTTGAATCTGCGGATGACCCAACTGCGAGATTCAGAAGGACGCTTGATTACGATTCCCAACAGTGAAATTAAAATTGTTGCCAATCTTTCTAGCCGTTGGGCAAGGGCTGATTTGACGATTCCCATTGCCTATGAGACTGATATTGACCATGCTTTGCAATTGATTGGTACTGTAGCCATAGAGATGGATCAAGACCCAAAATGGCAACATCAAATTTTAGAAACACCGCAAGTTTTGGGAATAGATAATTTTGGCGATCGCGGTTTGATTATACGTGTATGGATTAAAACACAGCCACTCAAGCAATGGGATGTGGCACGAGAGTACCGCCGCCGCTTGAAAATTACCTTAGACAAAGCCGGAATTTCAATTCCTGTCCCTCAACAAGCAATTTGGGTGAATGACGTGCAGTTGCTTAACAATCAGACAAATGGCAAAGAAAATTAGTTAAAAGCGAGGAGTGAGGAGTGAGGAGTTAAGAGTTAGTTGTTATTCCCCCCATCTCCTCACCCCCCTCATCCCCCTCATCCCCATCATCCCCCTCATCCCCTCATCTTCCCAGTACAGTACAAATGTACTATAATAGATATAGCTTCCACAAAGCCGAGTGCAGTACAAAACGGCTGTGTGACAGTCTTCTGTGAAGATGGATTTAAGGGTTAGTCAGATGATTAAACATTACATTCTCAGCCTCAACCCAACTGCCAAGCACGAATGGGATCGGTGCATCTTACGTGACCCATTGACTGCAAAACGCCCGGACATTGCGAAATTAATCGCCGAAGCAGTGGGTGCTGATACAGGCAGTTATTTAGTCAGTGTAAATATTGAAGTACAGGTGTTAGAGCAAGCAGCGGTTCCACAAGCTGAACAACTTTCGCTTTCATTCCCAGAAGTAGCTGTCTCATCACCACTGAGGGAAGTAGCGTAATTAAAAAAGCAGGGCGCGAAAATCATTTAAAAATTCAAAATGCAAACTTTTGAATTTTTGCTCTTCATCACCATTATAGCTAATTTTATAGCTGTCGCCAGTAGTGTTAGGACATCAACAGATGATAAAACCCAGACACGAAAAGACTTTTCACCCAGTCACCAGTCCCCAGTCCCTAGTCCCTAGCTATATTTGTCAAGATTTTCGCCAAGGAATATTATTTGATGATGCAACTTAGTCATTATCCAAGTGCAATAGCACAAGCTGCCCAACGGATGAATGAACTAGATTCTCAATTGATGGCAGTTCAGCAACAGATTAACCGATTTGAAGGGAATGCGGATCGCGCGGCTGCCTTTGATATGGATTTAAAAAATGATGCTCAACGTAAAGCACGTCGCTTTGAAGTGTTGGTTGTGAATCATGAATATCAAAAGGCAATAGATATGCAAATTCAATTAACTCTTGAAAGAGCAAATACCTTTGCCCATTTGGAATATCTGCGTAACCAGTTTAGTGTAGCAAAACTAGAAGCAAGATTAGCGATCGCTCAACAACTTACAGATTTTGAATCACGGGAATTAGTCGGCTTATAGTTAAAGCGCCGTTGGCGCAGGGTGTAGGGTGTGGGAAAACCCCTACCCGTTTACGGGTAGGGGTTTGGGGTGGGGTGCAATGACTGTGGGAATCGTAACTAAGTCAGGACTTACGCATGGGCTATGATTTTACGTCATTACGAGCGAAGTGAAGTAATCTCAAAAGCTTAGTTTTTTGTCACGAGTGCGTAAGTCCTATAAGTAACCGGACTTGATATCACAGACTGAATCGATGTTCTATTTTTGCCTCTTGTGAGAACGTTTTCTTGCTTTTGTTTGCAACCAAACACCCAAAGCCATAGCTGCTGCAACTCCTGTTGAACTCATTGACTCATCAACAGCTTGTAATTTCACATTATCAATCACTAAAGCAGAATTCACAGCACTATCGCCGGCATCAACAACGCCAAATCCGAGAGTATATGTTCCAGCCACAGGAATGGTGTAAGAATAAGTCTGATATCCCGTTTCAAGAGCCAAACGAGAAAAAGAAATAGTTGTAGGCGTAAACGTATCTGCCAAAGAACTAACGGTATTGCCCAGACTAAAAAAGGCAAAATCGTTAAAAGTCGAGTCTGGTGGCACTTGATCAGTTAAAAAATTCCATGAGAAACTCAAAATATCTCCCGAAGAGGCAACAATTGTTTGTTTAATCGCAGAACCTTCAATCACTCCATCTGTTGTTAAACTACCATTAGATAATCCCAAGAAGCTTTCCAAGTCTGAACCACTGACAGTTGTAGTATCCTGAAGAGTTTCTAGAACAGCTTGATAACCAGCATCAGCAGGAGTAACACCAAAGTTAAAATCCTCAACAGTTGTTTGTCCTGTGGTTATCCAGTTGCTGAAATCACCTGTTTCAAAACTACCATTGAGTACAGCAGCGCTAACTGTTGTTGGTGTCAGCGTTAAACCAACAACACTAACCACAGCAAAACTCAGCAATTTAAACATGAATTCTCCTCCTTGTAGCAAATGTTTCGATGAAATCAACGGTATCAAGCTGAAATAACAAAATCATTAGTATCAAGGTTTGGTATTCCAGTCAGCGTGGCAAATAATCCCCCATTGTCCAAACCAGCAGTTGTACCATTGGGGTTGTATAGTAAATTGCCTGTAGCCAAGTTGTAAACAATCTTGCTACTGCTAGCACCAGCTACACTTGCTTCATTGGCAATCTCTGTGTTGATGGTGGAAAATTTTGCAGGATTTAAATGATTGCTCAGAGCATTGAAAGAAGTTCTACTTAAAACTATTTTGTCCGTTCCTTTGACAAAATCTGTAATGGTATCGACACCGAAACTGCTATCAGTAAAAGCAGCACCACTGCCGAACAAAAAGCGATCGCTTCCCTCTCCTCCAGTGAGAATATCATTACCAGATCCACCAATTAAAGTGTCATCACCAGCGTTGCCCAAAAGTGTATCATTACCAGCAAGTCCCTTGAGCAGATTGTTACCACTATTACCAGTGAGACTATTGTCTAAGTCATTGCCAGTGCCATTGGTGTTGGCTGTTCCAGTCAGGATTAAATATTCTATGTTTGCAGTAAGTGTGTAATTTACAGCAGACTGGACAGTATCTTCACCAGCACCTGCATTTTCAACGACGACATCGCGGATAGTATCAACAATGTAAGTATCGTTGCCTGTACCACCGATTAGGCGATCGCTTCCCGCACCCCCGTCAAGAATATCATTGCCTGCACCACCAATGAGAGTATCATTAGCGTCAGTACCATTGATGACGTTAGTACCACTGACTGTGAGGGCGAAAATATCTTGTGCGGTTGCTCCTGCAATATCGCTAGCTGTAATTTTGATATTGAAAATACCTACATTCTCGCTGTTTGGTGTGCCAGTGAAGGTACGAGTTGCAGCATTGAAGCTGAGCCAGCTTGGTAATGCATCACCATTTTCATTGGTGGCAGAGTAGGTGAGAATGTCGCCTGCATCGACATCACTGAAGGTATTTGCAGGGATAGTGAAGTTAAAAGTACTGTTAAGTGTGACTGTTTGGTCGGCAATAGCCTGAGCTAAAGTTGGTGCATCATTCACAGACTTGACATTGAGGTTAAAAGTACCCGTAATGCTGCCGCCATTGCCATCACTAACAGTGAAGGTGAAACTGTCGCTGCCGTTGTAGTTGGCGTTGGGGGTGTAGATAAAGAAGTCGTCGCTGGGGTTGTCTGGGGTGCTGTTGTTGTTGAAGGTGAGTGTGCCGTTGCTGGGGTTGGTGAAGTTACTTATGAATAAAGTATCGCCATCAATGTCTGTATATCTACGTAGAATATTGCTGGCAAGGATGTTAACGGCAGTATCTTCATTAATGGTAGCAGCAGTTGCAAAGCCAAACACCACGTAGCTCGACCCTGCATTGAACTCACCGTTTGGGTCGGCACCACTAGCCCCGATAATCAGGTCTGAGATGCCATCGCCGTTGATGTCCCCCGCGCTGCTGACAGAGCGACCAGAGAGGTCATTCGCATCAATGCCGTTAATCACAAAGCCGTTGCTGCCATCCAACTCAGCGAGGTTGAGACTGGCACCAAAGCCACTACTGCTGCCAAACACCACGTAGCTCGACCCTGCATCATATTGTCCGTTGGGGTCGGCATATCTTGCCCCGATAATCAAGTCATCAATGCCATCGCCGTTGATATCCCCCGCATTGCTGACGAAGTGGCCTGAGCGGTCAAGTACATCAATGCCATTAATCACAAAGCCGTTGCTGCCATCCAACTCAGCGAGGTTGAGACTGGCACCAAAGCCACTGCTGCTACCAAACACCACGTAGCTCGACCCTGCACGAGACTGACCGTTGGGGTCGGCATCTGGTGCCCCAATAATCAGGTCTGAGATGCCATCGCCGTTGATATCCCCCGCACTGCTGACGGAAAAGCCTGAGCGGTCATAATTATCAATACCGTTAATCACAAAGCCGTTGCTGCCATCCAACTCAGCGAGGTTGAGACTGGCACCGAAGCCACTGCTGCTGCCAAACACCACATAGCTTGACCCTGCACCTGCATAACTCTGACCATTGGGGTCGGCATTTGGTGCCCCAATAATTAGGTCGTCGAAGCCGTCGCCGTTGACATCCCCTGCACTGCTGACAGAGATGCCTGAGTAGTCACCTGTATTAATACCGTTAATCACAAAGCCGTTGCTACCATCCAGGGACGACAGGTCGAGACTGGCACCGAAGCCACTGCTGCTGCCAAACACCACATAGCTTGACCCTGCACGAGACTGACCGTTGGGGTCGGCATATGGTGCCCCAATAATCAGATCTGAGATGCCGTCGCCGTTGAAGTCCCCCGCACTGCTGATGGAAAAGCCTGAGCCGTCATCTATACCAATGCCGTTAATCACGAAGCCGTTGCTGCCATTCAACTCAGAGAGGTTGAGGCTGGCATCAAAGCCACTGCTACTACCAAACACCACATAGCTCTGCCCTGCATTAAACTGACTGTTGGGGGAAGTATTGGGTATCCCGATAATTATGTCGTCGAAGCCGTCGCCGTTGATGTCCCCCGCATTGCTGACGGAGAACAACGAGGGGGTATCCCCAGCAATGCCGTTAATCACAAAGCCGTTGCTGCCATCCAACTCAGCGAGGTTGAGTCTGGTTTTAGAGAAATCTCTACTGCCAAACACCACGTAGCTTTCCGGTATAGATGGCCGATATTGTGAACTGGAACCGAATGCCCCGATAATCAGATCGTCGATGCCGTCGCCGTTGATGTCCCCGGCACTACTGACAAAGAAGCCTGAGTTGTCAAGCTCATCAATGCCGTTAATTACAAAGCCGTTGCTGCCATCTAGGTCAGAGAGGTTGAAAACCGAACCAACAAAGCTTGTATCATCTGCTCCGTTAATGGTCAGGCTGACGGTAGCTATATTAGTCAAGCTGCCATTACTGACAGTGTAAGTAAAGCTGTCAGTTGCGGTTTGACCAGCACGTAAACCTCCAAATTGATTGTTGGGGTCGTAGGTGAAAGTGCCATCAGCATTCAGGGTAACTAAAGCACCTGAAATCAGGGTAATGGCAGTGCCAACAGTAATTGGACTACCGTTAACACTAGTAACCGTTAAAGCCTTATTGTCTGGGTCGCTGTCGTTAGCTAAAACTGAAATATTTACGCCGGTGTCTTCGTCCGTAGTCACCGTGTCGTTAACCGCAATTGGCGCTCGATTAGTCGGCGTGGGAGCGGCAAAGCCAAACACCACGTAGCTTGACCCTGCAAATGACTGACCGTTGGGGTCGGCACCACCTGCCCCAATAATCAAGTCGTCGAAGCCGTCGCCGTTGATATCCCCCGCACTGCTGACAGAGCTACCTGAGCGGTCATCCGCGTCAATACCGTTAATCACAAAGCCGTTGCTGCCATCCAGGGACGAGAGGTTGAGACTGGCAAAAACGCTGCTGCTACCAAACACCACATAGCTCTGCCCTGCATTATTCTGACCGTTAGGATCGGCACCAGGTGCGCTAATAATCAGGTCGTCGAAGCCGTCCCCGTTGAAGTCCCCCGCACTGCTGACAAAGCGACCTGAGAAGTCACCTGTATTAATACCGTTAATCACAAAGCCGTTGCTGCCATCCAACTCAGCGAGGTTGAGGCTGGCATCAAAGCCACTGCTACTACCAAACACCACATAGCTCTGCCCTGCATCAAACTGACCGTTGAAGTCAGCACCAGGTGCGCCGATAATCAGGTCGTCGAAGCCGTCGCCGTTGAAGTCCCCCGCATTGCTGACGGAGTAGCCTGAGTTGTCACCTATATTAATGCCGTTAATCACAAAGCCGTTGCTGCCATTTAGAGACGGGAGGTCAGAGCTACTGATGCCACTGATGCTGCCAAACACCACGTAGCTTGACCCTCTATAACTCTGGGCATATCTTGCGCTGATAATCAGGTCGTCGAAGCCGTCGCCGTTGAAGTCTCCCGCACTGCTGACGGAGTTGCCTGCGCTGCCAATCAGGGATCTGTTGGTGAAGCCACTGCTGTTACCAAACACCACGTAGCTTGACCCCGAGGAAATAATAGTGTAATTATATCCCTCATCAACGATAAACCCTCTTTTCCCGATAATCACGTCGTCAAAGCCATCACTGTTGATGTCTCCCGCACTGCTGACTGAACTGGCTGGCGTGTAATTAATCACAAAGCCGTTACTGCCATCTAGGGATGAGAGGTTGAGACTGGCATCAAAGCCACTGCTGCTACCAAACAGCACATAGCTCTCGTCTGCACCATAAGTATATGCGTAAGTATAGCTATATCTTGCGCTGATAATCAGGTCGTCGAAGCCGTCGCCGTTGAAGTCTCCCGCATCGCTGACGGAGGTGCCTGAGCGGTCACGCGCATCAATACCGTTAATCACAAAGCCGTTGCTGCCATCCAACTCAGCGAGGTTGAAACTGGCACCAAAGCCACCGCTGCTGCCAAACACTACGTAGCTTGACCCTGCATCACTCTGACCGTTGGGGTCGGCACCAGACGCCCCGATAATCAGGTCGTCAATGCCGTCGCCGTTGATGTCCCCCGCACCGCTGACGGAGCCGCCTGAGAAGTCACCTGTATTAATACCGTTAATCACGAAGCCGTTGCTGCCGTTGAGGTCAGATAAGCTCAAAAACGCATTCACCATTGTTGCTGATTCTCCAAGTTGTTTTTGTTTGTGTTGTTGGTCAGGTCAAAAAACTTGAAATTTCACATCTAGTCTCATCCCACTCTCACCATGTGCTGAATTTCGTCAGTTAATAAGTAATAAGGCGATCGCCATCGAACACTGCACACCAGCCAGCGCCACTACGTCGTATAATTCCAGTACCACCCCATACTTACACCCTATTTAGAATTGTTTTGGTCTAATTGAAAAATGTTGATATATAGCTTGTTAAGCTTTAGTAAGCCTTTAATATATGTGTCCTCAAATTAATCCATAAGATTTATAAAGCAAGAATTAAAGCCTAATTTACGGACATTTCCCATCAGGTTTTGACCAGAAAAATTGCACAGGTTGTTTTTAATCAATCGATTATTTTTGGCAATTTATCCAGTTTTTATTTGATTAATGATATATCAATCCGAATTGCAAGTAAGAAAATACGAACATAACAAGTAGGTATTTATGAACTTTTTCCATCTCACGAATGATTTCGGATTGCTATAGTTATTTATTTATCATAAATAGAATTACGTATAAATTTCTTTACTGAATCTTTAATTTATTAGTTAATATAACTTTTAACCTGTTTTAGTATTCTGATAAATTCCAATTGAATAGATTTATATAAGTACTGGTATTTTTCTAAAAATTGCAGTAAATCATTAAAAAATTGACTATTTTTTGAATCACTTTTTAAATTATTTTGATACCAAAATATTTTCTCTGTTCACAAATAATAAGATTTGATAACTTAGGCTTATTTACTTCATGCCCACAATTTTCATTCAACCAAAAAAAATTCATCTAAACTTAATAAAAAATATTTAAGCGGATTTGTACTGAGTTGCATTCAAAGGTAGCGAGGGAGATAAGGGGAATGTTATACCATTTCACTTTAAAGTTGATATATTTAGGAGGCAGTGCGGTGAGGCAGCCCCCAACAGGAGCGGTTTCCGGCGTTAGCGCAGCTAAGCCGTGTCTTCTCCCAAGGGGAGACGCTACGCTTTCCGAGCGTCTGGGGGACTGCCGTTAGCGTTAGCGCAGCTAAGCCGTGTCTTCGAGCGTCAGCGGTAGCGAGCTTGCGAGCGTCACCCGAAGGGTCTTGGGGTGTCCCCAAGTGGAGGAGCCAGCCACCTGGGCGGGTCTCCCGAATTTAGTGGACTGGCATCAACTGCCGTGCAAACTGGGGAAGCTGGGGGAGTAAATTGTATCAGGAATATCGTGAAATGATATTACTTGCTCATTTTTAGATACTATTTCTCTTCGCAACTTAGTAGCCAGTGCATATCAACTTAGCTCGACTTTATCCATTTTTACGAAGCCCAAAACCCGACGCTGAAACCATTATGGGACGGTAGTTTTAGTTTTTGGACTTGAGTGCAAATCAGTGACATGGAAAAAGTATTTGCCAAAAAACTGGGATTTTTGCCGGATAAGGAAAGCCAAGTTCTTAATTTTGGATAAAGTCGAGCTTAGGATATACTCACTAGTCTTAGTATAGAGTTACAAGTTTTTTTATAAAAGGATATTTATAAAGTAAATATTCTGTAGTGGACTGACACAACTAAAATGTTGCAATGGATTTTCTTGTGAGGCGGGCTAGAAGCCCGCCATTAGGACGGGCGGGACGCCCATCCCACAAGAGGAAAGTTAATGGACTATTTTAGCCTTGTCGCGCTACTACAATTTAAAGTTTACTTTACGAATCAGATCTAAACTAAATTATGCTTATTTAACTGTACTAAATTTGCTTAATAACAATTGAGCAATTTGTTGATTAATAGCTGTCACATCAAAACGCTGACTAGCGCTTGTTTTAGCATTATTTGCTATAGTGGCAGTTGTCTCTATTTCTTGCAGACAATTGTTAATTAATTGTGCGAGTTCTTGGGGTTTTCCTGGTGTGACGAGAAAACCATTAATGCCGTGTTCTACTAATTCTATTGCACCGCCAGCTTTGGCTGCAATCACAGGTTTTCCACATAGCATTGCTTCAACAATCACTCTCCCAAACGGTTCTGGAGAAGTAGAAGTATGTGCTACTAAATTACAAGCTGCCATCAGCTGAGGAATATCTGAACGAAATCCTAGAAATTTGACACGATTTTCTAATTCAAGTGCGACAACTTGTTGGTGTAATTGTTTGACATAATCTTGTTCACCAAACAGTGCATCACCCACTAAAATTGCTGTGACCTCTGGCGGACATTCAGCAAGGGCAGAAATTAAAATATGCTGTCCTTTCCAAGGTGCAAGGCGGCTGAAATGCCCAACTACAAATTTTCCTGCTAGTCCTAAATTTTGTTGTAATTGTTTAACATCAGACTCACAAGTTTGATAATTCTTCACTTCAAAGCCGTTATAGATAATTGTAGTCAGTTCTGCACGTCCCCCTGCTTGGACAAAGGCTTTTTGACTAGCTTGGGAATTGGCAATTACTAACGATGCAAAATGATTGGCTAGGTTAACAGCAACTCGAAGGTTAGTTTGGCTGAAATGTTCTTGGGAAAGAATATCATGTAAATGATAGACTAAGGGACGACGAGTTAAAAAACTAGCCAATGCGCCAACAACTAAGGCTTTTTGTGTGTTGGCGTAGATTAAATCGTGTTCAGTCGCTCTTTGTATGACTTTAGCAAGCAGAGGTGCAATTTGTCCGAAACTCCCCAATGCTTGTATTAAATTGCTTTGTTTGCGAACTTGAATTGGTTGGGTTGTGAGAATTTCTACAGGGATATGATGTTGTTGTAGTAAAGTTCTAAAAGGGCCATCTGCAAATAAGCCTACCAAAGAGCGATCGCAATAAGGTTTAGCAATATCTATTAAACACAATTCTGCACCACCTGGTTTACCACTTTGGTCTAAAAATAGAATTTTCATAAGTTGGAAGTGAGGAGGTAGGAGTTGGGAGTTAGGAGTTATGTGTTAAAGAATTTAGCTGAAAGTATGTTTGAAAAGTCTAATTGATTATTTTTATTAGCAGTCTCAACTTAGGTCTAAACTAGATAAAACTTAGATTTTTCGTACTTATTCTGTAGGGTTTCTTAGTTTGTTTACTAGCTAATTCTATTCAATTTTCAAACATTTTTTAAGAGAATATGACGCACTTGTTGGGCTATTTTTTGCCAATCAAAATTAGTTATAGCGTACTGGCGACAGGCTTGACGTGAAGGTATTTGTAAATTTCCCAATAGTACCTGTTCTAATTTGTCAGCAATAGCTGAAGCTTCAGTGGAAGTAGTAATTAACTCTGGTGAAAAAGGTAATAAAATTTCTGGCATTCCACCAATAGGAGTGCATAAAACTGGTGTGCCACAAGCTAACGATTCGACTACAGCTAATCCAAAACCTTCAAAGGATTGACTAGGCATAATAGTTAATTCCGCTGCTTGATAAGCTATCGGTAATTGCTCATCAGGTAAAAATCCTAAAAATTTCACGTTATTTTCCAACCCTAATTCTCTAGCTTGTTGTTCTAGTGTCGCTTGCATATGACCACGACCAGCAACTGCTAACCAAATATCAGGAATTTTAGGCTTAATACTTGCTAGTGCTTGCAGCAATTTATCTACTCCAGTTCGATGTACTAAACGGCGGGATGTAAATAGTATGCGGCGATTTTCAGGCCAGTTTAACTGTTGACGAGCCTCCTGAGATGATAAGTTTGGTTGAAACCAATTAATATTAACTCCACCTGGAATAACATGAATTTTATTCCACGGTACTTGATAATCTTGATGTAATATTTTACCGAATGCTTTACTGAGAACAATAAAGCGATCGCAGCGATTATAAGTTGTTTTTTCTATTAATTGACGCTTCAGCAAAATACTCAATTTATGATCAATCATTTCCTGCTTACTTTCAGATGCCCAAGGGCCGTGAAAATTGAATGTAATTGGCACTCCTTTGGGTAAAATATCTAAAATCGGAAAGCTGTATAATGCAAAATGCAAATTGATGGCATCAGGTTTACCTACTCTTGTTTTCTGGAAGTTAGTGCGAATAGACCACAGTCTTTGCCAAATTGCACTATCTGGAGAAGCTAGGTTAGTCAGCTTGATTGGTAAATTCAATTCTACTTCTGGTAGACCAACTCCACATAATTCTATCTGGTCTTGATTTGCCGCCAAACTATGAGTAAGTTCATAAATATACCTTTCTAGTCCTCCAGGTGTTTTAGGAAACCAGCCTATTCCAAGGGTGAGTATTGATGCAGATGCGGAATTAAATTTTTCTTTTTTATCTTCCACTAGTTATCTCCGATGATTTATTGAGTGTGTGTTTGTTCACTTTTACACCAAGCTCAACCGCTTTTTGAAATTCAGCAGTAAATTGATGTTGCTAGTACTTATATTCTGTAATTTTCTACATTATCCGTATTCTGAGCGCCAAACTGTATGGCAATCTCATTCATAACTATTAATGCACTAAAATATTAATATAGTCAGGTAGCTGATTTTTTACACTTATTTTGCTATAAAAAAACTAGCTAGTATATTTCACATTATATTTCTGTATTTAGATTGACATTTTTTCTCTAAAAATTGGTAATTATTAATACAGTTTCACGAAAAATGAATTATAAATAAATTAAAATATTGTATTTATTTGATAAATTATTCGTGAATATTCCGTTAAATACATCAACTGTTTGCTATTTATATATATGTACAGTCAAAGGCTATTAATTAGTTAAAATCAGTTTTGATAGCCAATTGAATTAAGTTAGGTACGCTGTAAAAGCAATTGATAAATTGCCTATACTATTAGCTGATACTTAACTTAGATGAAAACGGCTATAAATAAAAGCATATGCTTTGAGAGCGGGTACAAATATAATTTGATGCTCGTAATGACCTTCAGTGTGCATCATTCCCTACAACATTTTACTTACTACTGACTGTTTCATAATTTATTAAATTCAGTCAAACACATGTGTTGGTAAGAATAGCGGTTTACAAGTAATTATAACTTGAGGAATAGTATGCAAAATAAATTACTACAGCCGTTTGCGAAGGTTTACAAGAAACTCAATCAAAATATCAAATATTTATTCCAAACTAGAAATTTGCGTAAATTCAATTTGGCAAAATTTTTCATTTTGAGTCTAGCTATTGGAATGATTGTTACTTCCATTGAACTTACAACAGATTGGACTGTCAGTGGAGTGCCTACAACCACTTACAAAACATCTTGGATAGGTAATAGTTTTGGCGGAGGCAACAAGTGGGTACAAAATTATATAGAAGCAATGTATGTTGCTCCCAATGGTACAGTCTATACCAATAGTGAATGGGATGAAGGTGGAGCAGAAGCAGGAATATATAAAGATGGTAATGTTATTGGTCGGTTAGATGATACTCACGGCTGGAGTCGTAGTGGTGGCAAAGCTATAACAGCCAATGATAAATATATTTACATGGCCATGATTCAGGGGGCAGTGGGCAAGATTAATCAAGACTATCCCCCAGATGGAACCACATGGTACTGTGTCAGACGCTATGATTTATCTTTTAAACCTGCACCATTTGATGAAGGGCGCGGTTGGGATAAAAGTATGTTAATTACCAGTACTCAAAGCGAAGTGACTGGATTAGCAACTATAAATAATGAGTTATATGTGAGTAATTCTGCCAGTAACCAGATTCGTGTCTACAATACCGACACGATGAAAGAAGTACGCAGTTTTAGTGTGGCACGTCCGGGCGCGATCGCTATCGATCAACAAAAAAATCTCTGGATTATTCAAAACAAAATCGGTAGTACTCCTGCCAAGATTGTGCATTATTCCCAGACAGGAAAGCAACTGCCCCAACAGATTGCAGATATTGTTGAACCAACAGCGATCGCTATTGATCCTCAAGGTAGACTTTTAGTTGCAGACAATGGCCCTCGTCAGCAAGTACTGATTTACGACATCAAAAACAAGCCAGTGCAAGTTGGTACTTTCGGCAACAAAGGGGGTATATATGCAGGTATTCCTGGTGAAGTTCAAGCTTTGAAATTTTACGGTTTGAGCGGCGTAGGTACAGATGCAGCAGGTAATATTTATGTAAATAGTAATGGTTTCAACAGATCAGGAACAGATTTACGCAAATTTTCGCCATCAGGAAAGCAACTATGGCAATTACTGGGATTGTTATTTGTTGATAACGCCGATGCTGATCCTAGTAGCGATGGCATAGATGTATTTACCAAGCAAGAACGCTATCTCATGGATTATAGTCAACCTGCTGGTAAGCAGTGGACTTACAAGGGATATACATTAAACGCTTTTAAATATCCTCAAGATCCACGCTTGCATACATCACCAGATGCAGCCTTTGTGCGCCGCATCAAAGGTAAGCCGTTTTTGTTCCTCAAAGATATGTACAGCAGCTTTGTGCAAATTTATCGTTTTAATCCAGCCAAAGATGGCACAATTGCCATTCCTGCGGGGATGTTCGTTGGTACTCATGGCGACAATAAACAATCAATGCCGGGAAATTGGCCGCCTTATGAACCAGAACAAGGAGAATGGATTTGGCGAGACAAAAACGGTAACGGTAGCTTTGACAAAGATGAATACGAAACCAGCAAAGATTATCCCTATTTAGGTGGATGGTGGGTAGATAGTAAAGGAGATGTTTGGAAAACCTTGCGGACTCAAGACGGTATCCGGCGCTATCCTTTGCAGGGACTAGATGCTAATGGCAATCCCATCTATACCTATAGTTCCATGCAAAAGCAACAAAATCCCAGCTTCTTTACTGATTTGCGGCGCATTGAGTATTTTCCAGAAACAGACACCATGTATTTATCAGGCTTCACTAAAGAACATCCGGCTATTGGCGACGATACCAAAGTCGTAGGATCTGAGATTGCCCGTTTTGACAATTGGAGTCAAGGAAATCGCACACCCCGCTGGCGAATCGTAGTCCCTTACGATACCACAGGCAAACGTGAAGTCTCTACCGCCGCCATGAGTGTAGCTGGTGACTATGTATTCACCGTCACAGGGAAAACGGCAGAGGTAAATGTCTACAATGCCAAGACAGGAACTTCAGTACAAAAATTAAAACCCGGCCCAGAAGTTGCCGGCGAAAGTGGCTGGATTGATATACCCCACGGTATCCGGGCTTTTCGTCGTGCAAATGGAGAGTATTTAGTATTCGTGGAAGAAGATTGGAAAGGCAAAGTAATTATGTATCGTCTAAAAGGTACTGGGGATTAGGGACTGGGGACTGGGTTGCTAGGTAGTAGTGGACTGACACAGCTTAAATAGGCATTAATATAACTCTTGTGGTGTGGGCTTCTAGCCCGCACGGGACGGGCGAGATGCCCATCCCACAAGAAAGCCATAATGCAGTATTTTAGTCTTGACACGCCAGTAACGCATCCTACCAACCTATGTATATTGCAGAAAATATGTGTGCGAACTGCGTAAGTCTTGTCACAGTCAAAGTCGTTAAGTTACTGAAGCCAAACTATATTGTGTGCGTGCTTCTTCATAGACAGACAAGTAAGAACGTGTAACTACTTCTAAACTAAACTCTTGTTTGGCTTTTTCACGAGCGCGATCGCAGAGTTTTTCATGTCGCTGTTTGTTCTCAAGCACCCAAATAATGCCATTTGCTAAGTCATCATCACTAAAACACTTGGCTCGATAGCCATTTTTTTGGTGATCAACAACATCTTTTAAGCCTGTAGAATCAAAAGAAACTACAGGTGTGCCACAAGCTAAAGATTCAGAAGCCGTTTGTCCAAAAGCTTCTTCAATTGATGGCACAATCATCACATCTGCTGCACAATAAAGAATTACTAGCTTATTTTCATCAGAAATTTTACCTTGGTAATGTATTTTAAAATCAAAATCAACTGGATTTTTAGGCTGAGATGCACCAAAAACAATGAGTTCTATCTTGTCTTTCCACTCACTATTGCTTAACTTTTGCAATGCTGCTTGCAGCAGATGGAATCCCTTTCTTTTATTACCAGTTGCGTTGATAGCTCCGAATAAAACCAATTGCTTATTTTGCGGTAGATTCAGTAAGTTTCTTGCTGTTTGGCGCTCAATTGGTTTATATATGTCAACATCTAAACCGTTGGGAATAACTTTAATTTGTTGATTTTGAAGTAGTGAACTTGACTTAGTACATTCTGCTAGCCAGTTACTACAGGTGACAATGGTCAGTTTGAGATTTTGCCATGCTTTAGCTTTGCGCTTCCAAACCCAATTAGATAAATCAGATGCTTGGTTACTACCGAGTATAGGACAATTGCCACAGGATTTTGTATAGCGATCGCACCCTTTGCTATAGCAGCATCCCCCAGTGAATGCCCACATATCTTGAAATGTCCAAACAATAGGCTTATTAAATTTTGCTAGAGCTTCGATTGGTACAAACCCGTCACATATCCAAAACAGATTAATAATATCTGGATTCAGATTAGCTATCTGCGAGCTAATGTTACTAGGGAGCCACTGTAAGCGCATATATATAGGATTTTGTTTGCTATGACCATAAACTTTTAGTGGTAAAGCATCTAAATAAGGACGAACTTTCGATATTATTGGGCCTAATTTGTTGGGATAACCGATTACAGTTGCATCGTCAATTTTCTTATCTTGGACTAACATCCGAGAATTAATTCCCAACCTAAGTAGTCCTTGATGCAGTCTATAAGCCGCGTGTGCATCTCCTGCTGCTGCTTCTGCTTTTGGTTCACAAGTACTCATCAACAGAGGCGAAACCATTTTTCTATTACCTACTCTAATTATTTGGTCTTGAGACTAAAGGTGAACGATGGAAAATATTTACACAATTGTGGATCAAAAAAAATACCCAATAGCAAAAGTACAATTTTCCTGAAAACTAAAAACGGAATTTATGGAAACTTCTATCAAAATTGCTATAGACTTTTTGCAAATACATCTATATTTAGTAGGAAATAGACCTGAGCTATCAATGTTGTTCGAGGCAATGGTACAAAGGATAACTTTTAACGATGCTTGGGGCGTACTACACCAACCCATTCATTGCTTCTCACTGCAAATCCTTTGGTCTTTTGCTGACAGAAGCACCGAAAGCTAGTTGTACAATTATTGCCAGCAATGTAGACAGCATTCATGAAACATTAGATAATCGACAAATTGGAATTTTAGTACTGCCTAAAGATATTCAAATATTTTCTTCACAGAAAAAATAAATAATTTAGACCCAAAAGCTATTGTCAATATATTATGATACTGGTTAGTTTTTAGTTTAAAACTAAAAAATCTGTATCAAGTAAACACAAATAATTTTTGGGTTAAAACAATATCATCTAGCCATTATGATAATCAAACCTTATCTACAAAAATTACAAAAATTATTGCCAAGTTCCTGGCTTGAACAGATACAATATATTCACTCCATTTTACTATTTCGATGGATTTTACATGGTAGAAGTCAGCCACTAGTATGTAATCAGAAATCAGCTATGGTCTTTTCTCCTCACCAAGATGATGAGACATTTGGCTGTGGTGGGATGATTGCCCAAAAACGTGAACAGGGAACACAGGTTGTAGTGGTATTCGTCACTGATGGACAAGGGTCAGGAGGTTTAGAGACATCACGAGATCAAATCATTCAGATCCGTAAGCAAGAAGCGTTAATAGCATTAAGTATTTTAGGAGTAGCACCGTCAGAAATTCACTTTTTGCAAAAGACAGATGGGCGTTTGCAAGAATTAAGTTCCCAAGAACAGCAACAGACAATTAAGCAGATAGCTGAACTAGTAAAATATTATCAGCCAGAAGAAATTTACGTACCTCATCGTAAAGATTGTCATAGAGATCATGAGGCTACATACCAATTAGTGAAACTAGCAATTTCCCAATGTGATATGAAAGTTGATCTATTACAATACCCGATTTGGCTATTCTGGAGAGCGCCGCTATTTATTTTACTCAAATTACAGGATATAGCAGCAGCTTCCTGTCTTACAATTACATCAGTACAAGAGAAAAAAACGAGAGCGATCGCGTCATATTCTTCTCAAATACAAAGCCTACCACGGGGTTTTATCAAACGTTTTTTAGGCGCTTACGAAATTTTCTTTAAGGCTTAACTTGAAAAAGATAATCAAGGTTAAATCATCCTTGGCATCTAGGATTTAAATCAATACAGTTAACTTAAGCATTTCTTGCATCTCTCTGTGCCCTCTGCGACTCTGCGGTTCGTTAAAAAAATAGGCTTTGGCAAAAAGTTTTAACCTAACTGAATCGTATTAGAACAGCACTTACGCACAGGTAACGGAAAATCGAACCACAGAGAACGCAGAGGACACAGAGTAATGAGCGTTTGAGAGGTTTTTGCGTAAGTCCTATAGGATTTAAATTTGATTTTTAAATATATGTAGGGTGGGCTTGGAAACGAAGAATAAGCCTACATTGAAATTCATGTCTAGTGACAATCCAAAATCCCAAATTGAAAGACCATTGTGGAGAAAAATTAAATGAAAATCTTACACATTACAAATCATGTACAAAAAATCGGTAATGGGATTGTCAATGTAGCAGTAGACTTAGCTTGTTTGCAAGCAAAATCGGGTCATGATGTTGCTGTAGCTTCTGCTGGGGGAGAATATGAAATATTATTAGCGCATCATGACGTTAAGCACTTGCAACTCAATCAGTGTAGACAACCGTTGAATATGATCAAAGCTGCTTGGCGTTATCGGGAAATTGTGCAGGTGTTTCAACCCGATATTGTTCATGCACATATGATGACAGGAGTCGTCTTAGCAGGAGTTTTGAGAAGCGGCTACCCATATAATTTAGTTTCTACAGTACACAACGAGTTTCAGCGTAGTGCAATATTGATGGGATTAGCAGATAGGGTGATAGCAGTTAGTCATGCAGTAGCCGATTCGATGGTGCGGCGTGGTATACCCAAAAAAAAATTGCGAGTCATATCTAATGGTACTTTAGGTAGCCCCCGACATCGTAATCTCAAAGATTATCAACCACTACCCCTACACCGCCCAGCAATCACAACTGTAGCGGGGATGTATACCAGAAAAGGAATTGCTGAATTAATCGCAGCTTTTATCAAAATTGCTAAAGACTTTCCCCAAGCACATTTATACTTAGTAGGAAACGGGCCCGATCGCTCAATGTTCGAGGCAATGGTGCAAAAGACAGCTTATAGCCAACGCATCCATTTTGAAGGTTTCCAGCCAGAACCACAACGCTATATGCTAGCTAGCGATATCTTCGTCCTCGCTTCCCACTGCGAATCCTTTGGTTTAGTACTGACCGAAGCGCGGGAAGCAGGTTGTGCAATTATTGCCAGCAATGTAGACGGCATTCCGGAAACGTTAGATAATGGACAAGCTGGTATTTTAGTGCCGCCTCAAGACAGTCAAACCTTGGCAGCTACTTTAGCGCAATTACTCGCAGACCCCGAAAAACTTGACAAGTGGCAAAGCCGCGCCCGACAAAACCTAGAGAGGTTCAGTGCTGCTAGAGTAAATGAAGACACACTAGCTGTATACCGGGAATTAATTCCCAACTACAATTTGTTTAAGCTAATAAAATCACCAAAAGTTTTGGTTGGTAATTATAAATAGCTATTAGTTTTGGCACAACAGGGGAGGAAAGTTATGGGGCATGATTGGAAAGCGCTGGCGGAACTTTACAAAAATGCCCTCTTAGACGATGTACTCCCATTTTGGGAAAAACACTCAATCGACTGGCAGCAAGGCGGCTACTTCACTTGTCTTGACCGCGAGGGTAAGATTTATGACACAGATAAATTTATTTGGCTGCAAAACCGCCAAGTGTGGACTTTTTCCATGCTTTGCAACCAGTTAGAAAAACGAGAAAATTGGTTGCAAATTGCTAGCAATGGGGCAAATTTTCTCGCCCAACATGGCAGAGATGAGGAAGGCAACTGGTACTTTGCACTAACTTGTGAAGGTAAGCCACTGGTTCAGCCTTACAATATCTTTTCTGATTGCTTTGCCGCAATGGCATTTAGTCAATATGCCCTTGCTTCTGGTGAAGAATGGGCTAAGGATGTGGCGATGCAAGCTTACAACAATGTTTTGCGCCGCAAAGATAATCCAAAGGGGAAATATAACAAGATTTATCCCGGTACGCGTCCGATGAAAGCCTTGGCAGTACCGATGATTTTAGCCAACCTGACACTAGAAATGGAGTGGCTGCTACCTAGTGAAACCCTGGAAAATGTTTTAGCAGCCACTGTTGAGGAAGTGATGAATGATTTTCTCGACCAGGAACGGGGACTGATGTATGAAAATGTTGGTCTCTACGGTTCGCACATTGATTGTTTTGACGGTAGGTTAATTAATCCCGGTCATGGTATCGAAGCAATGTGGTTTATCATGGACATCGCTAACCGCAAAAGCGATCGCAAAACCATTAATCAAGCCGTTGATGTAGTGCTAAATATCCTCAATTTTGCTTGGGATAGTGAATATGGCGGATTGTATTATTTTATGGATGCAGATAATCATCCGCCGCAACAACTCGAATGGGATCAAAAACTGTGGTGGGTGCATTTAGAGTCTTTAGTTGCCTTGGCAATGGGTTATCGTTTGACGGGGCGTAGCGAGTGCTGGGAATGGTATCAAAAGATGCATGATTACGCTTGGTCACACTTTAGCGATCGCGACTACGGTGAGTGGTTTGGCTACCTCAACCGCCGTGGAGAAGTGCTGTTAAATCTCAAAGGCGGCAAATGGAAAGGCTGTTTTCATGTACCCCGTGCGCTATACCTTTGCTGGCAGCAATTTGAGGCGTTGAAGTCAAGTTAAAATAAAAGCATTTCCATCTGGTGCATGTTCTATGAACGTTGTGACACCAAAGCGATTCACCATTGAAGAATATCATCAATTGATTGCACTGGGATTTTTTAAGGAGAGCGATCGCATTGAATTAATTCGTGGGGAACTGATCCAAATGGTAGCAAAAGGAACTCCTCATACAGTATGCGGTTCTATACTCTGCCGTCAATTGGATCGACTTTTAGGCGACCGTGCAGTTATTCGGGGACAAGATCCAATTACCCTACCAAATGCAAGTGAACCTGAACCAGATGTGGTGATTGCACGCGGCAAAGATGAAGATTATCTAATTCACCATCCCTATCCAGAAGATATTTTACTTGTGATAGAAATTTCAGATTCCACATTGATTTATGACCAAACAAAAAAATTAGAACTGTATGCAGAAGCAGGAATTTATCATTATTGGATTGTAGACTTAAATGCTCGTCAACTAGAGCGCTATAGTCAGCCTTATCAAAATGCTCAAGGTGAATTTAACTATCTCAGCAAACAGATTTATTTACCAGATCAGTTAGTAGAAATTCCTGGGTTTGAAGATAGTTCATTAAACTTGAGTCGGATTTTTTCTTTAGGTACTGCTGGTAAGTAATTTAGCCTACATGATGAGCTAATATGTATCCAAATTGCTTTCTTATCTGGTTGACGACTGTCATTAGTCATTAGTCCTTTGTCCTTTGTAAATAGAAATGACGCATGATCAATAACAAACAACCACCAGATGAAGTGATATCAAGTCCGCGCTTATTACTTATTAAACCTAAGAACCCCACCCCACCAAAGCTACGCTTTGTTTCCCCTCCCCGTTCACGGGGAGGGGTTAGGGGTGGGGTACAACGACTGTGGGAATTATAACTAATTAACCGAATTTAATATTATACAAATTAAATGTGCTTGACCTGATCATCGCTATACTAAACTTGAAGCTAAAATTCCCACAATTAATCAATGACTGCTTCATTGCCCCAAATTCTTACCCTTGAAGAATTCCTCAAAATGCCATATCTTGAGGACTCTCCAGCTTGGGAATATGCAGATGGGGTTGCAATGCAAAAGCCAATGCCCAAAATCCGACATTCAATTTTACAAAAACGCTTGTTGACAGCGATCGACAATTCTAACGATCAATATACCGCCTTACCTGAGTTACGGTGTACCTTTGCTGGGCGTTCTATTGTACCTGATGTTGCAGTCGTCGCTTGGAGTCGTATTCAGCTAAATGAAGTAGGAGAACCCGAAGATCATTTTACAGAAGCGCCTGATTGGGCAATTGAGATTTTGTCACCCGATCAAAACGCTAACCGAGTCATTGATAATCTTTTGTATTGTCTGCAACATGGCTGTCAGTTGGGGTGGCTGATTGATCCAGACGATTATTCTGTGCTGATTTTTGCACCGCAACAGCAACCTGAAATTTGCAGAGGTGAGAATCAACTGCGAGTCCTGGAAGGAATTAATTTAACGCTGACAGCAGAACAAGTTTTTGGCTGGTTGAAATTGCGTAGAACAGCGGGATAAGATTGGATAATTGACAGCGGATAGAAGTTTGGGTATTGGTTGGTGGATCAGGATGAAGAAGTGCTGTATTACTTCAAAAGTGCTAAATGAATACGTTTATTAGAGATACGTTTAAATACTGTTACGTTAGTATTTTTGAGATTGATATGATACTATGATACATTAAAATATGCTGTTAGTATGCACCATATTGAAGTAATTATATTTATTTTGGATTTGTTTCCAAATTACATGGGTTCGGACAAACTATTGAGAATTATAAAAATGCTTGATCATCATTTTGATGTAATTGATAAGCAGATAAATGAAATCAAAGCTCTCCTGTCTATGCTTTGAATAAGTCTAATATGTTATTAGTATCAGATTATATAACCAATTTAGGACTTACGCACTCGTGACGAAAAACTAAGCTTTTGCGATTACTTCACTTCGCTCGTAATGACGTAAAATCGTAGTCCGTGCGTAAGTCCTGCAATTAAATAAACAAACTAGGTGATACTTTAAAATATTCCCCCAGCGCCTTCGCTTGTGCTTTACTAATTGAGCGCTTACCATTCACAACCTCTGATACCACACCACTTGATCCAATAATCCCTACTAAATCTGCTTGACGGGTTCCGCTGGCTTCCATCATGTGTTGGAGAATTTCATGAGGTGCAGATTGATCAATCGGATAATTCTCCGTTTCATATGCTTCAATTAATATCACTAGTAACTTGTATAAAGCTTGCTCCTCTATTGTGCGATTTTTCTTAAAAGTTAGCTGTTCTACTATATTCAAAATACGTTCATACTCCTCCTCAGTTTCAATTGCTATAGGAACTACTTCGGCTAAAAGATTGCAATAGGTAATTTGGTTAAAAGTAAGGGTCATTTTTCCATTTATCTTTGTCGTATTCAGCGTGTGTGAGAAAATATTTGTAGTAAACTACTTGGTTTTCATAGTCGATACCGACAATCAGGCGATAATCATTACCTTTAATGTTGAAGACAGTAAAATTCCCAACCGCTTCAGCATCCCGATAAATTCTTTGAACATCCTCCAAACTCTGCCAATTAGCCTTTGTAACCGTTGCATACCAGTTGTCTATTTGCTTTTTGACATCAGGAAATTGAGCAGCATCAGTACGAAGTTTACGAATCGAAATCAGATGCATTTACTTGTCTGTATTTTGTCATATTTTTTTCACAACAATATACCTCTTGCAAAAATCTCCATTTTTAACTCTTTCTCTGCGCCTCTGCGAACGCCACTTGCGCGGCTGTCGGGAAACCCGCCCAACGCAGTGGCTCCTCTGCGTGAGAAAAAAAATTATTTATACAAGAAGTCTAATAAACTATTTCTTAGTCTCTCAAAATGAGAGGAGAATGTCAACAACACCTGCAACACTTTGATACAGACCAAAGGTGAAACTTAAGTTACTATGTCTCCTATTGCCTTTGTGCAATGACGTGAGGAGTGTGCAGGTAAAACATGAATATAATAGAAAATTTTAACACACAGGCTACGGACAATCTTGTTGCCATTGCTGACCAATTCACGCTTCAAGGTGAGGTGACGGCTGTTCAAGCGTTTGGCAGCGGTAATATTAATGACACTTTTTTGGTAACGCTGGATGGTTCCCAATTGCAGCATTTTGTCCTGCAACGCATCAATACGCAGGTATTTCGCCAGCCCCAACTGATCATGCAGAATATGTGTATCTTTACTGAGCATGTTCATAAAAGATTACAACATACCCCTCTCAGCCGTCGTTGGGAAGTACCGCGCGTGTTGTTGACTCAGGATAATCAAGATCATTGGCGAGATGCAGAGGGTTCATTCTGGCGGGCTATCAGCTTTATTGAAGGTTCGCAGTCTTTTGACACCATGAGCGATCGCTCACACGCCAAAGAAATCGGTTATGCTCTGGGGATGTTCCACAATCTGATTAGCGATTTGTCACCGGAAAAACTCGCCGATACTCTCGTAGGATTTCATATTACACCGCTTTACCTGCAACAATACCAAGAAGTTCTGGCCAAAACTACTCCGCACCCATCCCCAGAAGTAAATTATTGTTTGCAGTTTATTAGCGATCGCCAAATTTTTGCACATATCCTAGAAAATGCCAAAGCCGAAGGTAAGTTACCACTGCGGCTGATGCACGGCGACCCCAAAATTAATAATGTGATGTTTGACACAGCCACTCAAAAAGCCGTCAGCGTCATAGACCTAGATACTGTTAAGCCAGGATTAGTACATTATGACATTGGTGATTGCTTGCGATCGGGCTGCAATCCTGCCGGCGAAGAAGCTGCGGACTGGAATGATGTTTATTTCGATACTGATTTGTGTAAGGGTATTCTCGATGGCTATCTATCTGTAGCTAAGGCGTTTCTCACGGAAAATGACTATGCATACATGTACGATGCAATTCGTTTGATTGCCTTTGAGTTAGGACTAAGGTTTTTTGCTGACTATTTAGCTGGTAATGTCTATTTTAAAGTTAAACATCCAGAACATAACCTAGAAAGAGCGATCGTTCAGTTTAAGCTTACCGAGAGTATCGAATCACAAGAAACCCAGATTCGCAAGATTATTCAGGATATGAAATGAACGAGCAGACATTTTCTCTACAGCCCTTTGCTTCTACTGAATCTTTGTCTCATTTGAAACTCACAGGTAGTATCGCCCGACATCATCATCAACTAGCCATCAGCTACAAGCTTTTAGGCGACTTAACACAAGTCATTATTGCCCCATCCTCAGACACACTAGCGCGAAAGCATGAACTATGGGAAGATACCTGTTTTGAATTTTTTCTCGGTTTCAAAGATTCTCCAAGCTATTGGGAATTCAACCTCTCCCCTGCTGGAGACTGGAATGTCTATCATTTTGATGGATACCGTCAAGGGATGCAAGAAGAAACAGCCTTTAAGAAACTTCCATTTAATGTCGATAATCAATCTGATAGTTTTACACTTACTTTAGATGTCGATTTGAGTAAAATCGTCTCAGCAAATCAAGTTATTGAGGTTGCTATCACCGCTGTGATCAAACAAACAGGCGGTGAAGTGACTTACTGGGCATTAACTCATCGAGGTGCTGAGGCTGACTTTCATCTGCGAGATAGTTTCATCATTGAATTGTGAGAGATATTTTGATGTAGGCTGCAAAGTTGGGAATATTAGCTGTAGGAACTTAAATTAGTATCTACAGAAAGTTAATATGAACGCAGACGAACATATCTTGCAATTGCCCCAGATAAGTATCAAAAATAGAGAACTAACAACTAAATATCTAGTTTTCAAATGCGATCGCCTGTAGTTAGACTCTGGAATTGATTGTTTTGAAAACAAATGGCGATCGCATCGATTTGACTATAATTGAGGAACGCCGTTAAAGAGCGATCGCCCCCAACCGCAAAATACACTTATTTATATGTATTAATTGCTTCATGCTGATAGTACTTATGTGCTGCCAAAGCCATAGCCAAAAATCCCCAAAGAATCATTCCCATCACACTTAGCATTCCGCTACTAATAATTAGCTGAGCGCAAGAACTCATACCAATAGCACGGGCTGCACCAACAAAATTATCAAACCGAGCTTCACTATAGTTACACACACTCACAAGCAACAAAATTAACCCACCCATATAAGGGATGGCGCCAAACCAACCCAAGGTGAAAAACATATCTAAAATGCCGCTATCAACCACAAAAACTTCAATTTTTCCGGTTTTTTCGTCTACCTTCCAAATATTTCCTAAACCGTTACCCAAACCATTTGTCAGAGCTAAACTGAGGTTTCTGTCATAGTTTCCCGATCTATCTTTAAAGCTACTATCCTCTTGCAGATTGGTAAAACTTTCCATCCGATCTGCCACAACTTCAGAAATTGGCTCAATCATTGTTAATGGCACAACACACATTGCCATCACCAAAATTATGGTGATTAAACGCATTTGGGTACGAGCCTTCACCGAAGCAAAAATCATCACTACCCCGAATAACCAGCCACCCCAATTACTACGTGCTTGGGTAAGTAAAAACGACAAATAACCAAATGCTGAAGCAGGAAAAGCTAAGAAGCTTTGGCGACTGGTGAACATTAACAATAAACCAGTTTGCAGCACAGTTGCATAGGGCCCAACTGAGTGCATTGTACTCCACACGCGCATCCCGAAAGGAACGGGATCTCCAGAACTGGTAAACAGTTTTGATTCTATCAGCCAGTAACGATCCCACTCAGGAGCCACGACAAATTGATACACACCGTAAGCTCCTGTGAGTAACACACACCAAAAGAATGTGCGCTGCATGTTTTGGCGATAGCTGGGATAATCTCGCCAGTTCATAAATAAGTGAAAAGCAAAGATGATGGGGCTAAGCCAGTCCAGTAAACTGCGTGCTACAGGGATGGGTTGATTATAAATTATACCTACTAAAAACCCATAAAATACCCCTAAAGAAGCCAAAACAAAGGGTAAGCCTCCCTGACGAGCAGCACTAGGAAAGTATCTTAAAAAGGTGGCTATACTGACGAAAGACACTAAATAAGGTGCGATGAGCATCTGACGGGTGGGATCCCAGCCAACTCGATAGTCAACTAAACGAACGACTAAAGGCGTGAGAAACCACACCCACCAGTTAAAACCGATATAAAGAATGGGATGCCGCAAGTATAAAAATATGGCGACAGCCAGAGCTGCTGCTGGATAAATCAGGCGCAGCATGGCAGCAAAACCCACAAAATAACAAGCTATTGATAATAGTACAAAGCCAAGGATAACTATCCAACCTTGGAGCGATCGCTCTTTAGGAGAAAAATGTGCTTGTAAAAAACTATTAAAAAGTATTTGATTGTAAACCATACCAATTTTGGATTTTAGATTTTTTAATTTTTAATTAGTAAATTTTTACAAAAATCCCTTTATTCCCCATTCCCAATTCCCAATTCCCCATTCCCTACCCCGAAGGAGTTTGATATGTCTGCCATCCTTGCCAACGTCCACGCCAGGATGCTAGCCACTTTTTAGTTGCTAGTTGGCCTTGGCTGGGTAAAAGTCTCAGCCATTGCACGAAGCCGAAACTATCTCTTGTGCCTACTAATATGGCCCAAAGCAAAAATACAGTCCGACGTGAAGGTGGTAAATGCTCTAGTAAAACTAAAGTTTCATTATGGACTAAATTAATAAAGGCAATTTCATTAAAGTTGTGCCGTTGGTCTTCATCAAAACGTTGTGCTGGATAGTGATCTACAGCAACGCTAGGATCATAAATTATCTTCCAACCAGCTCGCTTGAGTGCGAGGGTAAATGCCATTTCAAAATGAACTTGCGCCCCTGTGCCGCGCATTCGTTCATCAAAACGTAATTGTCCGATCGCTTGGGTACGAAAACTCATGTTTACGCCCTTGAGAACATCGACTTCGCGGGGTTCTCCCACTCCCAGGTGATGGTTGCCAATGACACGCCCAAACCACTGCAACTTCCCAACCACCAAGCGGGAATCATCTTCAATTTTGGTGTCGCGGTGTATCCAATCACGCCCACCGACTCCACCAATGCAACTATCTGATATAAAGTGAGCGTTGATTCGTTCTAACCAATCCCGATGAGGTGCAGCATCATCATCGGTAATGGAAAGAATATCTCCTTTCACGACTGCTAGTCCAGCGTTGAGGGCTGCTACTACCCCCGGTTGTGTCACCTTCATAATTTGCAATGGTAGATTTTGCGGATTGAACTCTGCGAGGAATTGCCAAGTTTCAATATCCGTATCGCGGACAACTACTATCACTTGATCGACTGGTTTAGTTTGCACCTGTAGCGCCAAAAGGCAGCGTGATAGATCTAGAGGACGGCGATAGGTTGGTATGAGAACGGTGTTCTTCATGCTTGATTAACTCCTCAAATAGATCCACATAGGTTTGTGCCATAATTGTCCAGCTATGTTGTTCTGCTACTGTGCGGGCTGCTTTACCCATGCGTTGCCTTTCTGCGTCTACGCTTACTAAAGACAACAACGCCGCTGCCAAAGCATCGATATTATCTGTATCGGGCAAAACTATCCCACACTCCGGTGTGACTATTTCTGCACCACCGGTTGCTGTGGCAGTAATTACAGGCAATCCAGAAGCCAGGGCTTCTAACAATACCAACGTGCAAGCCTCGTATCGGGAGGGAAAAACAAATAAATCCACAGCCCGCATAATTTCAGCGATGTCACAACGGTATCCAAGAAAATGCACTCTTTGAGTTAACCCTAAAGAAGCTGCTAGTTGTGGAAAGGGGCTACCTTCAGTTGCACCCACCACCGCTAGATGTAAATCAGGAACTTTCACTAAGGCTTGCAACACCGTATCTAAGTTCTTCCTGGTTGTGCGGATATCTCCGGCAAATAAGGCTAAAGTTACGTCTTGAGGTAGACCTAATTGTTGCCTAGAAGCTGTACCAGGGGCAAATTCTTGTAAATCCACACCATTAACAATCACGCGGATACGAGAACGAGGTACACCAATGCTGACTAATTCCTGGGCGACTTTCTCGGATACTGCGACAATGACTTTTGCTTTTTGGAATGCCTGTCTTTCCCAGCGGGCATTTAACGCTGTATATAACCACTGATAAAAGCCGTAAAAATCGCGGCGAATGCGGGAAATGTGAGCAGGCGATTTTAACCAAGAACTATGTACAAAATGTACGGCGTTAATATCGGCTGCTGCTGTGGTAATTGCTCCATTGACTTTGATTAAATCAAATTCAGAGCGATGTTGATGTAACCAATCGGCACTTATTTTACTAAATATAAAATTACGAATAAATTCTGTAGGATAGTTTTTGACTGGAATTTGAATCCAATTTACTTGAGGATTATTTTCTAGTTCTGGCGCTATTTCACTGGCTAATAATGTAACTTGATGACCGCGTTGAATTGCTTCTTGAGCAATTTCATAGTTGACTCTTCCTTGACCATCACCTTTTTTTAGCTTGTGCGTAACAATACAAAGTTTCATATCACTAATAATAAAGACTTTTGAAAAACGAACCACAAAGACACAAAGACACAAAGAAAAAAATGAATTAATAAACTCTCTGCGTCTCTGCGCCTCTGCGTGATAAAAATTCCTTCTATTTCGATATACCAAGTAATTGATTAGCTAATGGTCGGGGGGTAAAACTGATAGTAAGTGCTGCTAAAGTTCGCAAGTTAAATTTTTGTTGGCTTAATGCTTGCCAAAGATAAGGACGTGCTGCTGCTGTTTGTTGATTTCGTAGTAATCCAATTGCTAAAGTTGTATGAGCTTCTAAGTATTTTTGTTGAAAGTATGGTTGAAATTCTTTTAGGCGTTCGTCTTGACTAAATATTTTGTAGCAAAATATTTCGCTTTTAGCTTTACGAATTTTAGCTTGAGCATCCTTACTTCCACTCAGCATGGTATCAGTTTGCTCATGAGTACGATATCGCGTTAATCTTTCTGGATGATAGTAAGCACCATACCCAGATATACAACAAAGATAGGTTAAATATAAATCCCACATTCCACCAACTTCTAAGGGAATGCTATCCCAATCAATAATATGATTGCGAATCACACAGGCGGCGGCTGTAGGTATACTTTTATCTACTAAGCCGATTTTGTCGAAAGTTTGATAAACTCCTTGTGTTAATTTGTCACGTTTGTAAGCTTGTGTATTTTCTTCAGTTAGCGCCTGATTAATTTCGCTTTGTGCATCAATGATATATTGGTCGCAAAAAGCAAGAATTAATTCTGGATTTTCTTCTAGGGGTGGAATTAGCTTTGCTAAAAAGTCTTCATTCCACATATCATCATCGTGGAGGCTAGCAACGTATTTGCCTTGCGCCATTTTGAAGGCGTGCATTTGATTAGCTAGCATCCCAATATTTTGCTGTTGTCGCCAAAATCTCAGGCGTGTATCGCCAAATGATTCGATAATGGATTGAGGATTTTCGGGGCTACAATTATCAGAAACAATGATTTCGATATTTTGATAAGTCTGTTGAATTGCGCTAGCGATCGCTTGTTTCAAATACTCTGGTCGATTATAAGTAGGAATAATAACGCTAACTAGTGGTTCGTTGAATTGATTATACTCCAGCATCTTTCATACACCATCACGAATCTTACTCATAACTATCGATTTTTTGATTAGTTTATCGAGGTTTTAAATCAGTTTAATAAAACTGAGTGCTGCTCTTGTGTGAGCATACAAATTAGCGATTGCATCAGCAATTAAATTCAATACCTTAGATTGTTTGGCAATTTTATAATCAGGTATATCAAGCATTCCTTGTGATTTGGCATATTGACGACATGCTTCCCAATCAAATTTCCAAATATCTTCTATCCAAAAGCGGCGCAGTCCATATTTATGGAAGTAACGAAGAACTTCAAAATCGTAAGAATAATATTTTTGTTTGATAATTGTATGCATATCAATTCCCTGTTCTTCCCAGCCTGCAAACCATTCATTAGGTGCAGTTTCAACTTTACCAAGCTTCAAGTAATCTTGTTGGGAAGTGTAGCGAGTCCGTCTACCAATACCATTACTAACACCCAAAACATTTTCTATAACACTGTACATGCGAATTTTAGAAGCATGTGCATCTAAACGAGTCACGGCATAGTGCAAGACTTTGATATCATGAATATGCAATCTCGTAGCATATTCAGGCATTGGAATTCTTACACTATGAATAGATTGTGGCTGATGTTCGGCTCCGTCATCAACATAACCAAGGGGTGTAAGAATTCCAGTTCTAAGACATTGATGCGTTGTGACAAATAAATCTGGTTTTTCAAAAAATAATATTGTTCCTGGCTTGGCTTTGAGCATTGTTTGCCAGCTTTGAGTTTTGATGGCGTTAGCGGCTAATATTTCATCAGCATCTAAAGCTAAGATAATTTTATGTTCTGATATTAAATCTCTTGCGGTTTTAATCAATAACAACTGTCGCTCTGCTTCATTAAATTTTTCTGATTTATTTTCAATCAAGATAACTTTGGGATACTTTTTACAAATAGCTTGGCTGCCATCTGTTGAGTTTTGGTCTGCAATAATGATGTAATCAGCAAATTGACTAGTAATAGATAAGAAGCGGTCTAAAATCCAGGCTTCATTTTTTACGGGAGTAATGACTACAATTTTCGGTGTCGAGCTTTCCATTGTTAATTTTGATATTTCAATAAATAATAGGGATTAAATGTATTCTTTCCCAGTCCCCAGTCCCCAGTCCCCAGTCCCTAATACCCAGTCCCTAATACCCAGTCCCCAGTCCCCTATCTACCATGAAATTCAGCAATAGTCTTTTCGTAAAGTTTTTCTAGCCGCTGAATGTGAACATCAATGGTAAATTCTTGCTCGAACCAAGCTTTACCTTCTTTTCCCATGTCTCGGCTTTTTTGATAGTTTGATGCTAGTTCGTTGATAGCAGCAGCTAACTTTGGAATATCATTTGGTGGCACAAGAATACCTGTTTCACCATCTCGCAGATGTTCTGGAATTCCACCAACTGCACTAGCAATTACAGGCCGATAACGTGCATAGGCTTCCAAAGTTACAAGACCGGCTGGTTCAGGCCAAACGCTAGGAAAAACCACAGCAAAGCACTGTTGATAAAGTTCTTCTAATTTCTCGCCGTGACACCAACTATGCCAAGTAATGCGATCGCTTAACTGCATCTGATGTGCTAATTTTTCCATAGCTGGCTTACCCCAACCATCACCAGCTATGTCAAGATGAATTTCTGGATCGGTTTTTGTCAAAGCTTTAATTAGCCATTCAATGCCTTTATAAGGAACAATGCGGCCAGCAAACAAAATCCGCTGTTTTTGATGAATTTCGCTAGTTAAAGGTGCTGTAGGACTCTTTGGTGGTTGCACACCACAACGCAGTGTAAACACCCGTTGAGGTGATAAACCACTCATAATGATTTGCTGACGCACATAATCACTATTAGCAATTACTGGAATTTTGAGTTTTTTCAGTATCTCTAAAGGCTGGTAAGCATTCCACCAGTCTTGAAGAATATTTTGTGGTCGGCGGCTACCACAACCATCTATTAAATGTCCCCAGGTACATCCTAGAGGATTCATGGGGCGATCGCAAACTCTGTTACGGTCTGCTAAATACTTCGTACCACTGGGACAGTAAGTAGAATGATTGTGTAAGGTAAATATTGCTGGACATTCTGAACGCAAATCCATTAACATATCCGGATCGTGAATGTGAAGCAATTCAAACTGTCTCTGATCGACATTTTTTAAATCAGTGATAGTATGAGCGCTCACACCTGAAATTTGAGAATGTACCAATGAAGCTACATAAGTTTCAATCCCACCGCCGCCACTAATATCAGCATTAGTGCAGTGAGAAATCATTTTTGTATTAACTACTTGATAAGTCATATTTGATTGATTTGTAGTTAAAAGACTTAAAAACTAATTGATATCAACATGATTGATTTGTAATTAGTTGAGTAATCCTTGATTCCTAAATATTTGTTCTAGGGTTTGTTGGTAAACTTCTTGAGTTTGTTTTTCAGCTGTGATTCTGGCAGATTTCCCCATTTCTTGACGAGTTGTTTCATTGTTGGCGAAAAATAAAAGTTTATCTGTCATAGCTTGAATGTCTCTAGGAGGCACAACAAAACCATTCACTTCGTTCTCGACCACATCAGCTGCACCACATTGAGAAGTAACAATAACAGGTAATCCACAAGCCATTGCTTCTAATGCAACTAAGCCAAAACCATCTTCCACAGAAGGTAAAACTAAAACAGAACATCTGCCAAATACTTCTGTCGGATCGACACGGCTAAAATCCCAAAATTCTTGTTTAATATTGGCATGTTTGCTTAAGGTATTTTCCATAAATATCCGCAAGGCGCGGGTGGAAGTACCCCCAACGATTAATAGTTCAGAATTAGGAATATCAGCTTTGATAAAAGCATCAACTAAATAAGGTACTCCTTTACGAGGTTCAATTGTGCCGACATAAAGAACGCGGAAAACTGCATCCTGTTTAGGAGTAGGACGAAATCTATTTGTATCTACAAAAGGTGTAAGGACTGCAATTTGGTTTGGTGAAAATCCAGCTTGAATAAAACTTTGTTTTGCTACCTCTGAAAGCACAACAATTAAATCAGCTTGTTCACACTCTCCTAAAAAGCGTTGCAGCATTATAGGATTCATCGTCGCTACAGTAGGTTCAGAAAGAAATTTCATTTCTTGCTGAATTTGTTGCTGCATGAATGGGAGATAATTATTGAGGCAATATAACCAAGCGATCGCACCTTTTTGTTTAGCAGCTTTAAAACCTAAATTAGTTTGACCTGCTACCCCCATAATTAAGTCACAGGATTGGGATTTTAGGTATTTACTTACCTGCTTATCAAAATATAAATCGCTCAACAATACAGCCAAATCATTGCGACGACGTAACACAGGAGTAGCTAATAATCTGCGACTCCATTGGGAAGATCCTAAAGGATAAACAGGAAAACTAGTTTGAGGTTTTTCTTCACCAGAACACAATACAGTTAAATCTGTGAATTGGCTTAAACCTGTTGCAGCATTTGCTAAACAACCTCCCTGTCCTCCTTTACCAAAACCTGTATTACAAGTAAGAGTAATTTTCATCACTGTAAATTAGTAATAGTTGATTCAAATATTGGTAGGTTTGATCAGAAATACACTCGTCAGGTACTTGATCAGGAAGATTATTCACAAATTTTGCAATAATAGATCTGCCTGTCAGGTCATTTCCCCCAGCGATCACTGTTCTATCAAGAAAAATTACTAAGAATTTTTTACTAATCCATATTGCTGATAGTTTGGCTTTCTTTTCCACTCAACTAAATACTGTTTGTAAAAATTGATAATGTGGATAATTTCCCATTCTTGTGGAAGCAACCCTTCTGATTTTAAAGGCTGTCGCCATGTCTTTAAACGCCAAAAACCAAAATTCATTAAGCACTTGAGCAACCTTAACCGGGGAAAATAAATCTGAGTATGATCCCAGTGGTGTGCAAGGTAAGCTGATGTTTGTCCGGCTTTTCGTGCAGCATTAATCAGATGCGATCGCAGTAACCTGGACTCGTCAAAGTGGTGTTCTACAACTACGTCTAAAGCTGAAGCAATTCGGTATCCAGCTTGCAGGATTTGTGCGGTGAATAATGTATCGTCACCATAACCTATTGCTCCTGGGCCGATTTCAGTGTCAAATCCAGGTATTTTAACTAATACTTGTTTTAAAAATGCCATATTGGCTCCTATTAAAAATTGAGGAGCCTGGGGATCAATAAACTCTGAAGATGCAAAATATGCACGATGAATAGGCTGCATCCATTCTCTATCTAAATGTGGTGCAATTTTCACTCCGCCAGCAACAGCTTCGGCTGTTCCAGCTAAAATAGGCGCACACATTCCCTCAATCCAATTGTGCGGTGGTCGAACATCATCATCTGTAAACAAGATAATTTCTCCCTGCGCTGCTGCAATACCAGCATTACGAGCTTTTGATAAACCACGCTGGAGTTCGCTAATATAACGAACTGGCATATTTGGCATAGAAAAAGATTGGATAATTTCAGCGGTGTGATCGCTCGAAGCATTATCCACTACAATCAATTCACACGATAAGTTTTCTGGTACATTCACTTGCGCCAATGATTCTAAAGTCTGACGCAAGCTTTCTGCACGGTTACAAGTGCAAATTAAAATCGAAACGGAGTTAGACTGCAATTCTAATGTCATAGTCATCAATAATTTAAATTACAAAGCATTGAAATCAAGTTAATTAATGTTGCATTTGGTGATATTTCCAAAGCTTACCTTTTTGCTCTAGCAACTCTTGATATCCTCCCTGTTCTACGATTCGTCCCTCTTCGAGGACAACAACTTTATCAGCTCGAACAATAGTAGATAAGCGGTGAGCGATCGCAATTACTGTTCGACCGACTGAAAGCTTTTCTAGAGACTCTTGAATTAACCGCTCAGTGACGGAATCTAGAGCGCTTGTAGCTTCGTCCAAAATCAAAATTTCAGGGTCGCGTAGTAAAGCACGAGCGATCGCAACTCGTTGGCGCTGTCCTCCAGATAAGCGCACACCTCTATCTCCAAGTTGTGTATCAAAGCCTTCTGGCATTGCTTCAATGAATTCCAGTGCATTTGCTAGTCGCGCAGCTTCTCTAATTTCTGCTTCCCGCGCTCCTGTTATACCATAAGCAATATTATTCCAAACAGAAGTGTTGAAAATAAATGTATCCTGGCTGACAACTGCAATTTTTTGGCGTAACGAATTTATATCAAATTCTCTCAGATCAACTCCATCAATCAGCACATTACCTTCTGTTGGATCGTAAAATCGAGGAATTAAATCTATCAGTGTACTTTTACCCGCACCAGTCGCACCAACTAACGCTGTTGTTTTACCATTTTCAATGCTAAGGGTAATGTTATTTAGCACTAAATTATTAGGTTCATAGCCAAAATCTACAGATACTATATCAATCGAATATTTTAAACCAGTAAATTGAACTTTGCCGTTTGCTAAATATTTTTTATTGTCAGTTCTTACAAGCTCTTTAATATTATCTGCTGCTCCTTGTAATGTACTCAGGTGCGCTCTCGTACCATTAATATCTTGAACAATTGGTACAACTCGAAATAGTACAAAAAAGAAGGTTAGTAAAGAAGCAATTTGTAGAGTTCCATTGATTACAAAAACAGTAAAGGCAAAAATAATCATTCCAATCAGAATTGTACTAGCTATACCTTCAGCTAGTGGTCTGACCATTGCCCAGGTTAATACAACTTTAGTTGCAGCGCTGACTACTTTATCACTAGCTTTATAAAAACGTTGCCGCTCAAAGTCTTGAGTAGCAAATGCCTGAACTGTACGAATTCCATTAATAAATTCTATTGCTGTTGAAGTAAAGTTACCGTTGGCAATTGAAGTACTAAAACTCGTTTCTCTAGCTCTGGCATTCAGCGTTGATAAGCCTACTCCCACAAGTGTAAATAGAAGTAAAGAAGTGATTGAAAGTTGCCACGACAGCAAAAACATTGAGATAAAGTAAACAGTAGCAGTCATTGCTCTAGTCATCAAAAATGCTGAGCCACTGAATAACTGTTTTATTCTTTCAATTTCAGTGGTAATGGTATTAATCAGTTCACCAGAACGAGTTTTAGCAAAGTAGCTAAGTGGCAAACCTTGTAACTGTTCAAAAATTCGCTTCCGCAGGCGATCGGCTAAATAAAGTTGAGTAATTTCTGTGTATACCTGTGCTAAGTAATTGAAGCCAGCACGCATCCAAGTACTTAATAAAATTAGAATGGATATTCTATATAGTCTAGTAATTGCTGAACTATTAGCAGCTAAAATCCAAGTATCAAACCAAGCAAAGCCTGTGCGAATTGGTGCAGCATTATGATCAGTTAAGCTTTGTAAAAACGAAAGTAAAAAGCCAATGCTTAAACCTTCAAATGTTGCTGCCATGAAAGAGAAAAATAAAGCTAAAACAGCAACTTTTCGGAAGGATTTAAATTCTCGCAATATGAAATAGTTTTGTTGCCAGAAATCCGTAGCCTTGAATAGATTGAAGATTGGTTGAAAAATGTTAACAAGCATGACTATTTTTGAGAATATTTGGAGAATTTCGACAGATGGCTACAGATAGATATGTAGTTAGCAGTAATAAAACTAATACCAATTCGTAATTCGTAATTCGTGAGCAAGTTGCCGTCTTGGCGCTTTGCGTCGATGGCAAACTTGCGAACCCGAAGGGTAATTCGTAATTAACAAAGTCGGATATGGTCTAGGTTTTGGGGTTTGAAGCTGTTGCCGACTTTTAGAGAATTGGCCTAACTAGTTAGAGTCGTCATTAATCATTTGTATTTACAAAGGACAAATGACTAATGACAAATAACTAATGACAAATGACAAATGACAAATAACCAAAAATGCAATATCTAGGCGGTAAGTTATAGTGTTTGCCTATCCAAATGCAACAGATTAGAATCTGGCTGGACTTCCCACGAACTTGTGATTAGTGGTTGTTGATTGGGATGCCGTTGTGCTTCTAAACTTAGCTGTACTGCATCTTCTAAAGTGTAAGCACAAGAATCTATTAAACTCATTTCACCCCGCAAGATATTCCATAACTGTGGCAGACTCTCCAGCCCATATTTACACATTAAGTACCCCAAGGGTGTAATATTCTGGTTTGCAGTTGTATGAAATTTAATTGCTCGAAAAAGTTTACCCCGCTTTCCAACATACCACTCATAAGCAAAAAGTGATTCTGGCGAGTAAATCTGTGTTAGCACAACCAATCCGAAGATTAATGGGCTGACTAAAACTAACAACACTAAAGCTATAATCCACTCAATTATTTGTTGTAACCAACTCCAAGGTTGCCTATTTTGTTTTAACAGTTGATTGCTGGAAGATAGACGGAGGAATATTGGTTTATGAGCTTGTTCACACGCCTCAGCCCAAAACCGCAGCGAAGCTTCACCCAGTTTTGGATCTATACTCACTAAATTTACTGGCGAATTTTTTAAGCACTTGACTAACAATTGCTTGTTATCAACAGAAGGCAAATATGGCTGTTTAACTTGAGTGTTAGACTTAGTAGACTTCACTCTGAGCTGACCTTGCCGCCACTGGAGTGTACAGTATAGAGAAGGATTATCTTGGTATTGTGGGGTTGTTGTATGGGAATTCTGTAGAGCCGGAATGATTGAGATTGTCATATGTCTTTGGATTTACACAATAGTAAATTGCTGAGGTGATATCAAAGGCTATGAATGCCAAAGACTCCGATCCGAATCTTGTTTTGCTGCCAAAAGCTGTAGATAATTACGTGCAAAAATTTACCATTTTCACTTGTCTAGAGGACAAGTAAACATCTTTTGGAGTTCTGCTGGGTAAAGATGTACAAACGACAGAGATCCTAAGTAGATAGCTAGCTAAAAAATTAGATGGAGAGCTTGCTCGAAAACTGAGGTTTCTATATGGAGATTATAGACGGTGGCGAGATGCAGAGGAAAGTCACCCAATTATTTGATTACTCCATAACTCCATACCTACATTTAGTTGCGTTTGTTTAACTATTGTTTCGATAAATTTAGCAGAACTAGTATGTTGTTACCTTTTAACTGTTTGGAATGAGTTTCAATAATAAGGATATAAGACTCTAGAGAAATAGCTATCTACTTAAACAGATTCTTTACTTACTCTTTAAATAGTAAGTCCTTTATTCAGATAATTATAAAGTTAATATAAATATACTTAATTTTCAATGATTAGAACATAGCTAAATATTACTATAAAAAGGTTTATTAATTACAAATAGATTGGGAATTGGGAATTGGGAATTGGGAATGGGGCATGGGGCATGGGGCATGGGAGAGGCAGTGCGTTGGGGAGACAGCGCCGTGGGCGGGTTTCCCGACTTGAGGCGACTGTCGTCGGCGAGCCGCTCTTGTTGCATCTGCCGTCATGGGGCATTGAGAATTGGGAATTAGTATTTAATCTAAAATCTCAAATCCAAAATTGGAATTTGGTACAAAAAATATGTGCGATCGCACTCTACCAAGACGCGATCGCACTATCACTAAACGATGAAGTAAGTAGCAAGGTTGCCAAACCCCCTGCCCTGCTACACTAACTATTTTTCCACCACTTGCGGCAAGGCAAATCGGTATTGCTTGGGATACTGTACATAGGTGGTGCCAGAGTTAGATACACCATTAGCCACAACCCCAATTAAATTTAACTTGCTAAGCATATTTGTAGCTTGAGTCAGCTGAGTTCGAGTCACTCTACCAATGCTTGCTGCTAGTACCACGCTACGACAAGATGATGCTGTGAGTATGGCATCTACTAAACCGAGAACTGGTGAAGCGTCTACCAGTACCAAATCATAGTTATCCTCAAAAGCTGCCATCAATTGCATCATCCTGGGTGAACTCAAGAGATTTGCAGGATCGGCAGGTCTTGGGCCAGCGGTCAAAATATCGATGTAAGCTGAACCTGAAGATTGAATACCAATCTGATTAGGGAGAGTAATATCACTCGCCAGTAGAGTTGAAAGCCCCTGTTCATTGGGCAGATTCAGCTGTTCATGTAGACTAGGCTCGCGTAAGTTAGCATCAATTAGTAATACCCGTTTGTGTAAACGAGCAGCACTCATTGCTAAGCCCAATGCTAAAGCTGACTTACCCTCGTCTGACAAAGCTGAAGTGATCATCAAAGATTTCAAGCTAGAAACAGTATTCAAAAGCTCAATATTTTTGTAGATCAGATCCAGCGATTCCCAACGCGGGGGAGATTGCAATACTTCAATTGTCCAAGGCGCTAACACTTCTGGCTTACCAAAAGGCAACTTGATTACTGAATCTCTGGTTCTAGCAGGTGGCAATTTGGGAGTTGTACCCAACAAAGGTAAAGCAACTTGCTTCTCTAACTCGGCAGTGGTATGTACAGCATCATCAGCAGCTTCCCGAATGAAAGCAGCAATGCCTCCCAACATTAACCCAACTACTGCACCCAACAACAGATTTTGCCTCATGTTGGGGCCTAATTGTGTACCTTTTTGCGGTTCTTCCACAACTTCCCAATTAAATCCACCTTTGGCAAGTTCCTGACGCAATTGCTGTTCTGCTCGCAACAGCTGCTCTAACCTTTCACGGCTAAATTGTAACTGTGGCAAGATGCGATTGTAATAAGCCAACAAAGGCGGGAAGCGTTTAATTTCAAAACGCAGTTGACTTTCTTTCTGTGCCAAAGTTTGATCACGGGCACTTAAAGCAACTAAGGATGTCTGCGTTTCTACTAACTGACTAGCAAGGGTGAGGTCAATTTGACCAAACTGTCCTTGTTCAAGCAGAGGTTCTTTAGACGCGAATACATCAGCAGACTGTACACCTAAAGTCCTGCCTACTTCTTGTTGTAGTAATTCTTTTTGGCTTTGAAGTTGTTCTTTGAGCTTTTGCACGCTGGGAGTCGCATCTGTGAAACGCAAGCGTTCTTGAGCTAGCAATAACTCTGTTTTTTGGATTTCGTTCAGTAAGCCTTGATAACGAGTAGACTGACTCAGACGGGAAGCAACCAAAGCATTTTGCGGAGAACGATTAAGTTGTTCTTGCAAAGATTTTTGCCGCGCCAAAGCTTCTTCATACTCAGAACGAGTTGCACGGCGTTCTTGCTCAATCTTGTTCAAACTCTCTTCTAGCAATTTTGCCTGTGACTCTGGGTCGATTAAATTTTGATTGCGGCGAAATCGTTGCAGGTTTGTCTCTGCTGCGTTTACTTCCTCACTGGCCTTACTCAACTGTTCTCTGATGATTTGCAGACCTTTTTGTAACCGCAAATCCTGCTGTTGTTTGTTATATTCCACATAGACTTGCCGAATAGCAGTGAGAACTTTTTGTGTCTTATCTGGGTCTTTATCGGTATAGTCTACTTGGAAAATCTTCGTAGCAACGTTGTCCTCTTTTGTTCTTAATTGATTTAAGACCAGAGCGTTTTTAATGTCACCTACAGTTATGTCTGGATAGTCGGACTTCAGTTTATCAACTGCCTTTTGAATCAGTCCCGAACTTTGCATCAGATTCAGTTGGGTGGCAGTGTCTATCTGAACATCAGGCTCTGTAAACTGACTTTCTACCCCAGTTCCTTCTTTTTTACCTTGATAATTAGGCTCTACTAGCAACTGCATTGAGCTTCTGTAGGTAGGCTTTGTTCTACTAGTTATGAACGCTGCGATCGCAACTGATATGATCAATACTGCTAAGAACCAAGGAAATCTGCGAATAAATACTGCAAACAGTTGTCCGTAACCAGGTTCTGGATCAGAAACTGAATTTGGACTGGGATTTAGACTAGTTTGAACCACGTTTATTATCCTTCTGGGCGAAACACTCCGCGAACAGCTAACAAATCACATGCTTGATTAATAGATGCTACAGGCTTGGTCAATAACTTGCTCAACTTTACTAAAAAAGACTTGTTCCGAAAAATTATTCACTGCATGATTACGAATATTTTCATAATCCCAAGCGATTTGTCCGGACTCTAGTAGTGCAGCTTGCAAAGATTCAGGTGTTTGTCTTTTAAAAAATACTCCTGTTTTACCATGTATTTGAGTATCTAAAACTCCACCTGCTCCATAGGAAATCACTGGTGTTCCACTAGCATTTGCTTCTACTGGAACTAATCCATAGTCTTCTAAGGCTGCAACTATGACAGATTTTGCTTTAGAAAACAAATCTTTGCGTTTTTTATCACTGACGTGCCCTAAGAATTCAATATTATCTAATGCTTTAGATTTTAAACGCTCTTTTTCTGGGCCATCACCTGATATTAATAACGGCCAACCCAACCAATTAAAAGCCTCGACGATGATGTCAAGACGCTTATAACTGATCATTCTGGCTGAGGCTAGATAATATTCCTCTTTTGTATCTGAAAAAACAAAGTTACTGGTATCAATGGGATAGTTAACTACAAATGCTTGTTTGCCATAAATACTTTGAATGCGACGAGCAACAACGCTGGAATTAGCAATATAAAGGTCAGGTTCCTGTGCATATTTCAGGTCTACCTTTCTCATGACTTGGAAAATCTTGTCGATTAAAGGTGCAAAATATCTATAATCTCCATACTCCCGTAAATAAGTTGCTGTATCCCACAAGAAACGGGTAACATTATGGCAAAAACAAATGTGTTGTGCATCCGGGCGTTTTCGTACTGCTTTGGCAAAGCTGGTGCTACTGCTTACAATCAAATCGTAATCTTGCAAGTTCAGGGCGCGAAAAGCAGGAAAATAGAAGGGAGCCATCAATCTAAAATATTTTGCTGCGCCCGGAATTTTTTGCAAGTAAGTCGTTTTCACTATCCTCTCACCCAGATCAATTGTTTTTTCCGGGTCATATAAAGAGGTGAAAATATCCGCTTGTGGATAGCGCTTACAAAGTAATTCAAAGACGCGTTCAGCCCCACCGCGCTGGGTTAAATAGTCATGCACTAAAGCAATTTTCATCTGAAAATATTATTTCCCCAGAGATTAATTACGAAAAAAATCCTAATAGTTCGTTGCTTGTAGGGTGGACATTGTAATGCCCACCCTACTTTTTTGGTGTCATATCAGACTCCTATTTGATGAAATATAAATTTGTCATTGGTCATTTGTCATTTGTCATTTGTATTTACAAAACGTGAGTTTGATGAATACTGTTTTGACCTCTCCCCCAACCCCTCTCCTACAAGGAGAGGGGAGTAAAACCTTTATGATTTCGTTGCTCCTCCCTGGCCTTTTAGGAGAGAGAGGCTGGGAGGGAGAGGTCTGTCTAACTCACGTTTACAAAGGACAAAGGACTAATGACCAATGACAATTAACCAACTACTGCTAGAACTTTTTGTGGAGCAAAGTAAGCATTTTGTTCGGCTCGGAGTTGGTCACAAAGTCTACTTGAGGGTAACTCTACATCATCGTAGGTGAGGACTTGATCGCGAGGAATATCTCGTTTGAGGCGACATCCTTCAGCTAAACCCATTGGTAAAAGTTTTTGCTCTTGCACAATGTCCGAATTTTCACACTGTCCATAGGTCATGTAGTAGCCGATACCGTCGAGGGTTTCCCCTGCTTTCAGGTCAATTTTAGCTGTAGTGACTACATCTACTAATGGGCCTGCTATGGGAGCCATTACAGCATCAGCAAATAGCACAGCACGAGCAACAGATAATGGGACTTCAAAATGACAGAGGTGATAGGGAGTATAGAAACTATAGAGGGGGCCTTCACCTAATTTGTATAAGTTGAGGTAGTGGCGTTGTTTGGGGTCTTCGTGAGTAGCAAATACAAACACACCAGGGCCTGGTTTTGCACCAACTACATAATCAACGATACCGCCTAACTGTTTGAGTTGTTCAACATCATACATATGGGTCATTTCATCAACATGACCGGTGAAGTCATATCCCAACATTCCCCGCTTGGCAACTTTCATCCCTGTGGCGTTGGCAACGATCGCTTGCTCAAATGATATTTTCGTACCATCGGCAAAACTTGTCACCATGTGAGCCTTTTGACCCCAACGCTTAGCAAATGCTTCTTGGGTTGTGGGATTACGATAGGGGTCTTGAAGTCCTTTAATGTTACCGCACAACAGCGGAGTCAGACCAATACTTTTGACAAATCGGTAAAGATTCATTTCCACGCCTGGCTGGTCGCCATCGCAGGCGGTGAGAATCACTCCTGCTTTGTCAGCGTAGACTTTGAGGATGGGGCCGATAGTACCGTCAAGTTCGGCATTCATCATAATGACATGTTTGCGATGAGCGATCGCTTCCATGACGATATGAGCGCCAAATTCTACTGCGCCAGTAACTTCAATAATGGCTTCGATTCCTTCAGCGCGGCAAATGAAATTAGCATCTTCGGTGACTGCATATTGACCACGAGCGATCGCATCTTCTAATTCGCTCTTGGTTGTCACAACTTGTATATCCTCAATTCCCGCTTCTGCATAAGCTCTTTTAGCAGCATCAATGTCACGGTTGAAGATAGCAACTAACTCCATTCCCACAACCGAATTGATAATTTGATTGGCAATACCTCGACCCATAAAACCAGCACCAATCATCCCCACTTTGATAGGATTTCCTGCTGCGGCGCGTGCTTGTAAAGCTTTATCAATAATAATCATTATGCCTAAATTCCTCTGTTAGCTAATTCTACTTTGTGTCTTTGTGTCTTCGTGGTTCAAAAAAATCTGAAACCACCAAGACACTAAGACACCAAGAAAAAAGGGTTTCATGTATAAATTCCAGATTATACAGTGACTTCTATAGGGTCGGGACTGCCGACAGGAATAGTTTCTAACAACGGCCAATTTAAATCTTTTTCAGAAATTACAGTCACTTCTAGGGGCCATTCAATGTTAAAAAATGGGTCATCATAACGTAGACCACGTTCATATCCTGGTGTATAAAATTCACCTACTTGATACACAACTTCAGTTTCATCTGTGAGTGCTTGATAGCCGTGAGCAAACATTTCTGGCACATACAAAGCACGACGATTTTCTGCGGTTAATTCTACGCCGATGTGTGATAAAAAAGTGGGTGATTCAGGACGCATATCAATAATTACGTCATAAATAGCACCTTTAGTGCAGCGAATTAATTTTGTTTCTGCTGCTGGTGCCAGTTGATAGTGCATTCCCCGCAGTGTACCTTTTTTATAGTTGAAAGAAAGGTTACATTGGGCAACTATTGGTTTTAAACCATGTGCTTCAAATTCTTTAGCACAGAAAGCACGAGCAAAAAAACCACGGTGGTCTGGTTTCTCTTCTAAATCAATGATGAATGCGTCTTTGAGTTCTGTAGAGGTAAAAATCATGAATTTTGCCGATATAAATGTTGAGTCAAGAAATAATTAGCAGTTGCTTAGTATTTACACCAGAAAACTCACTAAACAGGAACTTTCTTTATTTCTGGTCTAGCATATGTATCATCCCAATATTGGGTACAAAGTTCTGGGCGCTTGGAAGGGTTGGCGGTGTAAACAAAAAATAGTGCTGACCTTTCACAAGAACGCAAAGTACCATGATGTAAAGCAGTTCTGGGGTCTGTAATAATAACTGTACCTGCTGACCCTGGACAAGATTTCCAAGCTGATTTGGGGATAATTTCTTTTAATTGTTCATCATTAATACCCAAATATTCAGAATTCAATGCCGATATTTTATCTTGAATTATTTTCAGCACAGCATGATTACCTTAGTTCATTAAGATGGGTGATGTCCTGACTTGGACTGCATTCGATTTTCTATAAAACTCTGGTTTTGGATATGTATCATCCCAGAAGTGAGTACAAAGATGTGGTTGTTTCGGAGGGTTAGCAGTGTAGGCAAAAAATAATGTTGACCGTTCTTGAGTCCGAAGAGTGCCATGATGTAAAAGTCTTCTCGTATCAGCAATAACCACTGTACCTGCTGGCCCTGGGCATGGTTTCCAAGCTGATTTGGGTATAATTTGATTTAGCGTTTCATCGTTGATTCCTCCTGAGTTTTTAATCTTGTACTTAATGCGGTAATAATTAAGTTGAGAGATAGAGGTTAAATGCAATGGTACGTATTCAAAAGGCCCATGCTTTTCTTCTATATCATGTAGGTAGACGATGATTTTTAAAACTCGACGGTCTTCTATATCTCTATGCCATAGCAGTGTGGCAAACTGGTCTTTATTGGGAAAGTCTTTGCGTAAATGTACACCATGATAGGCAACAGGAAGACCAATGTAATTTTCAATGACATTGAGTAGCCTTTGTTCTTTTCCCCAGTTATAAAATTCTGGTAATTCTGTGACTGTACAAATTTCCGGCGGATTTTCATCTGATTTGCTGTAGTTAGTTTTTCCCATACTTGGTAATAAACTGTAAGCAGCATCAAGCAGTTGTGAGGTGGAATTTAACCCTAATTCTGCAATATTTGTAATGTAAATGCCTTCAGTTTTAAGGGAGTCAACTATGACGCGATCGCGTTTTTCTAGTGCAGGTAAGTTTTTGGCATGTTGTAAAAGTCTAACTCTATAATCTAACTCATACTTAATTGATAAAAATTTATCTTGAATGTTGTTAACCATATAATTAAAACCTAATGTTTAATTTCTCAATTAATGGAGCGATCGCTATTATTATTAGAACGTAATTCATGGGTAGTTGCTTCGTTCACTTCAGAAAAATTCAATTCTTTAAAAACCCCAATATCAAAAGCTGAAATGGTAACTAACGCAAAAAAAGGAACTACTGTCTTAATGGCAGATACTGGTCATCTTCTCAAAGCACCTAAGAAAACTTTCCAGCTGACTTCTTTAGAATTTTGTAGAAGCATCCGCCTGCAAAAAATTTTAGAATATCCACATTCCTCAATTTTTAAAATAACTTCAGTATGTGTTTATATTGTTGTTGCTGAATTTAGGCAGTACATAATATTTCTCATGACACCTAAATTTTCCGGATGTTTATTGATTTGGAAATTGAAGTTATGAAGATTTTGTTGCCACTTTTTAATTACTTCTTGAGTATTGTCGGTAGAACAATTATCAGAAACTAAAATTTCACATTCAGATTCAAAGCCTTTGATAGCATGATCAAGCCATGCTAACTGTTTATCCAGTAACTCGGCACGATTGTAAGTAGGTATGGCAATGGTTAATAGTTTATTCATTGTTAAAATAACCGCTGGGTTGTCATTTGTATTTGTCATTAGTCATTAGTCATTAGTTATTTGTAATACTAATAGAACAAATGGCTAATGACAGTCGTTACAAAAGAATATCTAAGTTACCCGCGTCTTAACTTGATTAGATAACCAAACTACTTTTTAGTCCAAAAAAAATCTTGGTCTATTTGCTCAGTACGAATTAGATACTCTAGCTGTTTTAACCGTGTAAATCCTCTAAAGAAGAAAGTATCTTCAGTCATATCAATTTGACTGAATAAATTAAATAGCTGTATAGCACCTCGTTCAGCATTCCAATCACATTTGAATCCGGGTAAAATGGTGTTAATTTTTTCAAACGATACCCGATAGCTGCGGTTATCTGCACCGTTATCACCAAAGGATAATTTACAACCTGGGAAAATATCAGCAATAATTTCCGCGATTTCTTTGACCCGATAATTGTTAGCTGTATCCCCAACATTGAAGATTTGATTATGTACAATATCGCGTGGTGCTTCTAAGGCACAGATAATAGCCTTACAAATATCTAATGCATGAACTAATGGCCGCCAAGGTGTACCATCACTAGTCATTTTGATTTCTTTACTAGTCCATGCCAACCCTGCCAAGTTGTTTAATACAATATCAAACCGCATTCTGGGGGAAGCACCAAAAGCAGTAGCATTCCGCATAAAAGTAGGGGAGAAATCATCATCTGCTAGTGGCGTGACATCTCGTTCTACAAGAGTCTTACATTCTGCGTAGGCTGTTTGAGGATTGATAGGAGATTCTTCTGTGACATCCCCTACAGTAGCAACACCATAGACACTACACGAAGACATATAGACGAAGCGACGCACACCCATTGTTTTAGCCAGGTTAGCTAGGCGAACTGAACCTAAATGATTAATTTCATAGGTGATATTGGGTGCTAATTGTCCTGTAGGGTCGTTGGAAAGTTCGGCCATGTGGACTACAGCCTCGACACCTTGTAAATCTTCCGGGGCGATGTGGCGAATATCTTTGTTGAGAGTTTTAGCTGTCACCTCAGTACCGTTGTACAGCCAACCAACTTTATAGAAACCTGTATCTACGCCAATGACTTCGTGTCCTCGTTCGATTAACAGAGGAGGTAATAACGAACCTAAATAGCCTTCTGTTCCAGTTACCAATACTTTCATTGTGGTCAAATCCTCTGTGTTTAGTGGTGGGAAGAATACTGTTTCTATCTCTGGTTACTAGTGGTTCATCGCATTAATTTTGAGGATTAAGAGAACGAACCGCAAAGTCCGCAAAGGAAGAAAAATTAAGAATGAGTTCACCCCTCGTAACTAATGCGATAGACCACTAGTACTCTGGCAAGTCAATTTTGCTAGGTAAACCAAGTTTTAGAATCTCTCTTTTCCTAATTCTCTGCGTTCTCTGCGCCTCTGTGGTTCGTTATTTTTCGGCACTTACCCAATACCCAGTTTTTAGTTCTAAAGTCACTCCAGAGCCAAGAGTAATACGATTGTTTTCTACACCAAGGCTGTTGAGCCGAACGCCACTGCAAATTTTAACCCTATCTCCTATTTGGATATTAGAAGTACCATAAAATTTCACAACGGTTTCGATGCAAATAAATTTGCCAAATCGACCAAAAATCTGAGGATACAATAGCTTTCGTAAGTGGACTCCTAAAGCAATTGTTGCCAGATCTCCTAATAGTGTAGTCAATAAAACTTCTTTTAGGCGTGCCAATTTGGCAGGAGTAATAACTGGGTTTCGACTCCCATTACTTGCCAAGCTATTCATTGTTTATGTTCTATTTGTTGTTTGTCATTAGTCATTAGTCATTTGTATTTACAAAGGACAAAGGACAAAAGACTAATGACAGTCTTTACCAGATAATTGGCAATTTGGACGCACTTAGGTTATCTTATGCAACTACTGCTGTCTCAAGATGGGACTGTTGAGGAATTTGTGCCACAATTGCTTTGCCAATTTCCAAAGAAGAAGTAGCCGCTGGGGAAGGAGCATTGCAAACATGGATAGAGTTTTCACCCGGAACGATTAAAAAGTCGTCCACCAAAGAACCATCATTCATCAAAGCTTGAGCGCGGACACCTGCATGGGTGGGCACCAAATCTTCTGCTTGAACTTCCGGAATTAGTTGTTGCAAACTTCTGGTAAAGGCTGCTTTACTAAAGGAACGAATAATTTCTTGAATGCCTTCATCAGCATGTTTTGCTGCTAGTTTCCAGAAACCGGCGAAGGTGATGACTTCAGCAAAATCTCCCAAATTAAAGTCGGTTTTTTTGTAACCTTCGCGTTTGAGGCTGAGAACTGCATTTGGCCCGGCGTGGACGCTACCATCTATCATCCGGGTAAAGTGGACACCCAAGAAAGGAAAAGCAGGGTTAGGAACTGGGTAAATGAGAGTTTTGACCAAATAGCGTTTTTCTGGGGTAAGTTCGTAGTATTCTCCCCGGAAGGGAACGATTTTGGCGCTGGGTTCCACTCCTCCTAGTTTAGCAATGCGATCGCTGTGCAATCCAGCACAATTAATCACAAAGCGGGTTTCAAAGCTACCGTTATTGGTTTCCAGTACCTGATTTTTTCCACTTGGGGATATTTTCAGGACTTTTGTATTCAGCCGTAAATCTCCTCCCTGTTGTTGAATTAATTCGGCGTATTTTAAACAAACTTGTTTGTAATTTACAATTCCGGTTGAAAATACCCGAATCCCACCGACGCAACTTACATGGGGTTCAATTTCTTTAACTTCTTCAGGGCTGATTTTTTGGACTTTTATGCCATTGTCTAAACCGCGTTTGTAGAGGTTTTCTAGGCGCGGTAGCTGTTGTTCTTCAGTTGCCACAATGACTTTACCACAAACTTCATGATCGATGCCATACTCTTGGCAGAACTCTACCATTGAGCGGCTACCATCACGACAGAATTTAGCTTTGAAACTCCCCGGCTTGTAGTAAATACCAGAGTGAATGACTCCACTATTATTGCCGGTTTGATGAAATGCCCAGTTACTCTCTTTTTCTAGTACTAAAATTCGTGCATTGGGATATTTTTTGCCTAAAGCCATCCCTGTAGACAGTCCAACTATTCCCCCACCGATAATAGCAAAATCGTACATTGGTATTCTTGCACTCAAAACGACAAAAAACTTAATATTTAAGAGTTAGGAGTGAGAAGTTGGGAGTCAGGAGTTGGGAGTGAGAAGTTGGGAGTTAGGAGTGAGAAGTTAGAAGTTAGAATTTAAAATTAAATTCAATTGAGAATTTTTAATTCATAACTCATAACTCGTAACTCATAATTCATAACTTATAACTCATAACTCCTAACTCCTAACTCATAACTTTTTTTACCATACTTGCCAAGGAGCCTGATGATTGTTCCATAGTTCTTCTAGATAGTTTTTATCTCGTAGAGTATCCATCGGTTGCCAAAAACCATTATGCTTGAAAGCAGATAGCTGTTCCATATCAGCTAGCTTTTCTAACGGTTCTTTCTCCCAAACTGTGGAGTCATCAGCAATCAAATTGATGACTTCTGGTTCTAGGACAAAATAACCGCCGTTAATCCAAGCGCCATCACCTTCGGGTTTTTCCCGAAAGCTGCTGATTTTGGTTTGTTCTTGTCCTAGGGAAATCGCGCCAAAGCGTCCTGCTGGTTGAACTGCTGTGAGAGTCGCCAAGGTTTTTTGTTGTTGATGAAACTTAATTAGCTCTGTAATATTTATATCACTTACACCATCACCATAGGTGAAGCAAAAAGTATCATTGCCCAGATGCTCACAAACACGTTTTAAGCGTCCGCCTGTCATGGTGCGATCGCCTGTATCAACTAGGGTAACGCGCCAGGGTTCAGCATATCCAGAATGCACATTCATTTGGTTAAATCGCATGTCGAATGTGACATCTGACATGTGTAAGAAGTAGTTAGCAAAATACTCTTTAATGATGTAACCTTTGTAGCCGCAACAGATGATGAAGTCATTAATGCCGTGGGCGGAGTAAGTCTTCATTATGTGCCATAAAATTGGCTTACCACCAATTTCAACCATCGGCTTGGGTCTGATACTAGTTTCTTCACTGAGGCGTGTACCAAGTCCTCCAGCCAAAATCACCGCTTTCATGCAATTACCTCGGAGATTTGTAGAGAGATTGTTATTTAAAATTTCTGGAAATGATGAAGATGCACATGCTAAGCTGTTCCACATAAAAATTGCATATCTTTTTGTGTTGGCTGATGACTGTTATCATTCATCGGTCAACTACCTTGACAATTGATTGTGCAATTTAGATGGGCTTGATCTGAGGGAGAAAACTTTATTTCTAATGTATTTTTCTCCGTACATAATCTAACTAAGATTCAACAGAATATTATGAAGAGCAAGTAAATAAAAAACTTTTATGTGTAAAAGGTTTATGAATATCTAAAACTCGGAGATTTCAACAATTAAATCAATAAAAATATTACTGCTAAAAAGATAGAGTTAGCTTTCGCTAACCCTGTGTAATCATGATTTGCCGTATGACTAGTAAATTTTCACTCTTAATAAATTAGTTACAAAATTTACTAATTTGGTGTTAGTTTTTGCCGATATTTTCCCAGCTACTAGTTCTTTGAAGTAAAAAATTACATTTGTTTTCCTCGATTATACAGATACTGCTAAGTGCTTGCTGATAATTTTCTGTATCCGCTTGTTCTAAAGAAAGCTTGGCAGCTGTATGTAAATCCTCAATGGCTTTCGCCTGACTTTGGTTTGATCCACTACCAAGATATTGAGCTAGTTCATAGCGAAGCATACCTCGTTTGAGATAAACTTTCGCTAGTTTATTATTGAGTTGTAATGCTTGGTCAAAGTCAGAAAGTGCCCTTTGGTATTCTTGATTGAAATCCCCACTATATTGAGCCATTTGATAGCGGGCCGAAGCACGCTGGAAATAGGCTTCTGCTTTGGAAGAATTGAGGGCGATCGCTCTTGTAAAATCAGCAATTGCTTGTTTGAAATCTTTTAAAGTTTGGGCGCTGTATTTGGCAATTTCTGAGTAAACAATGCCCCTTCTGATATAAGCTTCTGCTTCGTTTTTGTTGAGTTGCAGGGCTTGATTATAATCAGCGATCGCTTGCTTGTATTCTGTATCAGGATCGTTGCTATATTCAGCAAGCATGTAGTGAGCATTGCCGCGATTAACTAAAGCTTTGACTTCATTAGGATTGATTTGCAAAGCTTGGCTATAGTCAACAAGCGCACCTTCATAATCTTTGAGATTGTAGCGGGCATTGCCTCGATTCACAAAAGCTTTGACATATGTGGGTTGCTGTTTTATCGCTTCGCTAAAATTGACCACTGCTTGCTCATAGTCTTTTGTTTGGTAAGCAGCATGACCTTGCTTGTAGTAATCAGCAAAAGTTGGTGTGTCATTGTTGACTTGGGCACGAGACATCAACGATTGTTGAGTGTATGTATTTTGGGAAACATATGGACGAGTAAATTTAATCATCACGTCCAAATACCCCAACATCCCAAAACCCAGCAAACCAAAAACAACAGGATAAACTTTGGCCTTGCGAGAACGTTTCTGTGGCGCATAGGTAGGGCTAGTTGCTTGCTGCCAATAATTAAATCGCTGCAATGGCGTGGCTGGTTGTGGTAAGCCTGGAGGCTGGTTATAGCGCCTTTTTGGTTTGACTCGTGGTTTGAGATGTTCTCTATTTTCTATAGCCTGATGTGATGGAAACGGATCGCGTCCGCCTAATCGTAAGGCCCGTTGACACCAAGGACAACTGTGGAGGTGGTTGTTGTAACGATGCTGGGGATTAACGGTGCAGGTAATCAGGCTATCTTCGGCTTCTGCGATTGCTGACAACCAAGTTTGGGCACCAGGACGTAATTCTGGGTCTTTGTGACCATCCTCAAAACAACGGACAAATAACTCTTGTAATCTGGGATGCAAAATTTCCCAAGCCGGTGCAATGGGTGTGGGCAAGTAGGGTACTTGCTGCTTTTGACTGTAGGTGAAATGTCCGGCTGCAATTCGCGCTTCGTAAGGTGGTGGTTCAGCAGTACCTTGAAATATGCCAGAGAAGGGATGGGTACCTTCCATCAACAGTTGAAATATTAATACCGCCAAGCCAAACAAATCATGTGTGATTTGACGATCGTGTTGAGCAAAGATTTTATTCTGTAGTTCTGGGGGGGTAAATTCTGGTTTACCTACTGGACAGCGGTAAACAACGTTGTTGTCTACATCGCGCACTTGGAAAGAGTCGGTGTCTACCAATGTGACTAATGCTGTGTCACTGACGAGGATGTTCGACTCGTTGACATCGCCGACACAATATCCACTATTGTGCAAAGCTGCAAAAGCTGCTGCTAAATTGCGGGCAGTGCGGAGTAGGTACTGATAATTAAATAAAGGACAGTGTTCGCGGCGGGTTCTGGGGTTGTAAAAGTCGATGATTGGACGCATCCCCCTAATTCGCGGCATTAAAAAGCCGATGATGCGATCGCCAAAGCCGTTGCTAACATCTGCTGCTAGTAATAAATCCTGTGGCCAAGCAATGGAAATATGTCCTAAACTAGCCGTCGGGTTTTCCGGTGGGTTAGCCAGCATCGCTTGCAGTTTATAGGCGTGGGCGACTGTAGGTTTGTGATAAACCTTGGCTACTAAGTCACTATCGGAGGGCACAGCATAGATACATGCTTCACCGCCACGCCCTAAACTGACGCTCAGGTTGATAATTTCTTGTTTGGGAAGACAACGTAGTACCTGCATGATAGAATCACAGTTAACGGAGGTTATTTAAAACACTGGAATTGGATAATCCTGGTTCATATGTTGTTGAAGGCTGCAATAATTAGGGTTAAATCATCATCAGTACGCTGAGTAATTCGCTCAGAACCCAAAAACTTCACCAACTGATCTTTTGCCACTGTCTTGTCGTCTGCACTCTCGACAAAATCAAATAAGGGAAAAAAGAACGGTTTGTGAGGTTCCCGAGCAACCATATTTAAAGCCAGCAATTGTAGTCCATCAGTCAGAACAGCAACATTGACTATTGCTTCACGCCACAATCTCATCTGGGCTAGATCTATGGCATCTGCTGAAGTCAGAAATGTTGTTTCATTGATATATTCGCCATTATCGGGCATGGTCAGTGCAAGTAAATTGCCCGTCTGATCCTTTGCTACTGCTAAACCATCACCAATCTGGGCTGCTGCTACTATTTCTGGTGTAGCGATCACAACAATTAAAGTCGTGGCTAAGTCTTGAGGCTGTTTTTTGCAAGCTGCTGCTTCATCTTCAACCGCTGTTTTGGCAGCTAATAAGGCAGAGTGTAATAGCGATCGCACAATTGCATCATCAGTTAGGGAGTGTTTGGTGATTTGTTGCATTGATAAATTTTCGATCGCCGCTTCCACAGCCACCATTGCTCCCACTTTCCCCTGACTGGCAGAACCGGCACCATCAGCGGCTGCGGCCACTAACACATTCCCAGGTAATACCTGCCAGTGGTGGGCATCCTGACACAGCTGCTTGTTTCTAATGTGGCTTGTGCCACACACAGATGCGGCGACTACTTGCCAATGAGAAATCTGTTTTGAGGTTTTCATAGATTTTTTCTGACAGCTAGCTGTGTAAGTTTGAGGCCGCGATCGCATTTAGATAGATCCCCAGCCAATAGGTGGTAATGCTACCTGTTCATCTACTTGCGAATGCGAAACCGCTGACATACTAGCCGATAACCAAACAAACATCTCAACAAAGTTCAGTCCTTTTAGTTTTAAAGGTGTACGCACAGCTATTTGATTGAGACGCGCCATGTTAGCATTTTCTACACCCACTGAGAAAAAAGCCACGCGCTTACTCGCCTCATCTCCTTGCAAACGCTGTGTTGCTTGCTCTATCACTTGCTCTAGTTCTCCTTGCGGTTCTCCATCAGTAATCATGAATACCCAAGGACGATAGTAAGCAATACCATTGGCACGATACAGGGATTTGCGCTCTTGAACCATATCCAAGGCTTTATGAATTCCCATACCCATAGTCGTTAAACCCTGGGCTGTCAGGATTGGCGGATTGAATTGATCCGCGGTCACGAAATCTTGCACGACATTGACATGACTATCAAACGTGACGATCGCCACCTCCACCCGTCTGGCTGCTAAGGAATTCTTAATTAATTCATCCTTTAAACTTAGCAAACCTTGATTTAAAGCTTCTATCGGCTCTCCTTGCATCGAGCCAGATGTGTCTAGTAGTAAGACACAAGGACAACGGGGTTCTGGATTCTCAGCAAACTCCACTACTTCATCAAGTCTTAAGGTATCGTGCATAACTTTTTGTGTTATGTTGTAGTCCAAAGCTTTATTTTCCTTTTTTCAAAGTATATAGTTTAATTCCGGAGCTTAATAAACTAAAGGTAGATGTTTAGTTTGAGCTAATTGAATCTTTATTAAAATGATTATTCTTTGCAAGTTTTTTACAATTTTTAAGAAAGTCTTGGGCATGGTCTAATCGAAAGGGAATTTCTCAACTGTCAGATCATTTCGGTGAGTAAATCTACTAACCTATATATAGATGAAACACAGAATATATTAAATAATACGCAGATTCACTTACATAATACTTTAAAGATTCCATGTAGAAAATTTATTTTTTATATAAAACAAATTAAACAAAGTTGACCTGATCTACATGAAAACTTTAACTGCCTGATGTTAAGAACTAAGGGCTAAACTAGCCTATAAGAAATTTGTCCTTAATGGTCGTGCAAAATGTAACGAACTGATTTGAAACTGCTGATTGCTGAGTGCTGTAGACGCTTGGTGTAGCTACTGTTTGAAAACGCCAAACGGCGAACCCGCTATCGTAGAGCCACTGCGGTGTTAGCGTAGCGATCTTCGACGTAGGAACGTCGGTAGCCCCCAACAGAAGCTGTTACCGTTGTTAGCGCAGCAGCGAAGCACGAGGAACGAGCTTCACCCAAAGGGTTTTGGGGTTTCACGTTACTCCCGCTCAAGTGGCGTTGCTAAGTAACAATCAATGAGTCTGGAAAGTAAACTTTCCTTGCTTCTGGTGTATGCAGTTCAAGATGGCTACTCAGGGTGTAATTGTCATAGCTTTTAATATATTTACATATTATTTAATCAAAAAATATTTATTAGATAGAGAAAAATTACAACTAATAAAATACCGCATGGTCATAGCTATCCTTTGTAAAGTTTTTCAAAACGACTGCACAACATGAATAATTTTGGTACATTCACGGTACTGCGTCCTCAAAGTTTATTAAGACAGTTATCTAATTGTTCTGAAACAACCTGTTTGCAAGCTTTGAGTAATCAAGTTACCTGGTCTATTTACCTAGAAGAGGGAACAATTACTTATGCGACTCACACAGTAGAACCTTTTGATAGACTGGAACGTCATCTGCGTCGCCTTAGCCATCAAATTCAGCGAGTAACTAGTGAAACTCGTGTGCAATTGCGCTTGATGTTTGAAACTGACTCACCAAGTCAGTTCATAGAAGAGTATAGCGAGCTTAGAAGTCAGCCTCCAGAGTATCAGGCAATTAACTGGCTTATTAGTCAGGGACATTTGAATGCTACACAAGCCACAGTTTTAATTCAAGAATTGGTTAAAGAAGTGATGGAATCATTTCTGTTAATCAAAACAGGTATTTATCAATTAACTGATTCACAGCATAAAGTTACAAAGATTTGTAGGCTCGATGTAGAAAAGGTTATCGATTACTGTCAGTTACAAATACAGCTTTGGCAGTCTTTATCACCGCAAATTTCCTCTCCCTATCAGCGTCCATACCTGTTATTCTCCAATGAAGTTCACAACAAAAATTTTCCAGACATCCAGCCAAATCTAACTAATTGGATGAAAGGTTTTAGCCTACGTCATCTTGCTGTGATTATCAATCAAGATGAAATTCAACTGGCTAAAAGTTTACACCCTTACATCCTCAAAGGAGGGATTATCTTGCATGAACCAGACCCACCTTTTGATCAATTACCCAAGAATTTAGCAGCAATGTCATCTTCTCCTGGACTTACAACAGCATTACTAAACAGAGAATTAGGTGACACACTAGTAGTAGAAGTCAGTAGCGATATTGCCCAAACTGATGCGGATATTCCTGGAGAAAATATATCTCATGTGCAAGAGCTACCACCGATTTCTGCACTTTCAAGACAACATAATCAGGAATTAACAATACCTAATAACATACATGTTCCTCGTCAAATAGTAACGACTGCTACTATCAGTCCGAAAAAGGTTTATAAAATTGTTTCTGTTGATGATAGTCCCACAATCCTTAAAGAAATTAGTCGTTTTTTAGAAACTGAGAATTTTACTGTAGTTGCTATCGATGATCCATTAAAAGCTGTCATGTCGATTATTAGGCACAAACCAGACTTAATTTTGCTAGACCTAAACATGGCCGGAATTGATGGCTATGAATTATGTAGACTGGTACGTAATAATTCAATGTTTAGAAATACTCCGATTATTTTTGTCACAGGATACAAGGGTATTGTAGACAAGGTAAAAGCGAGATTAGCTGGGGCATCTGGGTATTTAACTAAACCTTTTACACAGGCCGAATTATTAAAAATGGTCTTTATGCACTTGACTTGAATCAGTATAAATTTCACTAATTTTGGGCAGTTAAAATAATTTCATGTGGCTACAACCTTATTGTTCAGGAATACTCTTTAGCATTTCAACCTAACCAAAAATATTTTTCAGTAATTAAGTGGTCATGTTTTACAATTTTTTCAATTGTATCGAAACTATTAAGGCTACTGAAGGAAAAAAGTTTGGAACGAATGAAAACCTATTCTCGGCTAAAAGTTGTCAGGTTATTTGCCGTGTCAATCATTCTTTTAATGGCAGATGGGGCTTTTGGTCACGAAACTACCTCTGTTGTTTTTGATCGCTTTGTTGAACAAGAAATAAATCATGCCAATTCCCTTACCAAAATTAATGCCGTATCTGATTTAGCAGACATTCAACCGTTCGAGTCAGCTGTTCAATCTCTCCAGTTGTTGGTGCAGCGCTATGGTAGCGTAGCAAATTATCCTCAGATGAGATTTCAAGGCAACCAAGCCATGACTCGCTATGAATTAGCGGCAGATCTATCCGTCATCATCAGTCGCATCAACGAATTAATAGCGAATGGAAATTCGCACCAAGTAAGTCGAGAAGACTTAGAAACGCTGAAACAATTGCAATTACATTTTGCTCAAGAACTACAATCTCTTGCAAGACGAACAGATAATCTAGAAGCGCAGTACACTGCTACAGCACAACAGCAGTTTTCTACAACTACTAAATTGCAGGGTGAAGTGATTTTTGCGATCGCTGGAGTTGATGGCGATCGCAACGACAGTAATTTAAGTTTTGGCAACCGAGTCAGGCTAAATTTGGATACTAGCTTCACTGGTAAAGACCGCCTGAGAACTCGCTTACAAGCCATCAATATCCCAGCAATAGATGATGCAGCCAAAACTGACATGGCACGTTTAGCCTTTCAAGGCAATAACGAAAACCAGTTGGAAATCAACGTCCTAGAATACCGCTTTCCTCTGGGAAACCAAGCAGTTGTTTATCTGGAGGCGGTAGGCGGCGACTTGGATGAATTTGTTGCTACTACACTCAATCCCTTTTTTAGTGGTAGTGGTGGTGGTTCCCTCTCGCGGTTTGCACAGCGCAACCCTATTTACCGCCAGGGAGAAGGGGTAGGATTAGGTTTAGTTTATAACTTCACTGAAAGAGTCAGCTTGAGTTTGGGGTATATTGCCAACGATGCTAGCGATCCAGAAATTGGATTTGGTAAAACGCCATATGGCGCGATCGCACAATTAACTTTTGAACCTAGCGATACCCTTGGAATTGGCTTGACCTACGTTCGTTCCTACAACAACCTCGAAACAGGCACCGGTAGCCGCCGCGCCAATGACCCTTTTAATGGCGAAAGCGATGCTATTAACGCTGACTCCTTCGGCTTACAATCAACCATCGCACTTCAACCCCACCTTGCACTTTCCGGTTGGGTTGGCTACACCAATGCTACAGCAAGCGACCTGCCAAACAAACCAGCCGCGAATATCTTTAACTGGGCGGTAACTTTAGGGATGTCAGATGTGGGTACACAAGGCAGTGTTGCAGGAATTGCCATCGGTCAACCACCCAAAACTACAAGCAATGTCTTTGAAGTTGCAGGTCAGGCATACAAAGATGAAAACACTACTATCCATTTAGAAGCCTTTTACCGCTACCAAGTTGATGACAATATCGCCATCACTCCAGGATTGTTGGTAATTACTAGCCCAGAACATAATCGCAATAATGACACAATCTACGTCGGCACCATTAGGACAACTTTCAGATTTTGAACTGGGGACTTATATCAAGTTCGTTTAGACACTGATTATATTGTGGGGAATGGGAATGGGGAATGGGGAACTCGGGGCCCCCACGACCGGAGGGAGTGGGGATTAGGGGCAATGGGGAATGGGGAATGGGTGATGGGTGATGGGTAATGGGGAATGGGGAATGGGTGAGATGTGATGACTAATAATAACGTGAGTTCGACAAGTGCTGCTTTAACCTCTCCCCCAGTCCCTCTCCTTGTAGGAGAGGGGAGTAGAACCCTTATTTTTTCGTTCCTCCTCCCTCGCCTTAATGGAGAGGGAGGCCGGGAGGGAGAGGTCATCGAACTCACGTTAATAATAAAATCCAATTCCCAATTCCCGATTCCCAAAAAGATGATTTTGCCATGCTTAAATCCCTATCCCCTTGCGGGTGGGGTTTTAAGCGCGATTCAATAAATATGCGATCGCTGTGGAAGTTGAAGATTTTTTTTATAGCCGTCGCCAGTAGTGTTAGGACATCAACAGATGATAAAACCTAGACACCAAAAGACTTTTCACCCAGTCCCCAGTACCCAGTCCCCAGTCCCCAGCTATACTTAACAAAAAATGAAGATTGGGTTAAATTATTAAGCAGAAACACTTAGTGAGTAAATAGCGTCACTAAGGGTGTCGCTTCGGAAATCGGAGGAAGATGAATAAAGCACTTGCTACTAAGCCAAGCAATAGCATGGGTAGCTTGCACAATCAAAGTGTCTGGGCAAAGTTTGAGCAAAAACAATTGCCTACTTCCCCCAAGGTAAAAAGGAAATGGCGCTGGGTTGTAGATGCCATTCTACCACTAACACTCACAACCGTTGCATTAGTTGCTGTCTTGTTGCCTGCTTCCCTGCCCACAGCAGCGCGTTTGTCATTATTTGCCTTTGCTTTGGCAGTGATTTTGTGGTCAACTACATCCCTTAACGCTGCTTACGTAGCTTTAACAGCAGTAATTTTACTAATCTTAACAGGTGGAACTTCCCAAGAGAAACTTTATGAAGCCTTAGCATCAGATGTGATTTGGCTGATGATTGGTGCTTTTATCTTGGGTGGTGCAGTGCAGCAAACAGGTTTAGCAGCACGACTAACTCAGCTTGTGGTTAGTCGTGGGCGTACTGTCAGTAGCTTGTTGTGGTTGTTGACAACAATATTGATTCCATTGTCTTTTATTATACCTTCAACTTCTGGCAGAGCCGCGGTTGTAATTCCAGTATTTCGTAGTCTTGCCAATGCTGCCAATGACACCAAAATTACCCGCGCGATCGCCTTATTGATGCCCACAATTATCTTAGTATCCACCATTGGCTCATTGATTGGTGCTGGTTCCCACCTAATAGCCAACGACTTACTCAGTCAAATTGCTAATGTTCACATATCCTTTGCTCAGTGGGTACTCTACGGTATGCCTTTTGGCATTGTAGCAAGTTATGCATCTTGCTGGGTGATTATGCGGTTGTTTTTGGACAAAAATCGCCTACAACGTCAGTTACAACTACCTGCATCTGACAACAAAGCTTTATCAAAGTCAGAATGGCAGACTTTGATAATAGTGGCAGTGATGGTGATGTTATGGCTAACAGAAAGCTGGCATGGATTAGAAATAGCCACCGTCACAGTTGTAGGGTCGTTAGTTTTGACAGCACCTAGTATCGGCGTATTGAGTTGGAAAAACGGACTCAAAGCCGTTTCATGGAACTTAGTAATTTTCGTTGGTGCAGCTTTAGTCCTAGGAAAAGCATTAATCGAGTCGGGTGCAGCTCAATGGATCATTGATCGCTTGTTTACCATCAGTGGTATCGTCAACACTGAATCACACTTACTAATTTTGCTAGTGCTGACGCTGATTTCCCTCACATCGCATATTTACATGACATCCCATACGGCGCGGGCTGTGGCATTAGTACCTGCAATGCTATACCTAGCCAGCAGTTTAAAACTCAACCCCACGGCAGTTTTATTTCTTAGCACCGTCGGTATGGACTATTGTCTTACCTTTCCCGTCAGTTCCAAAGCCTTGCTGATGTTCCAAGAACTCGAAGGCGAAACTTACAAAGGTGCTGATTTACTGCGCTTAAGTTCTGTAATGCTACTGATTCACCTTGTACTTATCTTGATTTTTTACTACGGATACTGGCGTTGGATTGGCTTGGCGTTGTGAAGAGTTATGAGTTAGGAGTTAAAAGTTAGGAGTTATTTTTGTTGTCCCCTCATCCCCCACATCTCCCCATC
>NZ_AP018288.1:494606-1007549 GCF_002368335.1 Nostoc sp. NIES-4103 | reverse complement strand
TCCCCCTCATCCCCCTCATCCCCCTCATCTCCCCCATCCCCCCATCCCCCAGTCAATGACCAGCTAATTATGAATTTACGGAAAAAATTGCTCACTACTTTCAGCGGCTTAGCTTTACTCACATTAGTAACGGCTGGGATGACTGTATGGGCGATCGCGCAGTGGAAAGAAACCAACGAAAAACTAGAAGCACACTTCCAGCGCAGCTTGCTATTAAAAAATGTGCGTGCTGCCTCTTTTCGTGCTTTTAAAGAAGTACCAGATGCCGTTATAACTAATGATGATGATGCCGAAGAAGAGTTTGAGGAATTACTCGCACCAGTCAAAAAAGACTTTGAACAATGGGCAAAATTAGCTGACAATGAAGCAGAACGCCAACAAGTAGAACAAGTCCGCACTGCCTACGACAAGTTGGTAGAAAATGCTAATAAAGTTTTTAATTTGGTTAAATCAGGACAGCAGCAAGCAGCTTTAGAATTGATGGAAGAAGTATTAGAAGAAGAGAATTTTGAGGACTTTGAGGAAGTAACTGACGAAGCTGTAGAATCTGACTTAGAAAAACGTCAACAAATTAGAGCTAATGTTCTAAATACTAGACAAACGACTCAATTAGCCCTTTTTATTATTGCCTTTACCACAATTTCTTTAGTATTGCTATTGGCAGCTTATCTGGCTTCTGATTTATTTGCACCACTGCGCGAAGTGAAACAAGCATTAGATGATGTGGCTGCGGGTGATACGCAACGCCGCCTAGACACAGAACGCGCTGATGAATTAGGTGCTATTAATAGCTCATTTAATAATATGGTAGAAGCCATTGCTTCCCGCGAAAAAATGGCAGCACTAGCAGCAATTCCTAATATTGATGCAACTAGCGATCGCAATTGGCAAAATCTGCCATCACGGGTTGTATTGCATCAGATGGTATCACAGTTGCGATCGCGCATTTCTCAGTTAAGCCAAAACAACGGTGCTGCGGTACAACAACAATCAGTAATTGAACAACTTGATTTACTCTCCCAAGCAGTAGCGCGGGTGACTGAATTTGGCTTTCCCCTAGATTTGAATTTAGCGCGTACCAACATCCGGGCGCTACTTTACGAAGCTATACAAAGGTATCAGGCGGAATTCATTGATCGCGCCATTAGCATCGAGTTAGATATTATGCCAGAAGTCAATTACGCCCTGGTAGATCGCTTGAAATTGCGTGAGGCCTTGAGTGAATTGGTACGTAACGCCCTAGCCGCCCTACCAGAAACAGGTGGACGTTTAGGTATGCGAACCAGTATCGCTGACGGTAGCCAATTGAAAATTGAAGTTGCTGACAATGGTACAGGTATCAAGGAACCATTAATAGAGCAAGCTTTTACACCTCTATTAAGCACAGATCATCAGCGTGCTGGTGTCGGATTAACCCTAACTCAAGCAATTATTGAACAACACGGTGGTCAAATCAGTATCAACAGCGAATCTGGCTCTGGTACCTACGTGCAAATTTTAATACCATTGCGTGAATAGTCCGCAAGACATAGTGTGATTTCCTTCTCATTGTAGTTTTGCTGGGAACTTATTACACAGATAATCACTCTCAATTAATATCTAAAAAGTGGAGCAAAGCCGCCTAAAACAGTGATTTTCTGTTCTATCCAGAGATTTGTGTCAAAAATTAAGCAAAAGCCAATGAATTTAAGAATTCTCATCGCACCATCAGGGTTTAAAGAAAGTTTAGAAGCTGACGAAGTAGCAGATTGTATTGAAAAGGGAATTTTACGGGTTTTACCTGATGCACATATCCAGAAAATACCTCTAGTAGACGGTGGTGAAGGTTTTACCAAAACACTGGTAGGAGTTACAGGTGGTACTTTACACGAGATTACCGTCACCGGGCCAGTGGGACAACCTGTAAAATCGCACTTCGGATTTCTTGGTGGCACCGATGTCAAAACAGGGATTTTAGAAATGGCTGCGGCTGCGGGGTTACGACTAGTACCGTCGGATGCTCGCAATCCTTTGGTAACAACAACATATGGTGTGGGAGAATTGATACTAGCTGCATTAGGTGCAGGTGCCCAAAGGTTGTTAATTGGCTGTGGTGATTCTGGTACCAATGATGGCGGTGCAGGAATGGCGCAAGCATTGGGTGTACAACTACTAGATCAAGATGGCAAACAATTAGGATATGGCGGCGGTGAACTGTGTAAACTTGATCGCATAGATTTATCAAAACGCGATCGCAGATTAGCACAAGTACAAATAGATGTAGCCTGTAACTGGCACAATGTCCTTTGTGGCCCCAAAGGCGTAGCGCGAGTATTTGGTCCGCAAAAAGGTGCTGATGTCGAAACTGTGGATAAGTTAGCAGCAGCACTCGATAAATACGCCGCTATCATTCAACGAGATTTGGGTATTGATATGCACTACAAGCCTGGGAGTGGTGCTAGTGGCGGCTTAGGAACAGGTTTAGCAGCACTCATCGGCGCAAAATTGCATCCTCGCTACGACATTGTGATGCAATATCTCAAGCTAGATGAAATGCTGCAAAATGCAGACTTGGTGATTACAGCTGAAGGCAGTATAGATTTTCAAACACCACGAGGCAAAATTCCTGTGGAAGTCGCACAAAGAGCGAAAAAATACAACTTGCCTGTGATTGCATTAGCAGGGACAATTGGCAAAGATGCGCCTGTGAATTTTGACCACGGTATAGACTCGTTTGAAAGTATTGTAGAGGGGCCTTGTACATTGAAAGATGCGATCGCTAATGCACCCAAACTCATCGCCAACGAAGCAGAAAGAGTGATGCGTTTAGTCTTAGTAGGACAACAACTTAGTTCTTTGAAACGACCAGCATAATAAAACTTCCCGTCCCTGTGCGTTTCAATGCCAAGTTGATTTGCCTACATAAAATAGGTATAGCAGGGGACTAGGGACTAGGGACTGGGGACTGGGTGAAAAGTCTTTGTCTATTAAAGTTCAGATCGGCACAAGCCGCCGATGCATGACGCCAGTTGCTTTCCGACGCAAGCGCGATTGTTCCCACTGGCTCGACTTTCCGCTTTGTGTCTAGGTTATATCATCTGTTGATGTCCTAACGAGCTTGGCTGTTGCTATACATCAACGAAGTCCACTTAAAGGATGTCTGAGAAGTATTCGGCTGTTATCTTAAGTACATTCAGATCCCCCCTAACCCCCCTTATAAAGGGGGGAACAAGAATTAAAGTCCCCCTTTTTAAGGGGGATTTAGGGTGATCTAAACTCATTTGATACATAGTTAAGGACTTTTCAGACATCCACTTAGGTGGACTTTATATTTTCATAACAACTTTATAAAATATTTAAAATTATTTATTCCTAATTATCAATTATTAAATAATATAAATAAAGCTTTCCCTGCTTTGAATCACTTTCGTTTAACTATCAGTAAGTCATTAATTATTCAATGATTTATTAGCTGTAAAGTAGATAACATATATACTTATGAAGCTACATAAAATTTTCACACCAACATCTAATTTTTGGAATAAAGTAATACTCATCAGAAAATTTGTTTTGTTAAAATTTAGTATTGTGGCAGTGTTAATTGCGACACTTTATCCATTTAATTTTTACTTGACTAATAGTCTTTCTATACAAACTGTTATTGCCAGTTTTGACAATTCTAGTTCTTTTCAAGATGTGGTAAATAATGTTTTATTATTTATACCTCTGGGCTTTGCTTTAACTGCTTTACTACAAAAAACAAAGATAAAGCCACTTAGTAAATTTTTGACAGTAATATTATTCAGTGCTGGTTTATCACTGACAGTTGAAAATCTGCAAATGTTTCTGCCTTCTAGATCACCTACTCCCGCTGATATCGCTAACAATACTCTAGGTGGAAGTGTAGGTATGATTTGCTTTTATGTATGGCACTCACAAAGCTTTATAGATATTTTATCATCTGTCAAAAATAGTAGAATCAGCAATTCTGTTAAAAAAATAACTTTTTTATATTTATTATACATATCATTGTCATTTTTAATTTTAATACCCTGGCAAAATAGCATAAAATTAAGTAATTGGAATCTCAATTATCCATTATTGCTTGGTAATGAACAAACAGGTGATAAACCTTGGCAGGGATATATTTCAAAGGTTCACATTGCTGACAAAGCAGTTTCTCAAGATGAAGTCTTAGAATTATTCAATGCTAAAAATAGCTTGGATGTTATTGGAGGCTCTTTAGTAGCCTCTTATGAATTAACAAATCAAAACAGTTATCAGGATCTTACTGGACAACTTCCTGAACTTTTGCCACAAGGACAGTTAACAAATAGTGAAGATGGCAAACATGTGACTTTCAGTTCGAGGTATTGGTTAAAAACAGAAAAATCTCCTATTTTTTTGAGTAAAAGTATACGTCAATCATCTGAATTTACAATTATTACTACTGTTGCTACTGCTGATACAAATCAAACAGGGCCAGCACGCATAATCTCACTTTCATCTGGTATCTTGCGTCGAAATTTTACATTAGGACAGCAAGGAACTAACTTAGATTTACGCATACGCACACCAATTTCTGGAGAAAATGGCACAGATATAATATTTAGCGTTCCTGAGATTTTTACAAATACTAAATTTCATGAAATTGTGATTACTTATTCTCCAGCTAATATCCAAGTTTATGTAGACAATAGCCACAATTTTTATACTGCTAATTTATTAGAATTAATTCCTCAAGAGCAGAAATTATTTTACTACGCACTAACTTTTATACCTTTAGGCTTTTGCTTAACTTTTCTAGCTCTCCTGGCAAGAAGAAAGTTAAATTTGTATAGGTTTTTGCTTACTAGTGGCATATTATTACCTTCTCTAATATTAGAAAGTATTTTAGTAATTGATACTGGCAAAGATATCAGCTTGAGCAACATATTACTTGGTATATTTCTTACAGGTGGAGTTATGCTAATGTTGCAATTACGGGCTTCGGTGTTGGTAAAAAAAGCAGCTTGAAATTAAATTTGACTAGACTGAAAATTTCTACGCTTTAGTAAGCTATTTATAGCGTTATATGGGAGAAATACTTATTTTGTGATGGTACAAAGCTGCTGACGGAAGCGATCGCTAAAAACAGAGCAGCTTGCCAAGTTCCATCGCTCCCATGCACCTTGTATGGGATAATATAGTCATGGATACTAATCTTAAAGTTGTCGAAAAGTTAATTCAAGAAGCCCTTGAACTTGGCGGATGTAGCACAAAGCGTGCCGTTATTGAAGAGGCATTACGAGAGTATGTGCAGCGTCGCAAGCAGCTAAAAGTTATAGAGCTATTCGGCAAAATTGAATACGATGATGATTATGACTATAAGCAACAGCGCCAACAACAGTGAAAGTCATCGTTGACACATCAGTCTGGTCTTTGGCTCTCAGATACAATGCCAAAGTTGAGGATTCACCCCATATTACATTGCTGCGAGATTTAATTACGGATAATCGAGTTGCCTTGCTGGGTGCTGTCCGGCAAGAAATACTTTCAGGAATTCGCCATATTGAGCATTACAATGTATTGCGAAATTATCTTTGCGGATTTCCTAATCTGGAGCTAGATATCGAAGACTATGAACTTGCTTCTGAATTTTATAATACTTGCCGACATCATGGTGTTATAGGTTCAAACACAGATTTTTTGATTTGTGCCGCAGCGGTTCGGAGAAATTACAGAATTCTGACCACTGATAAAGATTTTGATAACTTCAGTCAGTATATTCCGGTAACTTTGGTTGAATGCTAGGTGCTGAGTTAGGAGTTTGGAGTTAGGAGTTTGGAGTTAGGAGTTAGGAGTTAGGAGTTAGGAGTTATTTCTCTCCCATCTCCAAGTTTGTGCGCTTGTGCTGATAACATTTCCAAAAATATTTGCAACACATGAATCGACTCTCCGGGGCGTACAGCTGTACGCCCCTACTGTATCAGGTATTTTGTGAAATGGTATGAGCGACTAATTCACCAAAACGCCAAAATGCCAAGAACGTCAAGGAAAGATAGGAAAAGAGATTGTTATGAAAGTCCAATGTAGTAGGATTGTTCAAGTGAAAGGGTAAGCCCAGGCGAGTGGCGATCGCTCGCTCTTGGACACCCTAAAATGAGAGCAAAAGACGATTCCTAAAACAAGCACACTCCATGCGTATTTCTTTAAGTTGGCTACGGGAACTAGTAGAAATCAAACTTAGCCCGGAAGAATTAGCCGAAACCCTAACAATGGCTGGGTTTGAAGTCGAAGATATAGAAGACCGTCGCACTTGGGCAAATGGCGTGGTTGTGGGGAGAGTGCTTGAACGTCAACCCCACCCCAACGCCGATAAGTTGAGTGTTTGCCAAGTTGATATCGGTGCAGCGGAAACTTTAAATATTGTCTGCGGTGCTGCTAATGTCCGCGCAGATATTTATGTGCCAGTGGCGACTACCGGTACTTATTTACCCAACATCGATTTAAAAATTAAACCTGCAAAACTGCGCGGTGTCCCCTCTCAAGGGATGATTTGTTCTTTGAAAGAACTCGGTTTACCCACCGATGTCGATGGAATTCATATTTTTCCAGGGGAAAATCTGCCCTTGGGTAGTGATGTGCGTCCATTGCTGGGTTTGGATGATGTAATTTTAGATGTCACTGCTACTGCCAATCGTGCTGATGCTTTGAGTATGGTAGGCATAGCAAGGGAAGTCGCAGCTTTGACTGGTGGTAAGCTCAGCATTCCCTCTCCTGGGGAAGTTGCTATTAACAATAATGGCCAAAATCTCACTTTAAAAATTGCCGACAAGCTTGCTTGTCCTGCATATATTGGTACAGTTATTGAACAAGTTAAAATTGCCCCATCCCCTGATTGGTTGCAACAGCGCTTGCGGGCGGCTGGTGTACGTCCCATAAATAATGTGGTGGATATTACTAACTACGTTTTGCTGGAATGGGGACAACCACTACACGCCTTTGATAAAGACCGTTTAGAATCCGTTGCTGGTAATGGCAATTTAACTATTGGTGTGCGCTTTGCGAATTCTGGAGAAACTCTCAAAACCCTGGATGGTCAAACTCGCACTTTAGCATCCCAAAATTTGTTAATTACCGCTAACGAAAGACCCGTGGCCTTGGCGGGAGTCATGGGGGGAGAAGAAACCGAAGTCCATGAGGGTAGCCAAAGCTTAGTTTTAGAAGCGGCGTTGTTTGATTCTGTGGCAATTCGCCGTTCTTCTCGCAGTGTCGGTTTAAGAAGCGAGGCTTCTGGAAGATATGAACGCGGCGTTAACCGCGCTGAGTTGGAAGTAGCCACTCGTCGCGCTTTATCCCTGATTAGTGAATTAGCCCAAGGAGTGATTGTCCAGCAAGAAATTGCTGACACGCGTCCTGATAAATCTAGTTGGAGTCGTTCAATTGCATTGCGTTTAGAACGAGTTAATCAAGTGTTGGGGCCTGTAGATTTAGGTGAAGAAACAGGTGAACTCGCAGCAAAAGACGTTGAACGGATTTTGACTGCACTAGGATGTGAGGTAACATCAAAAGGTGAAGGTACTTGGAATGTTGCTGTTCCACCCTATCGTTACCGCGACTTGGAACGGGAAATTGATTTAATTGAAGAAATTGCCCGTCTCTACGGTTATGATAATTTCTGCGATACCTTGCCAGCAAAGTCAGAAGCTGGGTATTTACCTTTAGATCAAGAATTAATTCGCAAGTTACGGGCTTGTCTACGGGCTGAAGGTTTGACAGAATTAATTCACTACTCTTTGGTGAAACCAGGCGAAGACAGACAAATAGTATTAAGCAATCCGTTATTTGTCGAATATTCGGCGCTTAGAACCGATTTGATTTCCGGGTTGATTGATGCTTTCCAGTACAACTTAGAACAAGGAAATGGTTCGCTAAACGGTTTTGATCTGGGGCGAATTTTTTGGCAAGAAGAAGACGGTTTGCAAGAAGCAGAAGCGATCGCTGGTATCATGGGAGGCGATCGCACCCTTGGCAAATGGTCGAAAGGTGGACGTGAACAACCCATCACCTGGTTTGAAGCCAAAGGTATTTTAGAAAGTGTTTTCCAGCAACTTGGCTTGCAGGTAGAATATCAACCAGACCGTCGTGATGAACGCTTGCATCCAGGACGTACCGCTTCTTTATGGGTTCGCGGTCAAAATTTGGGTATTTTTGGACAACTTCATCCCCAACTGCGGCGCGAAAAAGGTTTACCTGATTCCGTCTACGTTTTTCAATTAGATGTAGACGTGCTGTTGGATTCTCTTGATCAAGATGATATCCTCACACCTACATTTAAAGCTTATTCCACCTATCCCGCTAGCGATCGCGACATCGCTTTCTTCGCACCTGTGAAAGTCTCAGTGGCGGAACTAGAAAAAGCAATTACCAAAGCCGGTAAAGATTTGCTGACATCCGTGGAATTGTTTGATGAATATCGCGGTGAAAACGTCCCCCAAGGACAGCGAAGTTTAGCATTTCGCTTAGTTTATCGTGCAAGCGATCGCACCCTTACCGATGCTGAAGTCGAACCAGTACACAATAAAGTCCGCGAAGCCTTAGTAGAAAAATTCGGCGTCAACCTTAGAAGTTAGGAGTTAGGAGTTAGGAGTTAGGAGTTAGGAGTTAGGAGTTTTTAATTCAACACTCCTAACTTTTTGTTAAATTGTTGATTTTTCATTTTTCATTGATTTACCATGCCAAAATATATTATCTGGGGAAGTTACTGCGAAGACGTTTTACAAAAACGTGAACCCTTTCGTCAAGCTCATTTAGACGGATTAGCAAAACAAAAAGAATCTGGTGTATTGATTACTATCGGCCCCACCAAAGATGTCACAAAAGTTTTTGGCATTTACGAAGCCGAAGATGAAGCCACAGTGCGCCAGCTAATTGAAAATGACCCCTACTGGCAAAATGGCATTTGGACTGAGTATTCTCTCAAAGAGTGGATTCAGGCTTTTTAATTCAACAATTAATGTTTGGGCTATAGCGGTTCTCGGTAAGCGTTAAGTACAATTTTGACCTCTCTCCAAACCTCTCTCCTTAAAGGAGAGAGGCTTTGAATTGTTCCCCCTTCCCGCTTCGGGAAGGGGGTTAGGGGGTTAGGTCTATTTGCATATGAAGAAATTGGCATCCCTGAGTATTGGATTGTAGATTACGCTGCACTGGGAGGCGGACGATTGATTGGCAATCCCAAACAGCCTACAATATCGGTTTATTCACTCCTTGAAGGCGAATACCAAGTCAGTCAGTTCCGTGGCAGTGATTGCATTATCTCACCTACTTTTCCAGAATTGAATTTAACCGCCGAGCAGATTTTCAATGCTGGTTTCTAAAATTACAATGGCAAAAAACTTTGCAGTGCTTATACTGCAAAGTTTTTTGCAAATTATTAGTAGTTCGCCAAGTGAACTTGGCGGGGTAATATCAAGTCCGGATAATTACTAAAATTTCCAATGGCATATTCAACTATTTCTGTATATGTGACAGTCCGAAAATCGTCTACTCAATCTGCAAAACCTATTCTAGAGAAGGATGCAAAATTCTAGCTTTTAGTAGATAAAACGGGCATTTTTTATGTAATGATAATAATGTTATTACACAACAAATATTGCTGTAGTCTAAACTCAAAATATAATCATTCACAACTGCCACAAGTTTAGATTTTTCACAAGGTGCTAGTATGAATCAACTACTAAAACGTACATTTCTACCCAGCTTGATGGCTGCTAGTTTAGCAGGTGTTTCCTTATTTCCTGCTCAACCGGCTGCTGCTGATGACCGAGTATTAGGAGATACAGCGATTGGTGCTGGTGCTGGTGTAGTAACCGGAATTATTACAGGATGCGGTTCTGTGCTAGGCAATGCCGCTAGAGGGGCTGCTGCTGGTGCCGCCGTCAATGGTGCTAATGGGCTGAGGAGTCGCCGTGCCCGTAATCGTGGTCGTAGTTATCCTCAAGATGCCCTTGTAGGTGCAGGTGCTAGTATTGTGACTGGCAAGCTGGTTGGTGGTTGCAGAAATACCCTGAAAAATGGCATCACTGGTGCTGGCGCAGGTACAGCAGTTCATATCTACCGCAACAATAGAAGAAGATAATAAGCAATTAATAGTTCATAATCAACTATTAATTAGCTTTAAAAACAAAATGCCCGACTTTTCAAAAAAGCCGGGCATTTTGCCATAGCGGTTTTCATCGAATTATGCTCAATTGCATTTCGCTATAATCTCAAGCCCAGTATATACAAGGCTTGATATCAATTAAACTTAATAGTAACCTCTAACCCTTAAGTGCCTTTCTAAAGTTGCGGCGATAAGATTCATTAGTAAGAAACAAAGCAGGCCATAATAAAGCTAAACCTATACGATTAGGTAAAGATGGAGAAAAGTTAGTCCGGCTAAACCCAGTCCAAAACTTCCAGATGCCACCCACATAAACAACTATCAAGGTAAAAAGAATAAAGCTACCCATTGCCATTAACTCCGTTAGCAACTGACAGAATTTAAGTGAACTATGCCTACACTCAGTAGGTCATTTTTACCCTACACTGAGAATGTATGCCTGAGCTACTCAGTCTTGGACATCTTAGTTCCTAGATGATAGGATATCTTACTCCAGTGTAAAATAGGCTCTTACATCGTGGCTAGTTAGCGATTAGCAAAGAAAAGTACTTATTGCCCAAGTCAGCGAAAAAACATATTCATTGCATAATCACTTGATTTGGTCGCCATTAGTCATTTGGATTTTGTATGAGGACAAAGCGCAAAGTCTCAGCGGAGGTTTCCGATTATTATAACTTTGTCAAAGAGTACTTATGAACGTCTTAACTAGAGAATATGCAACTTGGATGCACACTAGCATAGAACATCAGCATCAGAAAGACAATTGACTTGATAAAAGGTAAAAAGAGCATTTTTATTTTCTATGTTACTTTTTCCTTCTTCCTCTTTATCTGCGAGGTTTCCGGGAGCTATCGTAAGTTATCGTAAACACCTAGAACTACCCTGATTTATCAGCAGTTCTGTTGATTGTCTGTGGACAAACAGATGAATGTTTTGAGTACATATGCTTATTCATTGCCAGATGCATCTTGCGGAAGTTCCTCAAATCTCAACATCCGTAGGAGACTAAAGAAAAACACAAAATACATAATGGTTTTTGAAGTAGCAAATGCTGCAAATAGCTAAGGAGAATTTATGCGTGCAGTACTGATGGCAGGCGGTTCGGGAACGCGGCTTCGTCCATTAACTTGCGATCTACCCAAACCAATGGTGCCCATCCTCAATAGACCGATCGCTGAACATATTATCAATCTTCTCAAACGACATGACATCACTGAAGTAATTGCCACGTTACATTATTTACCTGATGTCTTGCGAGATTATTTTCAAGATGGCAGTGATTTTGGCGTACAAATGACCTACGCCGTTGAAGAAGACCAGCCTTTGGGAACAGCGGGCTGTGTAAAAAATATTGCTGAACTTCTGGATGAAACTTTTTTAGTAATTAGCGGCGATAGTATCACAGATTTTGACTTGACAGCAGCGATCGCATTTCACAAACAAAAGAAGTCAAAAGCAACTTTAATTTTAACCAGAGTTCCTAACCCGATTGAGTTTGGGGTGGTCATTACCAATGAAGAAGGACAAATTTGCCGTTTTTTAGAAAAACCCTCTACTAGTGAAATTTTTTCCGATACCGTTAACACTGGTACTTATATTCTCGAACCAGAAGTTTTAGAATATCTCCCAGATAATACTGAATCTGATTTTTCTAAAGATTTATTTCCCTTACTATTAGCCAAGGGCGAGCCAATGTATGGTTACATTGCTCAAGGTTATTGGTGTGATGTCGGACACTTAGATGCCTATCGGGAAGCTCAATATGATGCTTTAGACCGCAAGGTAAAACTTGACTTTGCTTACAGAGAAGTTTCCACTGATTTGTGGGTTGGTCAAAATACTTATATCGACCCCACGGCTAACATTGAAACTCCAGCAGTGATTGGTGCTAATTGCCGCATTGGTGCGAGAGTGCAAATTGAGGGCGGAACTGTAATTGGCGATAATGTCACCATTGGTGCTGATGCTAACCTCAAGCGCCCAATTGTCTGGAATGGGGCAATTGTTGGGGATGAAGCACATCTTAGCGCCTGTGTGATTTCTCGCGGTACTCGCGTAGACCGCCGCGCCCATGTTTTAGAAGCTTCTGTGGTGGGTTCACTGTCCACTGTGGGAGAAGAAGCGCAAATTAGCCCCGGTGTGCGGGTTTGGCCCAGCAAAAAAATTGAGTCGGGGGCAGTCTTAAATATTAACTTGATTTGGGGTAACACCGCTCAACGAAATTTATTTGGGCAACGTGGCGTACAAGGTTTAGCGAATATTGACATTACCCCAGAATTTGCCGTGAAGTTGGGGGCTGCTTATGGTTCTACTTTGAAACCTGGTTCTAAAGTAACGGTTTCCCGTGACCAACGCAATGTTTCGCGCATGGTGACGCGATCGCTGATTGCTGGTTTAATGTCGGTAGGTGTGGATATTCAAAACCTTGATGCCACAGCGATTCCCATCGCCAGGACGGTGATACCTACAATGTCCGTGGCTGGGGGAATTCATGTGCGGGTACATCCAGACCGCCCCGACTACATCTTAATAGAATTCATGGATGCTAAGGGGATTAATATCACCAAAGCTTTGGAAAAGAAAATTGAAGGGGCTTACTTTAAAGAAGATATGCGGCGATCGCAAATTCATGAAATTGGCGATGTCGCTTACCCCAGCCAAGTCATTGACCGTTACTGCACCGCCTTTGAGAAGCTATTACACATTGAAACTCTGCGTAACAGTCGAGCAAAAGTCGTAATTGACTATGTTTATGCTGTATCTGGGGCAGTATTACCCCAAATGTTAGATAAATTTGGTGCTGATGCGGTGGTGCTAAATGCCAGTGTGAATAAAGCAGCAGTATCAGTCACTGACCGGGAAGCACTACTAACTCAACTTGGGCATGTAGTAGAAGCCCTCAAAGCTAACTTTGGGGTTCAGGTATCGGCTAACGGCGAACAGCTAATTTTAGTTGATGAGTCAGGCTTTCCCATTCGTGGCGAAGCTTTAACAGCGCTGATGGTAGACATGATTTTAACCTCTAATCCCAGAGGTACAGTTGTCGTGCCGGTTCATGCTTCCAGTGCTGTGGAACAAGTTGCACGTCGCCATGATGGTAAAGTGATTCGCACTAAAGCTAATCCTACAGCTTTGATGGAAGCCTGTCAAAAAAATCCTAATGTGGTGCTTGGTGGTAGTGGAGACACTGGTTTTATTTTCCCACATCTGCATCCAGGCTTTGATTCCATGTTCTGCATAGCTAAGATTATAGAGATGCTGACCATTCAAGAGCGATCGCTCGCCACAGCTCGTTCAGAATTGCCGCGTGTGATTCACAAAACTCACACCATCCGCTGTCCTTGGACAGCTAAAGGGGCGCTGATGCGTTACTTGGTGGAAACTCACCCAGCGCAAAACCTAGAACTGATCGATGGCGTGAAAATTTGTCAACCTTATGATGACAGTTGGCTGTTAGTTTTACCAGATGCCAGCGAGCCATTAGTACATTTATATGCCAACAGTAACGATCGCGATTGGGCAGATGAGACTTCTAGGAACTACCGCGCCCGTGTGCAGGCGTTTGTAGAAAGGCAACAAGAACAACATCCGGCGGAAGTGTAATTAATTGTTATTTGTCAGTTGTCAGTTGTCATTTGTCATTTGTCATTTGCCACTGACAACTGACTCAGCTGCCAATCCAAAATCTAAAATCCAAAATAATATTACTTTGCTTGACTTAGAAACTAGCTTTGGACTGCAATTGGTTGAGGATGAGGAATTTTTTAGAGAGTGGCAAGATAACTTACCAGAAATTACCAACTCGCAAAAGCAACAACTCGACCGAGTTAAGGCAAGTTATGCTAATTTGCTCAAGTATCTTCCTCTGCTGGAAAATACTGTCAAGATGGTGGTGTTGTCTTTCTTATTGGATTTAGCAGACTTTTATCTATCCCCGTTTCATGTGAAATCTGAAAAGTCTGTAGAAGTTTCTGCTGAAGATGAAGGCGTAACAATCAAAGGTCAAATTGATGTTTTAGTTTTGTTTGAACAGCTAGTAGTAGTCATAGAATCCAAACAAGCAGCATTTTCTGTAGAGGTAGGTAAACCACAGCTACTAGCTTATATGCTGACATTTTCTAACTCGCATAAATCAATATATGGATTAATTACCAATGGTAATAGTTTTATTTCTGTGAAATTGCTCAAACAAGAAATGCCAAAATATGCATTGTCTCGCTTATTTTACATCTTCAATCCAGGGAATGATTTATATACCGTTTTGCGTGTGTTGAAGCGTCTGGGTGAATTGGCGAGAAATGGCAGCTGATAATGATATAAAAAATTTAAATAATAATTAGCTTGTATTAGAGCCACGTTTTAGTATTTAGTATAATTACTAAGTTTTATTGAAAAATATGAAAAATTTTACCAAAGTTGTCGCCAGATATAGCTTAATTTTGGGCTTTCTCGCTGCAAGTACACTTTACACAGCGCCATCTCTCGCCCAAAAAAAGATCACACAGGTGATAGAGGACGAAGATTTAAATTTGAAATTTGAGTTTCAGGCATGTCAAAGAAAACTCAAAATTGTCACTTGCTCGTTTCTCTTGACAAAACAAGAGGAGATAACAGGATTGTACCGAAATCGAGGTTTTTATATGTATGCTGATGAAAGAGGTGTTTCAAGAGCGTTTACTGCTGATGGTGAAGAGTACTCTGCAAAGTTGATTCAGGCTGGGCAAAAAAAAGGGAAGTATTTAGTTGTAAAACCGCTTAAAGGAGTACCTATGCGAATAAATCTCAGCTTTGATTTACCAGCGTCAGTCAGAAGTCTCAGTGCTATTGCTGTAAACTACAAGTTACAAGCTGATGTTGCTCAACGTAAAGATATTGTGTTTCGAGACATAAATATCTCGAAGTAAAAAACTTGCTCACAAAGATGATTGTATAGGTGAAGGCGATCGCTCATACTTGCTTTTCTTGCCTTTGGGTTTGTGCTAGGCGTCATCAAGGATGTATTTGAAATTTGTCAAAGTAAATTTAACAAACTTCACATACAGCGGTTTTGACTTTGCTGCAATACAGTTTGAAACTTTACCCTTGCTACCATTCTGCCAAAGCGATCGCTACTCCTTGTTGCAATTCTGGTGTGAGAGTAGGATTATTAGCTAATTGCTGTAATTGTTGCAATGCAACTTCTGGGGCTAGCTGCTTGAGTGCGGCGATCGCGTGCAGTTTTACTTGTTGATCTGCATCTGACAGTAGTAAAATCAATGGTTCAACCGCTTCAATGTTGCCTAACTGTCCCAAAGACAAAGCGATCGCACTTTTAATACTGGCAATTTTAGTGGCTGGATGTGACGATCGCAATACATCCAACAAAACTGCTGCGGCTAGTGTAGTTAATTGCGGCTTTTGTACTCGTCCTAGAACTGTAACAATTTCCTGCCAAACTGTTTTGGAAGTACTTTGATGAAGTGCTTGTTGCAGATATTCCAAACTTGATAGTGTCTCTAACCAGATTAAAGCGCGGATAACTTCTAATTGTAAGTTGATTGGTGTGTGGGGTGATATTAACACATCAAATAAGTGCCTAGCAGCGTCATCGCTACCCAGGCGGGAAAGGGCGATCGCTGCGGCACAACAAACCTCAAGATTAAAATCATACAACCGAGGTTGCAGTTTTGTCACTAAATTTAATTCTGAACACAAGTCAGGACGACAACCCAAACCAAGCACAGCTGCGCGTCTGACTGTAGCAGATAGATCATCCAAAGCATTTAATAAAACTGGTGGCACACGTTCGTCGTGAAAACTGCTGAGGGCTTCAATTGCAGCAGCGCGGACTGCTGGTTGTGCATCTTGGACTACACTCAACAAAGGCGGGATAATTTCTGTATGCCGGATGGAAAAGAGCGATCGCACTGCCAAAAGTCTGGTATCCTCATCTTGCAGCAGTTCAGCCAGTGCAGTTATAGCCAGAGTACCCATTTGCCCCAAAGCTGTAGCGGCGATGGCTTTGAGTTCTTCATCTTCATTAGTTTTTAGCAATTCCACCAAAGGGTTTATAGCATCTGGGTGCTGAAACTCGCCCAAAGTCCGTGCTGCATACCAACGCACTTCTAATTCTGCATCTTCATCTTCTAAGATATTAATCAGCGCTGGAATAGCAATATTACCCAGATAAATCAACACTTTGGTAATATCCCAGCGTTGCTGAAAATCTCCCATTTCTAAAACCCAGAGTGCTAATTCCAGCAAATATTCTTGATTTTTAACTATCTCTGGATGTTGAGAATCAGCTATGGAAATTAACTGTTGCAAATATTGAATTAGCAATGAACAATTTGCCGCATCATGTGCTGCTTGCGCTTGTTCCAAAAGCTGCTTGATATTACTCATGATGCCTAAAAATCATCAAATTGCATTCAATAATAACATTATCGTATTATACAACCGCAATCAAGCAATAACTTAGTAGCCATCATCAACTGTGTACACCAGAATCCATGAAAACATCTCTGTCCTAATACCCAGTCCCTTTTCAGACAACCTCTTAAGAATGCCAAAAATTTTCAGTCAATAATATTTCTACATCTTTAGAAAAAGGACAATTATCAGGAGATTTTGATTCATATTCCTTACTCATATTTTTACGTGCATTTTGATAAGATTCGTCATATACAGTTAAGAAATAATTACGCAGGCTAGGGGAATCTCGAAGAATACGGCTTAATTCCTGTTGTGTCCGGCTAATTGTTGCTTCCCAACCGCCATAACATTCTGGTAAATTTACATAATTTCGTTTGAGGGCGTGTTCAAATAAGGTCGTCAAACGGCTTTCTAATTCCCGTCTATCTCTCTTCCCCAATGCTTCTATTTCCTCAATTAAATTTTCCCAATCTACATTGCTATAATCTTGGGATTTTAAGCTGCTCACAGTCTGCTCAATCCACAAGGCAAAGTCTGTTATATAAAGAGTTTTGACTGGTGATTTAGTCATAATAAATTAAAATTTTTAGGTGCTTTAGTAATAGTTTAACCCAAGTTTTAACACAACCTAATAAAGTGGCAAAGCTAAAATGTAGTAGTGTATTGAATATTTGTTTACCCCACCCTAACCCTCCCCTTGTAAAGGGGAGGGAACTAAATTGTCTAGTCTCTCCCCTTGACAAGGGGGGATTAAGGGGGGTAAAAAAAATGTGATTTTAATCACAACCAACCACTTTTAAAACAACCTCTCAGACCATTTCACAAAATACCTGATAAAAATACATCAGTAGGGGCGTACAGCTGTACGCCCCGGAGAGCCGATTCATGTGTTGCAAATATTTTTGCAAATGGTATCAGCTATAATATGTACAGATATGACTGAAATAAGCATGATTTAACAGCTATTATTAACTAGTGCAAACTTAAATAATTATGAATATAAAAGTAGTATTAGAACCAAGTGATGAAGGTGGTTATACAGTTTTTGTTCCCTCACTTCCAGGTTGTATCAGTGAAGGAGAAACTATCGAAGAATCACTAGAAAATATTCAAGAGGCAATACTGCTTTATCTGGAACCATTGGAAGAAGAATTGATAATTGAAGAGGGAGCTATAGTAAGGGAATTAGTGCTGTGACTAAAGTTCCCAGTCTGTCATACATTGAGATTATTGCAGCATTAGAGCGAGATGGATGGATATTTGTACGCCAACGAGGTAGTCACATCAGGTTGCAAAAACAAATTTCAGATGAGGTTTTGAAGTTGACTGTCCCTGCTCATCGGCCAGTCAAGCGTACAACATTGGCTAAAATTTTAAAACAAGCTCAGATAGATTTAGACCGATTTTTAGAACTATTGTAAGCAATCACGGAACAATTTGCAGTTCGTAATTGGCAATTGCAGACTGAATTGCTGTTTTAGTAAATCTTGAGTAGCAAATGCATAACCATTAAATACAAAAACTCAAACTGTTGTTATTAACGTTTAAGCATTTATACCAAATGCATAAGCAATTGCTGCAAATGAGTATCCATTTATAATTATTGCTTAATTTTTTTCCTTAAATTTTAAGCATTAGTTATGAATGAGACAGCAATTGCTGTAAATGAGTATCCATTTATAATTATTGCTTAATTTTTTTCCTTAAATTTTAAGCATTCATTATGAATGAGACAGCAATTGCTGTAAATGAGTACGCAATTGCTGTAAATACTTAAGCTGTTGTTGCTAAGGAACAAACATTTGTAACGTCGCTGCTTAAAAGTACTTAAATTATTCTTGTGAAAAGGATTTTCTTTAAGCTTCGCATGACACAATTTGCAAAGTTATGCTGATACCAAGCTTGATAGAAATCAGGGTAACTGACATCTTGCACCAGTTGCTTTATTGCAATTACACAGCGGTGGGCAATGCACTCAACTTTGCTCAAACCGTGATTATTACGTTGTCGGCATTGCCCACCCTACAATTATTGAGAAGTGTAGTAGCGATCGCACTAACAACAGCCGCAAGCGTCACAGGTTCCATTTCACTACAAAGTCAATATATCTACAGATATTATTACGCAGCTGACTGGAAAATACTTTGTGCCTTTGTGGTTCAAGATTTTTTACCACCAAGACACGAAGACACAAAGAGAAAAGCTGTAGAAGTGTAAAAATATTATGTGTAAAGTTTATTTGCGAAATCAGTTATGCCGAAAGCAATTTGGAATGGCGCAGTTTTAGCCGAAAGCGATAACACCGTGGTTGTGGAAGGCAACCATTATTTTCCTGCTGACACCATTAACAAGGAATACTTTAAAGACAGTAATACTCATACCACCTGTCCCTGGAAAGGTGTTGCTAGCTACTACAGTATCGAAGTTGATGGACAAGTCAACAAAGATGCAGCTTGGTACTATCCCAGCACCAAGGAAAAAGCTAAGAACATCGAAGGCTACGTAGCTTTCTGGAAGGGCGTAAAAGTCCAGTAAAAGTTAGGAATTGGGAATTGGGAATGGGGAATTGGGAATGGGGAATTGGGAATTGGGCAATAGTCATTTGTCATTTGTCAGTTGTTATTCCCTCATCCCCCTCATCCCCCTCATCTCCCTTATCCCCCTCATCCTCCCCTACTCCCTAATAATTTAATACAGGAAAAAAATGTCCACTACCAATTCACCACCACAGTTGCAAAGAGAGTTAGGGGTTTTTGGTGCAACCCTGATGGGACTGGGTTCGATTGTCGGTACGGGTGTATTTGTCAGTATTGGCATTGCGGCGGGAATTGCTGGGCCTGCGGTAATTTTAGCAGTGGCTATTGGTGCGATCGTTGCTACCTGCAATGGACTTAATAGCGCTCAGTTGGCAGCTAATCATGCAGTCAGTGGTGGTACTTATGAATATGGTTATAAATATCTCACTCCTGCTTTTGGTTTTACGGCTGGCTGGATGTTTTTGGTAGCAAAAACTGCCTCGGCTGCAACTGCGGCTTTGGGTTTTGCTGGTTACTTACTCAACATTGTAGGGGTGAGTGCCAATTGGGTTGTGCCAATAGCTTTGTTGACTGTAATAATTATGACATTGATAGTGTTGAGCGGTATCCGGCGCTCTAATGTGGCTAACACTGTGATTGTGTCGGTAACGCTGCTATCTTTAGGATTCTTTATCCTGGTATGTTTGCCCCGTGTGACGGTGGTGGGTATTGACAATTTGACACCATTTTTTACGAGTTCGCCAGGGGCAATACTTCATGCTAGCGCTTTGATGTTTGTTGCCTACACAGGTTATGGTCGCATTGCCACCATGGGAGAAGAAGCACGTTCTCCCAGAAAGACCATACCCCAAGCGATGATTGTCTGTTTGCTACTAACAATGTTACTTTACATCGCCGTGGCAACCGTTGGCATTGGGGCTGTGGGGGTGGATGTTTTAAGCAACGCCACAGGACAGGCAAAAGCGGCTCCTTTGGAAGTAGCAGTCCGCAGCGTTGCGGGTTCGGGTGCTGCTTTGGTGTTAGCTGTTGGGGCGATGACGGCAATGTTGGGTGTATTATTGAACTTGATTCTGGGTTTATCCCGCGTGTTGTTGGCAATGGGACGGCGTGGGGATGCTCCCAGATTTTTAGCACGTTTGAATCAACAACAGACATCTCCATACTGGGCTGTGATCGTAGTTGGGGGAGCGATCGCAGCCCTGGTACTATTAGGCAATGTGAAAACTACATGGTCGTTTAGCGCTTTTAGTGTCTTAATTTACTACGCAGTCACCAATTTAGCTGCTTTGCGTCTTTCCCCATCTGAACGACTGTATCCTGTGTGGGTGGGTTGGATAGGTCTTGTGTCTTGTCTGTTCCTGGCTTTTTGGGTAGAGTCTGCTATTTGGCAAACGGGCTTAGGGTTAATTGTAGCCGGCTTAATCTGGCACAAGGTGCGACGCGCTGTGTCTTGAGTCAGCAGGGGAGATGGGGGGATGGGGAGGATGAGGGAGATGAGGGAGATGAGGAGAATAACTAATGACAAATGACAACTGACCACTGACCACTAACAACCAACAACTAACCACTAACCACTAACCACAGTAAATCTAACAAAAATATAAAGTTACGCAATTATCTATCCACAGTAAGACGTAGTAATTTCCTCATTTTTAGAAATTAGAGTAGAAGTTGCCAAACTACCTAATTCATGAAAACGACTTTTTGTCAAGATAAAGAACAATTATTACATACGCAACTGGTGAAATGTGGCATACATTACCGCAAAGCTGCCAAAGTAGCAAAAATCATCGCATCTGGTTGTCCAGATGAGCTTTTGACTGATGAAGAAATACAACTCACTCAAGAAGTTTGTCGAGAGTGGTTAAAACAACGCCAGCGCTTGGATTCCATCGAAGCGAATATAAACCTTTAAAAGGTTGTTTGCAAAGCATTTTCAATTTAATGTTGCTGTTTGCGCTACACTTTGAATCATTTCTTCTAAAGTTCTCAGTAATTCTTGCTCATTGTAAGGTTTGGAAAAGTAAGCGCTTGCACCTAATTGCATTGCTAGTTGTCGATGTTTATTACTACTGCGAGAGGTAAGCATAGCCACAGGAATATTTTTAATATTAACGTTGGAGTTGATACGACCTAAAAAGCCATAACCATCAAGGCGAGGCATTTCAATATCGCAAATTACTGCTTGGACTTTCAAACCACTTTCAAGTTTTTCTAAAGCATCTTGACCATCTTTAGCTTGTTCTACTTGATAACCGCCTTTTTCCAAAGTTAAAGCTAAGAAACGGCGCACATTTATGGAATCATCGACAATCAAAATTGTGCCTTTTTCTTTGGTTGGAGTTGGAGGAACTTTTTCAGGATTCAAAAACAGGAATGGTGTCTTCAATCTTGCTGATGGTAATTGATGATTTCTAGGAGTACGCTGATTACTAGCAATCCAATACAGCAATTCATTGATATTAACTAATGCTACAACTCGTCCATCACCCAAAATTGTGCAGTTATTGAAACCTTCAGGTAAAGGTATATTTCCTTCAACTTGGCGAATAGCAACTTCTTGTTCACCCCAACAACGATCTACTTGTATTGCTACTGGTTGATTATTACCTTTAACTATTAATACACTGCTAGCATTAATGGCTGGCGGAGTTTCTAATTCTGGGCTATCGTGGCGTGGACAATTAAATTCAAAGTAGCGACCAAGGCGAATTAATGGTAGCATTGTGCCTTGCCAATTCAGGACTTCGCTACCTGACATGGGAAAAATTCTGTCGTTTTGCAATAAAGATATTTCGGAAATCACATCTGTGGGAAATGCCAATAGCATTCTATTGCTTTCTACTAGCAAGACTCTAGCTACAGAAAGGGTAAACGGTACTGATAATGTAAAGGTAGTGCCAATTCCCGGTTCGGTATCAACTTTAATATCTCCTCGAACCAATTTGAGGTTATTACGAACTACATCCATTCCCACACCGCGACCAGACAAGGCGGTCACTTGGTCGGAGGTGCTAAACCCAGGTTCAAAAATTAATGACAAAAGTTCTTCATCAGTTGCACTTTCAACCAAAGCAGAATCTAATTTCATAGCTATGGCGCGAGAGCGAATTTTCTCTAAAGAAATGCCTTGTCCATCATCACGTATGGTAATAATTGTACGGTTACCACGATGGCTAGCTTTAATTTCAATTAATCCTTGTTCCGGTTTACCTAAAGCTTGGCGAGTGGCAGAATCTTCGATACCATGATCAAAAGCATTTCTTAATAGATGCATTAAAGGGTCATTTAAAGCTTCTAAAATGCTGCGTTCAATTAGAGTATTGCCACCTTCAATTTTCAACTGCACATTTTTGCCATACTCTACATTTAAATCACGTAAAGCTCTCGGAAAACGCTCAACTAAATCAGACAATGGGCGCATCCTGATATTAGTCAGCTTTGTCTGCAATTGTTTCGATGTTTTGCTGAGTTTGCGAGCAATTTGATCTGTATCATCAACGCTTAATTGTATATCTGTGGAAACTTCTTGTACTTGGACAATGGTTTCCATAACTTCTTGCGATCGCAAATTTAATTCGTTATAGCGATCCATTTCTAAACTATCAAACTCTGTGGCTATACCTTGTTCTGTTTGATAAGTATTATCAGCTAGCGATCGCCTGTGTTCAGATATGGCATTTTTAGTAGTTATTCTATCACATTCTCTACGTAATTCTTGGTTCTCGCGGTCGAGAAGTTGCACTCTCTGGCTCAAATGTCGCACAAGTTTGCGTAATTTTTCGATTTGCGAATTTAGCCCATTCCGTTGGACAATCAGTTCACCAAATAAATCATTGATTTGCTCAAGCTGTTTACTAGGAACGCGAACAGTATTTTCTTGATTTTCCCGGTCTTTGCCAACACTAACTAACTCTGGTTTATGTTCAAATAATTTAAAATCTATTGTGGAAATTTCCCTAGCAACTAATATACTTTGTTCTGCTTCATCAGCAAGTTCTATATCTAAAGATTCTGTAATTGCCAAATTGATTTCAGATAAAACTTTTGTATCAGCTGCATTTGTGGCAAAAGTTGCAACTTCATGCAACTCAATTTCTGTAGGTAGATGATCACGTTGATTGGTCAACACCAAAGCTTGCGATCGCCGCCATGCTTGTAAGGCTAACCGCGCAATTTCCGGGACACATTCAGGTTCCGGTGCTTCTATGTGTTGCTTGATTGACTCACAAAGTTGGGTAAAAGCTGTTAATTGCAACATTTCGCCCAAACCGCCTAATTCAGCGGCCATGATGGCAACTTCTTCTTGCAAACATGGTTGTTGACTATCTGCTAACACCGATTCTAAACGCTGTAAACATCCTTCTACTTCCGTTTCAAACAGCAAAGGGATGATATCTTGCCCGTCTTCCGGCGATAGCATGGTTGTAGCATCTTCTGGAGTGGGTTCACCCAAGCGATCGCGCAATTCATCAAAAACTGGATAACAAAAGCTCACTAGCCATTGTTCTTCTATGGCATTTCCTTCTGTTAAAAGTTGCACAATCTGGCGTAACCAATCAACTCCAGAAAGCAGTAAACTTTGTAATTCTGTATCAAATTCCAGAGAATTTTTTTGAGTTTTTAAGACTTTTAAACAATCTTCCAAACGATGAGCTAAATCACTTAATGTCTTAAATCCCATCATCGCCGCCCCACCCTTAATAGAATGAGCAGCACGCAATGCAGCATTAATTTTATCTAAATCGATGCGGTTATGAGAGTCGATTTCTAACAATACCCCTTCCAAAGTATTAAGGTAATCTATAGCCTCTTCTAAAAACTGCCTCTGGATTTCTAATTCTTTATTCATAGTTTTTGTTATTTGTCATTAGTCATTGGTCATTGGTCATTGGTCAGTTGTCAGTGGTCAGTTGTCAGTGGTCAGAACAAGTAACTATTAATTAGCAACTACTCTCTTCCTGGTCTAAGATTATCTATATTGATTAACTCTTCTCTCTGTGTACTCTGCGCCTCTGCGGTTACAAATAGGTATTCTTCTACTAGCAGCAAGTGACTACCAACTAACAACTAACAACTGACAATTAACTAACTTTAAAAGTCTCTACAGTCTCTTGTAATTGATGAGAAATTTCGACAGTTGTTTGCAGAGATTGGGAAACTTGGCGTGAAGAATCGCTGGTACGTTGTGATATGGCGGCGATATCTTTCATCAATTGGCTAACAGTTTGTGATGTTTCTACTTGAGATACCGTTGCAGTGGAAATCGATTGTATTAACAAGTCAATTTGACGTGATACATCCAAAATTTGACTCAAACTTTGCTTAGCCTCTTCCACAATTCGAGCACCATCTACTACTTGAATTGTACCGATTTCCATTGCCTGCACAACTGCGCTGGTTTCCCGTTGGATATTTTCCACAATTTCTTCAATTTCTTGAGTTGCTGCGGCGCTGCGGACTGCTAATTCGCCTACTTCTTCTGCAACAACAGCAAAACCTTGTCCTTCTTCACCAGCACGCGCTGCTTCAATGCTGGCGTTGATGGCGAGTAAGTTGGTTTGCATGGCGATTTGGTTAATCAAGGACACCACGCGTGATATTTGTTGGGTAGATTCTCCCAGACGTTTAACTTTCTTGGCAGTTTCACCAACGGTTTCTTTTAAAGAAAGGATGTTTTGCACTGTCAAATCCATTGCTTGACCACTTTTAGTTGCATTGTCAGCAGCATGGTTGGCAACTTTTGCGGCTTGTTGGGCGCTGGCGGCTACAGCTTGCATAGAATGAGTCATTTTGTCAACAGCATCTAGGGTGCGGTTGATTTCAGCGGCTTGGATGAGTGCTTCCTCTGCTAGTTGGCGAATGGCTGTTTCGTCAGAACCAATTGCGCCATTTACCTGGGTAGCAGCTTGTTTAACTTGGGTGACAATATCTCGTAGATTTTCCACGATGGAGTTAAAAAAGTCAGCAACAGTGCCGATTTCCCCGGTGGTTACGTCTGCACGCACTGTCAAATCTCCTCTAGCTGCGCCTTCTACGTTGTTGAGTAGTTCTAAAAGTTGTTGTTGCAGTTCTGCTGGAGAGACTTGTTGTTCTGTTACCAAGCTTGGCAATTGCGTGGTGTGGTTAATATTTGTACTCAATACTTCTAACTCATCTGCTTTTTGTGTCTCCATTAGAGTTGTATTGAGAATTGGTTGTGTGACACCCTTGGCTATCCAAGTCGCGATCGCTCCCACAATTGCTGCTATAAATATTGTGGCGATCGCTATTGTCCACAACAATTGTCTTTGAGGTGCGAAAGCAATTGTTGTATCTGTGGATAAAAGTATTTGCCAGTTTAAATTTGGTAAACCTTCGAGTTTTGTAGAGGGAATGTAGCTGACTAATTCTGGCTTTTTATTAATTTTTTGAACTGTTGTAAAAGTATGGATTTTCTTAACTGCCAAGACTTGAGCTAAACCGGGATATTCTGCTTTTGCATCTTTCCCCATGAATTCTTTTTGTGGAGTCAGGAAAACTTTTCCTGAACTATCAAGTAAGTGATATTGTTGTCCTTTACCTGTATAGTTTTGAATCACCTCTCCTAAAGATGTGACAGGCACACTTGCTTTCACTACAGCGATAGTTTTGCCTGTATCGCTATCTTTCACTGGTGCAGATATATCAATACTTACTACATTAGTCTTATTTGATTTTTCCGGCTTACTAATAACAGCCGCATCCTTTTGGAGAGTTTCTTGAAAATAATTGCGGTCTTTTTGATTATCCAGAGGTTCACCACGAGATTGAACAATCAAGTCACCTTCGATATCCAAGACCGCAATGCTGTTATATTTGTAAGCTTCCACAAGCCGATTTAACACAGCTTGCTTTTCTTCATCGCTGGTTCTAGCGATCATTTTGGTATTTGTCAAAAATGGCAGATTTGCCAGTACTTGAATATCTCTATATCTTCCCAACATAAAGCGGTTGACTGTGTTAGTTAAGTCAATAGCTGCGGCTTGTTGAGATTGAGTAATTTGCTGAGTAAGTGATTTATTCATCAAGCTATAAGCGATCGCTCCTATGGTCAATGTTGGTATAGTGCTGATAGCGATCGCTAAAATTGTGGCTTTTTTACTAAAGCTGAGCCGCTGTAAGTAAGCGATCGCACGCTTCCAGACAGAACCATCCACTGTTGCAATATCAGGCTGACTTGATAGCTCTACTATACTATCAGGAACCTGTGGGGGTGAAATGAAACCTGCTCGATTTTGAGCATCACTACTCTTAGCCATGTCAGTTTTATTAAACATAAGATAATTCTCCTGAATAGGTAAATGAGAACACTAAAAAATGGTTTTTAATAGCACCTATTCATTGCGGAGAATAGAAGAATCTACAATAGCTTGTGCATCTAAAACCAGCAAGGTTTCTTCTTGTTGCACAACACACCCGCGTAAATAAGGTACTAAACTTGATGCCACTTGTCCTACAGGAGAACGAATATCATCAGGCATAAATTTAGTTGTACCTTTTATCTCTTGTACAACTAAGCCTAAGAGCAGTGATTCTACTTTAATTACAATTGCATTGTATTGCCACAATTTATGATCTAAGGCTTCTAAATTCAGTAACCTAGGTAGGTCAATAGCCCAAATTATCCGACTGCGCCAATTCATTAATCCCAAGATGCAGGCAGGCATATTTGGCATTGAAGTTACAGCTTCAATAGGAAAAATCACCGCTTCTTGCGTGTGTTTCATGGATAAAACAGCTGTCGTCTGTTGATTCAGCTGGAATTTGAGATAACCATCTAATAAGTTATTTTTTGTTTTTTTGGCAGTCAGTATCATTTGAGCATTATTCATTGATTTAAAACACCACTGATTTAATAGCGCGTAAGAGTTGCTCTCGTGTATATGGCTTTGTTATATAGACATCAGCACCTTGTTTCATTGCCCACAAACGGTCAATTTCTAAATTTTTAGAACTGCAAATCACTATCGGTAATTTTTGAGTTACTGGATTTTTTTTCAGAGAGCGACATAACTCAAATCCACTCATACCCGGCATAACTACATCAGTAACAATTGCATCTGGCTCTTGTAACAAAGCTTTTTCTAAAGCTTCTTTAGCACCACTAGCTTTAATCACGTTGTAACCACTTTCTTTCAGATAATGGCTCATTAATTCTAATTCGCTGGGCGAATCTTCAACAATTAAAATTGTGCCAACCAAGGTAAGACTCATTCGTAAATTTCCTATTTTTTCATAAAACTGCCTGATTTTATGCAGCTTATTATGACTAAATTAACCGATATGCTTAAACACTATTTTCAGCAAGTCAGATTGTGTAAAAGGTTTAGTTAAATATCCCGATGCTCTGACAAGTTTGGCTTTTGCTCTGTCGATAAATCCTGTCCTCCCAGTCACCATAATGATTGGTATATTCTTAAAAGCTGAATGCTTACGTAATAAAGAGCATAGTTCGTATCCATCTAAATTAGGCATTTCAACGTCTAGCAAAATTAGGTCTGGTTTGCTGCGGATAATTTGCATTAAAGCTTTTACTGGATCGTTGATTGTAACTATTGAGAATGGATTTCCTTCTAAAAAAAGGTTAATAGAATTCAACACTGTTTGGCTATCATCAATACAGGCAATTGTATAGAGACTTTTTTGCACAACTGATGAAGCACTTGTAGTATTTCTATTTTCAGGAGGCTCTTGATTTTTTTGCCTTGGTAATTGTTGCCTATTTGGCAATAGTGACTGAGATTGAGGTAATTTAGCTGTGGGCAAAACTTGAGAATTACCCGCAGCGTGAACTGGTGGCTGAATATTTGATCTCTGTCGTAACTGCCTTTGACAATATTCGACTAATAACCGCAAGTCCAAGTAACAGAACTTTGGCAGTTCATCCCAGGAACTATCAGCATAAAATTCATAGTTTCCTTCTTTGACTACCAAAAAAGACTCTAATACTTCTTTAGCCAATCCTTCAATGAGTTTTGCCGCTTGCGTATCGTTGAGATATTCCTGATTGACTAACCAACAAATCCCTTGATAATCTGCGTATGGTATTGACTGATTTTCACTTTTTGGTTCAAATATCAGTCGCATCTGTACGCGAGTGGCGCTGTTAAGAGTCGGAATTTTTTGACTCAACTGTCGTAAGTGATTATCAAGCCGCTCAAATAGTTGATTTGAGTAGGAAGCATAAGTTAGTTTACCTTCTTCTAAATTAATTGACCAAAAACCTGTCGCAGTAAATACGCGTAAGCAACCTGTAGCATTACGACTAGTTAATTGTGCCAACAAAGATAGCGGATGTAGTTTTTGGCCCAATCGGTAGCTATCTGTAGGAGTTGTACTCATTTTGCTTTTACTTCAGCTAAATTTAATACGTGTAAGCTAAATTTGGACATCAGCCTTGCCACAATTCCCATCAAAATATTAATGAACAGTTTTTTGTAATACCAAATACAAGAGCTTCAATCACAACTTGTGGATCAACTCAACAGCAGTAAAGATATTTTGAGATTGTCAAAACCCATAAATCGTAAGTTATTGTTAATTTACTTACTTATTTATACTTAGATTATTCGACATCTCTAGAGGATAAGTCAACAAAAAGTAAAGACTAAATGAAGCCACTTAACTTTAAGTAACTTTTAAGTGATACCCACTGAAATACTACAGTTAAGTTACCAAAATCTAACTATTTTTTTCTCAGTATTAACACTTAAAAACAATCTGGCTTGCTCAAATCTCATCCAATGTGACGATTGATTAAGTAAAATTTCTGAAATTTAATATAAAGTAACCATAAAAATTACCTCAGCTTTTATTAGTGGAATTCTCTATATAATTCCCACTTCACCGATTATTATTAACGTGAGTTCGACAAGGGCTGTTTTAACCTCTCCCCCGGCCCCTCTCCTACAAGGAGAGGGGAGTAGAACCCTTATTTTTTCGTTCCTCCTCCCTCTCCTTACCCAGACGCAACGCGATCGCTTGCTTCTTGAAAGGAGTACGCCTTTTAGGAGAGGGAGGCTGGAAGGGAGAGGTCATCGAACTCACGTTAATTAAATAGCACTCTTGATGCAAAACCAGGAAAGTGCAAAAAGAATTTTCATTCGTATCTATTTAGAGAGGGCAAGGATTGCCGTTGACAACCCTTGCCCTCCTTACTGTAATGATTATTATCAAACTGTATATTTTATTTCTGCAAGTCCCTTAGCTCAAGATTTTCCCAACACAATCTTTGAGTCGTCGGAGGAAGCTTGACTAACCATCCCTGAATATTCCCCGTTATAGTTGGTAAATTCAGACGCTGATCTGCGAATATTAGATAGACGAATTTGCCAATCGGAAACCTCCTCGTAGGTAAGGTGATGAGTCTTGGAAGTAGTTGTCCACACCCCCCAAAGACAGGTGTCTTCAAACTGTAGCAGTCCTGACTTGCGTAAATTGAAGGCTTGCGGAGTTCCGGGCAAGGGAATAATGCTGTAGCATGAAGTCTGAAATTCCAGCTGAGGGTTAATCTCTACCAGTTCATCCACGAGTTCTGAGATTGCTTCCTCAAGACGTAACAAGTCATCATGGTCATCATCGGGTAGCCCGATAATGATGCCATAAGCAATGACAGGCACACCAGTTCTGACTACAGATTTCATCAACGTACAATGCTCTTGCCACGGTAGCAGCTTTTTGTAGGCTTCTCGTCCAAAAACGGGACGTTCAGCAGGGATATAAGCCAAAGGACAACCGACTTTGCCATCCCAGCCAAACAGTGCTTCAATCAGTTCTTCGTCAGGTCTGAGGTCGGTGCTTTCATAGTTGCGCCCACTTCCCAAAGTTGTTTTCCTCAGTTCTAAACCATTGGGCCACATCAGAGTTATTCCCATCTCCCGCGCACCATTGGTAATATCGAGGATCTCTTGTCGTCCCTCTGGAAAGAGTCCACGGGCGAGGAATTGATCGGAACCGATATTGATCGAACGGGCCCCCGCTTCTTTCTGGATAGCCAACCATTTGAGGGCTGTTTCTGGGGACATTCTGCGAAAACCAGTGCCGTAGGTGGGTGTCATGCAAAAATCACAGGTGCGATCGCAACCAATGTCAGCCACCAGTGAACCGACTGGCACAAATCCCTGGACATTGGGGAGTGTCCCTAAACAGTCCCGCGCCACGTCCACCGAGGGTAGGGCCCAATCCTCTGGACTTTTGGCTTTATTCTTTCTGGGATATTGTTTGCCGTCTGCGAGAATCACACCTGTAAGTTCTTCTCGTGGAGTTTTTCCCAGTACATAGTCGAAAATCGCCCAATTTGCTGCCCCGGATTTATCCTGAACAACTGCTGTTGCGCCAGCTTTCAAGTAGTGGTGCGGTTCAGCGAAAGCATCCGATCCGCCAACGACAATGGGACGACCTCCCTTAGCCAGATGCTCAATTATCATACAAGTGACTTGACGGTCTTGGGAGAAATTAACTGTAACTCCCCAAGCATCGAATGCGTGAGGATCGAGGGCGGAAATTTTGCCCCCAACGTAAGTTTTCCGTAGGGTCATTCCTTTCCAGGAAACTTCCCCAAATTCTTCACTATAGTTATCATCTCTGAGGTTGACCAATCGGGCATCAAATCCTCCTGCTTGCAAGTCAGGAATCAAAACTTGCTTGCTGATTAAGGAACGATGTCTATATAAAGAAGTCCAATTTTTGCCTTCTGCATCGTATAGTCCCGTTGCTGGAACTTCAATCAGTCCAATTGTTGGAGATTCTTTAACTACCATAGTTGAGGGTGCGTCATATGGGATAACAGTAAGGGCTTTTCGAGCCGTCCCAATCGCAATTCCTTGGCTTTAGGACAAGTCGGTTAGCCAATCTTTCATAAGTTCAGAGAATACCAGAAAAATATAGCAAACATATGAAATGAGACAAATCTCCACTTCTCTTAATCATTCTCCTACCAACGATGTTTTGCTATGCCACTTCCTGCTCTCAACCATTGCTCACAAGTTAAGGCTATTTGCCAGATATCAAGGAGCTTTGATCAGAGGTTTGAAATAAACATTGTTCAGTGTCTCACTCTTACTCAGAAAATAGCGCAACAATTCTGTTCATGCTTGGTTTTCGCTGTAGTTTAACAATGCCTAAATATTTATTTTCATGAGCAAAAAAATACTTCAATTTGGTCAAAAGCGGACTTTTTTAATGAGTAAGAAAAAATGATAAAGCCCACAATCAACTCTCAATACATATATGTGCTTTGCATGTAAAGATATTTCATCAGCCACGGCATCCCTCAAAACTACCAACACAGTGTGAAATAACTAATTGCACTAAATCTGCAATTAAATACCATTGATAGAACCAGTCGATAAATAACTTAAACTTTAGAGTCTTTTTACAGGATTCAAAGCATCTTAAATTTGCCATATTTTACAGTATAAATAAGCACTAAATGTGATATTATAACTGTAGTATCAAGCACGCTCGTTGAATAAGAATGCCATGTCTTGCCTGAACGAATCTCAATGAGACGTAAAGCCGTTGTAGGGGCGTACAGCTGTACGCCCCGGAGAGTCGATTTATGTGTTGCAAATATGAGGACAGTGTTGATTGCTCAAAGGCTTGAATAAACTGGCTTTTTACTCAGCAACCCCACATGTAATACCATTTCACGAAAATATTGATACAAATCACTTTTCTTGCTTCCCCAGCTTCCCCAGCTTCCCCAGCTCCCCCAGCTTGCCTAAATGTATCAACTTTAAAGTGAAACGGTATAAAGGCTGTGGTGTGGGCAAAGCGCGATCGCACAGTGGCTCCACCCTGTGGGTTCGCCGTTAGGCGTTCTCGTTCGCACAGCGTCTTTGTCAGGAGAAGAGTAGCCGCACCAAGCGTCTACAGCACGAGCGCACTTTGCTATATCAAATCGGCTTTTAGAGCATAGCTATCCGTTGCCTACTCCCTACTCTTTCAAGCTAGTAATCAAAAAAAAGTTTCAAGACTATGCAGTACGTTAGCTAGTGCTTGAAACTTGTTACTATTCTATGTTTTCGGTCAGATGCGGATGAAAGGACTTGAACCTTCACTCCTCTCGGAACTAGAACCTAAATCTAGCGCGTCTGCCAATTCCGCCACATCCGCATTAGTTTACTATGGTAACATAACTAATTATGTACGGCAAGAGGCAATTGGAAAGAAACCTAATGCCCCATGACGCCAGTCGCTTTCCGACGCAAGCGCGATTGTTCGCACTGGCTCCCCAATTCCCAATTCCCAATTCCTAATTACATGACTGCAACACGAGGCAGACGATGCTTGAACCCGCAGAGAATTTCCCATGAAATGGTGTTGAGTTTTTCTGCCCAATCATTAGCTGAAATTTGCTCGTTTCCCTGTTGACCAAGTAAGGTGACTATTTCCCCTTCTTGTAAATCACCAAAAGCACTCACATCCAGCATCAACTGATCCATTGTAATTGTGCCGATTTGTTGCACTCGTTGACCGCGGATTAGTACCTGCATATTGTTAGAAAGATTACGCGGTACACCATCAGCGTAACCAATTCCCACAACGGCGAGGCGTATTTCATGAGGTGCGATGAATTGATGACCGTAGCTGACACCAGTTCCAGCAGCAATTGTTTTCACTTGGGTGACTCGCGCTTTGAGTTGCAAAACTGGCTTAAGGTCAATGACATTTTGTAAATGAGTCGCTGGATAGAGTCCGTAAACTGCTAAACCGACTCGTACAATGTCATAGTGCAATGCTGAATCTGCAAGAGTGGCGGCTGAGTTTGCCAAGTGCAAGCAGGGGATTTTAATTCCCATGGCTTTGATTTGGGCGATCGCTTCTGAAAATCTTCTATGCTGTTCTTGCATGACTGTAGCATCAGGACTATCTGCTGTTGCTAGGTGAGAATAAATACTCTTCATCTCAAGATGAGGCAACCGTTGCACTAACTGCACAAATTCAGCTGCTTGCTGCCAATTAGTACCTAAGCGAGACATTCCCGTGTCCAATTTGATGTGTACGGGAATAGGGGAATCATGTTTGATAGATTCTAAAATATTAGAAAAAATTAAGGCATGTTTGGGGCTGCACAAAGTTGGCTGTAGTTTCCATTGGGCGATCGCATGAATTTGCTCTATTGTATGAGTCGCCCCTAAAATCAGAATTGGAGCATTAATGCCTGCTTCCCGTAATTGAATACCCTCTGGAACTGTAGCAACTCCCAGCCAACTAGCTCCCGATTCTAATGCTGTTTGGGCAACTGTTACCGCTCCGTGTCCATAAGCATCAGCTTTTACCACTGCCATCAATTGAGTACGTGGTGATAAAAACTGCACCAGTTGTTTGACATTGTGCGATAAAGCCTCTAGATCAATTTCCACCCAAGCGCGTTGTGAGAACCAAGCGTAGGTATCGCACTCTTGATTAGAATCAACCCTAGGTGTTGGCTTACGACTTAACATTTTTACTTCCTCCTATCACACCACTGCTTTTGCTTCTAGGTTATTTATTATGCTTATTCATAGTCCTACAAGCCACATAGCGAGTTAATCTGGAAGTTTAGCGTTGATTGGCAAATTTATACAAGATGCTTAGGTGTTAGTTGTCAGTTGTCAGTTGTCAGTTGTCAGTTGTCAGTAATCAGTTGCTGATACTTATTGTCTCCCCATTCCCAATTCCCCATTCCCCATTCCCCATTCCCAATGCCCAATTCCCCATTCCCTGTAAATAAACATTAATTTTTGAATTATTCCGGAAGTATAATTTATTCTCATCTTCCAAGAAGAGTATATTTGTGTTAATATATGTAAAACTAATACCTTGAGCGTTAATCAATGGGGAAGGTTTTAGTCCTGAACGCCTCTTACGAACCGCTCAATATCACGAGCTGGCGTCGGGCTGCGGTTTTATTAATTAAAGGCAAAGCAGAACGCGTTGAACACAACGGTAAATTTCTTTATTCTGATTTCCCGTTGCCAACCGTAATTAGATTGCGTCATTACGTGCGCGTTCCCTATAAGGAAATGCCCCTGACTCGCCGCAATATATTGCACCGTGACGGTCATACATGTCAATATTGCGGCTATACAGGTGATGAGTTGACGTTAGACCATGTAATACCGCGATCGCGCGGTGGGGGCGATACTTGGGAAAACATTGTGACGGCTTGTGTCCGTTGCAATGTGAAAAAAGGCAGTCGCACACCCCACGAAGCACACATGCCTTTACGTCATCCCCCTCGCCAACCTTATAGCAGCCTCTATTTCGAGGTCAGCAAGCATCTGAAGAGTGGACTACACACAGAGTGGCAAAAGTATGTTATAGGGCTTTAGCATTGGGCTAAGCAACTGAATTAAGATGGCAGAGTAATTGTCATCACTATTGGTGCTGCAATTGTGTCTTTGCCATATACCTGTATGCATCTAGTATCGGTTTGAGTCTGGGTGCTAACAAACTTTGTTGACTGGATGGGCCCACATGAAGTCATGATACATATTGCTGGGGACTCTCTGCGATCGCCTGCTAAACCCGTTTGCAAATATTTAGCTGTTAATTATAGATTGTAACTTTATAAAAGCGCTTATACTTTTTAGTATTTCTTTTTCTGGTTGCGTTGGACAGCTAGCCTTCGGCAACGCCAAGGGCGAACGCCGACAGCCGCACACAAGCGTGTTGCTGAGTTCTGAGTATAAACCTAGTTGCTTGTCGGCTTTGAGGAATCAACATTGTCCTAACCTATGTGACTACGGCTCTAATAACCGCACATATAATTCATATAAGTATCAAAGAATACTCAATATTTATCACTGAGTAGAGGAGATAACCACTAACTCCTAACTCCACACTTCCACTCCTCACAGCTTGTTTATTTAGCGACATAAGATCAAAAAATTTAAGTAGGTAGACATAATTAAATATAAAATGCCAATTAGAGAAACCTGCTCATCACAAGGCTTCTCTCTCCTGCCTCCAGTATAGCTGCCTCCTACTTGTACTCCTTTGAGATGAAATTTGAGCAACTAAAAATCTTTGTTTTGAGCCACTTGTATCCACTCAGGTGGAATTTAGCATATTTCTGATAGATTCTATTGATAAAAAAATAGACCCACATATGTATCCACAGGATTCTATATTTTTGCGAAGATCATAATGTGCGGCTAAATCAGTAAAGTGCTGGTTTTAAGATTTCTTAACAAATTAACAACGCCTCACACTCAACAAAAACGTTTGCTATGCAATTGAATTCTTCTTTTAAGCAGTCTGAGAAATTGTCATTGAAGACAGAACCACACCCTGAAGATGGTGAGATAGATAAAGAAGCGGTTGAAGTGCCATTTACTAAGCCATCCTTGCCATCATCCACAGGAGAAGGACTAACTTTTTATACAAACCAGCGGAGCAATTCTTTGGCTTTTCAGAAGTCCGAAGAACTGCAAAAGACCCTGTTAGCACACCAACATGAGCGTCATCTGATAATTTTGCAAGATTTTCCTGATCCTGATGCTCTCTCTTCTGCTTGGACTTACCAGTTAATTGCCCAGCAATACGATATTAAATGCGAAATTATTTATGCTGGTACTTTAAGCCACCAAGAGAATATTGCCCTGGTCAAGCTTACTAATTTACCAGCCCAGCGCTGGACACTGCAAACCCTGAAAAGCAAGGATTTATCATCTTATCAAGGTTTTGTCTTAATTGATAATCAAGGAACAACAAGTCAGTTACTATCTTGTATACAGCAGGCAAATATACCGCTGATAGCAGTTATCGATCATCACAGCTTACAGGCAGAACTCAAATCAGAGTTTGTAGATGTCCGTCCTTATGTGCGAGCAACTGCAACGATTTTTACACAGTATTTACAGGTGGGGTTACTGACCTTAGATAGCAGCATCGCTCAACATGTTAAATGTGCTACAGCCTTAATGCACGGCTTGCGATCCGATACTAATCGGCTGATGCAAGCGCAAGAAGAAGACTTTATGGCAGCTGCATATTTGAGTCGATTTTATGATGCCCAGCTGCTGAATGCGATTTTACAAGCAAATCGTTCCAAGCGGGTGATGGATGTGATCGAGCGATCGCTAAAAAACCGCATCGTCCAAAATAACTTTTCCATTGCTGGGGTTGGTTATTTACGCTACGATGACCGCGACGCCATCCCCCAAGCGGCTGATTTCTTGGTGACAGAAGAAAACGTCCACACCGCAGTAGTTTACGGCATTGTTCACGATGAAGATGATGAATTAGAAGTAGTCATCGGTTCCTTGAGAACCACAAAACTCACCCTCGACCCCGATGAATTCATCAAAGAAGCCTTTGGACAAGATAGCACAGGGCGATTTTTTGGTGGTGGACGCACCAGTGCAGGCGGCTTTGAAATTCCCATGGGTTTTTTATCAGGAAGTAATGAAAATTCTGCCTATGCAAAAATGAAATGGGAAGTTTTTGATACTCAAATTAAGCAAAAGCTGCTGAGGTTAGTTAATCCTAAAGATAACCCGATTCAGTCAGAGTAAAACAGAGCAAAGGGGCGAAAGGTAAGTTATAGTAAAGACCTTTTCGCTTTGCCTTTGCTCTTTTTTTTTAAATGCCCTTCATACTAATATTTCAATGTGGAAACTGGTTTGTTGTCAGAAAGAAAATTTTGCGATCGTCTGCCCTTTTTCTGTCGATGAGATTTTAGACTTAGACTTTTATCCTCACGCTGAAGAATAGCTGTAAGGTTATGTAAGCTACAACGACCACGATGCTATCCTCCAAGCGGCTGATTATCTAAAAACTCTAATTACTTTCTAAAAAAGAATGAAAGCTTACCAAGAATTAACTCTAATTTCAAAAAAAATTAGTGATACCGAAGTTATTGAAATTTTGAAAATTTTTACTCAACAGTTGAATAACTGGACTTATCTCCTAGAAGAAACAGAAGAACATACAAAAGAAACAGAAAAGCCTTACTGTATATTGTTTTTAGATGACGACTACCATAAGCCAAAATTCCTAATTAGCAAAAAACAGAGAATTTTTATTCTATAGGAAGTATTTTTCATTCACAGCACGGTTATATACCAATGCTAGAATACAATGCTTTGTTAAGATTATTTAAACAAGATTTTCAAGCTTTTCTTAAGTCTGGTAAATATAAAAGTATATCTTTTAAATTATCAAACGAAGATATTGGATTAAATGAGATAATTTCATCTCCAAAAGCAAGAGATTTTTTTGAAAAATACCTGTGCTTTAGTCCGCAAAGTTATCATCCTAATGATAAAGAACGGCTCGATTACTTTATTTGTGCTGCTTCGCGTTATTCTAAAAAAAAGATAAATAGTGAATTAATCGAGCAATATCTTATCGATGATTTAAACTGGCCTCCAGAAAATGCAAAGTGGTGTCGCAAGAGAATTGACGTTGGATTAGAAATTCTGGAAGCAAATAAAAAATTACATTTACAATAGTATATTTAAATTAGAGAATGACAAGCTTGATTTACCTAGATTATGAGTAGCTTAAACGAAGTCGAACTTGCTGTTAGTCAACTTTCATCAGAGGATCTTGCCGCTTTTCGTGCTTGGTTTGCAGAATTCGATGCAGCAGCTTGGGATAAACAGATTGAAAAAGATGTGGCTGCTGGTCGGTTAGATGCATTGGCAGAGAAAGCACTTAAACATCTGCGAGAAGGGCGTTGTACTGATCTGTGAAACATCGAGCAACCCCAGATTTTTGGTATTACTACCGCCAGTTACCGAGTGATATCCAACAGCTTGCTGACCGATGTTATGAGCTTATTCGGGAAGATCCCAAATATCCATCACTGCATTTTAAAAAAGTTGGTCAGTTTTGGTCAGTGCGTATTGGTATACATTATCGAGCGCTTGCTGTAGAAGAAGATGGTAATTTTGCATGGTTTTGGATTGGGACACATCCAGAGTATGACAAATTGCTAAGTGGTGGATAGCGTTTTAATATTGTGTTAAAGCAGCTGAACTTAGTACTCAGGACTCTAGTGTGGAACTGTATCTAATTCGTCATGGTATCGCCGAAGAAAAGCAACCTGGTCTGAAAGATGAACAGCGAAATCTCACCAAAGAAGGGCGACAAAAAACAGAGAAAGTTGCTCATCGATTGAAAAAGCTGGGTTTGCAATTTGATTTGATTCTCACTAGTCCCTTAGTACGCGCCCGCCAAACGGCTGAAATTCTCATCGCAGCCGGACTTAGTTCCCAGTTAGAAGAATCAACTCACCTTGCCCCTGATGGACAAATTTCCAGTTGGCTGCTTAACTGGTTAGAACCGAGAAATTATTCCCCAAATACCCAACTTGCCTTGGTGGGACACGAACCTTGTTTGAGCAGTTGGGCAGAAATTCTGCTTTGGGGGGAAGTCAAAGCCAGCCTCGTCTTGAAAAAAGCAGGTATGATTGGGATAAAACTACCAGAAATAGGCTCTGCTGTGGGTCGTAGTCAGATGTTCTGGATGACACCACCCAAGTACTTGCTGTAACAGTTTTTCAACCTTTCTCTAAGGATTGTTGTTAGATCGGCTACTGTTATGGCGAAAATCATTTTCTGGTAAATTAGCTAGTCGGATATTTCACAAAGCAAATGGTGTTGCCATGATGGTGTGCGAATACAAGCCTGGGTTAGAAGGCATTCCCGCCGCCCAATCGAGTATCAGTTATGTAGATGGGCAAAAGGGAATACTAGAGTATCGTGGCATCCGGATTGAGGAATTAGCAGCAAAAAGTACATTTTTGGAAACTGCTTATCTCTTAATCTGGGGTGAACTGCCAAGTAAAGAAGAACTAAAAGCGTTTGAAGATGAGGTTCGCCACCACAGGCGGATAAAATATCGCATTCGGGACATGATGAAATCCTTTCCCGAAAGTGGTCACCCGATGGATGCTTTGCAAGCTTCTGCTGCGGCTTTGGGTTTGTTCTATTCTCTGCGTGACTTACATAACCCTGTTTACATTCGGGATTCTGTAGTGCGGTTGATAGCAACCATTCCCACAATGGTAGCTGCATTTCAGTTGATGCGGAAGGGTAATGACCCAGTAAGGCCTAGGGATGACTTAGACTACGCCGCCAACTTTTTGTACATGCTCAATGAGAAAGAACCTGATCCTTTGGCGGCAAAAATTTTCGACATTTGCTTGATACTGCATGTCGAACATACAATGAATGCCTCTACCTTCAGTGCCAGGGTAACGGCTTCTACCTTAACCGACCCCTACGCCGTGGTTGCTAGTGCTGTAGGCACCTTGGGAGGGCCGCTACATGGTGGAGCCAATGAAGAAGTCATTCAGATGTTGGAAGATATTGGCTCAGTAGAAAATGTCCGCCCTTACGTAGAGGATCTTCTGCAACGTAAAGCCAAAATTATGGGCTTTGGGCATCGCGTTTACAAAGTCAAAGACCCACGAGCCACCATCTTACAAAACTTAGCAGAACAGTTGTTCGACAAGTTTGGGGCAGATAAATATTATGACATTGCCCAAGAGATGGAAAGGGTAGTCGAGGAAAAACTCGGTAGCAAAGGGATTTATCCCAATGTTGACTTTTATTCAGGTTTGGTGTACAGGAAAATGGGAATTCCCACAGACTTGTTTACACCAATATTTGCGATCGCTCGCGTTGCCGGTTGGCTAGCCCATTGGAAAGAACAGCTAGCAGAAAACCGGATTTTCCGTCCCACCCAAGTTTACAACGGCAAGCACGACGTTCCCTACACTTCTCTTACAGAACGTTAGCTGACAGTCTAATTGTCAGTCATATTGACCACCCAGCTATGGGAAATTCACAAAACTTGGAAAAAGCAGACAACCGTCGCCAACATGGAGGCGGAGTCTTTGTGTTGCCTTTGTGAGGAAGGGGAAGGGGAAGGGGGATGAGGGAGATGAGGGAGATGAGGAAGATGAGGGAGAAATTATTTAAGAATTCTCTTCCCTACTCCCTACTCCCCATTCCCCACTCCCTACTACCATGCCCCATCTCCTCACCAGGGGTTTAATTAGTGAATCTCAATCCTGATCATAAGTAGAACTTCTAGTGTAGCTTCAAGAGCCAAAAACCATCCAACGATATACTAGGCATGGGAATTGGCAACAAATCTTCAATCAGGCGTGATCATCAAAGGATAAAGGATAGTGAGCATGAAAGGTGAAGGGTGAAATTAGATACTTCATACTTCACACTTCATACTTAAGTTGACTTAAAGAGCGGAAACATGAATTCAGGAATTGACCTCCAAGGAACTTTTATTAAATCCCTGACGGATTTAGGACTGCCAGCAGGAACAGCCAAAGCTATTTGGATACCTCTACCGATGATATTAATGCTCATTGGGGCAACGGTAGGAGTGCTGGTTTGTGTTTGGCTAGAACGGAAAATTTCGGCAGCAGCGCAGCAGCGCATTGGCCCTGAATATATTGGGCCTTTGGGTTTACTGGCTCCGGTAGCTGATGGTCTCAAGCTGGTATTTAAAGAAGATATTGTACCAGCTCAATCTGACCCTTGGCTGTTTACCCTCGGCCCCATTATCGTTGTGCTGCCAGTATTTCTGTCCTATTTGATTGTGCCTTTTGGACAGAACATCGTGATCACAAACATAGGCACAGGTATCTTCTTGTGGATTGCCTTGTCTAGCATTCAGCCCATTGGCTTATTAATGGCTGGCTATGCATCTAATAATAAATATTCCCTCTTAGGGGGGTTGCGGGCAGCAGCGCAGTCAATTAGTTATGAAATTCCTTTGGCGCTGAGTGTGCTGGCGATCGCAATGATGTCTAATAGCCTCAGCACCATTGACATTGTAAATCAGCAATCGGGATACGGTATCCTTGGCTGGAACATTTGGCGGCAACCAGTCGGTTTCCTAATCTTTTGGATAGCTGCCCTTGCTGAGTGTGAACGATTGCCTTTTGACCTCCCCGAAGCTGAAGAAGAACTAGTAGCAGGCTATCAGACTGAGTACTCAGGCATGAAATTCGCTCTGTTCTACCTCAGTTCCTATGTCAACCTAGTACTTTCTGCCCTACTAGTAGCAGTTCTCTACCTGGGCGGTTGGGATTTCCCTGTTCCCCTCGATACCCTAGCCAACTGGCTAGGCGTCAGCGAAGCAAATCCTGTGTTGCAGGTAATTGACGCTTCTTTGGGTATCACCATGACCTTGCTCAAAGCTTACTTTCTGGTGTTTATTGCCATCCTATTACGCTGGACAGTACCTAGAGTTCGTATTGACCAATTGCTAGATTTAGGATGGAAGTTTTTGTTACCAGTTGGTTTGGTTAATCTGTTATTAACCGCAGCTCTAAAACTAGCCTTTCCCGTCGCCTTTGGTGGCTAATAGGAGAGTTAACAGTTAACAGTTATGAGTTAAGAGTTATAGATTTTTTATTAACTCCTAACTCCTAACTCCTCACTTCTAACTTTTATGACCCGAACAGAGAGTAAAACACGAAAATGCTAAAGTTCCTGAAGCAAGTTGGTGATTACGCCAAAGAAGCAGTGCAAGCTGGTCGTTACATTGGTGAAGGGCTATCTGTAACTTTCGACCATATGCGGCGGCGTCCGGTGACAGTGCAATATCCTTACGAAAAACTGATTCCTGGCGAACGGTTTCGTGGCAGAATTCACTTTGAATTTGATAAATGCATCGCCTGCGAAGTCTGTGTTCGAGTTTGTCCCATCAATCTGCCTGTAGTTGATTGGGAATTTGAAAAAGCTAACAAAAAGAAAAAGCTCAAGCACTACAGCATTGACTTTGGAGTTTGTATCTTTTGCGGTAATTGTGTGGAATTTTGCCCGACTAACTGTTTGTCCATGACAGAAGAATACGAGCTTTCCACTTACGATCGCCACGAATTAAACTATGACAACGTAGCCCTTGGTCGTCTGCCCTACAAAGTCACAAATGACCCGATGGTCACGCCACTACGCGAACTAGTGTACTTACCCAAGGGTGTGCTTGACCCCCACGACCTACCCGCCGATGCACCCCGCGCTGGTGCGCGTCCAGAAGACCTCGTAGAACAAACAGAAAAATAAATGAAATGAGTCAAGAGTCCAAAGTCAAGAGTCAATAGTCCAAAGTAATAATTATTAACTACTGACTATTGACTATTGACTGTTGACCATTGACCAATGACCAATGACCATTGACCATTGACTGAGGACAAAAAACAGTGAATCTAGCCGAAGGAGTACAGATTGTTTCGTTTGGCATACTGGCTTTGATGATGATTGGATCGGCCATAGGTGTAGTGGTATTCTCCAACATTGTCTATTCTGCCTTTCTGCTGGGCGGTGTGTTCATCAGCATCGCCGGAATGTACCTGTTGCTGAATGGTGACTTTGTAGCAGCAGCACAAGTACTGATTTATGTGGGTGCTGTTAACGTGCTGATTTTGTTTGCCATTATGTTGGTGAACAAGCGGCAAGATTTTGCACCGTTTCCTAGCACTGGCGTGCGTAAGATACTTACAGCGGTAGTCAGTCTGGGATTATTTGCCCTTTTAAGTACGATGGTGTTGGCAACTCCTTGGGCATACTCCACTCCTGCTGTGGCTGGTGAAAGTTCCATAGTGTTGATTGGAGAACATTTCTTCAGTGACTTTTTACTACCTTTTGAATTGGCTTCTGTTTTGTTGCTAATGGCGATGGTAGGAGCAATTATTTTGGCACGTCGTGAATATTTGCCCGACCAAGTTACGCCTTCAGACCTGCCACAAACAGTTTTAACTTTGCCAGAACGCCCTAGAGAACTAGTATCAGCAAGCACTACAACTGGATCAAGCGATTTGGAATAGCGATCGCAGTGATTCTGGTCGCAGAACTGCTTACAACTGACAACTGACCACTGACCACTAACAACTGACAAAAGATTCATGCAACTCCAGTACTTCTTATTACTTGCAGCCGCTTTATTCTGTATCGGTATTTATGGCTTAATTACCAGCCGTAACGCTGTACGGGTGCTGATGTCAATTGAATTACTGCTGAATGCCGTTAATCTGAATTTAATGGCATTTTCCAACTTCCTTGATTCAACATTAATTAAGGGTCAGGTATTCACAGTGTTTGTGATTACCGTGGCGGCTGCTGAGGCGGCGGTGGGGTTAGCGATCGTGCTTGCCATTTATCGCAACCGTGATACCGTCGATATGGAGCAGTTTAATCTCCTGAAGTGGTAATTGCGCGTGCAACTCAAGCAGGTAATCATTGCCTATAAGGCGCGAGATTCCCAGAGTAAACGCTGGGCAGAAATTTGTGCTAAGCAACTGGAAAATCGTGACTGCCAGGTTTTAATGGGGCCTAGCGGGCCCAAAGATAACCCTTATCCGGTGTTTTTAGCTTCGGCGGGTCAACCAATTGATTTAGCTTTGGTACTCGGTGGTGATGGCACTGTTTTAACTAGTGCCAGACATTTAGCCCCAGCTGGTATCCCCATTCTCGGAGTGAATGTAGGCGGCCATCTGGGCTTCTTAACCGAGTCAGTGGATGAATTTCAGGATACAGAGAAAGTTTGGGATCGGCTATTGGAGGATCGTTATGCTGTCCAGCGCCGGATGATGTTGCAAGCTGCGGTGTATGAAGGACATCGCACGAATTTGGAACCAGTGACCGAACGCTACCTCTCTTTGAATGAATTTTGTGTCAAACCCGCTTCCGCTGACCGCATGATCACCTCAATTCTAGAAATGGAAATTGACGGTGAGGTAGTCGATCAATATGTGGGGGATGGGTTAATTATTGCCACTCCCACAGGTTCTACAGGCTACACTGTGTCTGCTAATGGCCCAATTATGCACGATGGTATGGAGGCAATTACCATCACTCCTATTTGTCCCATGAGTCTTTCTAGTCGCCCCTTGGTTTTGCCTCCTGGTTCCGTCGTCAGCGTCTGGCCTTTGGGAGATTATGATTTGAGTACCAAGCTGTGGACAGATGGCGTGTTAGCTACTTCAATTTGGCCCGGACATCGTGTTGATGTACGAATGGCTGATTGTCGGGCTAAGTTTATTATTTTGCGGGAAAACAATTCATATTATCAGACATTGCGAGAGAAGTTGCTTTGGGCAGGCACTAGGGTTCGCTACGCTAACAATCACCGAAATTGAACTGGGGAATGGGTACTGGTGACTGGGTACTGGGAAGATGTTCAAAAAGCATTTGGGCGGGGTTTGCATCCCCGTACATAATCTGTCACTACCCTAATCCCCAGTCCCCTGTTTAAGTATCTGCCAATTGCTTTTACCGCAGCTTTCTTTTAAACCTAAAATCATACCAGCCCCCGGATTTATTCGGGGGCTTTCTACCCGTATCGTGAATTTATTCTTTGACTACAATTGACAGAAAAATTTATGTATGCATTAAGCCAATTCTGTATCTTATTGCCAGATTTTTCTAAAATTTAAGCCGATAATAAAAGCACGATAACTTATACCAATTCTATAAGAGAGGGCAACAGATACAAATCACGAAACTCCTGCTAAATTTAATTTTCTTAATTACGAATTACGAATTACGAATTACGAATTGGTATTATACCTTTGTGTGAATCTGTTATCTGCAAGTACACAAATAACGCTTTAATACGTTAATGCGTAATCTACACTCTTTGTACAGTATGTAAATCCTAGTAGGATATCTTTGCACATTTCAAGTTGGAGACAGATGGAAATTTCTTATCGCAACATCAATTACCCACTTAGTCTTCCTTCCATTCCTACAGATTTTCCTGTACTTCAAACCGATAAATATATCCTACGGCTGGCCTCGACGGTAGAAGAATTAGAATCAATTTTTCGCTTACGTTTTGAAGTTTTTAATCTGGAACTAGGCTTGGGATTTTCTAGTTCTAACCTTACCCAAAGAGATTGGGATCAGTTTGATGCAGTTTGTCATCATTTAATGCTGATTTCTAAACATACGGGTAAAACGATTGGTACTTATCGAATGCAAACCTACACGATGGCTTCTCAAGGGCTGGGCTTTGATGCTGCTGATATATTTAATCTAGATAAAATTCCTAGTTCTGTATTGCAAGCATCTGTGGAAGTTGGACGTGCATGTATAGCTAAAGAATACCGCAATATTCAAGCGCTTTTATTACTCTGGCAGGGGCTAGCTAATTATCTCATTTGGAGTAACAATAAATACTTTTTTGGTTGTGCTTCATTACTCACCCAATGTTCTAGAAAAGCTGCTTGTGCTTATCAATATTTTCAGCAAAATAATTTGATGCATTCTAGCATTTTGGTATATCCCAATTCACATTATTGTGTTGAAATTCCTCAAAACCACACAGATAAATGTGATGTTGAAATTCCTAATATTTTGCAGGCTTATTTAAATATCGGAGTAAAAATTTGTAGCCTTCCAGCAATTGATCGCCAGTTCAAAACTATTGACTTCTTAATTATATCTAATATTGAAGACTTTACTAGATGGCATTCTCCAATTTTGCCAAAAAAGTAGAGAATTTCGCTTTTGTTCACCAGTGCTTTGTCAGTGAGTATTTTATTCTGGGCAAATAGCATCAACTTCGACTTCAATTAGCATTTTGGAATCAACTAAAGATTTCACTTCTACCATAGTTGAAGCTGGTGGATTTGTGCCAAAGAATTCTTGATGCGCCTGTCCAAATTCAGCCCATCGGCTAATGTCTGTCACAAACATCCGAGTTCGCACTACATGACTTTGATCTGCACCTAAGTCTTGCAAGGCTTTTAGGATAATTTCAAAACAACGTTTTGCTTGGGCGTAGGCGTTTCCAGCAGCAAATACACCACCTGTTGTATCAACTGGTGCTGTACCAGAAATGTAAATGTGATTGCCAACTCTAATGCCTCTACAGTAACCTACCTTTGACTCCCAAGAAGCACCAGAAAAGGTTCGCGTAACTTGCATAATAAATAAAATTCCACGTCTACTTGTAAAATTTTACCTATAATAGCGTTACCTAATTCATTGAAATTGAGCTTTTTACTAGATAAATTATAAATGATATGTGAAATGACTGAAGTATGTTAAGTTGACAAAACCCATTCTAGGTGTATTTTAAAAAATTCCGAGTAATCTTATATATTTTATTTAAAATTATTATGCAGCATTTAAAACTGTTTCCAAGTTGGTTACGTTTTTTGATTATTCTTTTGTTATTAATGTGTATCTTGTTTCGTTTTTGTAAACTGGATGGCAAAATTTACTCACATGATGAAACTTATACATCATTACGGATTTCAGGTTACACAGTAGATGAGGCTAAGCAGCAAATATTTAATGGTGGTGTCATTAATCAAGAAAGTTTTATTAAATTCCAAAGTCCTAATTTGGACAAAGATGTTAACGATACAATTATGTCTTTGGTAAAAGAAGCTCCTCAGTATCCACCACTATATTATGTAATTGCTAGATTTTGGTTAGAAATTTTTGGTAATTCTGTAACGGCTATTAGAAGTCTATCCGCTTTAATTAGCTTGTTGATTTTTCCTTGCATTTATTGGCTATGCCGCGAATTATTTAATGTACCATTATCCATTGGTGGTGTTGCGATCGCACTCATGGCCATTTCGCCTATTCAATTAATATATGCCCAAGAAGCACGAGAATATATTCTTTGGTTAGTTACGATTATTTTATCTAGTGCTGCACTGCTGCGAGCAATACGTTTGGAATCAAAAGACAAGAATGAAGTAGAAAAAAGACAACAGAAACCAGATAATTTTACTATTTGGGGAATTTATACAGTAACTTTAGCACTGAGTTTTTATACATGTTTGTGGAGTATATTTGTAGCAGCTGCCCATGGAATTTATGTAATTCTAACTGCACAATTCCGCTTGACTAAAACAGTCAGAGGTTATCTATTAGCATCTGTTATAGGGTATTTAGCTTTTATTCCTTGGATGGCAATTTTAGTAGCTGACTTTTTTAAATTTCTGATTTCAGCAGACGGGACAACAAGGCAGGTGTCTCAGATACCTTTAATTCCATTTTGGTTGATGCAGATCAGCCGGATTTTTTTTGATTTAGACTTGAGCCTCAAAAATCCTATGAGATATTTGATTGCGATAATTTTTTTAATTTTAATAGGATATGCAATTTATTTTATTTGTCAAACAACCAACTACAAAGTTTGGTTATTTATTATGGCTTTAATGATAGTACCAGCATTACCTATAATTCTACCTGATTTAATTAGAGGGGGTATACGTTCAGATTATGAACCCTATTTAATGCCATTTTATTTAGGAATTCAAATAACTGTGGCTTACCTACTAGCGACGCAAATATATAATGGAAGTTTATCACACAGGATAACCTGGCACATGATTTTGCTGCTAGTAATTATTTGTGGAATGGTTTCTTGTAGGGTGAATTACCAAGCAGAAACTTGGTGGAGTAAAAGAGTTAGCTATGGTAATGCAGAAGTTGCTAAAATTATCAATCAGGCTGAAAGCCCACTTATAATTAGTAATTCTGTAGGTATTAATTATGGTAATTTGTTTTCTTTAAGCTATCTTGTACTACCAAAAGTACGGTTTTTGTTAGTGCAAAACCAAAATATTCCTAATATTCCTAATGGCTTTAGTGATATCTATTTATTAAATCCTACTGATGAATGGCGTAAAAAAATAGCCACAAAGTATCAGTATCAAACAGAAATTATTGATAATAATGATTATTATTCACTTTGGAAATTAGTCAAGCCTCGCACTCTACGTCAACGTGTTACTACATAGGATAATGAAGTTGACAGTAAAAGAATTCACCAGCGTCTGATGTGAATTAATATCATATTTCAGTCTTTAGTTTTGTTCAAAAAGCGATCGCCACATTGTTTGTTAAATTAATTACAGTCGTTCATAGAATATACTAAAACCTTCATTTTGTGGCAAAAGCAGCAGATATCGGCAGTAAGCGATTAATTAGTCTCGCCCCCGATACATGGGTACAATGGGTGACTCAGCGTACTGAGGTTGTGGCGAAAGAGATTTTAGGTTCTGAGTTTCAGTGGATTAGCCGCCAAACAGATGTGTTGATCAAAGCATACAGCACAACTGTTGGTGATTTTCTGGTGGTCAACGAGCTACAGTTGCGTTATACAGCAAATATGCCTCTACGCATGAGAGCCTATGCAGCCTTAGCACAAGAGCGATATCAACTACCAACTTATCCAGTGCTGATCAACATCTTACCACCTGCGTCTACTTTAAGTGTTGTCAGTAGTTACGAGGAGGAATTTTTAGGATTACGTGCGATCCAAGATTATCGGGTAATTAATTTATGGGAAGTCGATGCTGAGATAGTCTTTCGACAACCATTACCACCATTATTACCATTTGTACCAATTTTGCGAGGAGGGGGTGAAGCATCAGTTGTAGGACGCGCACTACAGGAACTACGAGCAGATCCACAGTTAAATCAATTAGAATCTTTGCTGGCCTTTTTTGCTAGTTTTGTGTTAGACACACCTTTAGTCCAACAAATCATGAGGTGGGATATGGCAGTATTGCGAGAATCGCCTTGGTATCAAGAAATTATTCAAAGTGGTGTTCAGCTGGGACTTCAACAGGGACTTCAACAGGGACTTCAACAGGGACTTCAACAGGGTGCGCTACGACAGCTAATGCGAGTATTACAGCGGCGCTTTGGTGAAATTCCTCAAGGGGTAGAAGCAAGACTTGAGAATGAAAGTGTGGAACAATTAGAAATTTTAATGGATAGCGCGATCGCTGTTAGTTCTTTAGAGGAATTTATCAAAATTTTGTCTGCATAAGTGAATCTTGATCAAGTCAACAGGAAAAAATGATCGTCGCCAGTTTTGCATAAATATTCTGGTTGTTGCTGAATAGTGTTATGAAACCTCACGCACAGTGTAAACAAGACTTTTGCAGTATCTCTAGGTACAATACATAAGCCTCTTCTTTATTTTCTAAATATTATGGGTAGCACTTTTGGCAATTTATTTCAGATCAGCACTTTTGGCGAGTCCCACGGCGGCGGTGTGGGGGTTGTAATTGATGGTTGTCCACCACGACTAGAAATTTCTGCCGAAGAGATTCAAGTAGAATTAGACAGAAGAAAGCCAGGACAAAGTAAAATTACCACACCTCGCAAAGAAGCTGATTCCTGTGAGATTTTGTCTGGGGTGTTTGAAGGCAAAACTTTGGGTACACCGATCGCAATTTTAGTACGGAACAAAGACACGCGATCGCAAGATTACGACGAGATGATCAATACATATCGCCCTTCCCATGCCGATGCAACTTATGATGCTAAGTATGGCATTCGTAACTGGCAAGGTGGCGGTAGATCCTCAGCCCGTGAGACAATCGGAAGAGTAGCAGCTGGTGCGATCGCTAAAAAAATTCTCCGTCAAGTTGCTAATGTAGAAATTATCGGTTACGTGAAGCGCATCAAGGATTTAGAAGGCATAGTTGATCCTAACACCGTCACCTTAGAACAAGTAGAAAGCAACATTGTCCGCTGTCCCGATGTTGAATGTGCTGAACGCATGATTGAATTAATTGAACAAACAGGTAGACAAGGTGATTCTATCGGCGGTGTTGTAGAATGTGTGGCGCGAAATGTTCCCAAAGGTTTAGGTGAACCGGTATTTGATAAATTGGAAGCAGATATTGCTAAAGGTGTGATGTCTCTTCCTGCTAGTAAAGGTTTTGAAATTGGTTCCGGTTTTGGCGGAACATTACTTACAGGTATTGAACATAACGACGAATTTTATATTGATGAAAATGGAGAAATTCGCACTGTAACTAACCGTTCTGGTGGCATTCAAGGCGGAATTTCTAACGGAGAAAATATTATTTTAAGAGTTGCATTTAAGCCGACAGCAACAATTAGAAAAGAACAAAAAACAGTCACTCGTGAAGGTGAAGAAACAGTATTAGCCGCTAAAGGAAGACATGATCCTTGTGTGTTACCACGTGCAGTTCCCATGGTAGAAGCGATGGTGGCTTTGGTGCTGTGCGACCATTTACTGCGACATCATGGACAGTGTAAGGTGTTGTAAGTTGATATTGCAAGATTCAGATTCCCGACTCTTTAAACAAGTCGGGAATCTTGTTTTTTACGATTGCTGAACGGTGTAAGATGTCTAGTACAGCGTTGCATTGACAGAGAAGGGCGATCGCTGATGAGTAAGGCAACGAACTACGACCGAGACTTTCTGTTGTGGACACAACAACAAGCCGAGTACTTAAAGAAAGGATGTTGGGCTGAGTTAGACGTTGAACATTTGGTAGAGGAACTAGAGGCTTTGGGCCGCAGTGAACAGAAAGAAATCGGTAGCTATTTGCAAGTATTGATCATGCACTTGCTGAAATGCCAATTTCAACCTGAAAAAAGAACTAAAAGTTGGGATAATACACTTTCAAACTGCCGAGATAAAATTCAAGATTGTTTGGAAGATACTCCAAGTTTGCAGCGTTTTCTTGAAGATTCAGTCTGGATACAAAAATACTATCGACGTGCTTGTCGAGATGCAGCCAAAGAAACTCAAAAATCTGTGGAAACTTTTCCCGCTGAATGTCCTTTTACTATTGGACAGATTCTTGATCCAAATTTTTTAGCTTAAACTGCATCTCAACATTTATATACATGCTAAGATTTTGCACCAGTCCCAAAAACCGCCATAGGTTTCTAACCTATGGCTAAAGCGCGAAAGTCCTCTCAAGAGGACTCAACTTGATTCTTGGCGGGAAATTGGATAGGTGCAAGATTTCAGCATGAGGCTTTGCTGCTGTGCGACCATTTACTGTGAAATTTTGGGTCATTAAAGTGTTTTAGGATACCAGTTGGCTTTCATCAAATATTTATTTTCATGGAGTGGGAATATGTCTCGCCCTTTTTTATTGGCATTGCTATAGTAGCGGATAACACACTGGATTATGTGCGATCGCTGCTGCTATGAATATGGATATAGATTATCAAAATCGGTTAAATCACTTTACTGCTCTTAAGTCTAAATATCAAGCAAGCAAATATCAAGATTCATCACCCTCTAGTCTTCTATATCTTATTTTGCGGAAAGTTGACTTAGGCATTGAACTCTGTGACTTAGAATTAAATTGGTTGAGAGAATATGAGCTTGAAGAAAGTTTAAAAGCTATTAAACAAGAACAGCAACATAGAGTAAAAGAATTTTCAAATTTAGAATTTGAATTCTCGACACTTAAGTCTAAGTACATAGCCACAAAACATAATGTTTCTTGGGAATCTAGTCATCTTTATTTCATACTTGTTAAAGTTGAGTCAGGAAATTTACTAACTGACTCAGAATTTAATTGGCTAAAATCGCATGGTTTACATGAGACCAATGCACTTATTAAGGAAATGGAGCGATTTCATACCCTCAAGTACAAGTATAAAGTTACTAAATACTCAGATTCATCACCCAATAGTCCACTATATAAAATCCTTCAACAATTAGATAAAAAAGCAAGATTGAGTAATTCCGATATCAACTGGCTCAAACAAAAAGAACTTTTTGAAATCATAGATATTTTCCAACAACAAGAGTCAGAAAGAGAAGCTGATTTTTTGCAGTTAAAGATTAAATATCAAGCAACTAAAGAACCAAATTTATCTATATCTAGTCCACTATATTCGATACTGAAAAAAATTAATACTGATAAAACGCTAATTGAGTCAGAAGTATTCTGGTTAGAACAGCATGGTCTTACTGAAACAATAACTATTGCTCATGAACTTGAAGAAAAGCGGAAATTTATTGCCTTGAAAGCTAAGTATAAAGCAACTCAGCACGAAGATTCATCACCAAAAAATCACCTGTACAAAGTTCTCAAAAATCTTGAATTATCTAATCGTTTGGACGAACAAGATTTGAATTTTTTAAAAAAGCGTAAATTGACTGAAACAATAGCGATCGCTAATACAAAATACGTTTCGACCCTAAAATTTAAAATAGAATTACGAGAAAATCTCACCAATACAGAAATTGAATGGCTAGAGACTAATGGATATGAAGATATCATCCTTTTAGCCAGAGAAAAACACTTTGAAGGTCTGAAATTAAAATATGATATTTTAGAATATCCACATAAATCAACCTCCAGTCCTTTGTACGCAATTTTGCTAAAACTTGAGAAAAAAGAGCGACTGGAGGCGACAGATGTTGCTTGGCTTGAAGAAAATAAAACTAGTAGATACATTAAATTATTTTCTGGTAAAATTATGATTGCCTACCACACAATTGAAGCAAATTTTTATGAGCAAGAGTTTAAGCGGACTGGAAACAAATGGAATATAGCAAATGCTAGCAGCCATTGGCGCAAAGCAGATCAACCAGAAAGTGCATTGCAACTGACGAATAATTTAGAAATAGATAAAATAAAAGAAAATAAACTCAAGTCAGCTTTACTAACAAGCCGTGGTGGCGGACTACGAGATATTGCAAAATTAGATGAAGCAGAAAAATGCGCTCGTAAAGCTATTGAGTATCAACCCAAAAGCCATCATCCTTACACATTGATGGGCGCTATTTGTTTTGAAAGACATCAATACTCAGATGGTGAATATTGGTTTCAAGAAGCAATCAAACGTGGTGCTAATCCTAGAGATATGGATTCTGAAATCAAGCGAGTAGTGAAAAATGCTAAGGATGAAAACCAGCGACGACAAGTAGTAGAATATCTCTTGAAAAAAGACCCCGAACGCTATGCTTGGGCTAAGTTTTATCGCAAAAAGCAGAAAGATAAGAACTAATTAAAAATTAGCAATCAGAGAAAAAACGTAACTGTGGTAAAACGGACTTGGTATATTGGAGAATTTAGTTTTATATTAAACTATAAGTGAATTACCAAAAATGGTATATAATGGATTTTATTACTATCTTAGGATTAACTGCTGCCACAATTACCACAATCTCTTTTTTGCCACAAATGTTTAAAACTTGGCAATCAAAATCAGCAAAAGATGTTTCCTTAATTACGCTGATTACATTTATAACTGGGATTTTTTTGTGGTTAATTTATGGAATATATCTCCAGTCGTTACCAATTATTCTTGCTAACGGCGTGACATTGGTTTTTAACATGATAATTCTATGGCTTAAAATTAAATATAGATAAACTTGTCTGCAATAAAACCTGTGACATCATCTGTATTTGCCTTAGAACGCCTCCTATTCACCCCTACCACCCCCAACAACGACGCTATACCACTGATTTTTGCCTTTCCCAATGAATACAGCGTCGGTATCACTAGCCTAGGCTATCAGCTGGTTTGGGCAACTTTGGCAATGCGTGATGATGTGGAGGTGAGTCGCTTATTCACCGATATTCACGAACAATTACCCAGAAAGCCGGAAATTGTCGGATTTTCTATTTCTTGGGAACTGGATTATGTGAATATTTTAAACTTACTGGAATCTTTAGAAATTCCCATTCGTGCAACTAACCGCGATGATTCTCACCCGATAATTTTTGGTGGTGGGCCTGTTCTCACTGCTAACCCGGAACCATTTGCAGATTTCTTTGATGTCATTTTGCTGGGAGATGGCGAAAACCTGCTGGGGAATTTCATTGAAGCCTACAAAAATGTGAGAAACGCTTCAAGACAAACTCAACTCAAAGCACTTGCACAAATACCAGGAATTTATGTTCCAAGTTTGTATGAAGTGGAATACCAAGCAATAGATGGTGCAATAAAGTCAATTAAACCAATTTCACCAGAAATTCCCTCAGTTGTGCAAAAGCAAACTTATCGTGGCAATATTTTATCAGCCTCAACTGTGGTGACAGAAAAGGCTGCTTGGGAAAATATTTACATGGTGGAAGTGGTAAGAAGCTGTCCAGAAATGTGCCGCTTTTGTTTGGCTAGTTATCTCACATTGCCTTTTAGAACAGCAAGTTTAGAAAATTCATTAATTCCAGCCATTGAAAGAGGTTTAAAAGTTACAAATCGGCTAGGATTATTGGGTGCTTCAGTAACTCAACATCCAGAATTTGCAGCATTATTAGATTATATTAACCAGCCAAAATATGATGATGTACGTCTGAGTATTGCCTCAGTGCGAACCAATACAGTAACAGTACAGCTAGCCAAAACATTGGCGCAGAGAGACACGCGATCGCTTACCATTGCCGTAGAAAGTGGTTCAGAAAAATTGCGACAAATCATCAACAAAAAGCTGCATAATGATGAAATCATTCAAGCAGCAGCAAATGCCAAAGCTGGTGGCTTGTCAGGCTTGAAACTCTACGGAATGGTCGGGATTCCCGGCGAAGAACCAGAAGATTTAGAGCAAACTGTGGCAATGATGCGTGATGTTAAAAAAGCTGCACCAGGATTGCGGTTAACACTAGGTTGTAGCACCTTTGTACCCAAGGCGCACACACCTTTTCAGTGGTTTGGAGTAAATAAACAAGCAGAAAAACGGTTGCAATTATTACAAAAACAACTCAAACCACAGGGGATAGATTTTCGTCCAGAAAGCTATAATTGGTCAATTATACAAGCTTTGTTATCCAGAGGCGATCGCCGACTCTCTCATCTTCTTGAACTTACCCGCGACTTTGGCGATTCTTTGGGTAGCTATAAACGTGCTTTTAAGCAACTCAAAGGACAACTCCCTGACTTAGATTTTTATGTCCACGCCAATTGGTCAACAGAGCAAATTTTACCTTGGAGTCACTTGCAAGGGCCTCTGCCACAGTCTACACTACTAAAGCATTTAACTGATGCTACCAGTCATTTTCAGAAATCTCAAAAAGGGACTGGGGATTGGGGATTGGCGATTGGGGACTGGGTTTCAAATTGAAAAATTATGGAATTCACTCTAATACGGGACACATGAAAAACTCTTCCACTCCCCACTCCCTATTCCCTACTCCCTACCTATGCAAACAACAGCTGAGTATTACTGCGCCTATTGCGGTGAACCTAACTTAACCTTTATTGATTTGAGTGCCGGTTCACAACAATCTTATGTAGAAGATTGTCAAGTTTGCTGTAACCCAAATATTTTATATGTCCGAGTTGATGAAGATACCTTAGATATCGAAATTGATACTGAATACGAAGGCTAAATTTTAGGTTTTTCTTTCCATGCTGCACTTTACACATTCATCAATCATTAATGCACCACTAGAAGTAGTTTGGAAATTTCACGAAAGACCAGACATTTTACAACTGTTAAATCCGCCTTGGCAACCAGTTCAAGTAGTTCGCCGTGAGGGAGGATTAGAAGTGGGTGCTATTACAGAATTTCGGCTATTTCTAGGGCTATTACCATTAACTTGGTTAGCGCGTCATACTGAATATGAAAAATATCGCTTGTTTACCGATACACAAATATCCGGGCCTTTTGAATTTTGGGTACATCGACATCAATTTGAACCGGAAGATGGTAAAACTAAGTTGACTGATGCTATTTCCTTTTCTCTACCTGGTGGAGAAACAGTAGAATTTCTCAGTGGTTGGTTAGTGCAAGCACAGCTAGAAGCAATGTTTCGCTACCGCCACTATGTTACAAAAAAAGAGTGCGAATCAAATAATTCATAAAAGAGATTAGATACCCGATTTTTTATAAAAAATCGGGTATCTGGGTAACTCAACGATTCACAATTGAAAGTTAAATTATAATATTTGATATGGCTGAAAATGCCTTAATAATTCAGAGCGATCGCACCACGCTAGCAACACCCAAAAATCTCTACATCTACGCGTAAATTCCTAGCGTACTTCCGATAAGTCTATAAAGAGTTCTTGTATTGTAATTCCAGCAATAGCAACAGTACTCTTACAATCTAAATTTCATTTATGGGTAAGTAAAACAATTATTGTAATGATTTTTTACAAGTTGCATACTTATGCTTAAAGTTTGTCGTCACCTCATTGAGTGATACCTCAAAAAAACATGACGATAGTGAACATGCTAAATGCTTTGTTTGCCAGCTTTGGCTGAAGCACAGCAGCAATAACTGCTAGGTGTTGTCAGAAATCATCATTAATATGCAGCTAAATCAAGGAGAGACTGAATATTATGTCTAATTTGACTAAAATAAGTCGATTTTTTCCATTAACTATTTTTGTCGCTTCTGCTACTGTCTTAACCACAGTTCCTATTAATACAGATAAATCCTCTGTATTCGCACAAGAAATCAAACCTACTGCTACTCCCTCGCTGATAGCTCAATATCGAAATGGTAGGAGAGATAGATACCGAGACAACTACGGTACACAAATATTAAGAGCAGAGTCGGGGCCCGATAACAGAGGGCGTTGGCGATTTTATAAACCGGAAAATGTCTCACGCGATGCTATGCAAGCACAAGGTTGCACCGATGTTGGCGCTGGTGCAGCCAATTGGCGATGTCCGCGTCCCACTATTAGGGTAGAAGTGGGTGATGATAATTGGCGTCGCGATCGCGATCGCGACGACAGGTACGGGCGTTCTACACGCCGACTCAGAGCAGAGTCAGGGCCTGATGACAGAGGGCGTTGGCGATTTTATAAACCTGAAGATGTTTCACGGGATGCGATGCAAGCAGAAGGTTGCATTGATGTCGGCGCTGGTGCAGCAAATTGGCGCTGTCCGCGTCCTACCATCAGGGTAGAAGTGGGTGATGATAATTGGCGTGACCGCGATCGCGACGACAGGTACGGGCGTTCTACACGTCGACTCAGAGCAGAGTCAGGGCCTGATGACAAAGGACGTTGGCGATTTTATAAACCCGAAGATGTTTCACGGGATGCGATGCAAGCCGAAGGTTGTACTGATGTCGGTGCAGGTGCAGCAAATTGGCGTTGTCCACGCCCAACTATCAGGGTAGAAGTGGATAATTAAAATCTTAGTGACGGGCAGTTTGCTCAAGTCGGGGAACCCTTTCGGCAGTCGCTCATGGGGGAAACCCCCTCTTGGCCGCGCTGCCTCACCACACGCCTGCCCTCGTCTTTGTGCCTTTGTGGTAAAAAATTTTGAACCACAAAGACACAAAGGCACAAAGAAATATAAATTACAAAGGGGAGCAATGGGATTTTGTGACATGGCAGAGCTGGGGGGGGCTGGGGAGGCTGGGGAAGAAGCAGAAAATAAGTGTATTTTTCAGATTTTAAGTAGCAAAAAGGACTATTTTTTCTCTTTTCTCCCCCAGCTACCCCAGCTACCCCCGCTCTCAAGCGCTCATTTCACGACGATCTCACATTTTCGCGTTGCTCCCATTACAAAGTATAGGTGAAATCGTTTACTAACATACCAGGAACCAGACTACCTCCTAATTGACGACCATCGTATGTTCCAACTTCGGGGATAAATTCTTGAAAATTGGTGAAGTCTATCAAATTTTCTCCCCAAAAGCGATAGAGACTTTCATCAAAACGCAAGTTTTCTATGGGGGCTACTATTTCGCCATTTTCCACCCAAAAACAAGCATAACGGGTCATACCTGTAATTCTACCAGTCGGGCGATCGCTCCAATTCAAGTAATGCAAATTCGAGACATATAAGCCTGTATCTAAACTCGGAAGAATCTGTTCAAATACTAAATTTCCCGGACTCACCTCTGGTGTACGTAAGGTTTCTGAACTATTAGCACCATTAGCAATTTTTTGATATTCCTTAGCAGTGCGGGAATTGACCAAAGTATTGACTAAAATACCTTTTTCTATTATTAGTAATTCCGGTGCTGCCATTTCTCCAAATTCATTAAATCGCGGTACTTTCCCAAGTTGAAAGTTTTCCTTTAAACTAAACTTTGGGGAAAGCTGTTTTTCTTGACGTGCCAGAGAAGCTAAAGCACTGTTTCCTTGTTGAATATCTGCTTCACTCACAGCCCCCCAAGAAAGCATCATTAATAAATCAGCAACAGCAGCAGGTGCAAAATAAGTTTTATACTGTCCTCGTGGCAATTGTTTGGGAGAATTTTCCAGGAGTTTTAATTGTTTTTTCGCTTCGTTAATTTGAGCTATATAAGCCTGTTCATCCCAATCGTTACCAGCAAACGTCCCTTTAACAGCTTGTCCTGAATCGGTAAATAAAGAATAATCTAATGTAAAAGAATCCCCAGCAAACCAATGTTTTTGTCCGTTGGAATCACCATATCCTTTAACTACTACTCCTCCAGCATACAAGCCAGTAAAATCTAATTCCGCAACTAATTCCAATATTGTTGGTACTACAGCTTCCGCCGCCAACAATTTTCCAGAATGTACTTCTCGACTAGTATTATTTTCTGTTGGCACAACTAAATAAGGATCGACGGGTAATAAAGCCAGTTCTTCACGTAGTTCTTGTAAAGCTGCGTATGCCAATTGCCAGTCTAGATCCCAGTTCCCGCTAAACGGAAACTGGCGAAAACTGCTGCGTTGTTCTTCCATCAAAGTTAGTTCTACCCAACCGTCAGCAACACAACCAGTTTGCCGTACCTTGGCATGATTAAAACGAGTAAATTGGCTGCGTTCACTAGTTAGTTTCACAGTGAATTGTTCAGTTGCTGTTTTCTTAATGAGTAAAGTTTCAATTAGTTGATTAAAGCTGGCTTCTAAAGCTGATAAATCGTCAATTTTCATAATCATCGCGCAATGTAGAGGGCAGGGGAGCAGGGGAGCAGAGGGGCAGGGGGGCAGGGGGGCAGGGGAGATGAGGGGGATGAGGGGGATAAGGGAGATGAGGGAGATGAGGGAGATAACTGTTCACTACTAACTCTTAACTTCTAACTCCTAACTCTTAACTCCTAACTCTTAACTCCTAACTCCTAACTCCCCTTTTTTCAATTTCCTCCGCCAAAAACTTCGACGTTAGCAAATAGGCAAGCGGGTGAACCATGTCCTACGGAAATGGCTTGGTTGGGTTCGCCTTTGCCACAGTAAGCAGTACCGTACATTTGCCAGTTAGTAGCATCTGCTACTTTGATTAAGCTGTGCCAAAATTCTGGAGTAGTAGCTCGATAGTTGGGATTACGCAAGGTTTTAGTGAATTTACCGTTTTCAATCAATTTCGCGTATTCACAACCAAACTGAAATTTATAACGGCGATCGTCAATTGACCAAGACCGATTAGACTCCATGTAAACGCCATGTTCGATACCAGCAATCATTTCTTCAAAGCTGACGTTTCCAGGCTCTAAATTCAAGTTTGCCATGCGGTCAATCGCCGGACGATTCCATGAACAAGCACGCGCACAAGCTACTCCCGGTACACCTGCTCTTGCTTGACTTTCTAAACTGCCCAAACCCCGCTGAAGTACACCTTCTTTGATTAAATATTCCCGTGTTGCTACAGCACCAGTATCATCAAAGCTATAGCTGGCAAATTCTCCTGGTACGGTGGGGTCAAAAGTAATGTTCATCAACGGCGAACCATATACTAGTTTGCCAAAATCACTTTTGTTAACAAAGCTGCCTCCTGCGTAGTTACGTTCATCTCCTAAAATTCGGTCGATTTCTAGGGGATGTCCCACACTTTCATGGATTTGCAGCATCATTTGGTCTGAGGCTAAAACTAAATTGGTGCGTGTGTTTGGACATTCTTGTGCTGTCAACAATTCTATTGCTTGTTCGCCAACTTGCTGCACCCGCTGCCATAAGTCTTGTGTTTGTAAAAGTTCTAACCCCCCTTGGTAAGAGTGTGCTTGCCAACCGTTGTTACTACGTTGCTGGACAATTCCCCCATCTTGGGCAGTAGCACCAAAATTAGTCCCTAAAGATATGATTTTTTGATATACTTCAGAGCCATTACTGCTGACAAACCAAGTCTCTCGCTCGTTGGTATTAGCACTGGCGCTGGTTTGCACAATTTTGTCGTTAATTTTTAGGCCCTGGCAAATGCGAATCAGTAAATCGTTGATTTCCCCAGGACTGAGAGTATCTAATGGCTGTAAAAACGAAGATTGATATTCACCGACAACTTTGGGGCGTTCAGTTTCACGAAACGGATATATCCACCACTGACTAGAAAACAGTGCTTGTTTATACGCTGTTTCGGCAGCAGCTTGTAAAGATGACAATTCTAGAGAGTTGGTAGCTGCATAACCGAGACACCCATTCACCAAAACCTCTAACATTGCTCCTACAGTAGAGGTTTTGCCGTTAACTTGGGGTAAGGCATCCCGAACATAGCGGGTAGTGGAATTTTCTTTGACAGCTCTAATCCCGATCCAATCAGCGGGAATGTCAAAACTAGCGATCGCTTTTGTAAGTTCAGACCACATATTAAAAGAATGATATCGACGGCAGGAATGAAAATGTATTATGTATATTACATATCTGAGTGCGAAGTTTTGGGCAGTTGTCAGTTGTCAGGTGTGTTTCTAATTACTCATGACTACTGACTACTGACCACTGACTAACTCCTAACTTCTAGCTGAATATAGTTGGTTTAACTATAAAAGTTAACTTAATTTTCTGTGAATCTGGATACACCAACTCTTGGTTTACCTGAATATGATAGCGGTTGATTATTTGAATTTAATGGTATATCGTAAATAGCGCCTCTATCTTCAGCTAATAATTTCAGACGCAAATAAAGATTTTCTCAAATTACCAAAAAGGGGAAGGGGAAGGGGAAGGGAATTAAAGTTAAAACTTTACTTGTAAATTGGGAATTGGGAATGGGACATGGGGAATTGGGAAAATTCATAACTCCCAGTCCCCAGTCCCTAGTACCCAGTCCCCAACCTAATTACGATGCCATCGGGTGCCATCGCGGCTGTCAATAAGGGTAATTCCTTGTGCTAAGAGTTCATTACGGATGCGATCGCTCTCCGCAAAATTCCTCACTTGACGCGCTTGTTGCCTTTGCTGAATTTTCGCCTCAATTTCAGCATCGCTTGGGCCTTCATGAGTGGTATTTTCTACTTCTAGCTTGGCTTCTAAACCTAACACTCCAGCTAAAGTCACCAGTGTATGCCACTGTTTTTTTAACTCATCAGGTGGTGTTTCGGTTTTTCCTTGATGCACGAAGATATTCCCCTCGCGTTGTAGTTTTTTAGCTAATTCAAACAGCACTGTTAACCCACCAGGGAAATTAAAGTCATCATTGACAACTTCACAGAAGCGTTCAACAACGGAATTAAGGATTAGGGATTTGGTACTGGGTAGTTGGTTCCCAATCCCCAGTTCCCAGTCCCCAGTCCCCAGTCCCCAACCAAGTTTTTCCCCATACTGGTAGCCAAAGAGTAAACCTTCTTTAAGGGTATGCCAACCGTTGGTAGCAGCAGTGAGGGCTTCATTGGTAAAATCGATGGGTTTACGGTATTGTGCTGTCAGCACGAACAACCGCACTGCCATTGGGTCAACTCCCCGATCTAGTAAATCGCGGATGGTGGTAAAGTTGCCCAAAGATTTGGACATTTTTTCACCATCCACCTTTACCATGCCGTTGTGTAGCCAGTAACGAGATAAGGGTTTGCCTGTCACCGCCTCAGATTGAGCGATTTCATTTTCATGGTGGGGGAAAACTAAATCTTCGCCGCCAGCGTGGATATCGATGGTTTCGCCAAGGCGATCACGCACCATCGCTGAACATTCGATATGCCACCCCGGACGACCTGCACCCCAAGGAGATTGCCAAGCGGGTTCTCCTGGTCTTGCTGCTTTCCACAAAGCAAAATCAAAGGGGTCTTTTTTCTTTTGATATTCTGGATCTTCGACATTCACGCGATCGCTTGCACCTGCTCGCAAATCTTCTAATTTGCGTCCAGAAAGCTTACCATACTCAGAAAACTGCCGCACTGCATAATAAACATCGCCGTCAGCCGGGTAAGCAAAGCCTTTATTTTCCAACTCATGAATTAACCGCTGAATGCCATCCATCGTGTGTGTAGCACGAGGATATTCATCGGCTTCCTTGATGCCTAAGCGGGTCATATCCTCAAAATATGCTTTGATAAAGCGATCGGCTACAGCCTCCATTGATGAATGTTCTTGACGTGCGCGATTGAGAATCTTGTCGTCGATATCAGTAAAATTCTGAATGTAGCGCACTTCATAACCGATAAACTGGAGGTATCGGCGTACTACGTCCCAAACAATGCAAGCTCTTGCATGACCCAAATGACAGTAGTCATAAACCGTCACACCGCAGTAATACATCTTAACTTTGCCTGGTTCGACTGTTGTGAACGGTTCCTGACGACGAGTGAGGGTATTGTAAAGGGTTAGGGTCATAACAGAGTAATGCTGAAATAGAGAGATACGCAATAATAGGGTAAAGCAGCTGGGATGACAGTCCAGCATCACTATGCTAGTGTTTTCTGGACTCTCTGCGCTACCTTTGTGAATTTCTTGTACTCTACGGAAACTCGCACAAGTGTCTACAGAATTTTCTCCTAATTTTTTGACTTTTTGACAACAGCGCTATGCAATCAGCCGTTACTTCTGAATCTCAAGCAATGGATGCGCCCAAACAAGGAATGCCAGTAACAATTATTACTGGGTTTCTCGGTAGTGGCAAGACGACTTTACTCAATCATATTCTCAACAACCAACAAGGGTTGAAAACTGCGGTACTAGTCAATGAATTTGGTGAAATAGGCATCGACAACGAGTTAATTGTTTCCACTGGAGAGAACATGGTGGAACTGAGTAACGGTTGTATTTGCTGCACTATTAATAATGATTTAGTAGAAGCCGTTTACAAAGTTTTAGAACGCCAAGAAAATCTAGATTATTTAGTCGTAGAAACAACTGGACTAGCTGACCCCTTACCTGTTGCTTTGACATTTCTCGGTACAGAATTACGAGATTTAACTCGTCTGGATTCGATTATCACTGTGGTAGATGCAGCAAATTACAGCCTAGATTTATTCAATTCTCAGGCAGCTTACAGTCAAATTTCCTATGGTGATATTATTCTGCTCAACAAAGCTGATTTGGTTGAAGAATCCACTTTGAACGAGTTAGAAAGGAAAATTGGCGAAGTTAAAGAAGGAGCGAGAATCATACGCACCACGCGATCGCAAGTGCCACTACCTTTAATTCTTAGCGTCGGTCTGTTTGAGTCTGATAAGTATTTTGATGCTGCTGATGAACATGATCACCACGACCATGACCACGATCATGCTCATCACGATCACGACCATCACGACCACGACCACGATCATTCAGCCTGCGGTCATGACCACCACGATCATGACCACCATCATCACCATCATTCTAACCATTTAGAAAATGATGGTTTTACCTCAATATCTTTTCAGAGCGATAAACCCTTGTCTATTAGGAAGTTTCAATATTTCTTAGATAATCAACTACCTACAAATATCTTCCGGGCAAAGGGTATTATGTGGTTTGATGAAAGTCCGAAGCGTCATATTTTCCATTTGTGTGGTAAGCGCTTTACTTTGGATGATGATGAATGGAAAGGACAACCAAAAAACCAGCTAGTGCTGATTGGTCAAAATCTAGATCGTGAGACTTTAATCACTCAGTTAGAAAACTGCATTTGTTTACCTTCCAAAAGTCGCGGTAAGGGCTTTGGAAAGTAATTAAGTGAGTTGTAGGGGCGGGTTTTACAATAAATTCAATTAGTAACAAGATATGCAGTTAAACCCGCCCCTACAGAAGTTAAAATTCATGATTTATCGAATAGAATTCAGGAGTCAGGAGTTAGAATTCAGTATGAATTCTGTGGGACTGGCGGATGAATAAATGGGTTTAAAACCCCCTCCAAATTGAAAATTTGCTGGTCTTCAATCAGTCGGGGATTTAGACCCGCGACTGATTGATTCTGACTCCTGAATTCTGAATAGCTGAATTCTTCTTCAAAACTTTTAACTCTTCACTTCCCTGTATTTTCAGGGTTTGTAATCTCCAGTTGTTGCACTTGTTCCACCGTTAACCCAGTCACTTTTGCTACTACCTCTACGCTAGTTCCTTCTTTAAGCAAATTGATAGCAACAAGGCGAATACCCTCTTGAATTCCTTCAGCTCGACCTTCAACTCGACCTTCAGCTCGACCTTCAGCTAAACCTTCAGCAAGAATAGCTTGATAAGTTACTGACTCGCGCATAATTTCTCTCCGTAGTAACTGTTGAATGATGTTTTGATCCAATACTAGCCCAGCAAGAATAAAGGCTGATGCAGCAACGTTATTTTGTGTTTGTTGGTCGCTAATGTTAGAAATCTCTTGAGCTACTTGCCTTAATGTCTCCACTAGAGAGTTTGTATTAGTTAATACAGCAAATGGTAATAACCCTGGAGATTGTAGGAATACATTTGTAGGTTGCTCCCATAGGCGAACTACCTGGAACCGATGGAAGGTTTCTTCTAAGGTAAATGTTGTTTGTTGTACTAATTCAGAATTAGTTTGTTGTAGATAAATCACTACTTGACGCATCCGCTTGCGGGGAAAGCGGCGATATGTACGTAGGCGATAATCTACCATCCGAAAGGGAATATTAGCATCAGGCTGGGTTTGGAATTCCAAATGCAGAACAACTTCATCCGATTGCAGTAGGATGAGAGCATCGGCGCGAATTGGTTCAAGAGAAAGTTCTTTGGGGCTTAACTCAGTCAGAGTAATGGGTTCTCCCAAAAGCCAAGTCGCAAAGTCGGTGGAAAAATTTTCAGCAAGAAATTTACAAATATTATCAAACATGAGATTTGATTAGGTACTGATAAAGCGATGTCTATCGCTAAACTGCTGCGTGTCTACACCCTCATTAGTTTTCCAAGAGAATAACTTCCATGTAAATTGGGTAAATTGGAAGTTATTCTCTAACTAAATCTAATAGAGTAGCAAAAACTACTGCACCAAAATCGACCTACTCAAAATACTCATAACTTCACCTGGGTTAGCAGTCGGTAGCAGGGGACTCCATGCTCTCACCTCGGCATACCCAAGTACTTGTAAATTATGAATGGTGCTTTTTACAGCTTTTGGCGAACCAATCAAAAGATGCTTGATAAATTCTCTATTCAAAGATGTTTGTTCTGTAGAATCTTGCTGTAATTCCACAAATGGAATTACTTGCTCTGTTTCTGCTACACTCACCTTTTGAACTTGTGCAATCATAATATTGACCTCGCAAGGGGTTGACGTTAGCCGTTGCACTCAACTGCCAATTGATACCGCAACGGCTTTCATTATTAATACTACATTTGTTAATTATAGCCGTCAACCCGTTGCGCTAAGTAAAAGGAATTATTTTATCGTAATGGATATGAGGCAGTTAAGAGAAAGATTACATTTAAGAACCGTTGATGTTGCAAGTATTGTGGGTGTGGGCGAATCTTCTGTACGAAATTGGGAAAAAGGGCGTACAATGCCTAAACTCAAGATTAATCAAACAGCGGCATTGTGTAGACTATACAAGTGTTCCATAGAAGAATTAGAACAAGCAGTCAGCGAATCTATGGCCAAAGCAAACCAAAATGAAGACAGTACTCTGACCTAGTAAGTTAAAGTCACCTTTTCAAACAACCAACATCCCCAAGCGCGATCGCATTTCTCACATCTAACCTCTTATGCGTGTTATCATCCAGCGAGTTAAATCATCACAAGTCACCGTAGAGGGTGAAATTATCGGCAAAATTGGACGGGGACTCAACTTACTTGTAGGTATTGCTGATACAGATACTGAGGTTGAACTCGACTGGATGGCGCGTAAGTGTTTGGAATTGCGGCTATTTCCTGATGAACAAGGGAAAGACAAGTGGCAAAAATCTGTGCAAGAAATTGGTGGTGAGTTGTTGGTAATTAGTCAGTTCACCCTTTATGGAGATTGTCGCAAAGGTCGCCGTCCTTCCTTTGACCGCTCAGCTGCTCCCCAATTAGCCCAAGATTTGTATAACAGCTTTGTTACCAAGCTACAAAGTAGCGGTTTGCATGTAGAAACAGGTAAATTTGGTGCGATGATGCAAGTCGCAATTGAGAACGATGGCCCAGTAACTTTGTTACTCGAACGGGAAGCCAGTTAAGCCTCCAGGTTGAAGATAGAGAATATAAGTAGCCACTAGACTGGTGAGTTCTAAATAATGAGAGAATATTAGACTAACCATTACAAAACTTTAAATTCATTGATCATGGCGAAAATCCCTGCGAGAATCCAGTTTTCTAGAGGTCTTAACGAAGAAGTAATACCAGACGTACGCTTGACGCGATCGCGCGATGGCGGCCAGGGGACAGCGACGTTTATTTTTGAAAATCCTAAAATTTTAGACCAAGGCACCACCGAAGACATCACAGGGATGTACCTGATTGATGAAGAAGGGGAAATAGTTACCCGCGAAGTTAAAGCCAAATTTATCAACGGTAGACCAGAAGGATTAGAAGCAGTTTACATAATGAAATCTAAAGATGACTGGGATCGTTTTATGCGCTTCATGGAACGGTATGGCGAAGAAAACGGTTTAGAATTCACCAAATCTGGTAAATAGTCAGTAGTCAGTAGTCAGTTGTATCAAACAACTGACACTGACAAATAAGCAAAAGCATGACACAACAACCTCACCCAGACTCGCCTGGAATCACAGTAACTTGTGCTGTTGTTACTGTCAGCGATACACGCACCGCCGAAACAGATAAGAGTGGTCAAATCATCCAGCAATTGCTTGTTGGTGCTGATCATGCCGTGGGAGCCTACACAATTATTAAAGATGAACCAGCCCAGATTCAACAACAAATAGAATTGCTGGGGCAAAATCCCCATTTGGACGTTGTGATTTTCAATGGTGGCACCGGCATTGCACCCAGAGATACTACCTATGATGCCATTGAGAAATTGCTGGAAAAGACCTTGCCAGGATTTGGAGAATTGTTTCGATTTTTAAGTTATCAAGAAATTGGTTCACGAGCGATCGCTTCTCGCGCTGTGGCTGGTATTTATCAAAATAAATTAATCTTCTCCCTTCCCGGTTCCAGCAATGCGGTGCGGCTGGGAATGGAAAAACTGATTTTGCCAGAACTCGCTCACTTGGTAAGTCAAATGCAAAAAAGCACGTAAAGCGATTTCTATAAATATTAAGTTTTAGCAGTGAACTGTTGCTAGTTTCAGCGCTTTCATCAATTAATGGGACTTAGACAAAATTATCCGGAAAAATAACTCAAATGTATATACAGAGGGACTTTGACATCGTTAAGCCTAGTTTCTTGATATATCCCTCTTGTGTCACTTTCCGAGTATTCTGAATAAAAGGATTAAAAGAAAAAACTCTGGAAGGTAAGCAGGGCAATGGATGTAGAACTACAAATCCTGAAACATTTGGCAAGAGATGCCCAGCCAACAGTTGCGCTCGTAGATGAATATTGTGCAGAGTACCTAGACCTGTTCAAAGAAGTAAGAAATTACGAATGTTTCAAATATTTACACTTAGGGATAATTTCTGCAATCAAAAGAAAATCATTACCAGAAATAGCGAAAGTAGTAAGTATAAATTCAGCCCAATCATTACATCATTTTATAGCCAATTCAGACTGGTCGGTAAATGAGTTGAAAAGCAGAAGATTAAAGAAAATAAAAAGAAAATTAAATGGTCAAGCAATTACGGTAGTAATAGATGAAACAGGAGATAGGAAAAAAGGTAAAAAGACAGATTATGTAGCTAGACAATATTTGGGAAGCGTAGGCAAAGTAGATAATGGGATAGTTTCCGTGAACGCCTATGGAGTTTATGCTAATATAACTTTTCCATTAATCTTCAAAGTATTTAAACCAAAAGGAAAACTAAAAGAGTCAGATAAATATAAAACTAAAATAGAGTTAGCATCAGAGATAATTACAGAGCTAATGGGATTAGACTTCAATATTGAATTAGTATTGGCTGATAGTTTGTATGGTGAAAGTAGCCAATTTATGAGAAGCCTAGCTGAATATAACTTAGGTTATGTGGTATCAATCAGAAGTAATCATGGAGTTTGGCTGCCAGCAGGGCAGAGCGTTAGGGCAAATAAGTGGTGCAAATTTGAGAGAACATTTAGTAACCAAAAATCAGAAACTAGATATATTAGAGAAATAGTTTATGGTAAAAAAAGAGCCATAACTTACTGGGAAATAACAACTGACCCAGAAACAATGCCAGAAAATTCTACTTCATTTGTTATGACTAATCTTTCAGGGAACCTCAAGAAAATTATAGGCGACTTATATGGATTAAGAACATGGGTAGAATATGGTTTTCGGCAGTGTAAACAAAAACTGGGCTGGACAGATTACAGATTTACAAATTTCCAACATATTGAGAGATGGTGGGAGATTATTTTTTGTGCCTACACAATGGTTAGTTTAAGTTCTCCACCTTTCTTATCATTAAATCAAGCTCCTTCTGAAACACAAGTACAAGACAGTGCTTATATTAATTGTGTAGATTTCTCTAACCATAAACAATGGAATCATGATTCTGGATGGAAAAATACTTTAAATAATCTTCGTTTAATTGTTCAACCTCTCTTATTATTTTGGTTGATTTATCCCTGGTTAAATGTTTTTCCCAATTCCGATTTATTGCTTGGATTTAATCACCTAATTTGTACAATGAATCAATTTAAACCTTTTTTCTCTACTGGATAATTTCAGTTATTTACTACTTGCTGATTTCGGAAAGTGACAGAAGAGGGATAAATCTAGATCAAAAGATTGTGATTAAAATAAATAAAAAATAACCCCCGAAAGATTGAGGGTTATTTTTCTTAAGTTAGTTTTTCAACAATTTTTAGAATGGAGCGATCGCTAAACAAATTGCAGCTAGAAAAGCACCAATTATATAAAATACCGCAACTACTTGCAATTCTGACCAACCAGTTAGTTCTAAATGATGGTGTAGGGGAGCCATTCTAAACAGGCGCTTGCCTTTGCCATCAGGGCCTTTGGTGGCTTTGTAATAACTTACCTGCGCCATCACAGAAAGGGTTTCTACAAAGAAGATGCCACTAAGAATAAACAGTGCTACTAAGCTATTAGTCAGCAATGCTACAGCAGCTAAAGCACCACCTAAAGCTAAAGAACCAGTGTCACCCATAAAAACACGGGCTGGGTTACGGTTATGAGCTAAGAAACCCAAGCAACCACCACTTAAAGCAGCACAGAAAACCATCAATCCTGGTGAAACAGGCGCAATCAATACACCTAATGCCAATAAAGCGATCGCTACGGTTCCGGCTGCTAAGCCATCAATGCCATCAGTTAAATTAGTCGCATTACTTTCTGCTACTAGTACAAATCCAGCCAAGGGCCAGAATAGGAACCCCAAAGGTAGTGCAAAGCCCACCCAAGGCAAAGCAATATTCGTGATATTAGCTGGTTGATTAAACATCAGCCACAGACAAAAAACTGCTGCAAAACCGATTTGCAAAGTCAGTTTCATCCGGGGAGATATGCCTTTGTTCGACTTGCGGCGGAGAATCTGCCAATCATCGAGCCAGCCAATCAACCCATAGCTGAGTGTTAATCCACAGACAGCAAGTACTTCTTTATTAAAATTAGATGCTAAGCAGGCAATAATTACAGCTACAGGTATGAAAAATATACCCCCCATTGTTGGGGTACCAGCTTTTTTTAAATGCGCTTGAGGCCCATCTTCACGGATGATTTGACCAGTTTTGAGTGCTTGGAGTAGCGGTATTACTACGTAGCCTAGGGCAGCAGAAAATACCGCCGACAACAACAGTGGCAAGGTGAGAGACATACCTTGCCAAGGCAATCTATTGCCCATCCAATCGAAAATTAATGCTGCTACACTTAGCCCAGCGGCTAAACCTGAAGCTAGACCGATGCCAGAAAAGTTCAATCCTTGGTTAGGAGATAATTTAGCGTCCACAGATGTTTCCCTTCACTCCACACTTAACAAATATTGAATAGCAGGGACGATAGATATCACCAAGTCCTAGCCACGACAGGCTAGTCTTCAGCTATGCCGATATCATCATCGTCGTCATAATCAAGATCGCCAATTCCGTCTTCTCCACCCAGAAACTCTGATATTTCTTCTTCTTCATCAGAAAAATCAGGTTCGTGAACATCACGCGCTATCAGACGACCGGTGGTTTGCAACCAGTCCAACAAAGAAGTTTCTTGCTTTAATGGAATTACAGCGGCTCGTTGGTTGCGGGGTTCTTCACGCAAGGGAGAATTTAACATACGACAAATACACAATAAAATTCATGTAACTAGACATTAAGAAGTCTATCACTTGACACGCGGTAATTTAGTTATTCATACATTCAACTCGCGGTTTGATAAATCCGCAATCTGTCAAAAATATTTTATTCAATAGTGGTAGAGCGACCAAGGATAGATTTTTAGTGATTTGTACGGCTTGATACATGAGAGATTAATTTCCGCTGAATGGTGGATGCAAAGCTGATGATTTTGGAGGTCAAGGGCGATGATAGGAAAAGCCACTTTAATTGAAGCGATCGCGCTTACGAATCGCGGGTTACTAGCTAGCGAGCAGCAGAAACAGGCTATTTTATCAGCGATCGCTCGTTTAGAAGATTTCAACCCAACACCGCGTCCGGTGGAAGCCAATGACTTGCTCAATGGTAATTGGCGATTACTTTATACCACAAGTAAAGCTCTTTTAAACTTAGATCGCATACCTTTTTATAAACTTGGTCAAATATATCAGTGTATAAGGGTAGAGACTACCAGCGTATATAACATAGCTGAGATTTATGGCTTACCGTATCTCGAAGGATTAATTAGTGTAGCTGCCAAGTTTGAACCAGTTTCCGGTCGTCGTGTCCAAGTTAAATTTGAGCGCTCTATTATTGGGTTAAAAAGCTTGATAGGGTACAGTTCTCCAGAAAACTTTATCCAGCAAATAGAAGCTGGCAATAAATTCATGGCGATTGATTTTCCCATACAAAGTGATACACAACAAGGCTGGTTGGACATCACCTATCTAGATAGCGATTTACGCATTGGCAGGGGAAACGAGGGTAGCGTGTTTGTTTTAAGCAAAGCATGAGATTGTTTTACGTGTATTTGAGTATTTGCGAACGACCTTAGTCTATTGTTTGGCCTTTGTCAAGGAGGCTATGACACTATTTTAAGTTTGATAATTACGGTGAAAAAGTACCAAGAGGGGGAGATGGGGGGATGAGGGAGATGAGGTAGTAGGGGAGAAGAATTAATCTTCAATGCCCAATGCCCCATTCCCAATTCCCAATTCCCCATTCCCCATTCCCAATTAGACAAATAACTTAACAAAGCCTCTAGCGACGGCCTTGAGGTTGTAGAGTGAAATCAATTAGCCCTATTTATTGGCGATTGATAACTAAAAGGGAAGATAATCATGGTTCAACGTGGTTCTAAAGTACGTATTCTTCGCCCAGAATCCTACTGGTTTCAAGATGTAGGAACCGTAGCTTCAGTCGATCAAAGCGGCATCAAATACCCTGTAATTGTCCGTTTTGATAAGGTAAATTACTCTGGTATCAATACCAATAACTTTGCCGAAGACGAATTACTAGAAGTCGAAGCACCAAAGGCTAAGCCGGCGAAAAAATAAGCAGCGAAGCCACAAGGGGATCTTTGATGGGATGATGAAGGGAAGCCTTAAGTATGAAAATATGAAGTATGAAACTTTTGTTTTTTCATGCTTCACCTTAGCCTACTCTACCTAAGAGAAGCCGACCTGCGGGTATTTACGGCTTATTTTTGGTAGTTTAACGATTTACTTATCGGTGTTTGCATACTTGCTTGTCTCGTCTGCCTTGATCCCCAAGTACATCAAAATCGCTTGCTTAATCAGCTTAAATGCCTGAACTGCCTGAAGTTGAAACAGTCCGCCAGGGTCTAAACCAATTGACCCTGAACCTAGAAATTACGGGTGGAGATGTGTTGCTTGAGCGCACCATCGCCTACCCGTTTTCTGTTGGTGAGTTTATTAATGGAATTAAAGGAAGTGCCATAGCTACTTGGCATCGTCGCGGTAAGTATCTCCTGGCTGAACTTTGCCAATCTCCCTTTTTGGGAAGCAGGGGATCAGGGGAAGACATTACTCCCTCATCCCCCTCATCCCCCCCATCATCCTCATCCCCCCCATCTCCCCCCACTGGCTACCTGGGAGTTCATCTGCGAATGACTGGTCAACTACTGTGGGTGCATCGAGATGAACCATTACACAAACACACGCGGGTGAGATTATTCTTTGGGGATCAGCAGGAATTGCGCTTTGTTGACCAGCGAACTTTCGGGCAAATGTGGTGGGTTCCCCCAAATGTTGCAGTGGAAAGTATTATTACTGGTTTAGCAAAACTGGCAGTAGACCCATTCTCAGTGGAATTCACTGTTAAATATCTGGCGATGAAATTGCAAAACCGCCGTCGTCCGATTAAGACTGCGCTACTAGATCAATCTGTAGTGGCGGGATTAGGTAATATCTACGCTGATGAAGCCTTATTTAAGAGTGGAATTTTACCAGAAACTTTATGTACAGATTTGCAGTTAAAGCAAATTGAGCGTTTGCGAACAGCCATTATTCAGGTCTTGGAAGCTAGTATTGAGGCTGGAGGCACAACTTTTAGTAATTTCCTAAATGTTAAGGGCATTAATGGAAATTATGGTGGTGTCGCCTGGGTTTACAACCGCGCCGGAGAACCCTGTCGAGTTTGCAGTAATTTGATACAGCGCACTAAGTTAGCTGGAAGATCCAGTCACTTTTGCCCTCAGTGTCAAAGCTAGGGGAGTAGGGAGTGGGGAGTTGTAGGGGCTTTCAAGGGCAGGTTTTTTCAGGCAGAAGAGAAGTTGAGATGAGTATTCCAAGGTTCAGGGGAAAAGTGACCAAAAGCAAGAGGCTGACCCAATAACAAAGCAACGATCAGCTTGATGAAACCGCGACGAAAGCAACTGAGAATGCGTGTGGGTTGGAAAGCAGGAGGTAAGTTATGTGCCACATGATTTGTGGGTAAATGATCATAACTACACATTGCCAATACTTTGGCCTGTGGCCGACTCAGATGTGGTAGCTTTTGGCACTTTGATCGCTATCCAACTGTTCAAACCTGACTACTCATTCATGACTCACTTTGTGTCACGACGTTTGATCCTATCATTTACCCATTTCTAAAAACCTGCCCTTGAAAGCGCCCCCCTGCTCCTCCTTGAGGCATCAGCAGCAATTTGAGTTCAGCTGGAGTCAGGTCACGCCACTGACCTTGTTGTAGAGTATCTAGGCAAAGATGGGCTATGCTTACCCTGATTAGTCGTAAAGTCGGAAAGCCCACAGCCGCAGTCATGCGCCGCACCTGACGATTTTTTCCCTCAGTCAAAGTCATTTCTAACCATGCTGTTGGGATATTTTTGCGAAATCTAATTGGAGGATCGCGATCGCATACAGGTGGTTCTTCTGGCAAGAGTCTAACTGACGCTGGTCGAGTGCGGTAATCTTGAATTTCCACACCTGTTTGCAACTTGTTTATAGCATCAATATCAGGAATGCGTTCTACCTGCACCCAGTAAGTTCTTTTATGACCAAAACGCGGATTAGACAGCCGATGTTGCAATTTTCCATCATTAGTTAATAGTAATAACCCTTCACTATCCCAATCCAAACGTCCTACAGGATAAACATCAGGTACATCAATATAATCTTTTAAAGTTTTATGCTTAGGCGTTTCCTGAGTAAATTGGCTGAGAACACCATAAGGTTTATGAAAAATAATATATTTATTAGTCATTAGTCATTAGTCATCAGTCATTAGTCATTGGTTAATAGTTTTCTCCCTCATCTCCCTCATCTCCCTCATCTTCCCCAACTCCCCCAACTCCCCCAACTCCTGTTATATGACTCTTGCTAAATCTTCTGAAATAGGCATTACTCATCTTCCAGACCATACTGAATTACCAGAGTCAGATGGAACCTTTGTGAAAAACTTTCAAGAACATCCCCAAAGTATCCTTCTGACAGATTCTATTACAAGTGTATTGCAGCAACTACATCCTGCTCATCAATATTGTATCGGGCAAGATAGCGGTATTTACTGGCGTTTGACTGAACCACCAGAACGAGGAGCAGAAGCACCTGATTGGTTTTATGTGCCTAATGTACCACCAATGTTAAACGGTAAGTTTCGCCGTTCTTATGTGTTATGGCAAGAGTACGTCGCCCCGTTAATTGTCTTAGAATTTGTGTCTGGAGATGGCTTTGAGGAACGGGACAAAACACCTATTACTGGTAAATTTTGGGTATATGAGCAAGCCATTAGAGTGCCATTTTATGGTATTTACGAAGTCAACAAAGCCTCTGTGGAAGTATATCACTTAGTAGACGGTCACTATGAAGTAGTACCAGCTAACGAACGCGGTCACTATTCAATTTTACCGATGGGCGTTGAATTAGGTATTTGGCAAGGACAGTATAAAAATATCGAAGCTCCTTGGTTACGCTGGTGGGATACACAAGGAAATCTTTTGTTAAGTAGTGATGAGAAATCCCAACAGTTAGCACTACAGTTACAACAAGAACAGCAACGAGCAGAACGCTTGGCAGAACGGTTACGTCAGTTAGGGATTGATCCTGATCAATTGTAAGAACAGAGCGATCGCTTTCAGCATAAATATACATTTGGTTTCCCAAAGCTGTAAGCCATTGGGAAAATTAGCATTTCACAACACAATCTAAAAATCTTAGCTAAGACTGTTGGAAATTCCAGAAATTAGCGTTACACTATTCCCATGAACCTTAGCCAAGGTTTTTAGAAATTAGCCAATGTCAAAAATAATATACGATGTCATCCAGCGGTTTGAGGTAGAGAACGGCGTTCCCCGCTTAGTTTCAACAAATATTCAAGTAATTCAAGGTGGCGAAGATTTGTTGTCTTTGGCTACAAGTTTGCTGACTCAAATGGGTTTTTATGACAAATTTGAGGAGAATAAAACATCTCAGTACATAGGATATCGGCTTAAAAATCCTGGGAAAGGAGCTAAACGTTATCAACTGGTTTTAGCCCAGCGAAAAGAAGTGTTATGTATTTCTATTCCTAAAGATTTTTTTAGCTCCTATATCTTGGAACTAGATTCTTCCGGAAAAAATATTCTTACAGAAGCACAGCAAGAATTATTAAATTGGTTAAATGATTATATCAGTACTGAAAAACATTCTCCTTCTATTCGGCAAATGATGCAGGCAATGAACTTAAATTCACCAGCACCAATTCAAAAATATTTAGAAAATTTACGCCTCATGGGCTACGTTGAATGGTTTGAAGGGAGGGCAAATACAATTAAACTTTTGGAACCATTAAATAAATTTTGGGTACGAACTAGTAAAGAAAAAGATTTTTTTGAAATTAGTAGGAATTATAGCAAAATTTTAGATGGTAAGACGCAGGGGAAATTTAATATTAATGAACTTAAAGGAAATCATAGTGATTATCTTTTACGTTTGTACAACAGTGATTCTTGCTTAAAAATAAGTGCAGATTCACTATTTCCTTATGCATGGCAAGTATCTATTGATTCAAGTGAAATTTTAAAAGAATTTTTAGATTACTTTGCAAAAAAACTTATGGAGCAATATTAATGGCTATCAAACCAAAGAGACTTGTCAATTCTTATGAAGAAAGGATGCTAGAGTTTTTACAAACCTGCGTAGATGAAAGTTATAAAATTCATACACAGGTTAGCTTATGCCAATTTTGCGAAATAGATAGCAGCCTTGATATTGAACTAAAAAAGTTCTTCTTTAGCTCCAGTGTAGATGCTCTGATTACTAACTCTGACTATAAGCCTTGTTTAGTCGTAGATTTTCAATCTTCATATCATGATTATCCTGAAACAAGAGAGCGCGATCGCAAAAAAGCAACTTTATTAGCTCTTGCAGGAGTTCCTTTACTTTATTCACGGATAAAAGAATTTGGATTATTGCATCTTTATTCCCAAAATGAAGAAGTAATATTTAATTTATTCACAGGAGAACAGCGCGAAAATGCTCAATTTTTAATTCAAAAGTATTGCGGACTTTCTACTTTTATTAATGTTTGATTAAAAGACAGATTAATAAATACTATAAATTTTTGCGCTCTTCTTTGCGTCTTTGCGCCTTTGCGCGAAATAAAAAATAAATATTTATATAAAAGCTTAATGTAGTAAGGTAACTGGTGCATTTATGACCAAACCAAACTTTGATGCTATGAGTGAAGCAGAATTACGTGCCTATGTCTATGCACATAGAGATGATTAAGAAGCTTTTTATACATTCGTAAATCGTTTGACAGCAAAACCACCCACTGCTGTTTATCCCGCTGACATGACACCCCAAGAAATTCATCAGGCAGTATTAAATATTATTCAGCAAAAGCAGCGATCGCCAGACTCCGAAAAAACAGCCTAACACCTACCACCCCCGACATTCTCAGGATTTGTTAACTACCTTGCCCTCAACCATAACCAAAGTGCTACAATCTACAACCATGCTAGGGGTGCCTAAAATTTCAGGCTGAGATCACACCCTTAACACCTGAGTCTGGGTAATACCAGCGGAGGGAAGCTGTTTATTAAGGAATTTGATCATATGCGGACAGAATGGGTTGCCAAGCGGCGTGGGCAGAGTAATGTTTCTCAAATGCACTATGCACGCCAGGGTGTTATCACCGAAGAAATGCACTACGTCGCCCGGCGGGAAAATCTTCCGGCTGACCTCATTCGCGAGGAAGTGGCGCGGGGACGGATGATTATTCCGGCTAATATTAATCACACTAACCTAGAGCCGATGTGTATCGGCATTGCCTCCAAGTGTAAGGTAAATGCTAATATCGGCGCTTCACCTAACTCCTCTAATCTTCAAGAAGAAGTCGATAAGCTGAAACTAGCGGTGAAGTATGGCGCTGATACCGTGATGGACTTGTCCACAGGTGGCGGTAACTTAGATGAAATTCGCACCGCCATTATCAACGCTTCACCTGTTCCCATTGGGACGGTACCAGTTTACCAAGCTTTAGAAAGTGTCCACGGCGCAATAGAAAAGCTTACCCCTGATGATTTTCTCCATGTCATCGAAAAGCATGCTCAGCAAGGGGTAGACTATCAAACTATCCACGCTGGGATTTTGATTGAGCATTTACCCTTAGTCAGAAGCCGCCTCACAGGTATTGTCTCTCGTGGCGGCGGCATTTTGGCGCGGTGGATGCTGCATCACCACAAGCAAAACCCATTGTACACCCACTTCCGCGACATTATTGAAATTTTCAAAAAATACGATGTCTCCTTTAGTTTGGGTGATTCTCTGCGTCCTGGCTGTACCCATGATGCCTCTGATGCTGCACAATTAGCTGAACTCAAAACTCTCGGACAACTGACTCGCAAAGCCTGGGAAGATGATGTACAGGTGATGGTAGAAGGCCCTGGACACGTCCCAATGGATCAAATTGAGTTCAACGTCCGCAAGCAGATGGAAGAGTGTTCTGAAGCACCTTTTTATGTGTTGGGGCCATTGGTGACAGATATTGCTCCTGGTTATGACCATATTACCTCAGCGATCGGGGCGGCCATGGCTGGTTGGTACGGTACTGCAATGCTGTGCTATGTAACACCGAAAGAACATTTAGGTTTACCCAACCCTGAAGATGTGCGGAATGGGTTAATTGCCTACAAGATAGCGGCACATGCGGCAGATATTGCCAGACATCGCCCAGGCGCAAGAGACAGAGATGATGAACTTTCCCGCGCCCGTTATAACTTTGACTGGAACCGTCAGTTTGAATTAGCACTTGACCCGGAAAGAGCTAAGGAATATCATGACGAAACTCTGCCAGCAGATATTTACAAAACAGCTGAGTTTTGTTCTATGTGCGGGCCGAAGTTCTGCCCCATGCAAACCAAAGTTGATGCTGATGCGCTGACAGAATTAGAGAAGTTCTTGGCAAAAGATAAGGAAGTTCTGGCGCAAGGTTAATCAACAGCATATTAATAGCCCTCAGACTACAAGTCTGGGGCTACACTTTGATTTTGATTTTTATCTAGGGAAATATAAATTTCAAAAATTATTCACGCATTGAATTTATAAAAAATTGAAAAACTTATACAGTTGCTTGTATGAATACTAATTTTATTAATGTACAGTAAAATTTTGGAAGTTAGTAAATATTAGGTTTGCATAAAATATCACAAACTATTTAGAGATAAGGAGTAATTTTTCATGCAAAAATTAGCCCAAAGATTTACGAAACAGTTGTTGATTAAATCTCTGTGTATGGGTATAGGTTCTGTGATTGGAGGATTTGCAGGTGGGGCTTTTGGTTTTGCATTAGGAGAACTGATTGTTCCTGGATTAATCGATAGAGTTGTAGATAGTGCTGCTGAAGAAGCTTTGACAATAGCTGGTAGCCTTTTTGGTAGTACATGTGGAGCGTTACTAGGTGAAGAAGTTGCAAAAGTAATTGATAAAGATAGCAATGAGGTAGAAAATATAAGAATTTAAAATATATTTTTCAAATGATGAATTGGCAAATTAATAAGAAGTTGATTAGAGCGATCGCGTTTTCCATAAATATATAAGGAATGCGAACATTTTGCGATCGCATCCCCCATATCATTTATCTAATTCCCTAACTCCCGATACCGTTGCTGAATCTCTTCAATTGCAAATAACGCCTCAAACTTTAACCCAGCAGACTGATACAATTCTGCTCCCCCTTGCTTGCGGTCTACTAGTGCAATTACTTCTTCAACTGTATAACCTGCATCTTTAAGACGGTCAACTGCTTTCAGTGCAGACTGACCAGTTGTGACCACATCTTCCAAAACTACTACTTTTGCACCACCCGGTAAAATAGGGCCTTCTATATAAGCCCTTGTTCCATAACCTTTAGCTTCTTTACGAATAATTAGCGCTGGTATTGGTCGATTTTCATACACAGAAACCACACTCACCGCTGTCACAATTGGGTCAGCCCCCATTGTTAAACCTGCTACAGCCTGGGTATCTACAGGCAATAAGGGAAACAGCAACCGTCCAATTGCCAAAGCGCCTTGGGGGTGGAGTGTTACCTGCATCTTATTCACATAATAAGAGCTACGTAACCCGGAAGCGAGGACAAAATCACCCTCTTGATAAGCGAGTTGAGAAAATAAATCCAATAGTTTTTGGCGCAAGGTAGTTAAATCAGCAGTAGCTGCCCAAATATCTGACTGGGTAGGAGTTTCAGTAGGATACGTCATTACAAAACATTAAAAGTTGTGCTACACCAAAGGTTGAACTCATCAGAGTTCTGAAATTAAGCATAAGTTAAGATTTGCTCAAAAATTGAGGAGTTAGGAATATGGGTATAAAATCTAAAACCCTTAGTGGTTTATTGGTGTTGCTAGCCAGTGGCATTGCTTTTCCTTCCATTGCATCTGCCCAGACACAAACGCCCAATTATGAAACAACAAATGATGCGTTTGAGCGAGCTTATTTTCGCCACGATCGCAACTTCTATGAAAATAGTAGCAGTGTCAAACGCCAGCTAGACGCATTTTTAGGAGCTGGTTCTGGTTTCCGTAATTCCTTCCCCGAAAATGAAATTGCTCGTGATGCTGAGTTGGTTAATACTCTCTATCGAGATGTTCTTACCCAGCAGGTTGGCAACGATCCCTATATCCGCACTCCAGATTTACCAAATCCATATGATACATCTTTGCTCATGTCTCCTCGCATGAATGCCAACAACCTGAAAGTCGGTACTGAGTTTAGGTTTGAAAATACACCACAAAGATAAAATTTTGTTACACAGTGTCATTAGTCACGTGTAATTAACCATTGACTAATGACCAATGACTGAAACCAGGGTACAGGAGTTGAATTTGGTTTGTACCATTTATAGTAAATAAAATAAATATTTGTCTTAACTGTCAATGCTAAAAATAATGTAGTACCGCTTTTTCCCAAACATCATTGAGGATTTAATAACCAATTGCTTGCTTTTGATGATTCAGTGCGCCCTGCTGGAATCGAACCAGCCTGAAGGCGAATTATGAGTTCGCTGCCTCCCCAATCGGCCAAAGGCGCTTGTGCTGTTAACTTACAGGCTATCCTATTATAGCACAATTTCATAGCCTATGAACATAATAAAACAGTCTACCAAATTTCCATATCACAAACTTTAACATTAAACTAGTGCAAACTAGTATTGATTAAGTTCCTTTAAGAATTGAGGTAGAAAGCTTCAATACTCTTAATATAGACCAGCATTTTTCTGTAATAGCTCAAGAGCGATGAAAATAAATTCTACTGTACTTCTTACCTTAGTTTTATTAATCCTGATGTTGGGAGCGGGTTCTGTGAGTGCGTTTTTGGGGTTTAATCTGGGAAGTTCAGCACTCAAAGGTGTATCAACTCCAGACGGGCGTCCCACAACCAAGTTTACCAGCAGTAAGGCAAATAATTCCCAACAGACAGGGGTAGCACTATTAAAAGAGGAAGATATCCTCAAAACCGTCAAGGCACGGATCGAGGGTAAGACCAAAGCTGCTAAATCAGAAAAACTAGACGAAGATGAAGAGGAAATTAATAGCAGCAAACAGAAGCCAGAGGAAAAGCCCAAAGAAGTAACCGAGGAAAAACCTCAACCAGGGTTTCCTGTGACTGCTGAAAATCAGGGTGTGACTTTTTCTGTACAATCTGCTCGCTACTCTGGAGGCGATTTACTCCTGAAAGTGAAAATGCAAAACAAAGGTGCTGATTCGGTGCGCTTTTTGTATAGTTTTTTAGATGTTACTGATGACAAAGGGCGAACCCTAAGTGGAAGCACAGATGGTTTACCAACAGAGTTACCCGCAAATGGCCCAGCATTTTCTGGTACTGTAAGTATTCCTACAGCTTTACTTGATGACGTGAAAAGCATATCCCTGTCTTTAACAGATTATCCTGCTCAAAAACTGAAACTAGATGTATCAAATATTCCAGTCGAGAAGGCAGCAGAGCAATTTTAAATTTGGGAATTGGGAATGGGGAACTCGGGGCCCCCACGACCGCAGGGAGTGGGGATTAGGGGCAATGGGGCATTGGTTATTCTCCCTCATCCCCTCATCCCCCTCATCCCCCTCATCCCCCCAATTTCTAATCCTTATGGCGCGTGAGTTTTACATGAGCTTTGGCGGTGAGTGCTTTTCTTAGCATAATTTGGACGGATGTCGGGCTGCGATTGTTATCAGTTCTACTGCTGATTGCGATCAATGCTTTTTTTGTCACGGCAGAATTTTCGCTGGTGACGGTGCGGCGATCGCGTATTCACCAACTTGTGAAGGCTGGTGACATTCCTGCGATCGCTGTTGAGGGATTGCAACGCAGTATTGATAGGCTGCTATCTACCACCCAGTTAGGCATTACTCTGTCTAGTTTGGCCCTGGGGTGGATTGGAGAAAATACCATTGTTGTGTTGGTGAATGCATGGCTGAAATCTTTGCCTCTTCCAGCAGGGTGGAATAACTTGATTGCTCATTCGCTATCAATTCCCATTGCCTTTTTTTTGATAGCTTATCTGCAAATTGTTTTAGGAGAGCTATGTCCCAAATCAGTGGCTATGCTGTACTCAGAACAGCTGGCGCGGTTTTTGGGGCCTTCAATCAAAGCGATCGTCCGCTTTTTCCGTCCCTTCATCTGGATTCTCAATCAATCAACCCTTTGGTTGTTGCGACTTTTTGGGATTGAATATACAGGTCAAAGCTGGAGACCACCTGTGACTCCTGAAGAGTTGCAGCTAATTATTTCTACCGAACGCGAATCTACAGGTTTACAGCTTTCTGAGCGAGAACTGCTTAATAACATCTTTGAGTTTGGGGATGTTACAGCGCAAGATGTAATGATTCCCCGCACTAGCATTATAGCCTTGTCTAGAGATGCTTCTTTCCAAACCTTACTCCAGGAGATGACATCTACTGGTCACTCACGCTATCCCATTATTGGAGAGTCTTTAGACGATATTCGCGGTATTGTTTACTTCAAAGATTTAGCACAACCCTTAGCTTTAGGGAAGCTAACCCCACAAACACAAATCAAACCTTGGATACGTCCGGCTCGGTTTGTACCAGAACACACGCCTTTGAGTGAACTCTTGCCGATGATGCAGCAAGAGAAACCAGCTATGGTGATGGTAGTGAATGAATTTGGCGCTACTGTAGGACTGGTAACGCTCCAGGATGTGATAGGTGAAATTATTGGCAATGCAGGCGAATCTGGGAACGCTGATGACTTGCTCATCCAGATGTTAGGTAAACAAACATTTTTGGTGCAAGCCCAGATTAACCTAGAAGACCTCAACGAGGTTTTACATCTCAATTTGCCCCTCACGAAGGAATATCAAACACTGGGAGGTTTTTTGCTGTACCAATTGCAGAAAATGCCTACCAAAGGCGAAATCTTTACCTATGAAAATATCAAATTCACAGTTGTATCAGTCGTCGGGCCACGGCTGCATCAAATCCAACTGCAACGCTTGGAGGAGGGAGTGGGGGGATAGGGGGATGAGGGGGATGAGGGGGAATAATAATTATTTGCTTGCTCCCCTACTCCCCTGCACCGAAAGCTCCCCTACTCCCTACTCCCTATAAACCAGTGGATCAACAAGTCCCAATTCATTAAAAGCTGCAAGTCGTAAGCGACAAGAATCACATACACCGCAAGCGACATCAAAGCCAGCATAACAAGACCAAGTTAGCTCCCAAGGAACTCCTAATCGGTTGCCAAGTTGGATAATTTCGGTTTTTTTGAGGTTAATTAGAGGTGTAACAATAGTAATGGGTTTGCCCTCGCGTCCTTGTTTGGTTCCTAGGCGGAAAACTTCTTGCATCGCCTGGATATAGTCGGGACGGCAATCTGGATATCCTGAGTAATCTAAGGCATTGACGCCAATGTAGACACGCTCAGCCGCGATCGCTTCGGCGTAGCCTAGAGCAAAGCTTAAAAAGATGGTATTGCGCGCAGGCACGTAGGTTACAGGAATATTTTGCGACATTTGATCTAGGGAACGCTCTTCGGGTAAAGCGATCGCCTCATCTGTCAGTGCTGAACCACCCCATTGGCGTAAGTCAAAATTAACTACCTGATGTTGTACCACCCCAGCTTTTTGTGCGACTAAGAAAGCTGACTGTAACTCTCTGCGGTGTCGCTGCTGATAATCAAAACAAATGGTGTAGCACTCATAACCATCAGTTTTTGCTTGATACAAAACTGTGGAAGAGTCTAATCCGCCAGACAACAGAATTACAGCTTTCATCTCAATTTTAAATTTGGGATTTCCCATAGTTAAACGACACTTAAACAAGATATCAGGGGAACAATGTCAAATCTCTTCCTCTATACTTGTCATTTTTAAGGGTTTTTACTATTATTTTTTGGGTAGATTATATTATTTACTACCAGTAGACTTCAGAAAATAGACAGCGCAAACTGTGGAACTTGCAGATAATTATGCAAAAATTATTTGAGTACTTTAGCAGTAGCAACTCTAAATGAATCCTTTTTTCATACAAATCTTTCAGTGTAATCTTTGAGATTTTTTGTGATTTTGCTGACAAAAAAATATTAACTTTCAATGATGTCAATTAAATGTAGATTTCGGTGATTAATTGCCCAACTGTCTTTTGGGAGTTTTCACTTAGGTTTGACTGAGTTTTAAAAGTTAATAAAAAAACACATTGCATTTGTTGTAAGGAGCAAAAAACTGATCAATTTAGAGCTAAAGATCCAAAAGATAGCCAAATTGCGGGAACTGATTGCAAACTTTGAAATTCTTCATAAACAGAGCCTCTATGTTACCATCTGGATGGTTTTAGACGGATCGTAACTGGGCGTCGAGTATAAACGCCAACGGCCGTAGCGTCTCTAAATTTGGTGGTTGAGGAGAGAACAATAGTGCAAAATAGCATGTCAGTGGCAGAACCAAATTCATATACACAGCGCAATCAACCAAGACCGATTCGCATAGGCGTAATCGGAGTGGGTAACATGGGACAACATCATGCCCGCGTATTGAGTTCAATGAAAGATGTTGAACTGGTTGGCGTGGCAGATATTAATGTCGAACGAGGCTTAGAAACAGCCAGCAAATACAAGGTGCGTTTTTTTGAAGATTACTGTGACCTACTGCCCCATGTGGAAGCAGTTTGCATAGCTGTTCCCACACGACTGCATTATGCGGTGGGTATCAATTGTCTGTTGGCAGGAATTCATGTTTTGATTGAAAAGCCGATTGCTGCTAGTATTTCCGAGGCAGAATCGCTAGTAAATGCCGCAGCTGAATCTCAGTGCATCCTACAAGTAGGTCACATTGAGCGCTTCAATCCCGCGTTTAGGGAACTGAGCCAAGTGCTAAAAACTGAAGAACTACTGGCACTAGAAGCTCACCGTATGAGTCCTTACTCAGACCGAGCAAACGATGTTTCGGTTGTACTGGATTTAATGATCCATGACATTGACTTGCTGCTGGAATTAGCTGCCTCTCCAGTAGTGAAACTGACAGCAAGCGGTACTCGTGCGTTGGATTCCGGTTATTTGGATTATGTGACTGCTACCTTGGGGTTTGCCAATGGCATTGTTGCTACTTTAACTGCCAGCAAAGTCACTCACCGGAAAATCCGTCGCATCGTTGCTCATTGTAAAAACTCCTTTACTGAGGCAGATTTTCTTAAGAATGAAATTTTGATTCATCGACAAACAAATGCTAACTCTTTGACCGACCATCGACAAGTGCTTTACAGGCAGGATGGTTTGATTGAGAAAGTCTATACCAGCAACATTCAACCCTTGAGTGCAGAATTAGAGCATTTTGTCAACTGCGTACATGGTGGCAATCAACCTTCTGTAGGTGGTGAGCAAGCTCTCAAAGCGCTCAGATTGGCAAGTTTAATAGAGCAGATGGCTTTGGAAGAACGGGTTTGGAACCCATTAGATTGGCAAACTGAATCTAGAGTGCAATCTTTGACACCGACAGTCTAACAACAGGGATTGGGGACTAGGGACTAGGGACTAGGGACTGGGGACTAGGTAGGAGTTTTCCCAATCCCCAATACCCAATCCCCAGTCCCCAGTACCTAAAAGTTATTTTGTCTCCAGCGAGCGGGGATAATTAAGTTTTGAGACAGCTAACGTTAAATTTAGCAACGAGACTAGTACCGCAATTTCAGGAATCAACTCGATGCTCGAATGGGTAACTAATACCATCCAGATGTGGAATTATTGGGGAATTGCTCTGTTGATGTTTCTAGAGAACCTCTTTCCCCCTATTCCTTCAGAATTGATCATGCCACTGGCAGGATTTACAGCAAGTCCATATCAGCCAGGAGGGGCAAAGCTCAACGTTTTTGGCGTATTTTTCGCCGGACTTTTGGGTTCTGTAGTAGGCGCACTCATCTGGTACTATCCAGGTAAGTTTCTCAGCGAAAGGCGCTTAAAAGCTTTGGCTGATAAATATGGCAAATGGATAGCGATATCTAGCAAAGATATAACCAAAGCTACACAATGGTTTAACTCTCAAGGTAGAAAAGCGGTTCTCATTGGTCGCCTTGTCCCTGGAATCCGTACTGTTATTTCCGTACCTGCGGGCATTAGCAATATGCCTTTGCTACCATTTCTGTTTTATACAACTTTGGGTAGCGCAGCTTGGGTTGGTTTGCTAACATACTCAGGGTACGTATTGGGTAGCCAGTATGAACTTGTGGACAAGTACCTTGCCCCTGTATCTAAAATCGTGCTTGGGATTCTGGTTCTCGCATTTGTTGGCTGGGTACTCAAACGCCGTCGAAAACGCACTAGAAGCTGAAAAACAGACGCTTTTAGTTTGAACGTGGGGGGGGTTACATCTGGTCAAAATTCGCCTACACTATGCCAAATAATGCTGTACTTGCGATCGCCTAACTTGCATTTGGCGTATTTGTAGCTACACTTGACAGAACCAGTTATTTCTGATATTGCACATGTTTGGTTAAGATGAGTACGATAATTTTTTACAGTTGAGTAAGGACTAGGAGCTTTCATGACAGACCAACCTTCGGCCGCTACCCCAATGAATGCCGCTGCTATACCTCTAAATAGAGTGTCAGCGTCTACCCCGATCAACGCTACTGCTATTAAGCCTACTGGCAGTTCGGGCAAATCTATTCTCAGTGTTGATTTAGGCAGAACTTCCACAAAAACTTGTGTCAGTCGTGAACCAGGTAGTGTGGTGTTTGTACCTGCTAATGTGAAGAAAATGTCCATCGAACAGGTACGTGGTGGCGTTTTTGAAGCTCGTGCTACTGACCCATTAATGGATCTGTGGTTGGAGTATCAAGGCAATGGCTACGCTGTTGGTCAGCTAGCAGCAGATTTTGGGGCGAATTTAGGAGTCGGTCAATCTAAGGTAGAAGATGCACTCATCAAAGTCTTGGCTAGTGCCGGCTACTTCAAACTCAAAGATGAGATTTCAGTCGTACTAGGTCTACCTTTTCTCTCCTTAGAGCAATTTGAAAAGGAAAAAGCACAGCTGATTAGCCAGGTAACTGGCCCTCATGTGTTAAACTTCCGAGGAGAATCTTTGTCACTGAACGTCACTAAGGTTTGGGTAATGCCAGAAGGCTATGGCAGTCTTCTGTGGTCTGAAGCTCAACCGAAAAAAGGCCCCAATAGTCCCGACTTTACAAAAATATCGGTGGCAATTGTAGATATCGGACATCAAACAATTGACTTTTTGATGGTGGATAACTTCCGCTTTGCACGAGGTGCTTCTAAGAGTGAAGACTTCGGTATGAACAAGTTTTATGAACTAGTGGCTGCTGAAATCGAAGGAGCAGATAGCCAATCTTTAGCATTGATTTCTGCTGTCAACAAAAACAAGGGTGAACGCTTCTACCGTCCTAAAGGCGTTAGCAAGCCTACCAACCTTGATGACTTTCTTCCCAACCTCACCGAGCAGTTTTCTCGCGAAATTTGTAACCGTGTGCTAGCCTGGTTGCCAGAGCGCGTTACCGATGTGGTTCTTACTGGTGGTGGTGGTGAATTCTTCTGGGAAGACCTACAACGTCTGCTTAAGGACGCTCAAATTAATGCCCATTTAGCTGCGCCTTCTCGGCAAGCTAATGCTTTGGGGCAGTATATTTATGGAGAGGCGCAATTGTCCGCCGCTCGCGCTGCTAGGGCATAAAACTAATGTTCCAATGGTCAAAAAAGGTAGTTAAATCGGTCACGTTCAACCCCGGAGTTGCCGATGAAAGCTTGTTAGCGGTTGTAGAAAGCTACTTGGAGCAACAACCAGACAAAACTTTCAGCGACCTCTGTAAGGAAGCCCTATGGCAAACTTTATGTGTACCGGAATCTGTAAAACCTGCGCCCAAAATGGCGACGCCAGAGTCGGTTGAACAAAAAATCGAACAACTGCAACGTCAAGTGGCTGACCTAGAGGAACATTTTTTTGCTAAGGGAACTAATCGTTTGGAGGCGATGGAACGCCATATTTTGCAACTGACGCAACAAATGGCCCATCTGGCAATTATGGTTAATGAGCGTTCCATCATTCAGCCTCCAACGACATCAGCACCAGCAATGGAAGTAGTTAATACTGCTCACTTTGCTGGGCCTGTGGAAGAGGTTGACCCCGTAATCAGTCGCCTAAGTCAGTTTCTTGATGACTTTTAAAGGATAATCAGGCTGGTAAATACTTTTTACTTTTATTAGCAATCCTTAATAGTTTTTACTATTAAGGATTATTAATAAATATATATTTTCATATATTGAATAGAGATGCGATCGTCCGTTTACAGTCGGAGGGTTTTGCCACATTGGACTGTAGGACGGGCTTCGCGATCGCGCTTCATAAAGTTATAAAAAAGGGCAAACATACCTTAGTTCTATAAAACAAGTTCATTTAACCAAACAATTAATAATACCTATTTCTAAATGCTATTTATCTTCGCAACTTAGTATAAGCTTTCATTATTTCTAGCTGACAGTCAACAGTTAATAGTCATCAATTAACAGTTAATAACTTCAAGCTGTTATTTTTTCTTGGATTTATTAACTGTTAATGCTATTTCCAGCTATTACTTAAAATCTATTCTTCAATGCAAGCAAGCACGTAAGCGGTTATTAATAGCTTCATAGAAATTTATTGCAAAACTAGGCAGTATTTTGGTAATAATACTGAAAGCAGCAAAAAATACACACAAAAACAATTAAAGTGCAATATGCCAACTGGCAGAATTATTGAAATGCTGTTTATCAGGAGAATTGAGGATGCTATACACCAAGTGGCAGAAACCCCGTAATATCGCGCGGACTATTAGTACTATTTTTTTAGTTGGATTCTCGTCTAGTTACTTTCATCTACAGTTGGCATCTGCGTGTACGCAAGTTTACTCCCTTTGGTCTGATTCGGATAGGCCCACCTTTGCGGACAGCGATGACAAACCTGTAGAACTGGGGGTAAAGTTCCGCACTGATGTGGACGGCGAAGTTACCGCTATCCGATTTTACCGAATCGTGCCGATTGATAGTGGCTACACGGTTAACTTATGGAGTGCTACAGGTCAGTTGCTAGGTTCTGGAGTAGCCGTCGAAGGGCAAAGCCCAACTCCAGGCTGGCAAACAATTCAGCTGTATCCACCAGTACCTATCAAAGCAAACCAATTCTATACAGCTTCCTACTATGCAAGTAAGGGAAGGTACACAGTAACCGAAAACTTTTTCAATAACACTGGGGTTGATAGCGGGCCACTGCACGCACCGCGAGATGGTGAACATGGCAGTACTAGTGTATATACTTACAGCCTTGGAGGTGGCTTCCCAACACAGTCATATAAAGGTAGTAATTACTGGGTTGATGTCAAATTCCAGACTACCTCTAGTGATCACTAGTACTTTGAAAAATTCTCACAATTGATGTCTACTAACTGTCACAGACACGAATTTTGGTGTTGTACAACAAAAAATGATTGATGCAGCATAACTTTAAATTATTAGGAAAAACCGGCTCCAAAAATTAATTTATTTCCATAGACCTTACGCACTGTACAAAATAACTATCATGTGTATTGATGAAATTTAGATGTTTCAGGTTGTTGGTGACTACCTTCAGATCAAAGTGCGTGGGCGTAGTCCAACCAGGCATCACTGGCTAATAGTGAAAAAGTCAAAGATGAGTGCCTGAAAATCTATGTTCATATTTAGTTACTTATGTCAATGCGTAAGTTTTATTTGAAATCAAAGAGTGGGTTAATAATATACTGGCTTTTGATAGCAAGCTGAAAGTGAAATGGTATGACTATGTTACGGCACAATCAAGATGCTGGCTCAATTTTGACTTAATTGGTAACGGTAGTAGTCAGTGGTGATAATATAGATAAAAATAATTGCGTTCCAAATTCTTCCCTACATAATACCTGAACCTCAAATAGTATTATTTAATACTAAATTTATGACTCAAGCACAAAAAAATTTTTGCTTTTGTACATTAGCTTTGGGTAAGAAGTATCGCTTATTGGCTCAGCAATTAGCTAAAGACTTAGAAAAAAATGCTCCTGGGACTTTTTTAGTAATTTATACAGATGAGCCAAAAGATTTTAGCAAGCAGAGTAACACTATAGCTGAGAAATATCGTCAAATAGGAATTCTTTTTTGCTATCATGATAAACGATTTGTCCTAGAAAAAGCTTTATCAGAATTTCCAGTTGCGATACAGATTGATGCAGACACAAGAATTTTAAAAAACGTACCTGATGTTATACCTTTTGCTGGAATTGTAGGGCGTCAGGAAAATCTTGTTGAGCACGTAAAAAAATATAATCCCGAAAGATTAAAAGCGGTTAAGAAGGTAGCATCAAAGTTAAATTTGCCTCTAGAAAATGCTCCCTATGTAGGAGAATCTTTATATTTTGTTGGCAGAGATAACGGTAAAGAAAAGGAATTTATTAAATACTGGGGTATGATTGGTAGATACCTAGAATTGCAAGGAATTCATAGCGGAGATGGTATTGCCATTGGTTTGGCAGCAGCAAAAGTAGGATGGACAATTAATAGTGAGAATTGGGAAACTTTTCGCAAGATATCTCAGCATCTCGATGCTTCCCATGAGTCAAAGACTGATAATTGGCTTAATGCTTGGCAACGCAGGCTTAGCTATCACTACCGCTTAAATCTAGCTAGGTTAATGGCTTTAAAAAATTTTGAATTTTACTACAGGTAATATATAGCAGCCTTAAATCATTGGTGAGAAATTGAGAAATATAGTAAAGTGCTGAGTATAAAGTAATTTGCTTCATTACTATAAGCAATCAACACTATCCTAACATATGTGACTATGGCTATACTTACGATTATTATTGAATAACCCATAAATAAAATTAGCCCTAAGCTCGACTTTATTTATTGGTGATTGATTGGATAAAGTTGGGCTTATATGCTCAAACTGAAAACATACGTAAAAAAGATTTACATGTGTTCACAGTTGAGCTTTATTAATGCTTTTAGAGAGAATCTAAATCTAGCGATCGCATTCCTTGGCGTTCTGCAAAACTTAGCATACTCCCTAACTGTAACCAAATCAACAAGCAGGTGAGAAGACTAACTGGTAAACCAACTCCTAAAGCTAGCAAGGATGGAAAGCCAAATATCTCTAAACCAGAGGAAAGAAATAAACAAACACCACCAGTTATTCCTAGAAATGGCACAAACAATTGTTTTAGGGAGGAACTAGATTTTAGGTTTTCCTCACTATTTTTTCGCCATTGCTGCACAATTAATTTCAATGTGCCAGATAATGCCAACCCAGAAGTTAATGCGATGAAAAAACCAATAAGTAGCAGTAAGTAAGGCGGTTGTTGAGGATAATAATACATGAAAGCTCCGAATTGTTATTAAAAGGTATGAACACCCCACAAGGGGAAAGTCAAAAGGAGGTAGTGCGTTACGGAGGGAACCCCCGTTATAGCAACTGCCGTTCAAAAGTCAAAATTATTAAATTTCCTCGCTACGAAGTCAAGAAACACTTGAGAGTTAAAAGCTCCACTCTATAAGGGTTTTAGCGAGTGTTTGTTAACACAGATGCTGTAAACTGGCATTTCTATTTTTGATTTTGTGGCTGATTTCCAGCAAAAGGAATGAGGAATGTAGCTTTTGGTAGAATCGCAGCTGCACCTTCTTTGGATAAGTCTGACAAAACACCAATCGCTACATCTAACAAGCGATTTGGCTTCAAGTCATCTTTAACCAAATTCCACAAACGTTGGACTTCCTCAGTGTGCAGACGGTCATCTTCGGTGAGTGCTAATACTAGTTGTCGCCGGAGAAATTTGCCTTCATCAGACAGCAGATATTGGAACCCCATCTGGGCTGTGGGTAATACGTCAAAGTTATTATCAGTACGAGCGATCGCAATTAAATTTTCTAAGCGCTCCCACTGAAATCTACCATCTTTAAACAGCACATTGAGTAATCGCCGCCGTAATGCGGGCGATTCTCCCGTCAATAACCGCCGTGCTATATATGGATAACCCACCTCAACAATTTTGAAGTTTGGGTTTAGGCTTAAGGCAATACCTTCCTGCGTCACCAGAGAACGAATAATCAAAGCAAACTTCGCCGGAACTCGGAAAGGATATTCATACATCAGTTCCGAGAACTCATCAGTGATGGTTTTGAAGTTGAAATCCCCAACGTTTTTGCCAATGGCGTTCCCCAGCACGGCTTCTAATGCTGGTACAATCGGGCAAATGTTGATGTCTGGAGTGAGAAACCCTAATTTAACAAAATCTTCGGCTAAATCGTTGTAGTCTTTATTCACTACATGCACTAAGGCATCCACCAGCGTTTCCTTGGTGGTTTCCTCTAATTGATCCATCATACCGAAGTCAATGTAAGCCATGCGACCATCAGGCATAGCAAACAAGTTACCGGGATGGGGGTCAGCATGAAAGAAACCGTATTCCAACAACTGTTGTAAACCCGATGTCACGCCGATTTGGATAATTGCTTCTGGGTCTAAACCTACTTCTCGGATGCGTTTAGTATCTGTCAGCTTGAAGCCATTAATCCATTCCAGAGTTAAAACATGGGTGTTGGTGTAACGCCAGTAAATACTCGGAACTTTGACTTTTGGATCGTCGCGGAAATTACTAGCAAATTTTTCCGCGTTGCGACCTTCATTAATGTAATCAATTTCCTCGAATAACTTCGTGCCAAACTCGTCTACAATTAATGTCAGGTCGTGACCGAGATTGAGAGGTAACCAGGGAGCTAGCCAACCTGCTGCCCAACGCATCAGATACAAATCGCGTGTCAGAATTGGGCGTAAGTTGGGGCGTTGTACTTTTACTGCCACTTCTTCGCCGCTCACCAGACGACCACGGTATACTTGACCTAAGCTAGCAGCAGCTATTGGTGTTGGTGATAACTCGCTAAAACTTTGAGCAATTGAGCGACCTAGTTCTTTTTCAATAATTTGGTACGCGATCGCATTATCGAATGGTGGCAACTGGTCTTGTAACTTCACCAGTTCTTCTAAAAAATCTTTACGTATCAAGTCAGGCCGGGTGGACAAAGCTTGACCAACCTTAATAAAAGTAGGGCCAAGGCAGGTGAGCAGTTCTCGCAACTGGGTGGCGCGTTTTCCCCTATTCTGCTCAACTTGATCTTGCCATTCATCCCACTTCAAACTAAAAATAAATCTGCCAAAAGACCAGATTATTCTCAACAAGCGCCCCCAAACAAGCCAGGGCTGATAACGATAGTGACGAGCGATTTCGTCTGGGTTGTAGCGCCCTAGCTGAGCAGATTGATACTGACCCACGCTTTTGTTTGCCTCTTCCACTGAAAAATTTACATTGCTGTTAGATTGTTGTTTATGCCCCGACTCACAAACTAGCTGCGAATCTAGGATATCGATAGTTTTTATAAAAAACTATTAAACTTTAGCTATTGCCAAGCAGTGTTCAAAGCGAGCTTAGCCCGCTTTACTACTGCTCAGAGTTTTTATCTTTTTCTTAATTATACTTTATAAAAGTACAACTTTTTTCCATATAAGCTGTAATACTTTGTATAGCGGCTGAAGCACTGTAACTTTTAAAGCATCACAATTACGATGGTTGCTGTTGAGAATGCCATGAGTAGCAAAATCTACGACGCGAGCTTGGCTCAAGTTCAGTCTAAATAAAGATGATGTATAGAAAATTTATATATATCTTGACAGAAGATATATTTTATGCACCTAGTTTCGTCAAATAGATGATTATACAAAAGTTTTCCGTATAATTATGCAGAATAATTTTCCCATTTCGGGTTCTGGTGGTGATTTTAAGCATATTTGTTAGCCTTCAAAATTAAAGTGTATGAGAGTGATTAATGAGGCATTAATTACAAATAAATTGTTAAAGCTGTGGCTATTCAAGTAAAAGAAAAGCTGTATTTCAAAACTTTCATAGCTTAGAAAAATAAGGTTGCTTTTTATTCTGATATTCAATCTAATAACCTCTATTTAGTAATATGAAACAGTTTTCTCCCCTACTAAAGCGAAGCCTCCTTGTTTTGGTGGTGATGTCTTTTTTGATATTAGTGAATATGGTAACTGTACAAAGTGCTACACCATCGAATAACTTTTTTCCTCATAACTGGCAAGGCACATGGAAGGGCACAATGCTTTATCGCTCAGTGCGAGGACGGTCTAAAAGTGTACCAATGACGCTGCGAATTCAGCCAATCTCTAACAATCCCATACGCTACAGTTGGCAAATCACCTATGGAGAGGGGGCGAAAAAGCTGGTACGTAATTATGAGTTAGTTGTTAAGGATCAGGGCGTTGGTCACTTTGCCATTGATGAGAAAGATGGAACCATAATTGATGCCTGGTGGGTTGGGGATAGGCTCTACAGTCAATTCAGAGTCGGCAATAAATTACTTAATACACAATATGAGCGGCACAATAATCGGCTTCACTATGAATTGGTTGCCTATCAACCGCTGAGTTCACCCCAAGCAAAAGATTGTCAGCAAGAAATTCCTTTCGAGAGTTACCAAATTCAGGCTGTTCAGTCTGCTGAACTATCGCCCGTTACAGAGTAATTTGCACGTTGAAATAGCAGTAGGCGGGGGAGTAGGGGGAGATGAGGGAGTAGGGGGAGATGAGGGAGTAGGGGAAGATGAGGGAGCAAAATTATCCTCCTCATCCTCCTCATCCTCCTCATCCCCCTCATCCTCCTCATCCCCCCCATCCCCCTGTGCCACTTCTTCAAATATCCTGAAATCTGGAGCATTTCCTGGGGCTGATGTATATACTCGAAGTCTAAGACTAGGCAGACGCGAGTATGATAGTAGATTGGCTAGTTGTTTGGGGTGTCACTCAAGCTGTCGGGTTTGCTTTTAAGCCGATTTTCGAGGACTTGGCAAAAGACGCGGCTAAAGACTGGGCTAAAGATTTATTAAAAGGTATTCCCAAAAATATCTTACAGCGCCTCAAAAAAGAAGATATTGAAATTGCTGCTGGCAAAGCACTCAAGGAATTTTTGCAACTGATGCAGCAGGAATTAGAAGATGCAGACTTAGAAGAAACGGAACTGAAGCAATACATTAAACCGTTAAGGATATTTATTGATAATAAATCTCTGACAGAGATTCTAGGTCGTCCTTTTCAAGCAGACTGTCAGTCTCTAAACTCTAAAGTATTGGCAAATGCTTGGTATGAGATGAATTTAGTGATTCTACCTAATGGATTTGATTGGGAAAGACTCACCAAGCGCTATCTGAAAAAAGTTAAAGCAATTATTAGAGAATCAGATGAGTTACGTTCTATCTTAGATTCGCAAAATCTAGAAGAAGTGAAGATTACCTTGCAACAAGTTGCTGGGATTCCTACAGATTTTGACTTGCGAGGATATCAAGAAGGATTGCGTGAGCGATATGGCAATCTAAAATTAGATAGTTTAGATACTACTGGTTATGCCTATAACGAATTGAAGTTATGGCGATTGTTTATTGCTTTGAATGTGCGGGAAGTTCACCAAGTTTTACCACAGGTACACGAACTTCCGAAAGAACATCTCAGGCGATTACGAGAAAGTCAGCAAATAGAAGAAGAAATTGCACTCGAAGAATTAGAAGGCTATAAGCGAATTTATTTTGAACAACCGATACATTCAGTATTGGATATTATTAGCGATCGCCAGACATATAAATATATAGTAATTTTGGGAGATCCGGGTTCGGGAAAGTCTACTTTATTGCAATTTCTCGCGCTCAACTGGGCAGAAACACCTCTGAATAATATCATTTCTCAGCCCATTCCCTTGTTGATTGAGTTACGCACTTATATTCGCAGAATAGAAAATAATGAGTGCCGTAATTTTCTAGAATTTTTCCATAAATGTAGTGGTACTGTTCATCATCTCAATCAAAATATCCTCCACGAACATTTAAAAGCTGGTAATGCTTTAGTGATGTTTGATGGATTGGATGAAGTCTTTGAAATCGGCAAGCGAGAAGATATCATCACAGATATTCATCGCTTCACAAATGAATATCCTAATGTGCGGGTGATTGTAACTTCACGGGTGATTGGTTACAAACCGCAGCGGTTACGAGATGCTGAGTTTCGGCACTTCATGCTACAAGATTTAGACTCAGAACAAATTCAAGATTTTATCAACCGCTGGCATGAGTTAGCCTTTCATGATCCAGTGGATAAATTACGAAAAAAAGAGCGATTGCAAAGAGCAATTGACACATCAAAAGCAATTGTAGAACTAGCAGGTAATCCCCTCTTATTAACGATGATGGCAATTCTCAATCGTAATCAAGAACTGCCAAGAGACAGAGCAACACTATATGAACAAGCATCGCGAGTCTTGCTGCATCAATGGGATGTGGAACGCGCCTTAGTCGAAGATGCTCGACTCGATCCAAAAACTATTGATTATAAAGATAAGCAGGCAATGTTGCGTCAAGTTGCCTATCATATGCAAACCAGTGAGAAAGGTTTAGCAGGTAATTTAATCAGTGTAGGCGATTTAGCAAAGATTTTGACTCGCTACCTGAAAAATATCGAATTTGACCAGCCGACAAAAGTTGCCAGGGTGATGATTAATCAACTGCGAACTCGCAACTTTATGTTATGCTTTTTGGGTGCAGATTACTATGCATTTGTGCATCGGACTTTTTTAGAATATTTCTGCGCTTGGGAATTTGTCTGGCAGTTTAAAGAAACACAAACGCTGTCAATTAGGGAACTCAATCAAGAAGTTTTTGGTAAACATTGGCAAGATGAAACTTGGCATGAAGTATTACGCTTAATTACGGGGATGATTGAGCCAAGATTTGTCTGTGAAATTCTAGATTACTTGATGGATCAAAATGGTGAAACAGGAAAATTCATCAACCTATTTTTAGCAGCCAAGTGTCTTGCAGAAGTGCGGAACCGTTTATTAGTTGCGTTAACAGCAACTAAATTACTACATAAAATCAAAGATTTAACTAAATATGACCTTGGTTACTATTACCAACCTTATCGAGATGAAGAAGAAACTAAGCTAGTAGAGGAAATTCGTACTAAAGCTGTTGCATCTGTTGCGACAACTTGGAAAGATGACCCTGATACTCTTGCTTGGTTGAAACAACTAGCTACGGCTGATGATCATGAGTATATTCGCCGTGCAGCATTGCAAGAATTAGCCAGAGGTTTTAAAGATGATCCTGATACTCTCCCTTGGCTGAAACAATGCGCTACTACTGATGATGATGCGACTGTGCGACAAGCAGCTGTGCAAGAATTAGCGCGTGGGTTCAAAGATGATGCTGATACTCTTCAGATATTAAAACAAGCTGGCACTATTGATGATAATGAGTATGTGCGACAAGCAGCAGTACAAGAATTAGCTAGGGCGTTCAAAGATGAAACAAATACCCTAACTTGGCTAAAAGAACACACCACCGCTGATAAATCTGGGACGGTACGACAAGTAGCAGTACAAGAATTAGCTAGAGGATTTAGAGATCATCCAGATATTCTTCCTTGGCTGAAAAAATGCGTTTCTGCTGATGATTGGACTGTGCGACAAGCAGCATTGCAAGAATTAGCTAGAGGCTTCAAAGATGATCCTGATACTCTCCTTATCCTTAAACAACGTATAACTGCTGATGATAATGAATATGTGCGACAAGCAGCAGTGCAAGAATTAGCCAGAGGATTCAAAGATCATCCTGATACTTTTTTCATACTGAAACAACGTGCTACTGCTGACCAATATTCAAATGTGCGACAAGCAGCAGTACAAGAATTAGCGCGGGTATTTAAAGATGAACCAAATACTTTGCTTTGGTTAAAAGAACGCGCCAATGCAGATAATGATAGATATGTGCGACAAACAGCAGTACAAGAATTAGCACGAGGATTCCAATATGACCCTGATATTCTTTCGATTCTAAAACAACGGGCGATCGCTGATCAATATTCAGATGTGCGACGTGCAGCAGTGCAAGAATTAGCTAGAGGATTCAAAAATGACTTTGACACTCTTGTTATTCTCAAACAACGCGCGATCGCTGATGATAATGAGTATGTGCGACGTGCTGCATTACAAGAATTAGCGCGTGGGTTCAAACATGACCCTGATACCCTCTCCATTCTCAAAAAACACGCTGCATCTGATAAATCTGCGACTGTGCGGCAAGCAGCATTACAAGAATTAGCGCGTGGGTTCAAAGATGATTCTGATACCCTCCCCATCCTCAAAAAACGCGTTGCATCTGATAAATCTTCAGATGTCAGGCATACTGCATTGCAAGAATTAGCTAGAGGGTTTAAAGATGAACCTGGAATATTTGAAGTATTTTATAACTGTGCTATGAATGACCCGTTTGTGCGTGAGTATAACTTTCAAGATAACCCACGTAAAGTAGCACTTGAGGCAATTATCGAGCAACATCTTCAGCATCCCCAGACTTTACTACTATTGCACGATCGAGCAGAAAATGACTCAGATGAGCAAGTGCGTGAGTTTGCTAATAAGAAGTTAGCAGAGTTTGGTAGGGGATGAGGGGGATGAGGGAGATGGGGAGATGGGGAGATGGGGAGATGGGGAGATGGGGAGATGGGGAGATGGGGGATAAAAACAAATGACAACTGACTATTGACAACTGACTATTGACTATTGCCCAATTCTCAGCCCCATGATCATCAAGTCTCGTTCAATACCGTCGAGTTCTGCAACTTGCGGCAAATGTCCCCAGGTTTGAAAACCAAAGGTTTCAAAGAGCTTTAAACTAGGATGGTTATGGGCAAAAATAAAGCAGACTAAGGTTTTTATACCCAAACGAGGGCTTTCCTGAATTGCTTGCGTTAGGAGTTGCCGTCCTAAACTACGGCGATGAAAAGCTGGGGCAATATAAATACTAATTTCGGCAGTTGTGCTGTAGGCTGGTCGCCCATAAAAAGATTGAAAACTCAGCCATCCAGCAATTACTTCTTCTACTTCAATTACCCAAAGTGGCCGTTGTGAGGGCGATCGCCCCTGAAACCATGCACGGCGACTTTCTACAGACACTGGTTCTAAATCAGCCGTTGCCATGCGGCTGGGAACAGCAGCATTGTAAATTGCCACAATTGTAGGCAAGTCAGCTTCGGTTGCGTGGCGGATAGTTATCACTGCCGTTTAGGAGAGAAGTTAAAAATATTCAAAAATAATACAGCGTTTACGTTAGTAATTCTAGGCTTCCACTGCCATTACAGCAGTTTGCTTTGAAGTGAGGTACAAAACGCAGGACTCAAAATAATATATGAAAAGTTTTTATCTCCTGCCTTTTGCCTTTAGGCTTGGTGCAGTGACGCTCGGAAAGCGTAGCGTCTCCCCTTGGGAGAAGACTCGCGCTTCGCTGCGAAGATCGCAATCGATGCAAGGCTGAAGATGTGCAACAGCTTCACCTCCTGCCTCCTACTTAGGAGTGCAAGATTTAAGTTCTACAACTTCACCACAAGATTACATGAAAATTGAATAGTATTTCGTAGCCATAATCACAAAATATATTTGAGTTTTAGTTAGCAATATTTACCCCTTTTGTCTACAGCTAAAGGTAGAGGGTGATTCTATAAGTTTTATTTAGTATCTAAATAGTTATGAATATTTATGGTTGATTTTTTATGTCTAATAATATAGTTAAATCCAATGATATTTCTGAAGAAAATATAGAGGATGCTACAAGAAATACACCTATAGAAATAGGATTTTCTTTATTTCTCGGACAATTGAGAACAGGTATTTGGCTATTAGGTATTCCTTCTTGGCTTTTTGGCATCACCGATAGGAGTATGTCTGCATTTGCTGATGGATATTTATCTACCATAGAAGTTTTTCAGCTTGTTACAGCTTCTTTCTTCTTTCTGAGTTGGCTATATTTGAAACCAGACAATAGTTTAGATGCTAGCCAAAATCAAGTATGTCTCTGTCCAACTCAAACTAATGGTTATGAGTTGAAAAAGCGACATATGATCAGCCAAGAGTATATTTTACCTTTCCCTTATCTTTGTCAAATCTACCATTTACTGAATTTAAGACATTTAGAAACAGTTCATAGTTTTAGTTTGAGTAACTTAAAAATTTTGCATGTTAGTCATTTTCAACCAACAAGTATTGGTGGAATAATTAAGTTTCAAACAATTTTAGATTCTCCAGTCAATCCTCTGAGAATTTGGAGACAACCAATTGTGGAAGTAGATTTAATACTACATAATCCTTATACTGTTGAACTAAGTATTCCAGTCTACGATAACAAAAGAATAATTGTTATATTTAATGCCTTACCGTTAACTGAGAATGAGCATCAATTCTTTATCGAGATTTACAGTGACCTAGATTGGCCTAAACCATTACTGCAAATCTTATTACATTTTGCTTCTTGTTTAACACTGTTTGAAGATTTGCCTTATCTACGTAATTTAGCTGAAATAAATATAGAGCGTTTATTCAAATTAAATAAGTTTTCCAATCACGCAAGTATGTTACTATTTCATCGATTTGTTGAGTTATATGGTGCAGGCATAGGAACAAGTAAATTAATTGAGGGAAGTGATGATTAGGGATGGGGGGATGAGGGAGATGGGGAGATGAGGGGGATGAGGGAGATGGGGACAAAGAGAATAGTTCCTAACTCTCAACTCTTAACTCCCAACTTTTAACTCCTAACTCCTAAGAGGATGTCTGAAAAGTCCTTAACTATGTATCAAATGAGTTCAGATCTCCCTAAATCCCCCTTAAAAAGGGGGACTTTAATTCTTGTTCCCCCCTTTTTAAGGGGGGTTAGGGGGGATCTGAATGTACTTAAGATAACAGCCGAATACTTCTCAGACATCCTCTAACTCTCAACTCCTAACTCCTAACTCCTAACTCTTAACTCTTAACTCCTAACTCCTAACTCCTAACTGAATTTACGCGCGTGCTAATAAGGGTGCAGCAGCTAGTAAGGTTTTAGTGTAAGGATGCTGAGGATTGGCAAAAATCTGTTTTGTAGGGCCTAGTTCTACAATTTTTCCTCCATTCATCACGGCTATACGATCGCACAAAAATCTTGCTAACCAAAGGTCATGAGTGATGAATAAATAGGTTAACTCAAACTCTTCCTTTAACTGCAACATCAAATCTAACACTTGTGACTGCACGCTAGCGTCTAACATACTCACGGGTTCATCGCAGATTAGCAGTTTAGGATGAGTAATTAAAGCACGAGCGATCGCAACTCGCTGCTGCTGTCCGCCAGATAAATCTGATGGATAACGCTCATAATAAATTTCTGGCGGTGTTAATCCCACTTTCTCAAGCATCCACAAAACCTGCTGTTTTGCTTTGGCTGAATCAGCCATATGATGAATCAATAAAGGATCAGCTATACTTTGTCCCACTGTCATGGCTGGATTCAAGCAAGCATGGGGGTCTTGAAACACCATTTGCATTTGTCGCCGTTCAGCACGAATTTCTTGACGCGACAGGCTAGTTAAATCTTTTCCTAAAAACTCGACTTTGCCAGCAGTGGGACGTATCAGTTGTAATATTGTCCGTGACAATGTACTCTTACCACAGCCTGATTCCCCGACTAATCCCAGAATTTCCCCCGGATACAGATCCAGGTTAATACCATCTACTGCTTTAATTGTCTGACTTTGCCCTTTAAACAGTCTTTCAATCAAGTTCGGTTCTATGGTGTAATGCTGCTTTAGTTCTGTGACACGCAGGATTGGGGATTGGGGATTGGGTAATGGTGATTGGGTATTGGGGATTGGGTATTGGGGATTGGGTATTGGGGAGGAACTATCCCCAGTCACCAGTCCCCAGTCCCCAGTCGCCAATCCCCCAGTCTCGTCTACTGTTTGAATGTGCAAAGCAGCTTGTAAAAGCGATCGCGTGTATTCGTGCTGGGGTTGCTTAAATACGGATTCTGTCAAACCCATTTCTACTATTTTGCCGTGATACATCACGCCAATGTGATTGCAATATTCTGCTACCATTGCCAAATCGTGAGAAATCAGCAACAGCCCCATATTTTCTTCAGCGCACAGTCGAGTTAATTCTTGTAAAATCTGGGCAGAGACGGTGACATCTAAGCTAGTGGTGGGTTCATCTGCCACAATTAACTTAGGCTGCAAAAGTAAAGCTAAAGCGATCGCTACTCTTTGCCGCATCCCACCGCTAAACTCGTGAGGATACTGATTCCAACGACTAGCAGGAATCTTGACTTTATCCAATGTTGCAAGTGCTTTTTGTTTGGCTTCCCGCGCTGATAATTCTGGTAAATGCGCCTGTAAAGTTTCAATACAATGGTTACCAATGGTCATCAACGGATCGAGGCGTGTCATCGGATCTTGGAAAATTAGCGCCACCGCCTCCCCGCGAAATTTCCGCAACTGAGGTGGTGTTAAGTCAAACACCGATTTTCCCTGAAATGTCACTCGTCCCTCAACTTGGCTAGAGGCTGGTAGCAAGCGCATTGCAGCTCGTCCTATAGTTGATTTACCACAACCAGATTCTCCTACCAATCCCATTCTTTCACCAGCTTGCAACGTGAAAGACACATCATCAACTGCCCACCTCAACTCTTCTCCACCAGATCGAGGATAAGCAACTCGTAGATTTTTGATACAAAGTAAGGCTTCACTCATAGTTTAGTTGTCAGCCCTGAGCTACCAGCTTCTATAATTTCTCCAGATTAACTCTAGTCAGTGATTTTAGATTTAACAACCCCCACTTCACTATGCATGGGGGTTTCAGCATCAGCAATGATTAGCGATCGCCTGCACAAACTCATTAAACAGCAGCGGTGGCTTTGCTTTTTGACATTTTGCTTAATGTCCATCATTAGACCAGTGGGGGCAATCGCATTGCAATCAAACTTTTTGCCTAAAAGTTTGCTATGTTGGTAAACTTTGACATTTTATGTATGGGTGTAGTCAAATAAATTATCGATCAATATGAGTCACCGTATTTGATTTCAACTCAATTAGGATTGCTATATGCTAATTCTTCTCAGCTTTTCGCAGAATCACCTGGAATTATTCACGAGTTGGGATGTTGATGCGGTACTGAAAAGGATTGATGGTTCTCATCAGGTATGGTTGCGCTGCATTCATTTCCGCGATCGCACTGGAACGGCTAAAATTGTCAACCACTTTGGACTCAATCCATCTCGTGTTGACATGATTTTTAACCATTCGCCTACAGGAATTGATGAAGATATGGAAGATTGTTTATTTGATAGTTATGAAATACTAACTCATCAAATAAAAAATCGAGAGTTTCAGGTGGCCCATGGCACTATTGTAGTTGGAACTAATTTCATTATCACCTTTGAAATCACTGAAATCAAAGTCTTAACTATATTAATCAACAATATTCACAAGCGGACTGTAGATATTCAACTATGGGGAGTTGATTATCTATTATATCTCATATTAAAAGATATTTTAAATAATTATCATAGTGTATTTGATTTTATTTCTAGACAACTTGATGATTTAGAAGATGAAGTTTTAGCTAATTCTGGTGATGAATCAACGTATAAAAAAATTGCCGCCATGAGGCAATCTACTCGTTCTGGACGGCGTAATTTTCAAAGCATTAAGTCACTTTTGGCGATTATGAATTACGAAGATTTCCCATGGATTACCCAGCCAGTGAAAGCATTATTCAATCAAGAATTGGTTCATCAGGTTGACCATCTCTGGCAAGAATATCAAGCACTGAGATCCTGGATGTCAGAATTAATGGAAATTCAACGCGATAATATTGCCAGTAAAACCAGTGAACGAATTAATCGCCTAACTATTCTCTCGACCATATTCTTACCAATCACTTTTATTACTGGCTTCTATGGAATGAACTTCAAATATATGCCGGAATTAGAGCAACCTTGGGCTTATCCTCTTGTGATTAGCATCATATTATTAATAGTAATTAGTAGTATTGCCTATGCTAAACAACAACGATGGTTGTAGGGAATTGGGAATTGGGAATGGGGAATTGGGAATTGGGCTGGTAAAGCCAGTAGTAGCGTAGCAAGGCTAAAATGTTGCAATAGATTTTCTCTAATATCTCTGTGTTCTCTGCGCCTCTGCGGTAGCCTGCGGCAAGCCGCTTACGCGTCTACGTTAATGCACAAATTTAGTCTTGACAGTCCAGTAGGGTGCGTTACGGCGTTAAGCCTAACGCACCGCAGTCATCAATCATCAATCATCAATTCAAAACAAAAAATAACGCTGTGTCATGGGTAAAGACGTAGCAGGTTCACAAGTTAATAATTTCCCATTTACCCTAACATCAAAAGTTTCTGGATCAACTTCAATTGGTAAAATCACATCATTGTGTTTCATATCTGCTTTTGACAACTCACGGGTTTTAGAAACTGCTAGTGTGCGAGTTTTTAAGCGTAATTTTTCAGGTATATCTTGTTCTAAAGCTGTTTGGGAAAGGAAAGTAATAGAAGTTGCGGCTATTGCACGGCCAAAACTGCCAAACATGGGACGCATATGAACTGGTTCTGGGGTGGAGATACTCGCATTTGGATCACCCATTTGTGACCAAGCAATCATTCCTCCTTTAATTACAGTATCCGGTTTCACACCAAAAAATGCCGGTTTCCATAAACACAAATCTGCAATTTTGCCTACTTCCACTGAACCAATATAATCTGCAACGCCATGAGCGATCGCTGGGTTAATGGTGTATTTGGCAATGTAGCGTTTTGCCCTAAAATTATCATGGGTTTGGTAGCGATCGCTAGCAGATGGCAACAATCCCTTTTGGATTTTCATTTTATGGGCTGTTTGCCAAGTGCGAGTAATCACCTCGCCTACTCTTCCCATAGCCTGAGAGTCAGAAGACATAATGCTGATAATGCCCATATCATGCAAAATATCTTCTGCTGCTATAGTTTCTTTACGGATTCTCGATTCTGCAAATTTGACATCTTCACGAATGTTTTTATCGAGGTGATGACACACCATCAACATATCGAGATGTTCGTCAAAGGTATTAATTGTATAGGGACGGGTGGGATTAGTAGAAGCAGGTAAAACATTACTTAAACTACAAACTTTCAGGATATCAGGCGCATGTCCACCACCTGCGCCTTCAGTATGGAAGGTGTGAATTACCCGGTTTTTAAAAGCAGCAATGGTATTTTCGACAAATCCCGCTTCATTGAGTGAGTCGGTGTGAATTGCGACTTGTACATCATATTGATCTGCAACACTAAGACAATTATCAATAGCATAGGGGGTAGTTCCCCAGTCTTCATGCAACTTTAAACCGATGACACCAGCAGCAACTTGTTCCACTAATCCTTCAGGTTTGCTACTATTGCCTTTGCCCAACAAACCAATATTAATTGGGAAGTCATCAACCGCTTGTAACATGCGGTGAATATTCCAAGGGCCTGGGGTGCAAGTTGTGGCGAGGGTACCCGTAGCGGAACCAGTACCGCCGCCAATCATGGTAGTGACACCGGAAGCTATTGCTGTTTCAATTTGCTGGGGACAAATAAAGTGAATGTGGGTATCAATTCCCCCAGCAGTGAGAATTTTACCTTCGCCGGCAATAATTTCCGTACCCGGGCCGATGATAATACCTCTATTTTCCGGGTCGTTGGGTTCTTCGGGAATATCTTGAATGTAGGGATTACCTGCTTTACCGATTTTGAAAATTATCCCATCTCGAATACCGACATCTGCTTTAATAATGCCCGTCCAATCGAGAATTAAAGCGTTGGTAATTACCACATCTGCAACATTGGGGCTTTGGTCTTTAGTGATGGGCGATTGTCCCATCCCATCCCTAATTACCTTACCACCGCCAAACTTAACTTCTTCACCGTACAGAGTACCACCGTAAGTAGTATAATCCTGTTCGACTTCAATAAACAAGTCTGTGTCTGCAAGACGGACGCGATCGCCAATGGTAGGGCCAAAGGTATTGATGTATTCTCTTCGGTTGATATAGTTGCTCATGTTTCGTCTTCTGAATGAAGTTAAAAATCTTGATTTGGAAATTCCGATCAGTAATACCAATTCTATTTTTTCATCTCTTAACTCTGTGTTCTCTGTGCCTCTGTGGTTCAAAAAACTACTTTTAAACCGCAGAGACGCAGAGGACGCAGAGAAAAAAGTTAAGTTAATTTGAAATGGTTACTTCTTTTAGTTAGTCGAGGATAACTAACTTGCAAATAATCTGTGAGTCAATTTCTGATGTCGCATTTGGGCAATATCAATTGCAGGGGTACAAGACCACATTTGATTTAAGTTCATTGATGCAGCTGTGTGGTAGGCTGTCTCAATTTCTGGTGCTAGTTGCAGTAAAATTTTTTGTGCTTGCAGATGTCCTACAATACTTAAACGAATGGCTGCACCTAATAAACTAGTGACAAAGCTATGCAAAAAAGCTAAAACTGTATGCTGTTCGCTCAACATTGCTACCCTACCAACTACACCAAATATAATTGGATGCAAGCAGTGAATTTTAGCTGTAGTAGCATCTTCATTGAGAGAGTTTAATTGCACATCTTGCCATGTTGCACTGGCTACCATTAATAAGGCGCGTCCGCTTTTGCGCTGGGTTTCGCGGGTTTTTTCTACTAAAGTTTGAGCAAATAATTGAGTATCTGCAAGTCGCACTGCGTCTAAGTCATCAATTGCACTTGCTCGATAGGCATGGATAAGTGCTACTGTATCTGTTACTGCAACTTTATTACGTAATAGTAACTTGAGAAAAGTTTGCAAGTCTTCTGAAGAAATTATTTGCTTTTCTTGTACTAAATATTCTAACCCGTGAGATAAGGTAAATGAACCAGAGGGGAAAAAAGAATCAGACAACTGCATTAAGGCTAGTTGTGGAGCGATCGCAGATGCAACTATCATTAGTGATGATCGTGATGATGGTGTTGAGAAAAGTCGAGATGCCTTTCGGCTGATTGCAGTTCGTAGTCTATTTGTAAGCCAGGAATTTTAAAATGGCGGATGGTCGATTCTATTACTTCTACATCTGCTACTAGTTGAATGTAGAGTTTATTATCCTGTACAATAATTGGCCAATGGTGATTTCCTAAGACGTGACCCAGATGAATTAATTCAATAGGATTTTGAGTAACTGGTTCAGTAAAAGTCAGTACCATTACTTTTTCATCTTGCAGATAAACTATCAATAATTTACCTTGTTCTGTTTCTAAAACATCTCCTTCTCGTAACGACCAATCCCGATTTTTAATAATTCCTACTGTTACACCACTAGTACTGTAAGTGTGAATTCGACCTTTACGGCTATCAGTTTGACTAATATGAACTTCCAAGCAAAGTCCTAAAGAACGTGTTTTTTCTATTCGTTCAGATAAGCTGACATCTTCGAGATAATTTCCCAAGTAAGTTTGTGCTAGTTCAGTCATAGATCATCGGGTAAAAGAGGTTGATGACAACTGCGACGCACGCAGTTTAAAGCGTATTTAAAATAAGTTTTGATTTCATGAGTACCACTAGCTATAACTCTAATTACTAGTCCTCTATTGTTTGGTAAGATTGAACTTGCTACAGTTACGCCACAACAGTTACCTGCTTCTAGATTTTCTACATTTTCACTCAATAACTTGAGGTTTATATCTGGTAGAACAATAAGTAAATTCCCAAGAACAGGTGAAGAAGCAAATAGTTGACTATTGGTAAAGGGATTAAGTTTACCTTCTAAATGCATAGCATCAATCAACCATAGTTCTCCAGTGGTAGAAGTCACTTGTAAACGATTAAAATAATGGTTAAACTGGTAAATTTCTCCCCTAGCAAGTCTTCCTGGTAAAATTATTTCGCTGAAAAATAGTTTTCCAGTAGGATGAATCTTGATATTTGTAGTTTGTTCTAAAGTAGCATCAGTAAATAAAATTATTGGTTCTGGGACAAATTCTAAAGTGGCTTGTTCGCCAATTTCAATTTGATAATTAGTAGTGGCTTTTGAACCTTGTATAGGCATAGAATGCACTTTAGTAGCAGCTTGGTCAGTAATATAAAGACTAGTATTAGCCGCTAATTGCAAAGATATATTTAGCCGATCTCCAGCGAGTAAACCTGGAGATGTCGTCATTATATAGAGGTAGGCGCGGTCAGAATCAGCATCATCGAGACGAAACACAGGAGATACCCGCAAAGGGTAAGCTGTATACTGATGGTTGACGATGGTTTGACCCAAGCGATCGCACTTCAGTTTTAACTCTAAGTTATTTGTGCGTTGAATTGTCTCTAAGTAGGTCGGTGCAAATAAAGCTAACTGGTAAAGGTCGTCATTTGTCATTTGTCATTTGTCATTTGTCATTGGTGAGGGTTGAAAGTACATTTACATTTCGTAACATAGTTTTGTGTGTTCTCACCGTATTACTTAAAGTTGACGAAGTTAACACAATCAAACCCAAATTTTAGCTTGTAATCGTCGCAGCACTACGAAAAAGCACTGTTTCTAAAATAAAATTAATTACTTCATCCAATCCTTCACCCGTTTTGCAATTAGTATAAACAATAGGTTTACCTCGTCGATATATTGGGGCTTCATGGCGAATTAAGTCTAAATTAGCACCAACATAAGGGGCAATATCAATTTTATTGATCACTACTAAATCAGCTTGTACAAAACCAGGGCCATTTTTGCGGGGAATATCATCACCTGCACCCACATCAATGACAAATATATAAGAATCCACTAAATCGTAGCTAAAAGTAGAAGCAAGATTATCACCACCACTTTCAATTAAAATTAAGTCTAATTGTGGTATTAGTAACTCAAAATCTTTGACTGCTAAAAGATTCATCGTCGGGTCTTCTCGAATTGCTGTATGGGGACAGCTACCCGTTTCTACACCGACAATTCTTTCTGGAGGTAAAAACCCGCGATTTTTAAGTCGGTCTGCATCTTCGGTAGTGAGTAAGTCATTAGTGACAACTGCTACTTCAATACCTTGATTCATTAATTTGGGGACAATACATTCTATTAAAGCAGTTTTTCCACTGCCCACTGGCCCCCCAATTCCCAGTCTTGCTGCTGATTTTGGCATGGTTAATTTCCTAATGGTTTATTAACTAATCCATTGAAACCATAAATTTCACGCTTCCCAACAAAGGGAATTAATTCTACTTCTTTTGTATCCCCTGGTTCAAATCTAATGGCTGTTCCTGCGGGAATATTTAAACGTTTACCATAAGCTTGTTCGCGGTCAAATGTTAGACCTTTCTTTTCTTGATAGCCATTATTCACTTCAAAAAAGTGAAAATGTGAACCTACTTGAATCGGGCGATCGCCTTGATTACTTACTTTAATTTTGGTAATTTCTCGTCCTGCATTTAGTTCCAGAGGTTCTGGTTTAGTAATGATTATTTGACCAGGAGTATTTGCAATTTTTTCGACTTTAATAGAGGAAGCCTCACTGCCAAAGCTTTTACCTTCAATTTGAATAACATTCAGATCAGGGACATTGCTAGTAAAGGTTTTACTCCGTCCCCGGAAATCCTCATATTCATATATAATGACTTTGATACCTGCTGGCACTGTTAAAGAATTTAGTTTCTTGTTCCCAATGCCCAATTCGTAAATGTTATATTCACCTTCTCCAAGTTCTTTATTATTGCCTTGATAGTTGGCACTATCATAAATCACAACTTGATTACTTGTATACATTTATAAGTTTCCTCATTCTCAATTACTAACTTTAAACAAGCAAATTATATGAAAAACCCAAAATCAAATATCAAAATTTTTCTTCCCTACTCCCCACTCGCCACTCCCTACTAATAAATCATTCGTGAATTGGATTATGTACCGTTACTAATTTTGTGCCATCAGGAAAAGTTGCTTCTACTTGGACTTCATGGATCATTTCTGCTATACCATCCATGACATCATCCTTCTTTAATATCTCTGTACCCTCACTCATCAGTTGACTGACAGTTTTTCCTTCTCTTGCACCTTCTAAGATAGCAGCAGAGATATAAGCCACTGCTTCAGGGTAATTGAGCTTTAATCCTTTTTGTTTGCGTCTTTCTGCTACCAAAGCCGCTGTAAAAATTAGCAGTTTATCTTTTTCTTGAGGTGACAATTGCATAAAAGCTATCCTATGTTTCAGCTGGCTGTTTATGAGTTTGAGTTATGATCCAGCCAACACATCAATTTACAGTAGAGTAACTATCTTTGATTCAAGCACTTTATACAAATTAATCTACCTTTTCTAGTTAACTTGCTTTTTCTACTTACAAGTTTGTTATACCTAATAGAAATTCATAATATTTTATATTTTTTTAAATTTTCATATTAGATGTAGGGTGCGCTAGCCTATGACATCAGGCACCGTCAACAATTCAAAGTGCGGCGCTTGGCGACAACGCAACGCCAGTTGCTTTAACGGAGAATGCCATAACCCAACTAATACACCTCATGCCATGACCATCTGTGGTAGAACGTGTAAAAATTCATGTAATTGCGATTTATCAAAGCTTGTTCAGGTGTTAAACTATGACTCATGCTTGCTGCGGCCCTGGTTACGCTACTGTCGAAGCAGCCATCAAGGCAGAACGAGAAAAAGTACTTTATGCGATCGCTCTTTATACAGGTACAGGTATTGAAGAGCCTGATTATTTAGCAACCATAGATGTTGATCCAGACTCTCCAACTTATTCCCAAGTCATTCATCGCCTACCAGTACCTTACATTGGCGATGAATTGCATCACTTCGGTTGGAATGCTTGTAGTTCCTGTCATGGTGATGCTAGTAAATCCCGACGGTATACTGTAATTCCTGGCTTACGGTCTAGCCGCATTTATATAGTTGATACAGCAGAGACGAAAGCACCAAAACTGTACAAAGTTATTGAACCAGAAGAAATTAAAGCCAAGACCAACTTAACTGCACCCCACACGGTACACTGCCTGGCAGATGGTCATGTGATGATTTCTATGTTAGGTGACAGTGAGGGAAATGGCCCTGGTGGCTTTTTGTTACTAAATGACAATTTTGACATTGTTGGACACTGGGAACGCCAAGCTGATGCCATGCGGTTTAACTATGACTTTTGGTATCAGCCGCGTCATAATGTGATGGTAAGTAGCGAGTGGGGCGCACCCAAAACCTTTTATCCTGGTTTTGATCTCAATGATGTAGCAGCTGGCAACTATGGTCATCATATACATTTCTGGGATTGGTCAACAAGGGAAATTATCCAAAGTTTTGATTTGGGAGAAGAAGGATTAATTCCTTTAGAAGTGCGCTTTCACCATAACCCCGACAGCACTCATGGATTTGTCGCAGCTGCACTTAGTAGTAATGTTTGGCATTGGCACAAGTCTAACGGTAATTGGGAAGTTGAGAAAGTAATTGATGTGCCATCGGTGGAATTGTCAGGCTGGCCTATCCCTGTACCATCCTTGATTACTGATATCTTGATTTCCATGTGCGATCGCTACGTTTATTTTTCCAACTGGCTACACGGAGATATTCGTCAATATGATATCAGTGATCCTAGCCATCCCCAACTTACCGGTCAAGTTTGGTGCGGTGGTTTGCTAGGGAAAAGTGGCGAAGTTCAAGGACATAAATTGGCTGGTGGGCCGCAAATGCTACAGCTAAGTCTGGATGGTAAGCGGCTTTATGTCACCAATTCTTTATTTAGTAGTTGGGATAATCAGTTTTACCCTGACTTGTCCAAATCTGGCTCTTACTTGTTGCAGATTGACTGCGATACTGAGAAGGGGGGACTGAAAATCAACGAAGATTTCTACGTTGATTTTGGTAAAGAACCAGCAGGCCCCGCTCGCGCTCATGAAATGCGCTATCCTGGCGGTGATTGCACTTCGGATATTTGGGTGTAAAAGTATCAAAGCAAAGGAAACATCTCTACAGAAAGTCAGCAGGAAAGTATACTCCTTTGAGGGGTGGGATAAGCTTACACTTTTCTCTGACTTTTTACTTATGGGAATGAATTGATGTTAATAGAAAAAGTTAAAGTTTCTATCTCAAGCAGGATTTACAAATATCGCAGCAATCACTTGATGTTACCAAGGTAAATTTATAGTAAAACTGCATTTTCTTGTTTCAGTTGTTCTTTCGCTAACGCTAATGCTTGATAAGCAGTATCTAACTTTGTTTTATCTATGATCTGATCAGCGAAAAGCTTGATATAAGCTTCGAGATACTTTATACGTATGTGGGGTGGGTCATTTGGACTTTGCAGGAAAGGCAGGTCTGATTCAACCATAAAACGAATAGCCAGTAGTGGAATAGGGCTACGTAGCGGACGAAAGTCTGGGTTGTGCAGACCAGGACTTTGAGTATGCTTGTGAAATTCGCCTAACATCAATCCTAATTCCACAAACAATGGTTTAAGTTTTCGTTGAATTTGATCAATTAATTTAAAATCTTCATCCGTACACATATCTGGAAAGATTAGTATAAAAGCTCTATAAATAGATAATTCTTTTTGCTCTGAATCTATCTCAAGAAAGATGTTACGATAGCGTTGAACAATATCTTCTAATTGCTGTAAATCCAAATCTTTTGCACGAATAACCGCCATCCGAATACTGTTTAATCTGATAGCATTAGCCACATAAGGGCAAACTGAACCAGATCTACCTAAATTGGGGTGGGGGGTTGCTAAAAAATTCTTAACCCACTCCATGATTTCATTTAAGTAGGGAAGATCTTGCTGGGTTTGTTGGATTTGAGTAGGTGTGTATAGTTGCATTATGTTCAAACACATGCACGAATTATGTAAGTTGACATTGCAAATTATTCTCATACTTACAAACAGCATAAGAATAACTTAACTGTTACCCATTGACATTACACAGTGTTTCGTGAAGCTTGTCTTTGGTCACTTGTCATTAGTAGCCACAGCGTTGTGGAGGTTCCTCCGTTGAAGCAAGTAGCGTTCATTTGTGTTGACAAATGACTAATCACTAATGAAGGTCTTCACGGTCAAGAGTGCAATATATGAAGTCAATACAATAGCTTACTGATAAACAATGAAGCTATTACTTAACTCATGTTCTTAACATTACATCCTAATATTCTGATCTGTACTTGAATTTCTTATAAACTGTATCACTTCCAGTTAAAGATTCAATGAAGAACAAAGATCAGTTATATTTGTTAGTTTAAACCTTGACCAAAATTTAACTGTATCCCTTTGGCTTTCAGGGAATTCCGTAGGCAAAATCAACTGCTGAACATTCGTGGCTATCTGAATTATCTTTGCATCCTCCGCAGTGTCTATTGCTGGAATTTCAATATGAGTTTAGGCATTTTGGCAACCTATGTTAAAAGTTTAGTGGAGAATGTTGAGGTGCTGAGGACGGCGATCGCTCTGATCAGTGTAGCATTATCAGTATTACTTATAAATATATTCACTTAACTGAATTTACAGAGGACGAAGCAAACTTGCTGGCGTAGACTCATTTTTATATCCAGGCAAACTTAGCTGGATATAACGACTACTTTGATTGGTGAAATAAAAGTTTACCGCTCAAAGCAGTTTAATTTATCCATTTGCAATGTTTATGGATGTAAATCTATGAGTATGGCCGGATTTCTAATATTTTGTATTGCTGTAATTGCCATAGTTGCTATCATTATCATTAATAGCTACAACGATTTAATCAAGTTTCGCAACCGCTACAAAAATGCTTACTCTCAAATCGATGTGCAGTTACAACGCCGCTATGATTTAATTCCCAATTTAGTAGAAACTGCTAAAGGTTATATGAAACATGAGCGGGAAACCTTAGAAGCAGTGATTGCTGCCCGAAATTCTGCAATTAATGCTAGCAGCCGTGCTGTGCAAAATCCTGGCGATCCCCAAGCAATGCAGCAGTTGGGCAATGCAGAAGCAGCCTTGAGTGGGGCATTAAGTCGTTTGATGGTACTTTCAGAATCTTACCCAGAATTAAAAGCCGATCGCACCATGAGTCAGGTAATGGAAGAACTTTCTTCCACAGAAAACCGCATTGCTTTTGCCCGTCAGGCTTTTAATGATGCTGTCACACTTTACAACACTAAAAGTGAATCTTTCCCCAGCAATTTAATAGCCAATAGTTTTAACTTTTCTATTGCAGAATTGTTGCCAGAAGCTAGCCCCGAAATCAAAACTGCCCCACGCATGTCTTTTTAGACAATTATCTCTCATTAATTCCCTACACTAGAACGAATGATAACCCTATTTTCTTTGTGTCTTTGTGCCTTGGTGAGTCCAGTCCCCGTCTTGGCTTCTGCTGAGATGGGGAACTGGCGTTAGCGCAGCGGTAGCGAGCTTGCGAGCGTCACCCGAAGGGTGGTAAAAAATATTCAACCACAAAGACACAAAGTATTTTCAAGTTAGCAGGCAGGAGATAAAAGCCCCAACAGTAGCTAGGGGTTTTTACTGCTGCCATTTTAGATTTAATTATGTCCGCCTACATGATCTATGAATTTCTTTGAACATCAGGATTTGGCACGCCAGAACACGCAAAAATTAATTGGGTTGTTTTGTTTGTCCATCGCGGTAATGATTGTAGCAATTTATATTGCTGCATTGTTCCTACTGCGTATAGCGCCTCGGCTTTGGTGGTATTCAGGATTATTTCTGTGCGTAGCCGGGATTACAATAATTACCATCGCTTTGGCAAGCCTGTATAAAATTGTATGTCTGCGGCAAGGGGGAAGAGTAATTGCCCAAGAGTTAGGGGGACGACTTTTACTTGCAGAAACGGCAGATGAACAAGGACGACAACTATTAAATATAGTCGAGGAAATGGCGATCGCTTCTGGTATTTCTGTGCCAGAAGTTTATTTGCTGGAATCAGAAACTGGCATCAATGCCTTTGCTGCCGGGTTTACATCTAACGATGCAGTAATAGGAGTCACCCGTGGCAGTTTGCAACACTTGAACCGGGATGAATTACAAGGAGTTATCGGCCATGAATTCAGTCACATTCTCAATGGAGATATGCGGCTGAATTTGCGTTTAATGGGACTACTACACGGAATTTTATTTATTTATTTAACCGGAGAATTAATGTGGCGGCTTCGCGATAGTTCCCGCGAAGAAAAAGGTCTGCCTTTATGGGCTTTTGGTTTAGCACTCATGGCAATTGGTAGTATCGGATTATTCTGCGGTCGCCTCATTAAAGCCGCAATCTCTCGTCAACGCGAATTTCTTGCCGATGCTTCGGCGGTACAGTTCACTCGCAACCCCGATGGCATTACAGGAGTACTACAAAAACTCCAACAGATAGATTCACGCTTGATTTCGCCAGGTGCAGAAGCCGCCAGCCATATGTTCTTTAGCAATGCCCTCAACCCGTCTTTTTGGGAAGAAATGCTTGCTACCCACCCACCCCTAACAGAACGTATCCGTCGTATGGGGGGTTTGAAAGCTCGTAATTTGAAAACAATGCCAGCTTCTTCCACAGGTTCTCATTATCAGGAATCTTTGACAATGGGCTTTGCTGGCGGTGGTGGTGCAAATGTCACCCCAGAAAAGATAGTTAACCAGGTGGGAACCGTTGCACCTGAAAATTTTGCCCATGCTCAAACCCTATTGTCGCAGTTACCGGAATCTTTACGCTTGGGTGTACGAGAACAGCAAAGTGCGACGGCGATTATTTTCGCGCTGGCATTGGATACTAATAATCTGCCAGTGCAAAAACGTCAGATTGCCTGGTTGCACGAGGTACAGCCTGCTGAGTTAGTAGAGAAAACCTTGGAATTCAGTAGCCAACTCAGCCAGTTAGACCCTACTATTCGCTTACCTCTTGTGGATTTGACAGTACCTGCATTGCGGCAAAACTCCGCCAAAGAATGTCAGAGGTTGTGTAAATGCCTCCAAGGTTTAGTTATAGCCAGCAAAAGTTCATCACTCTGGAATTTTGTCTTGCAGTTAGTACTGTGGCATCGTCTCCAACCTTATATGAATGCCCCATCAGCTACAACCATAGAATTTACCTCCATAGAACAGATTTGGCCGGATAGCATCTTAGTGCTGTCAGCACTCGCACGAGTCGGACAATCTCAACCTGATGCCATCGCCTATGCTTTTCGTTCTGGCGTTTTTAGACTCCCCAAAGCTGGACAGCAAGAAAAACCAGACACAGCAATTAGCAGTAATTTTACTGAAGTTAAGAAAAGTCTTGAACGCCTTCGTCTTGCCAGTCCCAAACTCAAGCAAGCTCTGGTTGATGCCTGCGCCCACACTGTACTAGTAGATAATAAAGTTACAGCATCAGAGGCAGATTTATTGAGAGCGATCGCGATGACATTAGATTGTCCCATACCTCCATTTTTAAATCCCCAACGTGGCTTGCCAAAAGTCTCACAAAAGCACACCAGTTGACTGATAGTAGAAGTTATACCAATTCGTAATTCGTAATTAAGAAAGTTGGCGTTGCTGAATTAGGATATGAAATTCAAAAATGAACTCTTCTCAACTCTTACTCTCTGCGACTCTGCGAACGCCACTTGCTTCAAGTCGGCATAGCCGCCCAACGCAGTGGCTCCTCTGCGTGAGCCAAATTCATATTCTCAATCAGCAACGCCAGAAAGTTAGATATGGTCTGGGTTTTGGGGTTTGAATGTGTTGCTGGATTTTAGAGAATTGGTATTAGTTGTCATTTATACCATTTCACGAAAAATCTGATACAAATTTTTTCACCCCTGCACCCCTACTGCCTATTTGTATCAACATCAAAGTAAAACAGTATCAGTCATCCGTTAGCCTTTGCGACCTTAGTCAACAGTTCGGCTAAGACTTGGACATGAGGCTTAGTCATCATCGTAATATGATCGCCTGGAACGAAATGAATTTCCACAGGTTGGGCAGAAACTTTGTCCCAACCCCAGGCTGAATCCTCTGCCATCTCGGAAGTTATCTGACCAAAAGCCTCGTCAGAAATTACCTCGCTGGAACGAAACAGAGTAATTCTGTTTGGATAGACCTCATGTGACACATAATCAACTTGACGATTAGCTTTAAAAACTTGTACCCAATTGCGAAATTGCCTGATGTCCGTTCCCAGTGGTAAGACGTTAGCTATTTCAAACTGTTTTAGCAGATACTTGAATTGCTCATCTGCATCAAGAAACTGGAGATCAGCGTAAAACACTTTCAGGTTCTTTTTGAATAGAAGTTCTGCCACTTTTGCAAACTGAGTCAACCATTGAGCATCATCCCAATCATCAGTTATCGGTTTATTGTAATTAACAATCGGTGCTGTAGTATCGAAAATAGCCAGTAAAGCCACCTCATGTCCTTGCTTTTGTAACTGAATTGCCATTTCAAAGGCTACCTTACCCCCAAATGAATGACCTCCTAATAAATAGGGGCCTTGCGGTTGAACAGTCTGTATTTCTTTAATGTAGTGCAGTGCTATGTCCTCAACTCTGGTGTACAACTTTCCGCCATCAAGACCTGGTGCTTGTAAACCGTAAAATGGTTGGTCTGGGCCAAGATGACGTGCTAAATCATACAAGTAAATAACATTTCCACCAGCTCCAGGTACGCAGAAGAAAGGCAGCTTTGAACCGCTTGGTTGAATCTTTACCAAAGACGACCAGACAGAGGAATCTAAATCTTGTCGGAGAATAGCTGCTAATTGTTCAATTGTTGGCGCTTGGAAGAGAGTTGCTAGAGGCAGGTTTTTCCCCAACTGCTGCTGAATCTTAGCCATCAAGCGAACGGCCAAAAGGGAATGACCACCAACCTCAAAAAAGTTATCTTGTGATCCGATCCAGTCAAGTTCTAAAACTTCTGACCAGATTTGTGTTAGTTGCAGTTCTATTGTGTCACGAGGTGGAACAAAGCTGACCGAGCGATTAACTTGCAAATCTGGTGCTGGTAAGGCGCGGCGGTCTACTTTGCCATTGGGTGTCAAAGGCAGAGATTCCAGCATTACTATTGCCGAAGGTATCATATACTCTGGCAGCTTTGTTGTCACGAATTGACGCAACTCGCTAATTGTGGGTAAACACTGCTGTTGTGGCACGATATAGGCAACTAAGCGTTGCTCCCCTAGAGTGTCTACTCTAGCTATGACGACAACTGAGTAAACTGATGGATGTTGGCTCAGTACTGCCTCAATCTCTCCCAACTCAATGCGGAAACCTCGAATTTTGACCTGAAAATCCTTTCGTCCTAAAAATTCAATGCTACCATCTGGTCTCATACGACCGAGGTCTCCTGTGCGGTAAATTCGCCTTGAAGCACATTCTGGATCGGGGAGAAATACAGCTTGTGTCAAGTTGGGTTTTTGCCAATAACCCAGCGCAATGTAAGGACTTCTAATAGCAATTTCCCCGTAGATATCAGTCTTTTGACCAGCTTCATTGAGCAATAAAATTTCCGTTTCTTCAACTGGATAACCAACTGGAACAGTATTACGAGTAATTTCTGTTTGCTGATTAATGAAATATTGCAAGGTAACGGTAGATTCTGTCGGCCCTAAACCGTTGATAAAAATACATTCGTTGGAGAAATATTGTTTATATAAATCAACATCTGTTTTGACAACTTCTTCTCCTCCTAAGACAACTAAACGAATGTTATTTAACTGCTCATTTTCATTCAAAGTGCTAACAAAGTGCCGATATAAAGTTGGTGTTGAGTGATATATTGTAATTTTTTGCTGTTGCAAACACTGTGATAAATAAGTTAATCCTTCTTCCTTGATATCGATTGGATATAAAGTTGCACCATTTAAGATGGCAGCAAAGATATCCATGATCGCAGCATCAAAGCTGTAAGATGATAGCAGCGTCAATCCGTCCTGCTCATTAATGTGAAGATTATTAGTGTAATTTCTGATGAAATGTAGAACATTGCGATGGTTTTGAATAACCCCCTTTGGCAGTCCTGTAGAACCTGATGTATAGAGAATATAGGCAATATTATCCGGTGAAATTTCTAGATTTTCTTCATTAGAATCGCCAATAAAGCTGATATCATCTATATTAATCAGTGGAATAATACCTTTAGTTAATTCTTGGGCACAGGCTAAGTTCTTGTTGTTAGTAATCACAATACTAGCCAGCGAATCCTCAAGAATGTAAACAACTCTGTCACTGGGGTAATTTGGGTCTAAGGGAATATAGGTTTTACCAATCTTTAAAACTCCTAAAATTGCAGCAACCATTGGGGCATCATGTTCAAATAATAGAGCGATTTTATCTTCTTGTAATTTGCATTTTTTCTGGATTGCCTGTGCTACTTGATTGGCATAACAGTTTAAATCACTATAAGTCCAATGATAGTTTTTTGTATGGACAGCAATTTTATGGAGATATTTCTTAACTTGCTCTTGAAACCTAGCTGGGATTGATTGTTCAATATCTTGTTTGCGAAATTCAATTAAGGGGTTAGATGGACAAACAACATTACCACGGCTTTTTAAATAGTAACGTTCCGTTTCTGTTAAAAGGGGTAAGGTAGAAATTTGCTGTTCTGGGTTAGCGACAATACTTTCTAGCAAAGTTTGGTAATGCAAGAGCATGATAGCAATTGTATCTGCATTAAACAAATCGCTATTGTAGACTAATGTCAATTGGATTAAGTGTTTTTGTTCTGTAACATACAGACTTAAATCGAAGTTAGAAGCTACTTCTGGTATGAATATGGATTCGACAGACAATCCAGACAGTTGCAATTGCACATCCTTGAAGTTAAGCAGATTAAACCACACCTGAAATAATGGGTTTTGACTCAAATTGCGCTCTGGTTGCAGTTCCTCCACCAGTTTTTCAAAAGGTAAATCCTGATGAGCATAGGCTCCTAAAGCGACTTTTCGCACCCTGGTAAGCAAATCGCTAAAGCTAGGGTTGCCATCAAGGTAGGTTCGCATCACTAGAGTATTGACAAAAAAGCCAATTAGTCCTTCTATTTCACTGCGGTTACGGTTGGCAATTGGTGAACCCACTACAATATCTGTTTGACCCGTATAGCGATGCAATAAGACTTTAAAAGCAGCAAGCATGGTCATGAAAAGAGTCACATCATGTTGCTGGCAAAGTTGCACTAGCGCCTGTTTGAGCTTTTGGGGGAGTTCAAGAATTTTGATAGCGCCAGCATAAGACTGGACTAGCGATCGCGGGTAGTCAGTGGGCAGTTGTAGTACAGTAATATCTGCTAACTGTTTGCGCCAATATTGCAGTTGTTCGATTTGTGCTTGTTGTTGTAACCACTGCCGCTGCCACACGCTAAAATCAGCATACTGGATGGAAAGTTCTGGTAAGTGTAAAGGCTTGCCAGTTACAAAGGCTTCGTAGAGTACAGCGAGTTCGCGAGTGAACACTCCGATTGACCAGCCGTCTGAGATAATGTGATGCATAACCAACAGCAACACATGCTCGGTGGGTGCTAGGCGCAACAACTTCACACGCAACAACGGTAGCTGAGTTAAATCAAATGGTTGGGAAGCTTCAAGACTAGACAGTTTGCGAACTTCATCTGAGCGTTTTTCTGGAGGTAAATCTTGCAAGTCGATAGTGCCAAGTGTTAACTCAAAGGTAGAGGCAATTAGTTGCACTGGCTTTGCTTCATGTGTCTGAAAGCAGGTACGCAAGATTTCATGACGGCGGATAATTTCATTAAAGCTGCGCTTGAGAGCTAAGATATCTAGCTGACCAACAAGACGCAATGCAAAAGGGATGTTGTACAAGGAATTACCTGGTATCAACTGGTCTAGGAACCACAAGCGTTGTTGAGCAAAGGATAGAGGAAATAAGCTGGTTTCTCTACTTTGAGGGGTTATTTCTTTTTTTTGTGAGTTTTCCTGTTTTTGGTGACGTAGTTTTAAGAGAAGTTCTAATTTCTCTGGAGATAACTCTGCAATTTTTTTAGAGATATTGCTCAAGTGAGTATCCTCTGTAAAGTTAATGATTAGTGAAAAAACTCAAAATATAGCTAGGGACTAGGGACTGGTGACTGGGTGAAAAGTCTTTTTGTGTCTAGGTTTTATTATCTGTTGATGTCCTAACACTACTGGCGACTGCTATACTTACTAAAGTATTAGACCTCTTGTATAATTTTTTGCCTCACGCATTCGGCGAAGCCGTTATCGAAGATTAGGCGCAAAGACGCTAAGAATAACGCGAAAATAACAGCTTTTACCATAAGCCTCAAGATTACCTATCTTCTCTTTCTCTGTGTCTCTGCGCCTCTGCGGTTCGATAAAAAATATTTCGGTCTTCTTACACCAGGAAAATAGTAAAAGAAGACTCAAGTATTTACAGCTGCAAGCATTACCTTTACTTGCTCTTCATCAAGTTGTTCTAACTGTGCCAAGATATCGTCATCTGTTTGTTCAGCTAGTTTTTGTACTATGAAAGTAGACAGTTGTGCCACTGTTGGATTCTCAAATAAGCTTGCCAGTGGCAACTCTAACTGAAATACATCTTGCACGCGAGAAATTAGCTGAGTTGCTAGTAAAGAATGTCCTCCCAATTCAAAGAAATTATCGTGAATGCTGATGAGTGGTACACTCAGAATTTGTTGCCAGATACTCGCAAGCTGACGTTCAATTTCTGTGCGTGGTGCTACCCATTTACTAGGTTGTTGGCTAGCCTGAGTAGTGAAAGTTAATAGTTTTTCTCGCTCAATTGTTCCTATTGCGGTTAGTGGCATTTCTTCCAGCCGGACAAAATTGCAAATGGTTTTGCTATTAAAGCGATCGCGCACTACAATTTCTGACAAACTATCAATATAACTCTTGCTGGTAAAGTAAGCCGTTAATCTCTGAATGCTCTGAAATTCATTCTGCGTATAGCGTCGAATGTTGCGATTGCTGCTATCTAAACCAACAATTAACTGTGTCTGATTGCGATACAAAGCGGCAATTAAGCAAGTTAATCCCTGCTCTTTGGAAATAATATGATACCCCATACTACGAGCAGCATCCCTTGCATACGCTGGATTTTTCTGACTCATTCCTACTTCATCCCACATTGTCCAATTTAAACAATAGGTTTGGGAATGTAAATGATGTCGCTGATACAAAGAACAAGTATCTAAAAAGCTATTGGCAGCAGAATAGGCACTAAAACTAGCTCCTCCAAATATACTATTGATTGAAGAGAAGGAAATAAACACTGTTTGAGGGCGATTCTTAATCAGTTGGTAGAGTGTCCAAGTTCCGTGAACTTTGGGTCGCAACATAGAATCGAAGGTATGCAGTGTTTCCACTGTAATGTAGTGGTCATCGATGACTTTCCAGTGGTATTCTAAATTGCCTTCACCTGCTAAATGAATAATTCCTGACAGTGGTTGATTCCATTGTGTCTCGGCTTGGGCAACAATTTTTTGTAAACCCTCAAAATCACATATATCGATGGCTTGGTAAATAAATTCACCACCAACTGCTGCAATTTGCTGGAAATTTTTAATTCGTTTACTGAGATGTGTTTCTTGGTCAATATACTTCGACCATTCACTGCGATTTGGGAACTCTGTTCGACCTACAATAATCAGTTTTGCAGAGTACTCTTTCATCAAATATTGGCACAAATATGTACCGATTCCACCCAATCCTCCTGTTACTAAATAAGTTCCGCCTTGCTTGAGAGGAATTTCTTGAGTTGGTTGCTGAGACATATCGACTTTGCCAAGAGATGACACGAAACGCCGATTTTGACGATAGGCAATTTCTGTATCACTGCTAGCAACGCGTAGTTCTCGCAAAATATGTTGTGCATTCACTTCCACAGATGCAACTTCTAAGTCGATGTGGCGACATTGCAACCAAGACAACTCTAAAGGAATTGTTTTCAAAAATCCCATGAGAGTAGATTTTTCATAAGCAATTTTGTCAGCACTTGAGGTAAACTGTGCATGGCTGGAAATAACTTGCAATTTCACCGCATGTTCAGAACCTTGGATTTTAGCTAGAGCTTGCACCAAAAACAGCAAACTGTAGATTCCCTGCTTTTGGGCTTGTTCCAAGGCTTCTAAGTTGGAAACTTCTCCGGTATATTCGTCATAAGTCCACAGGTGGAGAATTTGAGCAATGTGCAAGTTCTCAGCTGCTAAGGATTCTAATAAAAGGCGATAGTCATCGGGTTGATGAGGATTGATACTATAGCGAAGGATGCCTTCACTATCAAGTTTGGCAAATTTTGCCCCCGCTTCCACACAAATACAAGGTTGTTTCAGTTTTCTAGAGATTAATTCCCCTAATCCCAAGCGATCGCAAAACACTAGATTAAAACCTGACTGGAGGCGATCGCTATTTCTCGCTACTTCTTTACACTGCCAAATCTTGCGGTAAAACCAGTCTGGAACTGTGTTAGCATTACCTTTCAAGATGTCAAATTGTTTGAGAATGTCTTTAAATTCACCAGCTTGAAAACGCTCTTTGAGTTGAGAACGTTGAATCTTGCCAATGGCAGTCTTAGGAATTATCTGTTTTTCAACAGGAATCAGATAATCTGGATTGATGCCAATCTTTTCTACAACCTGGCTGCGAATTTTCTGAGTCAGTTTGACAACGTTTGCTTCATCAGCAACAACCGGACTGAAAAAGATTGCTAATTTATCAGTGTTATCAAAAGCACCACGGACAGCAACGGCAGCAGTATATGAAACCTCAACGCCAGCAAGCTCTTCAACTGTTGATTCAATTTCATGGCTGTAATAGTTGATACCATTAATGATAATCACATCTTTCTGGCGACCAGTAATCGTTAAACGCCCTTGGTATAGAAATCCCAAGTCTCCCGTATTCAACCAACCGTCCTCGCTGAAAGCTTCTTGGTTAGCTTTGGGGTTTTGATAATAACCGCGGGTGACACAAGGCCCTTTAACCTGCACACGTCCAATGGTTTCTTCTGTCACAATTTGTTCTTGTGTATCTACAATCCGCACTTGAAAACCCGGAATCGGTGCCCCGACTTCCACAAAGGAATCATCATCTGTGGTTGAATCTAGAGAAAAGTTGTGCGAGAAAACTACGCCGGAACTAGTTTCAGACATCCCCCATGATGGATGCATAGCAGTTGCACACAACCCATGACCAGCAAGTAAGTGTAAAAACTTGCGGGCGTGTTTGGCTACAATTGCCTCGCCACCATTGAGAATAAATCCCATGGAAGATAAATCCCAACTACGCTTGCTAATTTCTTGCGCTTTGTCGTTAATTAACCCGTAAGCAAAGTTAGGTGCCCAAGTAATGGTAGCTCGATACTGCTCTATCCAATCTAACCATAAAAGAGGATTTGCCAAAACTAATTCAGTTGGGGCGTGAATTTGTTGGCAACCAAGATAGACATCCCGAATATGGAACATTACTAAACCGCCAACATGGTCTAGCGCTAACCAATTCAACGAGACATCATTACTTGTAAAGTTATTCATGATCGCAGTAGCAGCCGAACGGCTTAACAAAGCCTGATGAGTCTGCATCACTGCTTTGGGAATGCCTGTACTACCGGAAGTCAATAGCAAAATTGCTAAATCTTCTGGCTGGCTAACATGCCAATTCTGGTCTGGTTCACACCGACGCAAGTCATCTATAACTTCAACTTGGAAGTTTTCTAAGTTTAATACCTCTGACCAAGAGCGAATTGCTGGTGCTAGCTTGGCTGTGGTTAGTATTGTTGGTTGTCCTAGCATGTGCCAGGCATTTTCTAGTTTACTAGTGGTAGTGTTGCCTCGTTCATAGGTGGGAGCGATCGCCATGGGTACTGGCACAAATCCCCCCAGGACGCAACCCCAAAAGGCTGCAATGAAATCTTGATTTTCCTCTAACTGGAAAATAACCTTGTCTTGAGGCTTTAAGCCCAGTTTTCTCAATCCTGTAAGAATTCGTTGCGCCTCAAAGAGCAAATCTTCATATGTTTGAGTGCGTTGGCTACCATCCGACTGAATGTAAACGATTCCTTTGTTTGAGCTTTCTTTAGCTGCACGGTGTAAAGCTTGTGCTAAAGTTGTTGGCGCATCTTTTGACAGATGCAGTGGTTCACCGTAACTGATGGCTGGTTTGTTTGACCCTGATTGATTTTTAGGATGTGCAGTCGTGAGGACTTGCTTGTTGCTTCCATTGCTGGTGGTGAGTTGATGATCACCAAGTAAATCAGACAAGTGCAGCGGTAGGAGCGTAGTAACTTGCTGTTGCACCACCACCGCCACCTGGTCAATTTCTGGCAGTGCTTGCAGTTGTTCTTCCCATCTTTGCACCAAGTCGGATTCAATAACTTCTAGCCGAGTTAAAGCTTGTTCATCGACTTGTCCAGTTGGTGTTAATGGTAGTGCAGTTATGGGTACATAGGCTGACGGCAGTAGGTGAGTTGGTAAAAGAGTTTGCAAGTGGGATTGTAGTTGCTCTGGAAAGAAAGCTCCTGATAAAACTACATAAGCTATTAGTTGTGGCCCTACTGTTTCTGTTTGCCGCACCAGCACCCAAGCATCATCTACAGCAGGAGACGCTAATAAAGCTGTTTCTAGTTCTGAAAGTTCTAGCCGATAACCTTTAATCCAAGCCTGCCTATCTATACTCCCTAGCAGTTCTAAAGAACCATCGTGAAGACGACGTGCCAATTCACCTGTTTTGAACAATCGCTGATCAGAGGTTTGTTGGAAGGGATTTTTGATGAAGCGTTGGGCTGTTTCTTCCTCAGCGTTGAGATAACCCCTAGCTAAATTTGTCCCGCCTACATAGATTTCCCCTTTCACCCCGATTGGTACCGGTTGTAAGTACTGATCTAAAATGTAAACGGACATGTAACTGGGATGTCCAATGGGCAGAGTTAGTTGGGTGCCGAGGGACTGAACTTTTAAGCTTGTCACCTCGCCGGCAGTTTCAGGTAAACTATAGAGATTGTGTAACTCGGCTGTGCAATGCCCTCTAAACGCTTCAAATACTGATTTTTGAAAAGGTTCGCCACTGCACAACACCAAACGCAGCGATCGCAATTCTACTGTTTTCTCTCCACTCAAAGAGTCAATCAAAGCTAAAAGTGCGCTGGGAACAAAATTGATCACACTCACTTGTTGACTAACAATCAAATGCTGTAAGTCTGTTGGATTATCTTGATTTTTGGCAGCAATAATCAAACGGCTTCCCACAACCAAAGGCCAAAAGATTTCCCTAACGGCTGTATCCTGATCTAAAGAGGCTTTGTGCAAGACAACATCAGACTCTGACAATGTAAAGGACTTTTGCAGCCAACTCAAACGTTGACTAACTCCCCCATGTTCTACTAAAACCCCTCGCTGCGATGAGTAGATGATATAAGCAAGGTTTGCAGGTGTTGCTTGATGAGGCAGGTTTTCTTCACTTTGTTGTGCAATCACTTCCCAATGTGAATCTAAGCAAATCACCTTTGCCTGATGTTCTGGAAGATGTTGTGCTAGATGGTATTGACTCAACAACACTGATACTTGAGTTTCTGCTAAAATCAACCGCGATCGCTCGTTTGGATAATCTGGGTTTATCGGTACATATGCACCTCCAGCCTTGAGAATACCCAACAACCCGATGATCATTAAAGGAGAACGTTCTACACAAATGCCAACTAAAGCTTCTGCACCAATTCCTAGTTTTCGCAAATAATGCGCCAGTTGATTTGCCTTAGCGTTTAACTGTTGGTAGGTAAATTTTTGGTCTTGCCAAACTACTGCTACTGTATTTGGCTGGAGTTGTACTTGCTTTTCAAATAACTCATGAATACATTGATTTACCGCAACATCACTGAAGTTAGGATTCCATTCTACTAACAGCCGATGCTGCTGTTTCTCAGTTAGCAGCGGTAATTCACCAATCGGTTGTTCAGGATTAGCAACAATTGCTGCCAGCAAAGTCTGAAAATTATCTACCATCCTGGCAATGGTATCTTCCTCGAACAAATCGCTGCTATATTGCCACCAACCAAGCAGTCCGTTTTTTGTTTCCCAAATCAACAAGCCTAAATCGCTGCCTGCTGTTCCACATTCTACAACTTGCGGAGTCAGGGTGACATCGGCTAACTCGAATGGATCTAGGGAGAAATTCTCTAAGACAAACATGGTTTGGAAGAGGGGATGGTAGCTTAGAGAACGTTCTGGTTGCAATGCTGTCACCACTTGCTGAAAGGATACATCCTGGTGGGCATAAGCAGACATTGCTACTTGTCGTAGCCCAGACAGAAACTCAGAAAAACTAGGATTGCCTTTAATTTGGTTACGTAGCACCAGAGTGTTGGCAAAAAAGCCAACAATTGGTTCCAAAGCCCGACTATTGCGGTTAGCGATCGCACAACCAACACATATATCTTCTTGACCACTATACCGATAAAGTAATATCACGTAAGTTGCAAGCAATATTTGATATAATGTAACTCCTAGCTTTTGGCTTAAGCTATTGAGTTGTTCGGTCAAATTGCGATCGATTTCAAATTGCTTGCTATCACCCCGGTAGCTCTTGACTAAAGGACGTGGTTTATCTGTGGGTATTTCTATGGCGGGTGTAGCACCGGCTAACTGTTGCTTCCAGTAGTTGAGTTGTTTTTCTAACACTTCTCCAGTTAACCACTGTCTTTGCCAAACTGCAAAATCAGCGTATTGGATAGGCAATTCGGGGAGAGACACCAAATTTCCTTCTGTGAAGGTGCGATAAAAGGTAGACAGTTCGTCGAAGAATATCCCCATTGACCAACCATCAATAATGATGTGGTGCATACTCAAGACCAGCGTATGGGATTCTGATCCCAAGCGCAGTAAGGTAGCTCGCAATAAGGGGCCGTTACTTAAGTCGAAAAGCTGGCTAACCTGTTGGGTGATAACTTCTTGCACCTCTGGGGCTGCGAAGCCTTGCAAGTCGATTATCGGCATGAAGATTTTAAACTCTTTAGCGATCGCTTGCACAGGTTTACCATCGACTGCGGGAAATGTTGTCCGCAAACTTTCGTGACGGCGAATAATTTCGTTGAGACTCCACTCTAAAGCGTCAATATTCAGCGCCCCTTGAAAGTGTAACCCAAAATTTGTGTTATAATAGGGGATTTTGCTTTCTACTTGAGAGACAAACCACATTCTTTCTTGGGCGAAAGATAAAGGCAAATTGTGCGATCGCTCTACAGGTACTATCGGGTCAGCATTGGAGGGTATTGCATTCTTAGCTTCTTCGAGAAAAGCGATAATTTCTGTTTTACGTCCTAACAGTTCTTTTTTCAGGTCTTGGTTCATCACTCCCTTGGGAGCGCGATAGCTTAACTGATTCCCATCAAGAGTAAGTTTAATCCCTAAGCTATTTAAGTGAGACACAAAATCTAAAGTTGTCATTTATAGTACTCCTTCTTCATATACTTCTGCGTACTCAACAGATGCATTCCACTCTTGGGCTGCAATTCGTAAAGTCTCAATGCTCTGTTGCAAACCAGCTACCGTAGGAGATGCAAAAAAACGATTTAGAGACAACTCGATAGAGAAAGTTTCGCGCAAACGAGCAATAACTTGGAAGGCTAACAAAGAATTTCCCCCCAATTCAAAGAAGTTGTCGTCAATGCTGATCTGCGGTATTCCTAAAACTTCTTGCCAGCTTTGAGCAATTTGCCGTTCCATCTCGTTACTAGGCGCTACAAACTCTCTAGCCGTTAAACCATCACCTGTGTGAGTTATGCCTTTAGTTAGTAAGTTGCGATCAATTTCGCCGCTGGCGGTAAGTGGCATTTCTGGGATTTGCACAAAGTTACAGTTGACGGTTGCTTGAAAGCGGTCTTGCACCGTCACATCTGATAAGCCTGGGACTTCTAAATCTTTGCTGTTGGTGAAATAGGCAGTTAATTTCTGTAATTCCCCAAATTCCCCAGAAAAACGGCGGATTTTGCCATTGCTGCCATCTAAACCAACAATTAAGGGTGTTTGGTCATGGTACAAACCAGTTAAGAACGAATACACCCCTTGTTGAGGATTCATATCATAGTAACCTTGAGCGCGGGTCAGGTCTTGCCTTTGATAACCTTTGTTAATGCCTATTTCCCGCCAAATTGTCCAAGCGAAACAATAACTCTGCAATAAACTAATAGAACGCTGGTATTGATTTAAGCTTTCAACAAAAGTGTTAGCAGCAGTGTAACCGCCAATAGTAGCACCACCAAAGAAACTCATCAAAGACGAAAAGCTAATGAAAACTCCTTGTTTTTGATTCACCAGCATCTGATGTAGTACCCAAGTACCGAAGACTTTGGGACGCAGCATGGCGGCTAAACTCTCTTGGGTTTCATCTAAGAGTAAACGCTCGTGATAAACTCCTGCTAAATGGATTACCCCATCAAGTTCGCATCCCCAGCGTAATTTGGTCTGTTCTACCACCTGTTGTAATTTGCTGAGGTCGCAGATATCCACTGCTTCATAAATCACTGTGTCCCCAAGCTGCTGTAATTCTTGGTAAGCCTGAATTTTTGCTGATATATCTTCGGATGTCACGTTTTGATCAGGTAGAGGAGTCCGACCGACTAACAGCAACTTGGCGTTAAAAGACTTAATCAGATATTTAGCAATTTCAACACCAACGCCTCCAAGTCCGCCAGTAATTAAATACATCCCTCCTTGTTTGAGAGGAAGTTGTTGTTTTGAGTGCTTTTGTAAATCTACTTTTTCCAAACCTGCAACAAAACGCTTCCCATCCCGATAAACTACCTCTGGTTCTTTTGATAAAACCTGGAGTTCTTGCAAGATATAAGTTCCATTCTCTTCTACCTGGTTTGGCTGCAAATCAAGATGACGACAGTTCAACCAAGGTATTTCTTGGGGAATGGTTTTGACGACACCCAAAACAGTAGATTTTTCATAAGCTACTTTGTCTTTTGGCTGTGTGGACTGGGTGTAGCTGGAAATAAACAACAACTTGACTGCATGTTCACAACCCTGAACTTTGGCTAAGGCTTGGCTGAGGAACAACAAACTATAAATTCCTAAGTATTGTGTTTCCTCAAGGGTCGCTAAGCTGTTGATTTCGCCGCCATATTCCTGATAATTCCACAAGTGGAGAATCTGCCCAATGGTGAGATTATCTGCTTTTAAGGTCGAGAGCAAGCGCTGATAGTGATCTGGATTGGCGGGGGTTAAAGTAAAGTGGTTAGCGCTGAGTTGGGCAAAATCTGACCCCCAGGAAACACAGACATAGGGGAGATTTTGTTGTTTTAGTTGGTTACACAAGAAAGTTCCTAATCCTAGTTCATCGAGGAATACTAGAGTCAGGTTTGTCCAAGGGTGAGGATTCAATGTCGTGGCTTGCTTACACCGCCAGACTTTTTGGTAGAACCAGTCGGGAATGGTGTTGGCATTGGCGAGTAAAATATCAAGCTGTTTAAGGATATGATTGAATTTACCAGCTTCAAAGGACTTTTTGAGTTGCGATCGCTGGATTTTACCAATAGAAGTTTTAGGTATTTGTTCTTTGTCTACAGGAACCAAATAATCAGGATTGATACCAATATTTTGCACTACTTGGCTGCGAATCTCTTTAGTTAATTTCCCAAGTTCTGCTGAATCAGCTATAGCCAAACTAAAAAAGATTGCCAACTTATCGGTATGGTCAAAAGCACCCCGAACACCAACAGCAGCAGTATATGAAATTTCTACACCTTTGAGTTCTTCTACTGCCGATTCGATTTCATGACTGTAGTAATTAACACCATTAATGATAATAACGTCTTTCTCGCGTCCAGTAATTGTAAGGCATCCCTGGTTAAGAAAACCCAAGTCTCCAGTTATAAACCAACCGTCTTCTGTGAAAACTTCGCGGTTTAATTCTGGGTTTTGGTAATAACCAGACATTACAGTATTACCACTTATTTGCAGAGAGCCAATGGTATTTTCCGTAACTACCTGGTTATGACTATCTACAATCCGCACGTTAACCCCAGGAATAGGCGCTCCTACTTCCACAAATGAATCATCATCATCTATTGAGGTGAGGGAAAAGTTATGTGAGTAGGTGACACCAGAAGAAACTTCAGCCATACCCCAAGCAGGGTGCATGACAGTTGTTTTTAGTCCATGAGGTGCAAGCAGTTCCATAAACCGCTTGGCTGTTTTAGCAACAATGGATTCGGCTCCATTTAAAAGAAATTTTACAGAGGATAAATCCCAATGCCGTTGATTAATCTCTTGATCATAGTTATTCACCAACCCAAAAGCGAAGTTGGGCGCAAAGGTGATGGTGACTCGATGTTCTTCTATCCAATCAAGCCATTTCAGCGGTTCTTGAAGAATTAGTTGAGTGGGAACCTGAATTTGTTGGCAAGCTAAATAAACGTCTCGGATATGAAAATAGATGATGCCAGCAACGTGATCTAGTGGCATCCAGTTTAAAGTAATATCCTCACTGGAGAAACCGTTCATTTGAATGGAGCCAGCGGTTCTACTGAGCAAATTGTTATGGCTGAGGACTACGCCTTTGGGCATACCTGTGCTACCAGAGGTCAGAACTAACACGGCTGTATCATCAGCTAAACTCAGATGCGAATTTTGGTCTGGTTCACATTGACGTAAGTTGTCAATAGTTGTCAGTTGCAAGTTTTCTAAGTTCAAGACTTGTGACCAAGCTTCAATAGCTGGGGCTAGGTTGGCTGTTGTCAGTATTGTTGGTCGTCCAAGCATCTGCCAAGCATTTTCTAGCTTGCGAGTGGCACTTTGACCTGGTTCATAACTTGGTGCAGCAGCTATTGGTACTGGAACAAAGCCCCCCAGCACACAACCCCAGAACGCTGGGATGAAATCTTGATTTTCCTCGAACTGGAAAATTACTTTGTCTTGAGGCTGTAAGCCCAGCTTTCTCAAACCTGCTTTGATTCGCTGTGCCTCTAAGAGCAAATCTTTATATGTTTGAGTGCGTTGGCTGTTATCCGACTGAATGTAAACAATTCCTTTGGTTGGGCTATCTTTAGCTGCTTGCTGTAAAGCTTGTGCTAGAGTCTTTGGGGCTGTCTCATCTAGTTGCAAAAATTCCCCATAACTGATGGCTAGTTTGTCTGAGGACAACTTGCTTTTATTCACCTGTGCCGGATACGCTTTTGTTTGATCTGTTAAATCATTGCTAGCAACGGCGGCTTGCCAATCTGGTAGCAAATCCATCAGATGTAGTGGCGGTAAGCTTTTAGCCTGCTGTTGAACTACCACCGCTACCTGGTCAATTTCTGGTAAGGCTTGCAATTGCCCTTCCCATCTTTGCACTTCATCAAAGTCAATCACAGGTAGCAGCGTCAAAGCTTGTTCATCAACCTCGCCGTTTGCCAATAGTGGCAAACTAGACAACGGCACATAGGCGGACGGCAGGAGTTCTGGAGGTAGAAGTGCTTGCAAATGAGACTGCAACTGTTGTGGAAAGAAGGCTTCTTTTAAAACTACATAAGCCACCAGTTGTGGATTATTGGTTTGTGTGTCCCTCAACAGTACTCGGCAATCTTCGACAGAAGGAGCAATTAAAAGCGCTGCTTCAACTTGAGAGGTTTTGGAATTGTGAGCCATAAACTAGTTTTTCTGAGTGACTGAGTATGAAATTTCAGAAGTTCGTAGCGATATAGAAAAGTTTTAAGTAGCAGGTAGGAAGGCAAAGCACTGATAGCAGCTGGTTGCTTTAGCTAATTGTGTCCATCTACTAATTACGTGCCAGTTAATGAGAAATAAGTGTAAGCATAAACACTGTTGGATTGAGAAATAGTTTCTAGCTCAGAGGAATAAAGGGGATCAAGATAATGAGTAGTGCTAATTGATCCAATAAATTCTGCAAATAATGTTGAGTAAATTATCCAGATGTATTTGGATAATCATGAGAATTAATGGTAATTCTAGCTGATGATTAAAGCCTGGGCAGCAGCTTTTAAGTATCTTTGAGAAGATGCTTGTGAGTAAAAATGGTCAGAATATCGCTGAATTTTAGAAAAGGGTACAACAACTAAATAGACCAGCCATCGATATGAAATTTTTCAAATAAAAATAGTAGATCAATTAATTATGTGTCTACTAAGTTGTCAAAAGTGGTTATTTTCTGGATTATATCTCCATATATCGATTGCATACAAAACTAATTACTATAATTAATTATGAACAATTGTAGTCACTATGCAAGTGCGCGTCAAACCGTCAGGGAAAAATTATAGCAGAACAATTAAGTCAGAAAATTAGAATTAATGTAGCTAGTGGTAGTTGTCCACAAAAATTCTTGATGGCGGATCGACTATATTTATGCTTATATTATCTAAAACAGATGCCAACATTTGAGATATTCTGAATGTTGTTTAGCATTAGCAAAACAGAAGCTAATGATACTTTTTATTAGTAAAGATAAATTATCTAATAAATCTTACCATCTAGTTTCTTAGTGGGACTTAAACATCTATTGCACTATATAGTACTGACATAAAAGCTTGATTGCAACCCGCTTATATACTGTTATTTTTTGATTTGAGCGATCAAATTTCTGCGTAATTTACGCAAACTTACTGAAACATTTTGTAATGTATGTAATTTACACTCACCCTTCACAATTATCCCCCATGCTGTTTTAGCAAACACTCCAAAACGTAGGGTTATTCTGCCTGAGATGCTTTCCTATGCATTTTAGGATAGCGATCGCAATGCTTTAATATTACTGAGATAAATTCTATAAAAATAGATACGATACTAATTAAGGAACTGCGTAGACGTGTTCCCCGAAGTTGTTCTGGAGAAGAAGCGGCTGATCGTAGACATTACATGAAAAAGCCTCTAACCTGTAAAGATTGGCAGAGGCTTGAATTGAATTATGTTTCTTAGTAAAAGAATAATATCATAAATAAATTCTCTCATCTATCAGAAGGATGAGTTGAATAAAAATTTTTCTCTTACAAAGGATATAGATCTAAACTTTACCCAAAACAATTTAAGGTTTTTCTGACTATATTTAAGATTTAAGAACTAATTAGTAAACTATATTAAGTAGATTACAAATTAATATGCGCTTTTTTGTTAAATATTTTGACTATTTGCGAGTCTATTTTTCAAGAAATGTAAAGTTGAAAAAAACAGGCGATCGCACAGATCAATCATGTACTATTCACACAGCTTTAATTTGTATAAAATCTCAATCTACAGCTTCATAATCATTTACAAACAGTTTTTTAACTGGTATTGTTCTTTGAACAATAGTGAAACACAAGTTAAATTATTTTGAAATTCTTTAAGATAAGGGCAAATAAGAGAAAATTAGCCTTCTTATATCAATTGTGCTTGAACATTTGTCCGTAGCGTCGGTGGAACGCCTTCTTGTAGGGTACGGAGGATCAACACAGTGAAGCAACCAGGCGTTGTAAGTAATTTAGCGGTTGTAATATTACTCCCCTCTCCTTGTAGGAGAGGGGCCGGGGGAGAGGTCAGTGGTCAACATACCACCTGTGTAACTCACGTCAAGTTAAGGCATAATTAAACGTGAGTTCGACAGATTTAAAAGACCCCACTTCCAAACCTCTCCCCTAAAAGGAGGAGCCACTGCGTTGGGCGGGTTTCCCGACTTGTAGCAAGTGGCGTCAGAGGCTTAAGAAGCTTGATTTTTCGTTCTTTACCTAAGATGTTAAAGCCCCTCTCGGTGTCGGAGAGGGGTTGGGGAGAGGTTCATCGAACTCACGTTAATTAACAGGATTCTTCGAGGCTGCCATAACTTGCCAAAGCGGTATGCACCATAAAATTAAATAATGGGAGCAACGCGCAAAGAGCGTGAGATCATCGTGAAATGAGCGCTTGGGAGCGGGGGTAGCTGGGGTAGCTGGGGGAGAAAAGAGAAAACATAGTCCTTTTTGCTACTTAAAATCTGATAAATACACTTAATTTATTCCTCTTCCCCAGCCTCCCCAGCCTCCCCAGCTCCCCCAGCTCTGCCATCTCACTCTCCGAAGCGTTGCTCCCTAAATAATCGACATAAAAGCTAAGTTCCCACTGAAGCCAGTAATCTCCATAATGGCATCAGTTGTAGCTGAAAATCCTTTGGTAGAATCATTGAGAGCTAAGAACGTCCGCTGATCATCGCCTGTACCTAGATGAAACGTCGCCGCCTTATTAGCAGCAAAAGTAGATGTGTTCAATAAGTTTTGTATTTCAGCTTCGGTCAGTGTGTTAATCTTGCCGAGGTGAACAACGCTAAATGCTGAAACTGCTCTTGGGCCATCAATTTTATCTACACCGATACTTAGATCCTTAATCACATCAAAATTAGATAGTAAGGAATCCGTTAGATACGGAAAACGAAATTGATCACGCCCATAACCACCTGTGAGAATATCACCTCCAGCACCGCCAACTAAGGTATCATTACCATTACCACCATATAGTTGGTCGTTTCCAGAACCGCCAATGAGTTTATCGTTACTCTCTCCACCGTAAAGGGTCAAACTTTGTACTAAATCATCGTTAATCGACTTAGTTATCAGTTGACCTTTACTATCATAGGTGTAGCTGACAAGAGTATCATTGACACCATCATTATTATTGTCAATCTCCTCAGATATAAGATTACCGCTAGAATCATAGTTGTATGTGGTAACTTCATCAACGATATTGTCGTTGTTTTTGTCAAAGTTCTTGGTTTTTAGCTTGCCATCAGCATCGTAGCTATAAGTTGTGACTGCATCTATGCTACCGTTATGATTCTGGTCAACCTGTTGGGATATCAGCTTGCCGTTACTGTCATAGCTGTATGTGGTAACTTCATCAAGGATATTGTCGTTATTTTTGTCAAAGTTCTTGGTTTTTAGCTTGCCGTCAGCATCGTAGCTGTAAGTTGTGACTGCATCTATGCTGCGATCGCCTTCGTTGTCAAGTTGCTTTGAGATTAACTGACCACTAGCATTGTAAATGTAAATGGTGACTGTCTCAGGTGTGGAGTTGTCATTGTCACTATAGGTTGCAGAACTACGACCGTAGCTGTAATTAGTAATATTCTCAGCATTACCATCGCCATCGTAGTCGTAACTGATTGATGTCAGATTATTATTGACATCATAACTATAGTTAGTGATATTCTCAGCTATGCCATCGCCATTGTTGTCATAGCTTTCCAATGTCTTGTTCCCCTTGGCATCGTAAATGTAGTTCGTGGCATTATCAACTTTGCCATCACCATTTTGATCATTACTTACAGATGTAAGGTTGTCACTGTTGTCATAGGTATAGTTGATGACTTGATCAAGCTTGCCGTCACCATTGTAATCATAGCTTTCAGATGTCTTATTGCCATTGAGGTCATAGGTATAATTGGTGACGTTATCTAAGTTGCCATCGCCATTATAATCAACACTCACAAATGTAAGTTGACTGTTGGTATTGTATTTATAAGTAGTGAGATAGTCAGTTTTACCATCAGCATTGTAATCAATGCCTACGAATGTCAAATTACGATCGCCATCGTAGTTGTAAGTATATATTTTATCAACAGTGCCATCGCCATTGTAATCGTAGTTTTCTAATATGCGATCGCCATTGGCATCGTAGGTATAGGTATTGATTTTATTCGCAATGCCATCACCATCGTTGTCATAGCTTTCTGCTATTAACTTGCTATTAGCATCGTAGGTATAGGTATTGATTTTATTCGCAATGCCATCACCATCGTTGTCATAGCTTTCTGATGTTTTGTTACCCTTGACATCGTAAGTATAAGTGTCAATCCGGTCAACAATGCCATCACCATTGTTGTCATAATTTTCCGATGTCTTGTTACCTTGAGCATCGTAGGTGTAAGTGTTAATGCGGTCAATAGTGCCGTTGCGATCGTCGTCAAAGCTTTCTGATGTGCGGTTGCTGTTAGCGTCGTAGGTGTAGCTGTTAACTGAATCTACTGTACCATCGCCATTGTCATCATACTGTTCAGATGTGCGGTTATTGTTGTTATCGTAGGTATAGATGTTAGCTGAATCTACTGTGTCGTCACCATTGTAATCATACTGTTCAGATGTGAGATTGCCTTGAGCATCGTATGTATAAAGATAAACACGGTCAACTGTGCCGTCGTTATTATTGTCAAAGCTTTCCGATAACTTGTTACCCTTGATATCGTAAGTCAAGGTGGTAAGACTCTCAGTTATACCATCGCCATTATTGTCATTGCCTATAGATGTGAGATTACCATTGGCATTGTAGACATAAGTATTGATAGCATCAGGTGTGCCATCCCCATTATTGTCAAAACTTTCGGATGCTAGATTGCCGTTGCCATCATAAGTATAGATAGTACTGCGATCGCTAATGCCGTCACCATCGTTATCAAAGCTTTGGGATATTTGGTGATAGCGGTAGGTGATGACTGAATCTGCAATGCCATTAGCATCAAAGTCAGTACTCTCATAAACCAGGTTGCCGTTAGCATCGTAGCTATAATTTGTGATGGATGTCATTTTTAGATCAAAAGCTGGACTTGTATCGCAACCATAACGATGCATCCTATATTTTGCAAAAGTGAATATACTTAAAACCTGACATCGGTTAGTTAAGAAGAATTGCGGATCTGAACTTTACTTAGTAAGCTGTTACACATTTAAATTGCATATACTGGGCGGGCAATATGCCCACACCACAATAATTTTATCCAATTCAATTACGCAAAGCAAATGTGTTTTAGCTTACTTTTTGACACCAATATTTGCATGATAGCCAGCAGAAGGGCAGAGGGGAAGCTGTATCAATTTTTCCTTTACTCCCCAGCTCCCCTACGTGGAAGCAGGTGGCAAATTTGGGTTAGTCAAGTACTAGACACGCTCTACTACCCCTTGATGCGGCAGATCGAAAGAGACTGTTGTAGTGATTGGGGCATTTGGGTCAGACACAGTAGATCCAGTGTCTGGAGATGGAGGTAATAGTCGATAGTCAGTACGCCAGCGCTGATGATTGAGGTCACAAACAACATAGCCGCGTTGTCTACCATTGAAGTACTTTATCCAGGGACTATCTGGTAGAGCCTTCTCAATGCGATCGCTAGCACTAAAGCCTGAGCTGATGGATGTGCCGACAAACTCAGTACCCACTGTAGTAGAATTAGGGTTATCGTAGTCGGCTTTCAGGTCACTTACCCAGCTGGAGTGAGTGTCACCACTGATGACAACTGGGTTTGCTGGCTGGCGTTGAGCCAGGAAGTTAAGTATACGGTTACGAGCAGCTACATAACCGTCCCAGGCATCTATATTAAAAGCAGCCTCAGAACCAGCCACCCAGTCATGCTGAGTAAAAACAATTTGTTGAGCTAGAACGTTCCAGCGTGCCTGAGAGCTATCTAAATTGCGGAATAGCCACTGTTCTTGTTCAGTACCGAGTAGAGTGGCATTTTCATTAAAAGCTTCAGGGCAGCGTGGCTCAATGCTGTCATTACAAGGTTGGTTAGTACGGTACTGGCGAGTATCTAGAACATTAAACTCAACCAAGTTACCAAAGCTTAAACGCCGATACAGCTGCATATCAATGCCTCTAGGTTTTGAGAAGTCCCGCAGTGGCATGTGTTCGTAGTATGCTTGGAAAGCAGCAGCACGACGAGCTAGAAAAGCTTCACGTGATTGTTGTTCAGGGTCTTGAGGAATTTCGTTTGCCCAATTATTATCAACTTCGTGGTCGTCCCAAGTAACTAGCCAAGGAAATGCAGCATGGGCGGCTTGTAGGTTGGGGTCAGTTTTGTATTGGGCGTGGCGGTTGCGATACTCCTCCAGGGTTACAGGTTCACCATTTCCTTCATGGGTTCGCAGTGCATTGGCTCTCGGCGCTCCCTCGTAGATGTAGTCACCTAGGTGAATAATTAAGTCTAGGTCTTCTTGAGCCATGTGTTTATAGGCTGCGAAGTATCCCTGCTCCCAATTTTGACAGGAAGCGAAGGCAAAGCGGAAACGATTAATGCGATCGCGAGGATTAGGAGCTGTGCAAGTTCGCCCAATAGGACTAACTTCATTACCTACTTGGAAGCGATACCAGTACCACCGCGCAGGTTTTAGTCCTTGCACTTCCACATGCACAGAGTGTCCGAATTCTGGAATAGCCATCTGTGTACCACTGCGGACAACTTGCCGCATTTTTTCGTCGGTAGCAATCTGCCACTGCACTGGTATATTGTATTGTCCCAGCCCGCCACCATTGAGCGGATCGGGTGCTAAGCGTGTCCATAAGACTACATTATCTGAAAGTGGTTCCCCAGAAGCCACACCCAAACTAAAGGGATAATTAGAGAATTTCGGTAGGGCGAGAACTTTGTGAGAGAATTGATTGGCGATCGCTAAACCAGTTATACTACCAACTCCAATCAAAATTTGTCGTCGTCTCAGCCGACTTGATAGCAAGCCCTCGAAGTTGAACCTCTGCATACACTGTTCCCTGAATTGTTGCAGTTGAACCACTGCGGAGTGTAACAGCACAACTTTAATATTTCTTTGCAATTAGATTAAGCATTGATTATTACAGGGCTTATACGATTTTGGATTTTAGATTTTCAGATCTAGTACTCCTTCTTTTCCTGCACCCCAGACCCTAAACCCTGTTTTCGGTCATCTACAAATACTCACTTTGTCAGTTTGTCTATTTAAGCTATGTTTGGTAAATAAAATAAGTAGCCTGTATAGTAGGCTGCTATCCCACACTTGACATAAAGCATTGTGAGTGCTAAACGTCTGCCAGAAACCATCGCCCATGTCAGAATTACCCGCCAATCCTGGCAACACGGATTCCTTGAGGGCGAAGTCAGCGCGGGTGATTTTGAGTGGCATTTCCAATGGCATTTCCGCCGGGGAGAACTTTCTGTTAAGCCTTCCCAAGGTCGTGCTTTAATCAAAGAACCCCTCGGTCGCTTTTTGGAACAACAAGATTACCAGCTAGAACCTGGAGGAGATTATGCTTTTACTATTCGAGCTGAACTTTAGGAGTTAGGAGTTAGGAGTTAACAGTTAGAAGTTATGAATTGATGATGTAACTCTTAACTTTTCACTCCTCACTCCTCACTCCTTTGTGCTGATTCAGTTAGGCGATTTAAGTATCTTTCGATTAAGAGGATGGCAACAATGTCATCTATTGGTCGTGGTGGTTGCCGCATACCCTGTGGCAATAGTTTTGTTAATCCCTTGGGTGGGTACATTTGCCAATAGCGATCGCGTGCTTCTAAAGTGGTGTAACGTTCATCCACTAAAACAATATTTAAAGCTGGTGTCAATTCAACAGACAGCTGCTGTTTCCATTGCTTGGCTGTGGTTTGGTTGCCCATTACCAATAGGGAAATGGGAAACTTTTGACGTAGTGTCTCAATGGTGGCGATCGCTTCAAGTGATGGCACAACCTCGTGATAATGTAGTTGCCGATCCAGTCCCATGACTGCTAAACCACATTTATCTTTACCTGGATCAAAGCCTAAAATGACTGGTTGCGTTGGTGAAAATTCCCTGAAGGTCATATGTAAGTAAAAGGGACTGGGGATTGGGTATTAGGGATTGGGGTAATGGTAATCAGGTAAAAAATTATGGAATTTGCTCTGACCCCTCCCAAATTTTAGAACAATTTTCCAGTGCCCCAGTCTCCAGTCCCCAATCCCCAGTCTCCAGTCCCCAGTCCCCAGTCCCCAGTCCCCAATCGCCAGTCCCCAGTTCAAGTACTAAAAATCACTTGTCCGTTGATGATTGCTACTAGCTTGACTCTCAAAGGCCCGGCTGTATAAGTGTCCTCTGCTGCGATCGCTTTAATTTCCAATGGTTGGTTATACTGCCTGAGTTGGCCCAAAAAGCGGAGAAAAGTACCGTCTATTTGTACACTTTCGACGATTCCAGCGTTACGGGCACGAAATTGGGAGGCAGAAATCAGCAAATCCAGTCTTTGCCGCACTTGATAAGATGTCATGGTTCTGGGATCGGCAGTGGTTGAAGCTAGAATCTGACCTCCTGAAAAAACTAGTTGATTTCGCGCCGCATCGGCAAAAAATTCAATTTGCTTTTCTCCCCTGACGTAATTACCAGCGGAGAAAATTCGCACTACGTATTCTCGACCATCATTAATCTGCTTGATCAGCTGTTCAACCTTCTCTTGAGTGATACGCAGTATCTCTACATTTGCAGGAGTTGCGCCAGGTTCAGTTAATTCTATATTGGCATTGCGGTTAGCTTCTTGTAAAAGTTGCATGACTGCTTGGCGGGCTACAGTTGCTTGGTCAACTCGAACTACAGCAGAAGCAAGAACTTGACCGCGAACCAAAGCTAGTTTACCCAAACGCAAGTCCCGATATGACTGGTAATATTTTTCCAGCCTTGCCACTTCCTGTTCTAAAATTTCTTGTTGATTTTCTAAGTCTTTAAGACGAGATTCCCGTTTGGCGATTACTTGTTCTCTGGAAGCGATTTCTTGATTACGCTTTTGAATGAGTTGATCGAGTTGGGCAATTTTTTGGTCGCGCAGTTCAATTGCTAGCTTGCGGTTGGCAAGTTCGCGATCGCGTTTTTGAATTGCCGTTTTGGCTTCTTCAATAGCTTTGTTCGCTTCTGCGTACAATCTTTCACGTTCTGCCTTGAGTTGTGTGACTGCTGTTTGCAGTTCTTTTCTTTGATTATCAACGTTTTCCAGTTCAGCTATGGCTTGTTGGTACTGCGTTACCACTTTACCCAATTGGCTTTGAGTGCCTTGGAGTCTAGCCTGGGTTTGGGCTTGTTGGCTAATGGTGCGGTTGAGTTGGGCTTGTGTTTGCTGTTGTTTGGCGTTTGCTGCTTGCAAGGACTGATTAATTGCCTGCAAGTCTTGCTGCGCCTGTGTTTTTTCTTTTCTTGTTTGATTGAGTTCCGTTTCTACCTGGCTTCTTTGGGCTTCTGCGGTTTTGAGTTGTTCTCGCTTGTTTCTCAGGTCTTTTTGGATATCTTCTAACTCGAAGACTCCCTTCCGCAATCCTTCATCAGCAGCGAATAAAATCGCTAGGGTTGATGCTGAAATTAATCCACCAGTCAAGATAGTTATCAATACAGCCGTGTTTTTGGGACGGAGATTGAATAATGAGAGGCGGGCTTTGCCTACTCGCGTACCGATGCGATCGCCAACGGTGGCAATCACGCCCCCCAGAATTAAAATTGCTGCTATTAGGATGTACCCGGTGGTCATCTTCAGCTACCGAAATGCTTCCAGATACAGCCTACTACTTTCAGTCATTATCTGTGGAGAAGGGAATATTGGCAATAGCTGAAATTACTCAAGATTTATGATTTACTCCAGCTATGGGTGTCAGGTTTTTATGAAGAAGAATCCACCAAGTCAGAATGTAATTTTGAGGAATTTTCAATCTTCTACCAGTTATTAGGCGTACACCTTTGGATAACCCAATAGGTAGCGGTTTTCCAAACTGGGATTGCTAAATCTCCAATCAGCGCGGGTGTTACAAATCCATGATTTAGAAACCAGTCGCAGATCATTCTCCTGAATTCTGGCGAGGTGACGCCTTGATTCTTTCTTAATAAAACAACACACGCCACCATCCCTCTCCTGATTGTTTTTAAGTAAACTGTCTACTTAAAGTGACAGGTTTATGCACAGTGATCTTCTTTTTGTGAATCGAAATCATTTTTTTCTCACGCAAGTCACCGAGTAACCTGGTGACGGTAACGCGAGTCGAACCAATTGCTTCGGCGATCGCCTGATGAGATAACTTTAAATCAATTGTGATCCCATCTGCACAAGGAACACCAAAATCACGACAGAGAATCAACAGAAAACTCACTAACCTTGATCCCATATCTCGGTGAGCTAATGTTTCAATCATCATTTCTGTTTGTAATATCCGCGAAGACAGACCCCGCAGCATTAACATTGATAATTCTGGATTTTCCTTGAGTGCTTGCTCTACTTGTTCAATTGGGGCTGACAGTAATTCCACAGGCGTAAATGCAACCGCGTGGTAAAACCTATCTGACTTGTTTCCTGTCAGCAATGACAACACACCAAAAACACTATTTTCCCGCAGTAGTGCTACCGTTATTTCTTCTCCTGCCTCGTATACCCTGGAAAGCTTCACAGCACCCTTTAAAAGGAAATAAACTCGTTCGGCAGGATCTCCAGGAAAAAAGATCGTTTTGTTGCGTTCAAACGTTTCCACAACCGGCGGAAACGCTCCGGTCGCCATCTGACGAAATACATTTGCTAGGGCTTTATCTTGTGTCACGATCATCTCCCTTCCCCTACCCAATGCCGGAAAAACAAAAACTGATTACCTAAGAATACACCTGAAAATTCAATAAAGCACCGTCAACCTTTCTGTACTTTCCTATACTTAAACTCATAAATTGATAGTTATTTGTTCATAATGATACATAAATTATCACATTTTTAGCTAGTAGTTGTTATAGGTTCTTGTACATTTGTAATCATCAGGTTTTTTGTTGAAAAATTCATCATATCTTGAGAATATCTTAAGGATTATCAGAGATTTTTTTTATATTAAACATTCATTACAATCACGACTTACGCAGAAATTGCTTCATAGTTGAATTAATCGAACTGCCAAGACGGCAAGAACGCCGAGAATTCGTAGAGTGTGTGTATAAGTCCTCCCATAATTATTTTTGCAAATTTTGTGCAAAATAAATACACATGAGCCTGATAAAGCAGTTTTTGTTGGCATGAGGTACAAAAGCTACAAATTTTGAGGCAGCAGGTAGCAGGCAGCAGGCAAGATTTAAAAACTTTTTATATCTGTTAAAATTCCTCGCCCACAAGGAGACGAGGAATTTGGTAATTGGTAATAGGTAATAGGTAATTGGCCCATTACCCATTACCCATTACCTGCATCGGCGGGGCGGCTTTCTGACCCACCCAGGAGGGATGGGGTTTCCCGCCGCTTTCAATGAATGAGTTGTGCGTTTTGTACCTCACTTAAAAGCAAACTGCTGTATTAAGTTGTATTCATAAATCACAACTGGAAGATCAGGGAGTAGGGGAAGATCAGGAGTGGCTTTTTTGATGATCACCCTCATCCTCCTCATCCCCCTCATCCCCCAATTACAATCTTTGATGGCAAGTCGGTATCAGATTCTAGTATGCTCCTAATGATTGATCGCACTGACAATTTTTATGCTTAATCTGACTGGAAAAAACGCTTTGGTTACAGGTATTGCCAATAACCGCTCTATTGCCTGGGGTATAGCTCAACAACTGCACCAAGCAGGGGCTAACCTGGGCATTACCTACTTGCCAGATGACCGAGGCAAAATGGAGAAAAAAGTTGCAGAATTGGTGGAACCTCTCAATCCGAGCTTGTTTCTTCCCTGTAATGTTCAAAACGATGAACAAATTCAGTCTACCTTTGAAAGTATCCGCGATCAGTGGGGAAGGCTAGACATTCTCATCCACTGTCTGGCGTTTGCCAACAAAGACGATTTGAGCGGAGATTTTAGCCAAACTTCTCGTTCTGGCTTCAGTACTGCTTTAGAAATCAGTACTTACTCATTAGTACAGTTAAGTGGTGCGGCTAAACCTTTGATGACAGAGGGAGGTAGTATCATCACTCTGACATATTTAGGCGGTGTGCGGGCGGTTCCTAACTATAATGTCATGGGAGTTGCCAAGGCGGGATTAGAAGCGAGTGTGCGTTATTTAGCAGCTGAACTAGGGCCGCAAAATATTCGAGTGAATGCCATCTCAGCCGGGCCAATTCGCACTTTGGCATCTTCAGCCGTGGGAGGCATTTTGGACATGATTCATCATGTAGAACAAGTCGCACCCCTGCGTCGCACCGTGACTCAGCAAGAAGTAGGCAATACTGCTGCTTTCTTATCTAGTGATTTAGCTAGCGGAATTACCGGGCAAGTCCTGTATGTAGATGCAGGATATGAAATCATGGGAATGTGAAGCGCTAAAGTTATAAGTTATGAGTGAGGAGTGAGAAGTTAAGAATTCCTAACTCCTAACTCCTAACTCCTAACTCCTAACTCCCCATTCTCTATGCAAATAACTGAACGCCAAATTACTAAAACTTCTCGCATTGCTTCTGTTCACCGCACTACTGGCGAAACTGATGTGCAAGTTACTATCAACCTTGATGGTACAGGTATCTGTACGGCAGCTACTGGCATTCCATTTTTGGATCATATGCTACATCAAATCGCCTCCCACGGGCTGATTGACTTGGATGTCAGAGCTACAGGAGACTGGGAAATTGATGATCATCACACCAATGAAGATGTGGGTATTACCCTAGGACAAGCTTTCTGTCAAGCACTAGGCGATCGCAAAGGTATTGTCCGCTTTGGTAATTTTCTTGCACCGTTGGATGAAGCCTTAGTTCAGGTTGCACTGGACTTTTCTGGGCGTCCTCACCTCAGCTATGGCTTGGAAATTCCTACCCAACGGGTGGGAACCTATGACACTCAGTTGGTGCGCGAATTCTTTGTAGCTTTGGTGAATCATAGCCAAATGACACTGCACATTCGCCAACTGGATGGCATTAATTCCCATCACATTATCGAGGCGACATTCAAGGCGTTTGCTAGAGCAATGCGAATAGCTGTGGAGATTGACTCTCGTCGTGCTGGTACAATTCCCAGTTCTAAGGGAGTTCTTTGAAAAGTGCGCTCGTGCGCTCGTGTTGAAATTAATCAGCACTTTGACAAGAGAGTGTCAATTTAGTAGTTGTTTGCGATAATTGACAAACCTAATAGCGATCGCTCTTGCCAAGTCTTAGACGAACGCATTTGTCAAAACATTGGGTAAGCTGCTATTAGTAAGCTGATAAGCATTTAGCTTGTTTTAGTTAGAATTGAGGGAGTGAGGAATGAAAATACCAAAGCTTCTTGAATTCTGTTTTGTATACTAAATTGCAGTCACAAGTCTAACCTTGGTAATTGGTAATTAAACTGAGATGAAGTCTGTTACAGGCCCTCCGCCAGCAGTTCTCACTTCTGAGTTGCAAAAAGTCTATCGCACAGGCTTTTGGCTGAATCAAAAAATCGTGTCTCTCAAAAGTTGCTCAATAAAAGTTCATAAAGGCGAAACCTTTGGGTTACTAGGGCCAAATGGTGCTGGTAAAACGACGCTTTTAAAACTGTTGTTGGGGATTATCCGTCCCACTGCTGGACGAGGACTTTTGTTTGGTAGACCACTAGGCGATCGCGATATTAAGCAACGCATCGGCTACTTACCAGAAAATCCCTACTTGTATGAGTATCTCACTGGTTGGGAATTTTTGCAGCTAGCTGCTGGGTTGTTTGGAATTTCCGCAAATGTACAACGCCAACGGATTCCCCAATTGCTGGAATTAGTGGGTTTACCTTTAGCTGATGCACGCAAAAAGCCCCTGCGTCGCTACTCTAAAGGTATGCTACAGCGTGTAGGTATGGCACAGGCGTTAATTAATGATCCAGAATTAATATTTCTGGATGAACCCATGTCTGGTTTAGATCCGGTGGGACGCTACCAAATGCGTGAAATTATTCTGTCGCTGAAAGCCGCTGGAAAAACGATTTTTTTTAACAGCCATATTCTCAGTGAAGTTGAGCAAATTTGCGATCGCGTTGCTATTCTCTCTCAAGGTGAATTAATTTGCTCTGGTTCCCTGAATGAACTATTGGGTACACAAAGCACATATCACGTCAAAGGTCAAGGTGGTGACTGGGAAATTCTCAAAAAATGGATACCTGGTCTGGTGTTTGATCTAGATGGTTCTTGGCAAGGTACACTACAAGAAGATTACTATGATTTTCTTGGCAGTCTCCGCCTGATGGGTGGGAAAATCACTTCTATGAACTTGTCACGTACTTCTCTGGAAGAGTTTTTTATCCAACAGATACAACAGCAAAATCAATCAGTTAATTAAATATTGTTTCTCAAGAGCTTCAGATTCCCGACTTTTTAGAGAAGTCGGGAATCTTATTGTTGCCAGTCTAATAAAATTGACTACATCAACTGTTTTTCAATAGACTGTTGATTATTGATTGTAAACAGTCTACACGTCCATATACTCGACCAAGGCATCACAACTGTGCATCAGTGTCAACAATCGCGCAAAAGTTATGTCCCGCAAAGAACTAAAGTTCCTTGCTAATAGCAAAAGTCATCTCAAGGTGACTAAATATAGCAAAGTGCTGAGTGCTGAGTAAAAACCAAGTTATTTCAAGGCTAGTAGCAATTAGCACTGTCCTAAACTATGCTTTGCCTGCTATATCTTTAAACATCTTTAGTCTACTTCAGTAGACTTTAGCTATTAGCCTTGAACTTAAGTTCAAGGCGGGTGACGAAGCCAATCGTTAAGCTGTTTCTAGCTTGAATTGACACCAATGACAGCTGTGCTACCCTACTACAAAAAATTTTATTTTTTTAACTTTGAAAATGCCTAGCTACTCCAGATTGATAGGAGAAAATTTATGACCTTCCGCGATGAGTTTAAACTACTGTTACGTGCCCGTTACCCTTTAATTTACATCCCTACCTATGAAGAGGAGCGCTTAGAAGCAGCTATCCGAGAAGAAGCAGCAAACCAAGGTAATCGCCCAGTCTATACTTGGGATTTTGTCGATGGTTATCAAGGTAATCCCAATGATGCAGGATTTGGGCGGCGTAACCCGTTGCAAGCTTTGGAATTTGTGGAAAAAATTCCGGCTTCTGCGCCCGCGGTGTTGATTTTGCGAGATTATCATCGGTTTTTAGAAGATGTGGCAATCGCTCGCAAACTCCGCAACCTGGCCCGACTCCTCAAGTCTCAACCGAAAAATATCGTCTTACTGTCGCCACGCATTGCCATTCCTGACGACTTAACAGAAGTTTTAACGGTTGTCGAGTTTCCTTTACCCGCCGCCCCTGAAATTAAAACAGAGGTGGAACGCTTACTACAAAGTACAGGCAATTCTCTTGCTGGTAAAGTTGTAGATGATTTGGTGCGCTCTTGTCAAGGGCTTTCTATGGAGAGGATTCGCCGGGTTTTGGCTAGAGCGATCGCTTCTCACGGCGAATTACAACCAGAAGATGTAGATTTAGTTTTAGAAGAAAAGCGCCAAACTATCCGCCAAACCCAAATTCTCGACTTTTACCCCGCCACTGAGCAAATTTCCGATATTGGCGGACTAGATAACCTCAAAGATTGGTTGATTCGTCGCGGTGGTTCATTTACTGAGCGAGCGCGTCAATATGGATTACCACATCCCCGTGGTTTAATGTTAGTAGGCATTCAAGGCACTGGTAAATCACTCACAGCCAAAGCGATCGCTCATCACTGGCATTTACCCCTGCTACGCTTGGATGTAGGACGATTATTTGGTGGGTTAGTAGGTGAATCAGAATCGCGTACTCGCCAAATGATTCAAGTAGCAGAAGCCCTCGCCCCTTGTGTTTTATGGATTGATGAAATCGATAAAGCTTTTTCTGGACTTGGTAGCAAAGGAGATGCGGGAACTACTAGCCGTGTGTTTGGGACTTTTATTACCTGGTTAGCTGAAAAAACATCTCCTGTATTTGTCGTCGCCACCGCCAACGACATCCAAGCGCTACCGCCGGAAATGCTGAGAAAAGGGCGGTTTGATGAAATTTTCTTTGTGGGTTTACCGACGCAAGAAGAAAGAAAAGCAATTTTTAACGTTCATTTATCCCGACTACGCCCCCATAACTTGAAAAGTTATGACATCGACAGGCTAGCATACGAAACACCTGATTTCTCCGGGGCAGAAATTGAACAAACTTTAATTGAAGCGATGCATATTGGGTTTAGCCAAAACCGAGATTTTACTACTGACGATATATTAGAAGCAGCCAGTCAAATTATACCTTTAGCAAGAACCGCTGTAGAGCAAATTCAACAACTGCAAGAATGGGCTGCGGCTGGAAGGGCGCGTTTAGCCTCGAAACACAGTCCTTTAAGCGATCGCATTCAGCGGCAGTTGCAATAATAAAAGAATCGCTGATGATTGATGACTGTGAGCTAGTGTACTGGCGACAAAATCTAAAATGGTATTAGTCACGAGTCGATAGTCTATAGTTAATAATTCTTCACAACTAACCACTGACAACTGACTATTGACGATTGACCATTGACCATTGACCATTGACTATTGACTATTGACTATTGACTACTAACTATGCTTTCTGGTTTACTAAAGTTTATACTAGGCTTTTTCTTAGCGATCGCCGTTTTGATAGGTAGCGGTGTTGCTGTTGGACTCTATTTCATGAATAGAACTGCCATTCCCCCTGCAAAACCGATTTTTGCCAACGACCACCCCTCTTTGCAAAATAAGCCACCTAAAGCGACTGATACAGAAACCAAAGACTCTTCATCTAAAGCTGAGCCTACAACTACTCCTAGTGCAACTCCCTCCGATTCTCCTACGGATTCGGCATCATTGCCACCAGGAGCTTACCGAGGTCGTGTTACTTGGTCGCAAGGCTTGAGTTTGCGAGCAGAACCAAGCCAAGATGCTGAACGCGTCGGTGGAGTTGGTGTGAATGAAAAAATTATCGTCTTGGAAGAAAGTCAGGATAAAGGCTGGCAAAAAATTCGTGTAGAGAATAGCAAACAAGAAGGTTGGGTAAAAATAGGTAATACTGAACGGGTGGAACAATAAGTTTTGGGAATTGGGAATTGGGAATTGGGAATTGGTAATTGGTAATTGGTAATTGAGAATTGGATTTTACTATTAGTCATCACCCACTACCCATCACCCATTACCTATTACCAGGTAAACCGACTATATCGTAAGTAATTAGCCGGACATGATATAGCTGTCGCCAGTAGTGTTAGGACATCAACAGATGATAAAATCTAGACACGAAAAGACTTTTCACCCAGTCACCAGTCCCCAGTCCCTAGTCCCTAGCTATATCATTCGCTACCAAAACGTTTAAATGTTATTTAATATTGATATTTTGACATATAAAAATATTGTTGTAATTTAGCATCTAAATTGACAAAATTGCCAGTAAATGCTTGATATTAATAGTAAGAATCTAGCATTTACTCAAGTCAAAACTATCACATGAATCGACTCAAGACGCAGAAATTTCTTCCATACTTTCCTGCCAAAGGTAATTACAGCCTTAACTTTTCATAGTATGTCGAAAAGAAGTGAAGGTGTGAATTGTAGTCAGACTCTCTTCAGTTCCCTATACCCCACACCCTATCCCCTACACTCTTCTTTTTGACACAAAATATTCAAACTTAATTTCTCAAAAATTAACTCACTTTATATCATGTGAGAGAGGATTTATTATGCATATATCTGACGAAAGAATTACAATCTTTACTGTACCGAAACCCTTTGAAGGACACATTGGGATTATTCAGGAAAATGCTATCAAGAGTTGGACTTTACTCGAACCTCGACCCCAGATTATTTTATTTGGTAACGAAAAAGGCACAGATGAAATTGCTAAAAAACTTGGTGTAGTCCATATCAGTGATATTAATTGTAATGAATACGGCACACCATTATTAGATAGTATATTTTGGCAGGCTCAAGCACTGGCTCCGGGTTCAATTATAACCTATGTCAATACTGATATTATTCTTTTGAATGATTTCTTAATTGCTGTCAAGCAACTGCAAGATTCATCTTTTAAGAAATTTTTGATCACAGGACGACGGGTGGATGTGGATATTACAGAACCACTAGAATTTGAACAACCTACTTGGGAAACTGATTTGCGCCATTTAGCTGCACAACAAGGTAAATTAGCATCAGTTGTCTGTCAAGATTACTTTGTATTTCCCAAGCCACTGTATGCGGAAATTCCCTCTTTTGCCGTGGGTCGTGGTCATTGGGATCATTGGGTAGTTTACTATGCTCATCAAATGAAAATTCCTGTTGTTGATGCCACAGATGTAGTCACAGCGATTCATCAAAATCATAACTATAGTCACTTATCTGGCGGTCGAGGTGTAGCCTATGTTAAAGGAGAAGAAGCTAAACAGAATGCTAAATTAGCTGGAGGTATGCACCTAGTTGATGGTGCATCTGCTAACTGGAAGTTAACACCATCAGGACTGAAAAAGCGTAAACCATTATCTGCATTTTTTGCATTTATTTTTGATTTACCGCGCTTTGGGAAGTTGTTGCAAGAATTATTTTTACGGTCGCAATGACGGTGATTTTAACTGACATGATATCAGCAGTTATCTATCTTAATTTAGTTAAGAACTTCGCAACTGTGGCAGCTTGTTCTTTTGTCTGGTTAGCGATACTTGCAACTTCTACAATATATTGTGTGGCGGCTGTTGAGGTTTCCAGCTGGTTTGTAACTGCTTGAGTCAGTTCCTCAATTAGTGCGTTAACTTGGACAGCGATCGCATTAATTTGACTGAGTTTTTGCTCTTGTTCTTCTACTCCTTGAGTAATAGCGATCGCTCCTTGCTTTCCAGCTTCCATTAACGCTACTGTGTCGTTATTGACTGTACAAATTTCTGACACTAAAGATTTAATTTCTGTATTGTCTGCATCTAATTGCTGTCCCAACGCAAGCACTTTCTCAGCTATAGCAGCAAACTCTCTACCTGCTTCACCAGCACGGGTGGCTTCAAAAGCAAGTTTCATCCCATGGAATTTGATCTGTGATGCTACCTCATTAATCTGATTTGTTCTTTGCAAGAGTTGTCGGGATGGCTGTTCTAGGCGTTTAACTCTGGCGGCTGCTTCTGTAACTGTGATCTGGGTTGTAGAAGTGCTTTCTGCAACTTGGTTGATGCTTTGTTGTGCTTCTTGTACTGTGTCGTTGAACTGCTGTTTTTGGCGTTGTGCTTGTTCGACAGTGAGAAGCAGTTTTTGAGTCGAATTAGCTAATGCTTGAATTTGATTTTGGGTAGAAGTGACAGACTTAATTTGCGTGATCGTCTCAGCGCAGAGAGTTCTCACAACAGTTTCACTATCTCTCAAAAGTTCTGATACTTGCAGTTGCAGTGCTTGTTTTTCTTGCTGCTGCTGTTGCAAAGCAGATTCAACTGATCCATAGGCTTGGTCTACTTGGTTCAATAGTCTAGCATGGTCGAGAGCAAATCCCACTTGCATGGCTAACTGAGTAAATAAATCAATTTCAAACTGTTGCCATTGGCGGGGTGCAGAACATTGATGAGCAATTAGCAAACCAAACAATTTATCATCTTTGAGAATCGGTGCAACCAGATTTGCCTTGACTGCAAATGGTTCGAGTTGCTTAATGTGACAATCACTCAATCCGGCTTCATAAATATTATTGGTTGCTTGGACTCGTCCTGCTTGGTATTGCTCAACATAACCTTCAGCAAAACAAGGGTCTTTGATGTTAGCTCGTAATGTTTTGGGAAAACCAGGCAGCACTGCTTCTGCAATGACAGTACCATACCATTCGGCATCAAAGCCATAGACTATCACCCGGTCAGTAGCGATCGCTTTGCGAATTTCTTCAACGGTGGTTTTGAGGACATCTTCTTCGTTGAGTGATTCCCGAATCTTGCGGGTAATATCCACAAGTAACTGAGTTTGCATTCCTTCCGCATCAATGCGCTGAAGCAATCTTGCATGGTCGAGAGCAAATCCCACTTGCATGGCTAACTGAGCAAAAAAATCAATTTCAAACTGTTGCCATTGGCGTGGTGCAGAACATTGATGAGCAACTAGCAAACCAAACAATTTATCATCTTTGAGAATCGGTGCAACCAGATTTGCCTTGACTGCAAATGGTTCGAGTTGGTTAATGTGACAAGCACTCAATCCGGCTTCATAAATATTGCTGGTTGCTTGGACTCGTCCTGCTTGGTATTGCTCAACATAACCTTCAGCAAAACAAGGGTCTTTGATGTTGGCTCGTAATGTTTTGGGAAAACCAGGCAGCACTGCTTCTGCAATGACAGTACCATACCATTCGGCATCAAAGCCATAGACTATCACCCGGTCAGTAGCGATCGCTTTGCGAATTTCTTCAACGGTGGTTTTGAGGACATCTTCTTCGTTGAGTGATTTCCGAATCTTGCGGGTAATATTAATCATTATTTGGGCTTGGTCGGCTCTCGCACCTATTTGTTCTACAAACTTGGCATATTCGAGGGCAAAACCCACTTGTGTAGCTATTTGGGCGAACAAATCAATCTCAAACTGTTGCCAAAACCGAGGTGCAGAACACTGGTGTCCAATTAACAAACCGAAGAGCTGGTCATCTTTGATAATGGGTGCGATTATATTGGCTTTGACTGCAAATCGCTCTAATAAGCCGATGTGACAATTGCTGATATTTGCTTGATAAATATTATTGATCGCTCGCACGCGACCTTGACGGTATTGTTCAATATATTCTTCTTTAAAACAAGGATCAACAACAGTCGCCCACAATATCTTGGGTAAACCAGGTGCGGCTGCTTCTTCTACAAACGTTCCATCTCCCCTTTCGTCAAAGCGAAAAATCACCACACGGTCGATTCTAAAAGCTGTGCGAACTTCTTCAACAGTGATTCTGAGGACATCTTCTTGGGAGAGTGCCTGGTGAATGCGACGAGTCATGTACATTAATAACTGCGATCGCTCGGCTTCTGTTTCTTGTTTCGAGAATACCTCTTGCAACTCACTTTGAATCAAGTTAAGATTCTCACCTAGTGCCACCAGTTCATCATTGCCTTCAACGCGAATTCGCGTCCCTACTTCCTCTCGACGTATTCTATTCACTAAAGCGCTGGAAATCTTGGCAGCAGAAACAACTGGACGAATGGCACGATTGGCAACACTAGCGGCGATCGCTGCTGTCACTACAGCTATCACCCCAGTTTGAACCAACAAGAATAACTGATGGTTCTGGAGTGCAACTTCAGCTTTAGTGAGATTTGCGGAATCTGCTTGTCTAGCTTGGGTGAATTCTTCAGTAATTGATTTACTATTAAAGTAGTTTAATATACCAAAAATCCCCACTGGTAGTATCGTCAAAGCGATCACCCAAACAGTTGCTTTCGATTTCAAACTCCATTGTTGCCAAAGCGCAAGATATTGTGAACGCCTTGGGGAATTATTAAACTTAGTCATAAGCCGATCACTTTGTATTGGCGAGTTTTAGAGCCAGTGGTCACATTATGGGTATTAAAATTAACTGAGTTAGGCAGAGTCATGAATAAAACCTTGCCAAAATAAAATCGTCACAGCTAGACAGTGGAATGGTAAATATACTTTCCTATCTTATCGATATAGCTCATTTTGACACTAGTTGATGCACTTGCAATACCTTGATCAAAGCATGCAATATGATCCAGTTGTGAGGTGATCGCTATTTTTCCAGTGTGATTAAAAGTTATCAGTTTTATCATTCGTAAAACATCACAATATACATCTAATAACAGTTTACTTTTTCATTGTAACTGATTTAATGTATCCCCAATTTTTACCAATACGTACAACTGCCAATTTTTCAAATTTTGATTGTGGCATCAACAAAACTTATACTACTGGAATTTGAGATAGCGATCGCAGCTAATCTTATACAACTGCTTGCTAAAGTTTAGCATTGCATTGTAGATTTATTTTGTAAAATAGAAATAATTGCATCATCCTGTAGGTAGATTAATTAATTTAGATTTTCACTTAGTGATCTGCCTAAATAATAGAGTTTTAAATACCGCAGGTTTTTGAGCAGAGACTCATGTATTTAAAATTAAGTAAATTTAAATACATTCTTTTTTCAGTTTTTAACAGGAATTTTACAGAGCTATTAGTATCATTTTTTGGGAAAATAGACAGTTGAAAGCTATTTATTTCAGACTCTTGAGTAATTTGTTTTAACCAATTATTACTCTGCTTTTATCAGTGTTATGTCATCATCTTCTATAAATAAAAGTAAAATTATCTACTGGAATTTTGAATAATTACTTAAAATAAAAGTTAAAAATACAAGTTGCTCACAGGCAAGGTGGTATATTTTTCCTAACAATAAATTCAATCAAGCAGGTGAAATCACGAATAGATAGCGATTTAATCAAGTTGGCAAGAGCAGTTTTGATTTTTATTGATACATAGGCAATTGACCTTGTAGCAAATTTACTTTTATATTCTCTTAGTAAACAATTATAACGACGTGATGTGAATCAATACGAATTTCTTGGCAAGCATGGATTGCTGTCACCAAAAATCAGCGAAGGTGGTTTAACCACTTGAGAACTTCAATACAGGTTTGATCCGAAGCAAACATATAAATAAGGTAGTAAGGCTTTGGGTCAGGTCAATACTGTCACAGCAAAGATATATCTATAACCCAAAAATAGCTGCAAAAATTATGGAAGCCATTGTTCATCTTCATCTAGCCTCAGTCTACGAAGCATCCGAAAGCATCGAGATTGTTCCTATCAGGATGAATTTCAACTTTTTACGGTGGAAGAAGCTTTCTAGTCCTGCTGTTATTAGCCTTTTACCAATAGCACTAACTATAGGGCTTTTGAGTCTAGCTGAGCAAGCTTTAGCAGTTCAAAAAGTAGGAAGTAGTGGGACTGAGGTTGCAAACATCCAAAGGTGTTTAAAAAAGTTAGGCTACTTTAATGGTTCTGTCACAGGCAAATTTGCTACCTTAACCCAGCAATCAGTGATGAGGTTTCAGCAAGCCAAAAGACTAACTGCTGATGGGGTTGTGGGTAGCAGTACTCAACAAGCACTGCAACAAGCCTGTTTTGGTAGAACTGCGAGTAGGAATACAACTAACGGACTGCGCTTAGGTAGCACAGGTGCAGCAGTCTCTAGACTACAAACGAACTTGCGGCAGTTACGATACTTTAACGGCCCGAACACAGGCTATTTTGGCCCAGAAACTCAACAAGCAGTAATTCGATTTCAACAAGCTGCTGGCATTCGTGCTGATGGTATTGTCAGTACCAGAACACAACAAGCAATCTCAAGTTACCTTGGTGTAGGCGGTGAATATTCAGTTCTCTCGGAAGGTAGCAGTGGCCCGGAAGTTACAAGGCTGCAACAGCGTTTGCGGCAGTTAGGTTACTTTAATGCCAATCCCACAGGTAATTTTAAAGTTATCACTAGAAATGCTGTGATTGCATTCCAACGGAATTCTGGCATACCTGCCACTGGGGTGGTAAATCAACAAACTTGGAACGCACTATTAGGTTACTCTCAAACTCCAGACACAGGTAATATCTCAACTCAGCAAGTGAGAGACTTGCAAGCATATCTGCGGGATTTGGGCTACTTTAACACCAATCCTACAGGTACTGTTGGGACTTTGACAAGGGATGCGATCGCTCGATTCCAACGAGACAATAACCTCTATGCCGATGGCAATGCCGATATCCAAGTCTTAGAGGCAGTACGTAGAGTATGGGAAAATAGATATGCCAATCAACCAAGCAGAAGTATTCTCTCCATAGGTGACCAAGGAGAAAATGTCAGATTAGTTCAAGAGCGTTTAATCCAATTTGGCTTCTTTAATGGCAATCCAGATGGCTATTTCGACGAATACACCAGCCAATCTGTAACAGCATTTCAGCAATCTTATGGACTAAATGTGACTGGAACAGTCAATAGTCAAACCTGGCAAGCATTAGGCATCAATAGTACTTTAGTTAGTAATCAGCCTGATAACAATCGCTATGTAGTAGTAGTGCCAATTAATAATAACGACACACTTTATCAAGTGCGTCGATATGTACCCAATGCTTACCCAGCACAATCCAGATTAGGAAATTATGTGAATGCTGGAACATTTAGCGATCGCACCCAAGCAGAAAGACTTTCTCAAATGTTACGTTCAAACGGTTTAGATGCGCGGGTGCAATACTTTTGATGATCTGGTAGAAATTTTCACATAGTTAAAACACCCCTAAATCAACAAAGCCAAGAAAAAACCATAACAGAGAAAATCTCTCACTCCTGACCTTTGAAAGTATTAAGGATAAAGGAGGAATTATCAATTCTTTATCCTTGAGAACGGATAAATACCTCTGAATTTATTTAGATAAAGGTAAGAGGTAAATCGTCAAAAGTCTAACTTTTATGAATTAAATCAGAGAAAAATATGGCAACTATCATTGGTATAAATCAACCAGAAACCTTGATTGGCACAATCTATAATGACAACATCAAAGGCTTGGGTGGTAATGACACACTAATTGGAGATAGTGGCAACGACACCTTAGATGGTGGCACTGGCAACGATAGCTTATCTGGTGGCGATGGTAACGACACTTACATCGTTGATAGTAGTGGGGATATTGTCACTGAAGAGAATGGTTCAGGTGGCGACTCTGGCAAAGTAGATACAGTCAAATCCTCTGTTGACTGGACATTGGGTGCTTATCTAGAAAACCTGACTCTCACAGGTAAAGCTATTAACGGCAACGGCAATGCACTGAATAACTGGATTTTAGGTAATTCTGCCAGTAACGTTCTCTTTGGTGGAGATGGTAATGACAGTATTCGAGGTTTTGCTCTTGATGACACAATCTATGGTGAAGCGGGAAATGACAAGCTTGATGGTGGCGATGGCAATGATTATCTCCAAGATAGTTTAGGAAATAACAGTCTGTGCGGTGGTGCTGGTGATGACAGCTTAGATGTTTCTAATTCCTCCTCTGGAAATAATCTTCTCGATGGCGGTTCAGGTAACGATTATCTTTATGCTGTCTCTTCTGGGGGCAACAATACCCTCAAAGGTGGAGCAGGCAATGACTACTTAAGTGCTTATTATTCCTCTGGAAATAATCTGCTCGATGGCGGTTCAGGGAACGACACTCTTAATGCTAGTGTCTATTTCGGGAGCAATAATACCCTCAAAGGTGGTGCTGGCGATGACAGCTTAAATGTTGATTCCTCTGGTAATCTTGTCGATGGCGGTTCAGGGAACGACACTCTTAGCTTTTCCGATGGCAATAATATCCTCAAAGGTGGAGATGGGGACGATTACTTCTATGACTACTATTCTCAGAGCGGCGATAATGTTCTGAGTGGTGGAGATGGCAATGATTACTTTAGTTTTGCCCTTCCCCGTCGCGGCTCAGGAACTCAGACAGTAGATGGTGGGACGGGTAACGATACTTTACAGGCCAATTATTACTATGCTAGAGAGGGAATTGTCACAACTGTTGACTCAACCAGTACCAATGGCACGATTACAGCTAGCAACTATCAAATTAACTTCCAGAGCATCGAGAATTTCATAATCACAGGTACAGAATACACTGATAGTTTACTAGGGGGAAATGGCAACGATTCGCTCAATGGAAGGTCTGGTGATGATACCATCAAGGGTAGTGCAGGCGACGATACTTTATCTTTGTCGGGTATCAGTAACAGTTTAGTAGATGGGGGCATAGGTGATGATTCTTTATCAACTTCTTTTTACTTTGCTACAGAGGGAATCGTCACAACTTTAGATTCAACCACTACTAATGGCACGATTACAGTTGGCAACTCCCAGATAATCTTCCAGAATATCGAGCGTTTTTCTATCTTTGGTACAGAATACACTGATAGTTTACTGGGGGGAAATGGCAACGATATCCTTGTTGGGGGACTAGCCGGTAATGATACTATCAAAGGTGGTGCAGGTGACGATTATATAGAAGCTCCGGGATACGATTCTGGGTTGCCGGACTCCTATAGCTCCAACAGTCTTCTAGATGGTGGCGATGGCAATGATTACTTTAATGTCTACAACCCTCCTAGTCCTTATCTTGGAGGAACTTTTACACTAGATGGCGGAACGGGTAACGATATTTTAAATGCCGGGTACTCATTTGGTGTTGCAGGGCAGGGAATCGTCACAACTTTAGACTCAACCACTAATAATGGCACGATTACAGTTGGCAACTCCCAGATAATCTTCCAGAATATCGAGCGTTTTTCTATCTTTGGTACAGAATACACTGATAGTTTACTGGGGGGAAATGGTAACGATACCCTCAATGGGGGACTAGCCGGTAATGATACCATCAAGGGTGGCGCAGGTGACGATTCTATAGCGCTATACTATCCAGCTTCTCATACTGAAATAGTGTTAGTTGATGGTGGGACAGGTAGCGATCACTTATCTGCTAATTACTACTTTGATTTGTACGGATCCCCCAGCTATTCCAACGCAATTGTCGTCACTTTAGATTCAATTACCACCAATGGCACCATTACAAATGGCAACTATGAAATTAACTTCCAGAATATTGAGGCTTTATCTATCATCGGTTCAGGCTACGGTGACAGTATAGTCGGCGGAAATGGTAACGATTACCTCGTTGGTGGCGATGGAAGCTACGATAGCTATGGAGGCGATGATACCCTCAAGGGTGGTGCTGGCAACGATACTTTATCTGTGTACGATAGTTACGGCAACAACCTGCTCATCGGCGGTGAAGGTAATGATGTGTTGATTGGTGCTGATGGTGTTGATAGCTTTATTTACAATAATTACACTGAAGGCGTTGATACCATCAACAACTTCAATTCAAGTCAAGACTTGATTCAGGTATCAGCTAATGGCTTTGGCGGTGGCTTAGTAGCAGGTTCACTATCAGAAACTCAATTTGTCCTTGGCACAGCCGCAACGACCAGTACTCAACGATTTATCTACGATAATACCACTGGCGCACTGTACTTTGACCTTGATGGCAGTGACAGTGGATTTACTCAACAACAATTAGCACAGATTACAGGTGGAGTTTCTCTCAGTGCTAGCAACTTCACCATTGTTTGAGTTCGGGACTTCTAAGTCTAAGAATATCTAATTTGTAGAGTGTGTGAGAGTGAAGGCGATCGCACCATCTGATAAATCTGCGTTATGGCTGCTTGCACTTCACACTCGACAAAACTGAATAATTGATTGCCTGAGTATTTGCTGAACTCACGCATTTTGCAAAACTAACACACAATCACTGATCAACAAAAGGCTATGAAACTTTGTAATTTACCTGTTTTTTCTCAACTGGAATAAACATCTTGTCAAAGTGCAAAACTTAGTAGCGTCAAGAGTTTTTCTGGCTGTGACGCGCAACAAGTTTCAATGCAATATTCACTCTCATTTAATTGGAGAAAAATATGGCAACTATCATTGGTATTAATCAACCAGAAACCTTGACTGGCACAATTTATAATGACAACATCAAAGGCTTAGGTGGTAATGACACACTAATTGGAGATAGTGGCAACGATACCTTAGATGGTGGTACTGGTAACGATACCTTATCTGGTGGTTCAGGTAACGACACTTACATCGTTGATAGCAGGGGAGATATTGTCAGTGAAGATAATGGTTCGGGTGGTAACTATGGCGGAGTTGATACAGTCAAATCCTCTATTGACTGGACATTGGGTGCTTATCTAGAAAACCTGACTCTCACAGGTACAACAGCTACTATCGGCAACGGCAATGCTCTGAATAACTGGATTTTAGGTAATTCTGCCAGTAACGTTCTCTTTGGTGGAGATGGTAATGACAGTATTCGAGGTTTTGCTGGAAATGACGGAATCTACGGAGAAGCGGGAAACGACAAACTTGATGGTGGCGATGGCAATGATTTTCTCCAAGATCGTTTAGGAAATAACAGTCTGTGCGGTGGTGCTGGCGATGATACCTTAGATGTTTCTTATTCTTCTGGAAATAATCTGCTCGATGGCGGTTCAGGGAATGACACTCTTAATGCTAACTATTCTACGGGCAACAATACCCTCAAAGGTGGATCTGGAGATGATAGTTTATATGCCTCCTCAAATTATAACAGCATCTCTACAGGGAATAATGTTCTGAGTGGACAAGATGGCAATGATTACTTAGAGATTGGTAACTCTAGCGGCAACAATACCATAGATGGCGGCTTAGGTAACGATAGATTAATCGCATACTCGCTTTATGGCAACAATACCTTCTATGGCGGCTCAGGCGACGATTTTTTACAGTTAAATTCCATTGATGGCAACAATACCTTCTATGGCGGCTCAGGCAACGATACTTTAGATGCGTTCTCTAGTTCTGGTAACATCCTGGATGGCGGCGATGGCAATGATTACTTAACGTTTACATATGGCGGCAGTAATACTCTCAATGGCGGGGCAGGCGATGATACTCTAGATGGTAGTTATGGTTTCGCTAACCTATCTGGCGGCGATGGCAATGATAACTTCATAATCTTTCCCTTTTATGATTACACTAGTCTGAGCAACTTAGTAACTGTATCAGTAGATGGCGGCACAGGTAACGATTCTTTAACTGCTAACTACAGGTTTGCTGCTGACTTCCCGTTTGGTAGGAATGGAGTCGTCACAACTTTAGATCCAACAACTACGTCTGGTTCTATTAGGGGTGGTAACTATCAGATTAACTTCCAAAATATCGAGGCTTTGATAATCTACGGTAGTGAATTCAATGATAGTCTACTCGGTGGAAATGGTAACGATTACCTAGAAGGCGGCCTAACTGGTGAAGATACTATCATCGGCGGCGCAGGTGACGATACTTTATTTGCTAATAATTTCCCCTTTTCCTTTGGGAATGTGGGTGAAGATCTGCTGGATGGTGGCGATGGCAATGATGTACTAACATTATACACTGCTGATCAGAGCACAAATCATACCCTCAATGGTGGTGCAGGTGACGATACTTTGTCTATAGAGGGTATGAGTAACAGTCTAGTAGATGGTGGGACGGGTAATGATTATTTATTCGTCCGTTACTCTTATATTCCAGAGGGAGTTGTCACAACTTTAGACTCAAGTACTACCAATGGCACCATTACAATGGACACGTATGTCATTAACTTCCAGAATATCGAGGCTTTGTCTATTATTGCTTCAGCACAAACTAGTGATAGTTTACTAGGGGGAAATGGCAATGATTACCTCTCTGGAGGCGATGGAAATTTCGGAAAATATGAAGGCGATGATACCCTTAATGGTGGTGCGGGCGACGATACGTTATCTGCATATGCCACTGAGGGTAACAACCTGCTCATCGGCGGTGAAGGTAATGATGTGTTGATTGGTGCTGATGGCGTTGATAGCTTTATTTACAATAATTACACTGAAGGCGTTGATACCATCAACAACTTTAATTCAAGTCAAGACTTGATTCAGGTATCAGCTAATGGTTTTGGTGGTGGCTTAGTAGCAGGTTCGCTATCACAAAGTCAATTTGTCCTTGGCACAGCCGCAAGCACCAGCGCTCAACGATTTGTCTACGATAATACCACTGGCGCACTGTATTTTGACCTTGATGGCAGTGACAGTGGATTTGCTCAGCAACAATTAGCACAGATTACAGGTGGAGTTTCTCTCAGTGCTAGCAACTTCACCATTGTTTGAGTTCGGGACTTCTAAGCCCAAGAATATCTAATTTGTAGAGTGTGTGAGAGCAAAGGTAAAGACACCATCTAATAAATCTGCGTTCTCTCTTTTGCACTTCACACTCTACAAAACTGGATAATTAATTGCCTGAGTATTTGCTGAACTCACGCATTTTGCAAAACTAAAACACAATCACTAATCAACAAAAGGCTATGAAAGTTTGTAATTTACCTGTTTTTTCTCAACTGGAATAAACATCTTGTCAAAGTGCAAAAGTTATTAGCGTCAAGAGTTTTTCTGGCTGTGACGCGCAACAAGTTTCAATGCAATATTCACTCTCATTTAATTGGAGAAAAATATGGCTAACATCATTGGTAAAAATAACTCAGAAACCTTGAATGGCACAATTGATAATGACAACATCAAAGGCTTGGGTGGTGATGACACAATTTATGGAGAGGCAGGAAATGACAAACTTGATGGTGGCAATGGCAATGATTATCTCCAAGATAGTTTAGGAAATAACAGTCTGTGCGGTGGTGCTGGCGATGATACCTTAGATGTTTCTTATTCTTCTTTCAATAATCTGCTCGATGGCGGTTCAGGTAACGATTATCTTAATGCTAGCGATTCAAGTGGTAATAATACCCTCAAAGGTGGAGCTGGGGACGATACCTTAAATGCGTACAATGTTTCTGGCAGTAATACCCTCAATGGCGGTAGTGGCAATGATTTGATTTTGATATCCACCACTGGTGCAAAGATCACGGTAGATGGCGGCGCAGGTAGCGATTACTTATCTGTCAATTACGCTTCTGCTACGGAGGGAATTGTCACAACTGTTGACTCAACCACCAATGGCACGATAACAGCTGGCAACTCTGTAATTAGCTTCCAGAATATTGAGCGCTTAGAAATCTACGGTACTGAGTACAGTGATAGTTTAGTGGGGGGAAATGGCAACGATACCCTTCGTGGGGGCTATGGTGGTAATGATACCATCAGGGGTGGTGCAGGTGATGATTATATAGAAGCTCCGGGATTATTTCTTGGGGGGTTGTATGACTATTATAGTTCCGGTGACAGTCTGCTAGATGGTGGGAATGGCAATGATTACTTTAATGTCTACTACCCTCCTAGTCCTTATCTTGGAGAAACTTTGACAGTAGATGGCGGAACGGGTAACGATACTTTAAACGCCTGGTACCGATATGTTGTTGCTGGAGAGGGAATAGTCACAACTTTAGACTCAACCACCACTAATGGCACGATTACAGTTGGCAACTCTGCGATCATCTTCCAGAATATCGAGCGTTTTTCTATCTTTGGTACAGAATACAGTGACAGTATAGTGGGGGGAAATGGTAACGATTACCTCTCTGGTGGCGGAGGTGGTAATGATACCATCAAGGGTGGCGCAGGTAACGATTTCATAGAACTGTACTATCCCGCTTCTTATACTGAAATAGTGTTAGTCGATGGTGGGACAGGTAGCGATCGCTTATCTGCCAATTACGGCTTAGATTTTTACGGAACTCCTAGCTATTCCGGCCCAATTCTCATTACTTTAGATTCAACTACCACCAGTGGCACCATTGGCAACGTTAACTTCCAGAATATTGAGGCTTTATCTATCACTGGTTCAAGCTACGCTGATAGTTTAGTCGGCGGAGATGGTAATGATTACCTCGCTGGTGGCGATGGAAGCTACGGTAGCTATGGCGGTGATGATACCCTCAAGGGTGGTGCTGGCAACGATACTTTATCTGTGTACGATAGTTACGGCAACAACCTACTCAATGGGGGAGATGGCAATGATGTGTTGACTGGTGGTTCTGGTGTTGATACTTTTGTTTATAGTAGTTTTACTGAAGGTGTTGATACCATCAACAACTTCAATTCGAGTCAAGACTTGATTCAGGTATCAGCTAATGGTTTTGGTGGTGGCTTAGTAGCAGGTTCACTATCAGAAACTCAATTTGTCCTTGGCACAGCCGCAAGCACCAGCGCTCAACGATTTGTCTACGATAATACCACTGGCGCACTGTATTTTGACCTTGATGGCAGTGACAGTGGATTTACTCAGCAACAATTAGCACAGATTACAGGTGGAGTTTCCCTCAGCGCTAACAATTTTATTATTTATGATTTGCAAATCGTAGGTAATGAGGGTGATGACACACTATATGGCGATAGTGGCGACAACACATTAGATGGTGGTCCTGGCAATGATAGCTTATTTGGTGGCGCTGGTAACGATACTTACATCGTTGACAGCAGGGGAGATGTTGTCAGTGAAGATGATGGTAATGGTGGTGATGCCGGTGGAATTGATACAGTCCAGTCATCTGTAAGCTGGACATTGGGTGATTATCTAGAAAACCTGATTCTCACAAGTACAGCAACCTTTAATGGCAATGGCAACGGCAATGCACTGAATAACTTGATTATTGGTAGTCCTGGCAATAACACCTTATCAGGTGGAGATGGCAATGACACAATCAAAGGTGAAGCTGAAGCAGACTATATCTATGGAGATGCAGGAGACGATCAGCTTTTCGGTGGTGATGGCAATGATTTTTTCCAAGAAAGCGAAGGAAATGACAGTCTCTACGGTGAAGCAGGCGATGATCGATTAATATTTTCTTATTCTTCTGGAAATAATCTGCTTGATGGCGGTTCAGGAAATGATTCCCTAGAAATTCTCTCTACTAGCGGTAATAATACCCTGAATGGCGGTTCAGGAAATGATTACTTTTATGCCATAGATTTTTCCGGCAGTAACACCTTTAATGGTGGGGATGGCAATGATTACTTTGAAATCTTTGCTGATATAGAAACTCAGACAGTAGATGGCGGCGCAGGTAACGATTATTTATCTGCCCACTACTACTATCTTGATCTTGATCAGGGAATTATCACCACTCTAGATCCAACGACTACTAATGGCACGATCGCAGCTGGCAACTCTGTAATTAATTTCCAGAATATCGAAGCTTTCTCTATCGACGGTACAGAATACAGTGATAGTTTACTAGGGGGAAATGGCAGTGATTCCCTTAATGGGGGCAATGGTGGCAATGATACGATTAGCGGCGGAGCAGGTGATGATACTCTGTATACATACCTTGGTTCTGGTATACTGGACGGCGGAGATGGTAATGACGAGTTACAAGTCAATTCTTCTACCGGCAATAATACCCTCAATGGGGGCGCTGGGGACGATACCTTATCTACGGGATCTAGTTCAGGCAACAATTTGCTCGATGGCGGTGATGGTAATGATCGTCTATCAACTTTTTTCAGTTCTGAGATTGGCGCTAGTACTCTCAATGGTGGATCTGGTGATGATTACTTAGGTATCTCGATTGCTTATGGTAGTGTTTACCCGACTTCTTTGATAACTCAAACAGTAGATGGGGGGACAGGTAACGATTCTTTATCTGCCAGTTACTATTATGCTACAGAGGGAATCGTCATAAATCTAGACTCAACCACCACTAATGGCACGATTACAACTGGCAACTATCAAATTAACTTCCAGAATATCGAGGCTTTGTCTATCTCCGGTACAGTTTATAGTGAGAGTTTAACGGGGGGAAATGGCAATGATTCCCTCAATGGTGGCAGTGGTGGCAGTGATACAATTAACGGTGGTGCTGGCGATGATGTTGTAGGTACATCCTCTACTTCCGGTAACAGTTTCCTAGATGGTGGGGTAGGTAATGATCAATTAACTGCTCTTTACTACAATGCTACTGAGGGAATCGTTGTAACTCTAGACTCAACCACTACCAATGGCACAATTACGGGGGGCAACTTTCAGGTTAGCTTCCAGAATATCGAGAGTTTCAGAATCGAAGGTACACGCTACACTGATAGTCTACTGGGGGGAAATGGCAACGATAATCTCAGTACCAGCTATGGAGGTAATGATACCATCAACGGTGGTGCTGGAGACGATAGTCTATCTGCGTTCGGCGGAGGTAACTATCTGCTAGATGCCGGGGATGGCAATGATTATATATATGTCTCTTCCTACGGCAATAATACCCTCAATGGTGGTGCTGGCAACGATAGGCTATATGCGGACGATTATAATAGCGCCAACAGCCTGTTCAATGGCGGCGATGGCAATGATATCTTGACAGGTAGTTATAGTATTGATACCTTTGCTTACAGTAGTTATACTGAAGGATTTGATACGATTAACAACTTCGATTCAAGTCAAGACTTGATTCAGGTATCAGCTAATGGCTTTGGCGGTGGCTTAGTAGCAGGTTCACTATCAGAAACTCAATTTGTCCTTGGCACAGCTGCAAGCACCAGCGCTCAACGATTTGTCTACGATAATACCACTGGGGCACTGTATTTTGACCTTGATGGCAGTGACAGTGGATTTATTCAGCAACAATTAGCACAGATTACAGGTGGAGTTTCTCTCAGTGCTAGCAACTTCACCATTGTTTGAGTTCGGGATTTCTAAGCCTAAGAATATCTAATTTGTAGAGTGTGTGAGAGCAAAGGTAAAGACACCATCTGATAAATCTGCGTTCTCTCTTTTGCACTTCACACTCTACAAAACTGGATAAGCTGATGCGCGTCTAAATTGCATATTTGGTTGTTTAGGTCGTCAAGGGTCAACAGTCCAGAGTCAAGGTTGAACTTGGACTTTTGACTCTTGACTCTGGACAACCCTCATGAGTAACTACGCAACTTAAATGCGTAACAGCTTAATTAATGGCCTGAGTATTTGCTGAACTTACGCAGTTTGCAAAACTAACACACAATCACTAATCAACAAAAGGCTATGAAAGATTGTAATTTACCTGTTTTTTCTCAACTGGAATAAACATCTTGTCAAAGTGCAAAAGTTATTAGCGTCAAGAGTTTTTCTGGCTGTGACGCGCAACAAGTTTCAATGCAATATTCACTCTCATTTAATTGGAGAAAAATATGGCTAACATCATTGGTAAAAATAACCCAGAAACCTTGATTGGCACAATTTATAATGACAACATTTCTGGCTTGGGTGGTAATGACACACTAATTGGAGATAGTAGCAATGACACCTTAGATGGTGGGACTGGCAACGATAGCTTATCTGGTGGGTTAGGTAACGACACTTACATCGTTGATAGCAGTGGAGATATTGTCAGTGAAGATAATGGTTCGGGTGGTAACTATGGCGGAGTAGATACAGTCAAATCCTCTATTGACTGGACATTGGGTGCTTATCTAGAAAACCTGACTCTCACAGGTAAAGCCATTAACGGCAACGGCAATTCACTGAATAACTGGATTATAGGTAATTCTGTCAGTAACATTCTCTCTGGTGGAGATGGTAATGATAGTATTCGAGGTTTTGCTCTTGATGACACAATCTATGGTGAAGCGGGAAATGACAAGCTTGATGGTGGCGATGGCAATGATTATCTCCAAGATAGTTTAGGAAATAACAGTCTGTGCGGTGGTGCTGGTGATGACAGCTTAGATGTTTCTTATTCTTCTTTCAATAATCTTCTTGATGGCGGTTCAGGGAATGACGTTCTTGATGCTAGCTATTCTACGGGCAACAATACCCTCAAAGGTGGAGTTGGTAATGACACCTTAGATGTTTATTATTCCTCTGGAAATAATCTGGTTGATGGCGGTTCAGGGAATGACGTTCTTGATGCTAGCTATTCTACGGGCAACAATACCCTCAAAGGTGGGGTTGGTAATGACGGCTTATATGTTTCTAATTCCTCTGGAAATAATCTGCTTGATGGCGGTTCCGGAAATGACAGATTTTTTGCTGACTATTCCAGTGGCAATAATACTCTCAAAGGTGGAGAGGGGAACGATTATTTGAGTGCCCAGCATTCCAGAGGTAATAATGTTCTGATTGGTGGAGATGGCAATGATAACTTAAGAATCGAATATTCCAGCGGCAGTTATACCCTCAATGGCGGCGCTGGTGACGATACTTTATATGTAGATATACAATCTAGTTCGGGTAAAAATCTGCTAGATGGCGGCGATGGTAATGATTTTTTAGTAAATTATTTCAATTCGGCGATCGCTGGTAGTACTCTCAATGGTGGATCTGGTGATGATGACTTGGATATCCGTGCGTCTTATGATAGTGTTTACCCAACTTTTTTGATAACTCAAACAATAGATGGGGGAACAGGTAACGATTCTTTATCCGCCGATTACTACTATGCTACAGAGGGAATCGTCACAACTCTAGATTCAACCACCACTAATGGCACGATTACGGCTGGTAACTATCAAATTAACTTCCAGAATATCGAGCGCTTAGAAATCTACGGTACAGCAAAGAGTGATAGTTTGTTGGGGGGAAATGGCAATGATGTGCTCGACAGCGGCAGTGGTGGCAGTGATACAATTAACGGCGGAGCTGGTGACGATTTTCTCACTATAAACTCTACTTCTGGTAACAGTTTCCTAGATGGTGGGACAGGTAACGATCGATTAACTGTTTTTAACTTCAGTTATACCGACGAGGGAATGGTTGTAACTCTAGACTCAACCACCACCAATGGCACAATTACGGGTAGTAACTATCAAATTAACTTCCAGAATATCGAGCGTTTTGATATCCGTGGTACTGGCTATAGTGATAGTTTATTGGGGGGAAATGGCAACGATTCCCTCAATGGAAGCTATGGTGGTGATGACACCATCAAGGGTGGTGCAGGCGACGATGCTCTAACTTTGTCGGGTATCAGTAACAGCCTAGTAGATGGTGGGACGGGTAAGGATTATTTAGAAGGCACTTTCTACGGTACTCAGGCGGGAGTTGTCATAACTCTAGACTCAACTACAACCAATGGCACAATTACTGCTGGCAGTGATCAGATTAACTTCCAAAGTATGGAAACTTTTTCTTTCCGTGGTACTGCCTACGGTGATAGTTTACTGGGGGGAAATGGCAACGATTTCCTCGATGGGGTCACTGGTGATGATACCCTCAATGGTGGTGCAGGGGACGATACTTTATCTGTGTACGGTATCAGTAACAATCTAGTAGATGGTGGGACGGGTAAGGATTATTTATCCGTCGATTACACCTATGATTATGTTTCAGGGGGAATTGTCACAACTGTTGACTCAACCACTACCAGTGGCACGATTAGAGCTGGCAACTATCAAATTAACTTCCAAAATATTGAGGTTTTATCTATTACCGGTTCATACCGGGATGACAGTATACTCGGCGGAAATGGTGACGATTACCTCTCTGGGGGCTTTGCATTGAACAGAGGCGGTACAGGTAATGATACCCTCAAGGGTGGTGCTGGCAACGATTATTTATCTGTGTCCGATAGTTACGGCAACAACCTGCTCAATGGCGGGGATGGCAATGATATCTTAACAGGTAGTTCTTCTGGTATTGATACCTTTGCTTACAGTAATTTATCGGAAGGTGTTGATACTATTAACAGTTTCAATTCAAGTAAAGACTTGATTCAGGTATCAGCTAATGGCTTTGGTGGTGGCTTAACAGCAGGTTCGCTTTTAGAGACTCAGTTTGTCCTTGGCACAGCCGCAACCACTACCGCCCAACGATTTATCTTTGATAATACCACTGGCGCACTGTACTTTGACCTTGATGGCAGTGACAGTGGATTTATTCAGCAACAATTAGCACAGATTACAGGTGGAGTTTCCCTCAGTGCTAGCAACTTCACCATTGTTTGAGTTAATTGCCGAAATTTTGTAAAAATTAACGCAAACTCAAAGAACAGGGAAATTAAAAACTTCCCTGTTTTTTCATTGGATGAAGAGCGATCGCGCGAATATAGCAGCTATGCTGGAGGCAGGAGTTAAAAACCTTACTGTTGCTGACATTCAGGATTTCAAAATGTCCTAATCTATGATTCGACTGCTATACATCAACACTGTTTCAAATATTACCTAGCAACATTTAAATAACAAAAATAGCTAATTGCTAATTTCCAAACAACTAGCAATTAGCTATTTCTTATAACCAACAATTACTAATTCCCTAAGTTAACGCTTCGGCACCGCCAACAACCTCAAGAAGTTCTTGGGTAATTGCAGCTTGTCGGGCTTTGTTATAAGACAACGTTAGGGTGTTAATCAACTCACCAGCGTTTTCACTAGCATTGCTCATGGCTGTCATCCGCGCTGCTAGTTCACTAGCAGCAGCTTCTTGTAGTGCCCGTAACAACTGGTTACCTAAATACAGAGGCAACAGAGAATCGAGAATCTGTACTGGATCTTGCTCGAAAATCATGTCACGGGGGAAAGCGCGGACTTGTTGAGTCACTTTTTCCCGTTCTACCTGAAATTGACCGCCACGAGTTGTCAGGCGGAAAATTTCGTCATCGCCTGCTTCTAGCCCTTGCGGATCTAAAGGTAGCAGGGTTTGCACCACGGGACGGGAGCTAACCAAGGAGACGAATCTGGTATAAATTAATTCGATACGGTCAACTTTTTCCGAAAGGAACAAAGAAAGTAGCTGGTCGGCAATTTCGTTGGCTTCTTTGGCGGTGGGAATTTGTTCTAGACCGCTGTATGTGCCATCAATGGGCTGATTACGGCGTTGAAAGTACTGTGAGGCTTTGCGTCCAACAACCACAAATGTGTAATTTACACCTTCAGCCTGGAGTTCCTTGGCGCGATTTTCGGCACGACGAATCACGTTACTATTGTAACCGCCACACAAACCGCGATCGCCTGAGACAACCAACAGCCCTACTGATTTCACTTCCCGTTTTCTCAGGAGTGGGAGGTTGGCTTCTTCAAAGCGCAGACGAGTTTGCAGACCATACAAAACTTGTGCTAAACGGTCGGCAAAGGGACGAGTAGCCAGTACTTGTTCTTGTGCCCGACGTACTCTCGCCGCCGCCACTAGGCGCATGGCTTCTGTGATTTTTTTGGTGTTTTTGACCGACTGAATGCGATCGCGTATTGCTTTGAGGTTAGGCATATTCTTTTATCTGAAGTTAGGAGTTAGGAGTTTAGAGTTAAGAGTTTAGGAGTGTTTCATTAACTCTTCACTCTTAACTCTTCACTCATAACTTTTGTTACGCTGTAGCTTTGAATGTCTTCTTGTACTCGGTTAGCGCTTCTTTCAAAGCTGCTTCTTCTGAGTCACCCAGTGCTTTGGAACTTTGCACTGCTTGGGCGTATTGGGGTTTGCCGGTCTTTAAGAAGTCGCGCAGACCTCTGGTGAAGGAGGTTACTTTGTCAACGGGGATATCATCTAAATAACCGTTGATACCAGCGTAAAGAATTGCCACTTGCTCGTATACTGACAGTGGGTCGTTTTGGGGTTGCTTGAGTAGTTCCCGCAAGCGTTGACCGCGTGCCAATTGGTCTTGGGTGGCTTTATCCAAGTCGGAAGCAAATTGCGCGAAGGCTTGCAGGTCGTCAAATTGTGCCAGTTCCAATTTAATTTTACCGGCAACTTTTTTCATTGCCTTGGTTTGAGCCGCAGAACCCACACGGGATACTGAAATCCCAGGGTTCACAGCGGGACGGATACCAGCGTTGAACAAGTCAGAGGACAAGAAGATCTGACCGTCGGTGATAGAAATCACGTTGGTGGGGATGTACGCGGATACGTCACCTGCTTGGGTTTCGATAATTGGTAGGGCGGTCATGCTACCTTTACCCAATTCATCACTCAGTTTAGCTGCACGTTCCAACAAACGAGAGTGAATGTAGAATACGTCTCCGGGGTAAGCTTCCCGTCCTGGTGGACGACGTAGTAGCAAGGACATTTGGCGATAAGCTTGAGCTTGCTTAGATAAGTCGTCGTAAACTACTAGGGTAGCTTTGCCTTTGTACATGAAGTACTCGGCGATGGTTGCGCCTGTGTAGGGTGCCAGGAATTGTAAGGTTGCAGGGTCACTGGCGTTAGCGGCGACGACGATGGTGTAGTCAAGTGCGCCTTTTTCTTGTAGTGTTTGGACTACGTTGGCAACGGTGGAAGCTTTTTGACCGATGGCAACGTAAACACAAATTACATCTTCTGATTTTTGGTTGATGATTGTGTCGATGGCGATCGCTGTTTTGCCTGTTTGACGGTCGCCAATAATCAGTTCCCGCTGACCTCGACCGATGGGAATCATCGAGTCAATAGCTGTAATCCCCGTTTGCATGGGTTCGTGTACAGACCGACGGGCGATAATACCGGGTGCTGGAGATTCAATCAAACGGGTTTCTGTGGTTTTGATGTCTCCCTTTCCATCGATGGCACGACCTAAAGCATCAACAACTCGTCCAATTAAGCCTTCTCCCACACCTACCTGAGCAATTCTGCCAGTTGCGGTTACAGAGCTACCTTCTTGAATGTCGTGACCTTCACCCATCAGCACCGCGCCCACGTTGTCTTCTTCTAAGTTTTGGGCGATACCGACTGTACCATCTTCAAATTCTAATAGCTCCCCAGCCATAGCCTTTTCCAGACCATAGATCCGGGCAATACCGTCACCGACTTGCAGGACTGTACCAACGTTAGCAACTTTGACTTCTTGGTCGTATTGCTCGATTTGTTGCTGAATAATGCTGCTGATTTCGTCTGGTCTGATTGAAATGCTCATGTGTCTATTTTTTTGCTTTCGAGACGGAAGTAAAAGGGATTAGGGATTGGGGATTAGGGATTAGGGATTGGGGATTAGAGATTAGAGATAGAAAGAATTTATGACTATAATTTTTTCCCAGTCCCCAGTCCCCAGTCCCCAGTCCCCAGCCCCCATTTTCTAGCTGCTTAAGCGCAAAGAAAGGCGGCGCAACTGACCCCGCAAACTGGCGTCGATGATTTGCGAACCGACTTTAATAATCACACCACCAATTAACTCGCTGTCTACTTTTGTTTCTAGTTCTACTTGGCGAGCATTGGTGATGGCAATTACTTTCTCTTTAATTGCCTGCTCTTGGGCTTGGGAGAGAGGAACAGCAGAAGTGACTTCCGCTAACACGGTTTTATTCAACTGCCGCAATAACGCTAAATACTGCTGTAATATCGCTTCTAAGAACAAGATGCGTCGTCTGTCTACCAATAGCAGCAAGAAGTTGCGTAAGTAGGGATTAGCATTTTCACCACCAAGAATTTGGGTGATAACTGCTTTTTTGTTCTCAGCCTGAATAAAGGGGTTGTCGATAAAGTTCCGCAGTTGGTCTGAATTTTTTAACAAATTCAGTAGGGAACGAGCATCTTCACCAAACTCTTCTGTCAGATTTTTTGATTGTGCTACTGACAATAAAGCCTGTGCGTAAGGCTGGGCTATTTCGGCTGTTTCTACAGTACTTTTCATCAGCGTCCTCCCACCTGCGCGATGCTACGTTCAATTATTGCTTGTTGAACATCGTCAGCAATACCAGCTCGCAGTTCTGACTCAACTTTTTGCAATGCCAAGGCGGCTACTCGCTGCCGCAGTTCGGCAAGCGCTCGCTCTCTTTCGGTGTTTAAATCAGCTGCTGCTGTTTGTTTCAAGCGTTCTACGTCTTCGGCTGCTTTTGCCAACGTGGCTTCTTTCGCCTTTTGAGCGTTTTCTTCGGCTGCTTTGCGGATGCGTTGTGCTTCAGCTTGAGCCTGGGTCAATTGTTCTTGCGCTTGGGAAAGGGCAATCTGTGCCTCTTTTAAGCGCCCTTCTGCTTCCTGAATTGCGGTGGCAATATTGGATTTTCGCTCGCTCAGGATATTGCTTAAAACTTTACGTCCAAAGTAGAATAGTATGCCAATCAGAATAGCCAGGTTAATCAGATTGGTTTCTAAAATGTCTAGGTTTAGACCGAAACCACCTTCTGCTGCGCCTTCTGCCAATTCAGAGCCAACAGCGTTCGCTTCTGCGGCAAGTAATAAGAATGTGCCCATGATACCCATCTACAAGTGCGCTGCTTGCTTGCTAATACATTGTATTTTCCCGCAGGTAAATTAACCATCTTGTCCGGCAGGTAAATCAACTATTTTGTCTTGCAGGCCAATCAAGTTTCTTTTCCTGAAGGGAAAAAAGTGCCTTTTTTTGACACTTAATTAAGCGCTCTGGACTAATGCCCAGATGCTTTGTATGCTTTCACGGAACCTGTTCTTGCTAGCTTATCTAGCTGGAGTCGGCCCCAATAATTTTTCTAGAATTTGCCTGCTAAGGGCATCAACTCGTTGCTCTAATTCACGCAAAGCTTGCTGTTTTTGTTGCTCTATTTCCACAGCAGCCTGTTCTCTTTGAGCTTGAGCTTCTCTTTGCGCTTCAGCGATTTTTTGGGCAGTAATTTTCTTAGCGTCAGCCTGAGCTGCTTCTACAGTAGCTTGCGACTGTCGGCGAGCTTCTGCTAGTTGCTGCTCATATTCCTGGGTTAAGCGCTCAGCTTTCGCTAAGCGCTCCTGGGCATCAAGGGTATTCGTTCGGATGTAATTATCGCGATCGTCTAGTACCTTGGTCAGTGGCTTATAGAAAATCACATTCAACAAGGCTGCCAATAGCAGGAACTGCAATGCCATGAAGGGCAAGGTAGCATCGAAATCAAACATTTGTCTCCTCTTTGGCTGGAGTAGCAGTTTTCATGGCTAGCAACATCATCCAACCTTTCGTATTTTAGAGACCCATAGCCAACAAGGGTCAGGCGTTTTGGATTTGCGATTTTGGATTTGTTCCACTGACAAGCAAATACGGCATGTACGGAAAACTTTTGATCATCCAAAATCCCAAATTTGGTAGTCAACGATGTCTGAATGACTCAATACCAAAAATTTTGGTTGTAGAGGCGTGATGGTTCACGTCTCCACATTCACTAAAACTTTTAGGTCTTATGCTGAGAAGGGGTTAGCAAACAGCAGTACCAGCGCAATAACTAGACCGTAGATGGTTAAGGATTCCATGAACGCCAAGGTTAACAGCAAAGTACCCCGAATTTTGCCTTCAGCTTCGGGTTGACGTGCGATACCTTCTACTGCTTGACCCGCAGCATTACCTTGACCAATACCAGGGCCAATTGCAGCTAAACCAATTGCTAGAGCAGCAGCTAGAACTGAAGCAGCAGAAACTAATGGATCCATGTTGATTTTCCTTGCTTTGATTACAAAACTACAAAAGTACGTTAACTAGTAAAGACGTGTTTTTCACGCTGCACCAAGTTCTTACAAATCGCTCTCGGCGATGTTTTGAGCGGTATCCGCTCGTTGGAACTGTGCTATCAACTGAGAAGTTTATCAGTTATCAGTTATCAGTTACCAGTTATGCTGTAGGCTCGATAACTGTTCACTGTTGACTTTTACTGATTTAATGCTCCTCATGCTCTTCGCCGCCGTGTCCCTCCATCGCCTCGTGAATGTATGCTCCAGCTAGGGTAGCAAACACTAGAGCCTGAATAGCACTGGTGAACAACCCTAAAGCCATTACAGGCAGAGGTACAAATAAAGGAACCAGCAGCACTAGCACCGCTACTACCAATTCATCCGCCAAAATATTGCCAAATAGACGGAAGCTTAGGGAGAGGGGCTTAGTAAAGTCTTCTAGAATTGCGATCGGCAACAGCACAGGTGTTGGCTCTATGTATTTCTTAAAGTAGCCCAAACCCCGCTTGCTAAAACCCGCGTAAAAGTACGCTAAAGATGTCAGCAGTGCCAACGCTACGGTCGTGTTAATGTCATTGGTGGGAGCCGCCAATTCACCTGACGGCAGCTTGATTAGCTTCCAGGGAATGAGAGCGCCTGACCAGTTCGACACGAAGATAAACAAGAACAATGTGCCAATAAATGGCACCCAAGGGCGGTACTCTTTCTCACCAAGTTGGTTTTTTGCCAGATCTCGAATAAATTCTAGGGCATATTCCATCAAATTCTGGATGCCGCTGGGAATTCTTTGGGCGTTGCGAGTAGCAGCTATGGAAGCTATTACTAGAATGCTAATTACAAACCATGAGGTGAGAAAAACTTGCCCATGAATTTTTAGATTTCCCAACTGCCAGTAGAAATGATGACCTACTTCTAGTTCGGCGAGGGGAAATGAATTAAAGGCGTTTAAGACACTAAGCATTTGCATTCTTCAAGCATTTTCCCCAACGAGCGAGGATGGGATTATTGTCTTTGTGAGCCTGATTTTTTAAGAATCAGGAATGAACGCAGTTTGCACCATGTAGACGAGGAGCGTGGCTTTGTAAGTTAGAAATCCCAAGAATATTGGAAGAATCTGTAACTCACGCCATTGAGTTGCCAGTACGATCAACCCAATGAATAGAGCAAAACGAGTTTTGCTCAGACGCTTTTTCTCACCACCGAGTCGCTCAACGTCTTTAGCCAGCATTTTTAAGTAAACCACACCTGTACACGCCCCAATCAAATAATTCAGAGCAATGTTTAAGGAATAAAAAATCCACACAGAGATAAAAATAATCCCCGTCAAGACAAGTGTGATTACCAACAACTTCTGGTAAAGTTGATAGAACTCTCCCATGGAGTTATCTGATTCTGTGTCTTCAGAACCAGATATAGCATCTTGTCCTGTTGTGGGAGCGGGTACAACTGATTCGTCTGACAAGCTCACGGGACTTGAAACCAGTACAGTTAAACATGATGACTGCACATTCAGTCAGCTGAATCATATCACGATCTGGTAACAATACTTTAGAAAAAAACAATTAACTTCTTGTCACCATTACATAAATTGCAAAATTCGCGCTCACAGAAGTTAGAGAGCGATCGCTAGGTGAAGCGGAGATAATTCCAAATTTCCGTTAATTTTCGCCTTTTTCTAGGTGAGTAACTGTCCTCCAGGGTCGTTGCATCATCAGCATCAAGTGTAACCATTAAATTGGTGTTCATCAAATCAGCGGCTTGAGGAGAAATCGCACTGTTGCTGAATTTTGCCAAACTCCAACTTGTTTTGAGGTGTTATGCCCAATATCTTGAGCAATGGCTGGGTACTCTCTTAATCTACATTAGATTTATCGAAAGCTGCCACTTAGCGATCATTTGGTGCAGGGGGGATGGGGGAGATGAGGGAGATGGGGGATGAGGGGGATGAGGGAGAAATAACAACTGACCATTGACCACTGACAACTGACAACTGACTATTGACCCGGTGTCAACAAAATTAGGTGTTGCTTGAGGATGGTTCTAACTCCTTCTAACCTCAGTTGTACCTTCGCTAATATCTCTTTTACTGTTGAATTGCCATCACAGGCTTGTAAAAATTCAAACTCTTCTTCAGAGAATTTGACTATTTGATAATCTTGGTTAAAGATAGCTTGACTTGGCCATCCATCCATACATGGATTGAGTTCGGGAATTGCTGCTAATAAAGCTTCATCGTCTGACCAATCATTTTTCAGCAGGGGAGGACGACCGAGGAAAAACTCATAATGAGTAACTTCTGGATCTAGTAATTCTATCAGGCGGTAGCGTTGGCGATCGCTTAATCCTTGCGCCCTTTCTATCAAATCTGGGGCTTTGCCCAATAGTCTTTCTAATTGCCAAAAACCAGGATTGGAGAAGCCGATAAACTCCAAGCCAGAAGCATCTATTAATTCAAACAGCGTTTCAATGTTGTAGTCAATTTCCTGGGGATGAACATACATATCCGCAAAGTGTTCATCCATGTGGTTTTCCATTGACCAGCGTTGTTTTTCGTATTTGACAATACGGTTATTTTCTGGTAGAGAAGCAAATATTTTTCGTCCGACTTGTACACCGTCGCGGTAGTCGCCGCGTTTTTCACCTTGGAGGAGGGCGATCGCTTTTTGCATGAGTTGAATTTCCCAGCGCCCTAATTCTCCGTAGACGAAGATGTGGAAAAAGCCGCCAGGGGCTAGCTTTTTAGCCAAAGCTTGAATACCACGAATTGGATCGTGGGTATGGTGTAAAACACCAACGCAGTTAATTAAATCAAATTCACCAGGTAACTGTTCCGCATCGAACAAACTCAGGTGATGAAATTCTACCCGGTTAGCCCCAGAACGCTGACAACGTTCTTTTGCCATTGCCAAAGCACCCTCACTCAGGTCAATTCCCACGACATCAGCTTCAGGGTTGAGGTGAACTAAGTACTCAGTACCCACCCCCGTACCACAACCAGCATCTAAAATGCGGATGTTTCGCCTTTGAGGTTTTTGACCTGTGCAGAAGCTATGAGCCGCTAGCCAATTCCAGCGCCAATTGTAACCTGGGGGTGGTTCATCCAGCAGAGGGTCAGATGGGAAAGGGTATGTGTTGTAGAGTTGGGCAACAGCAGCGCTAACAGTTTGGGGATCTGACATGGTGAGTAAAATCGCAGCAATTCTGAGTTTAGCGAATGCTGGACACTTAGGGTAGAGAGGTGATGGCGATCGCTATTGTGAAAATGCAACGCTGGCTTATTTCAATTTCATAAGTATCGATATTGTTTAAATACAAGCACTAACTCATTTTAAGTATTTTTTAAACTTTTGTATTATGAGGCAATAAAAATCATTTGTTAAAGCTCCAACTTTATATTTAGGTGTGTGCGGTAGTTCATAGTCAGGGCAAAAGCACTAAAGTGGTGGCTACAAAGCTTTAATGATTTCCACAGACTTACACATGTATGGTTTGATTTTCATCATATTGTTTTTTACGATTGCTCTCATGATTTACGACCAATCAGAGTTTGATTTGCGCTGTGAATGGGGCGCACAAGGGGTTGCTCAACTCGCTTCTATTAGTGATGTGGTTGTGATAGTTGATGTTCTTTCTTTCTCCACCTGTGTAGAAATTGCCACCAATAATGGTGCAATAATTTTTCCTTACCCATATAAAGATGAATCAGTGATAGATTATGCCAAGTCAGTGCAGGCAGAGTTGGCAAGTCATCGACAACGTTGGACTACAACCGGATATTCTCTTTCTCCAAAGTCGGTAACTCAAATTGCTGCTGGAACTAGACTAGTTTTACCTTCACCTAATGGTTCTTTTCTGACGTTACAAACTGGAAATACACCAACCTTGGCTGGGTGTTTGCGAAATTGCCAAGCTGTGGCGCAGTTTGCCCAAAACTACGGTAATAAAATCGCAGTGATTCCTGCTGGTGAAAGGTGGAAAGATGATGGTAGCCTACGTCCTGCATGTGAAGATTTAATTGGTGCTGGGGCAATTCTCAGTTACTTGCAAGGAAGTCTTTCACCAGAAGCTGAAGTAGCTGTGGCAACATTTCAAACTTTCCAGAAAGATTTACTGGGTTACTTACAAAAATGTAGTTCTGGGAAAGAGTTAATTGCAGCAGGTTTTGAGTCAGATGTTGAACTTGCAGCTATGTACAACGTTAGTGATTGCGTGCCTTTGTTTAGAGAAAATACTTATATTAAACAGTAATGATCAAAAATTAAAAATAGACTAATTTAATATAGATATAGAGCTTTTTATAGCTAGGGACTAGGGACTGGGGACTGGTGACTGGGTGAAAACTCTTTTCGTGTCTAGGTTTTATCATCTGTTGATGTCCTAACACTACTGGCGACTGCTATAAGTAACAGAGTATCGCGATTACCTCACCCCGATAGAACTGTGCTTTATTCCCCTATCCTTACCAAGGAGAGGGGTTAGGGGTGAGGTTTACCAGATGTACTTCACGCTGATGGGGAAATGCTATAAATTAAAGATCACATTCGTGATTTTGACAGTATTTTGCATTATCTATTACCCCTTGTAATTTACTTAATTGAATTATCTGAAGTGCTGAACCACCCTGTACCTGGGCAGTAATGTAGGCAAAATTTTGCCCGCGATAAAACTGGTCACGACCAACTTTTGTGACATACCTTGATTTTTGAAAGTCATTAGCAATGTTGGTGTTGTAGATATTTTTTAACAGTTTCACTGCTTGGGAAGTTTTGGTAGTGAATTTAATTCTAGAGTCACCACTAACGGTTATTCCTTCTTTAGTTACTATGCCATTTTGAGAAGTTACATCAGCATAAAAGTACAAATTTCCCTTTGAACTTTCATAACCATGCGCTTCGCTGTTATATCTCAAGGGCGATAGTTGAGATTTGGTCTTTGCCCATTTGATAACGGTATTAATGTTTTGTCCTGGTAATGCATTAGCAGGAGTAATGGTCAAAACAATAGCTAGGGCAGATACGGCAGTACTGAAAAAATTGTTATTCTTATGACTTTTATACATAGTGATTTTCTGGTCTAGGATTACTGATTGCTACACCTTAACTCACCAGAATTATTTAGTCTTGTAAAAAAATAAACTTTTAGATGCTGGTTGCCGTTTTGAAGAATCATTGAACTAGGGACTAGGAAGATTATTGAGAGAGGGAGATTCAAACTTCGCTCAAATTTAGGAGTGAACATCTTCCCAGTACCTAGTACCCAGTACCCAGTACCCAGTCCCCAATCCCCAATCCCGATGGAGTAGATCTTGTCCCGATCCAATAGAATTAGGTATTAAGAGCGAAATAAAGTATTCCTGTGAATTTTGTTACAAAATGTTACAAAAGTTCAATTTTGTCTCATGGAACTAAGAGTGTGTATGTTCTAACTTGATGATCAAGGCTACAGAATCTACATACTTCTTAATAAATCACCAGTGAAAACGCAAAACGTTCTAATCTAAAAGCTGACTGGGTTAATTTACTGGCGTTTTGAAGGCGGTACTCTTAAGGCAGAACCACACCGATGTGTCAAGCCTCAGAGCAACCCAGACTTAACACATAAAAAATTATGATGGGAGTTTTACAAATCCGATGAGTGTTAAGGCAAGTGGTGGAAGCTCAGTTGCGCGTCCGCAACTATATCAAACTCTAGCTGTGGCAACCATTACCCAAGCGGAGCAACAAGACCGTTTCTTGGGAACCGGCGAACTGAATGAACTGGCAAGCTATTTTGCATCTGGTGCAAAGCGTCTAGAAATTGCCCAGATACTCACGGACAATTCCGAGATTATCGTATCTCGGGCTGCCAACAGGATTTTCGTTGGTGGTTCGCCAATGGCATTTTTAGAAAAGCCCAGAGAACCAGAACTAGCTATGGCTGGTGCTGCTGCAAGTGGTGGCAATGTTCAAGATGGGATGAAACTGGGAACCGTTACCTACGTTGAAAGTCGTGGTGGGTTCTTTGAAGGTTTACGCTCAATCTTTAACACATCCCCCAGCGGCCCAGTACCTCAAGGCTTTAGACCAATCAACGTGGCTCGCTATGGCCCAAGCAACATGGCCAAGAGCTTACGGGACTTGTCCTGGTTCTTACGCTATGCTACTTATGCGATCGTTGCAGGCGACCCCAATATCATTGCTGTGAATACACGGGGTTTACGGGAAATAATTGAAAATGCTTGTTCTGGCGAAGCAACCATAGTCGCTTTGCAAGAAATCAAAGCCGCTTCACTTTCCTTTTTCCGTCAAGATGCTGAAGCCACAGACATTGTGACTCAGTACATGAATATTTTGCTGACAGAATTCCAAGGAGCGACACCTTCTAACAAAGTCCGTCAGCGTCCCTCTGGCGACCAACAAGGATTGCAACTGCCGCAGATTTACTTTAATGCGTCAGAACGGCGTCCTAAGTTTGTTATGAAGCCTGGTTTATCAGCAAGTGAAAAAAATGAGGTAATTAAAGCTGCCTATCGGCAAATCTTTGAGCGTGACATTACCCGCGCTTATGGACAGTCGATATCTTACCTAGAATCTCAGGTGAAGAATGGCGACATCTCAATGAAAGAGTTTGTTCGTCGTCTGGCAAAATCTCCACTTTACCAAAAACAGTTTTACCAGCCTTTTATTAACAGCCGAGTTATCGAATTAGCTTTCCGTCACATTTTGGGACGTGGGCCAAGTAGCCGTGAAGAAGTACAAAAATACTTCTCTATTATTTCCGATGGTGGTCTGCCAGCTTTAGTAGATGCTTTGGTAGATTCTCAAGAATACGGCGATTACTTTGGCGAAGAGACAGTACCTTATTTGCGGGGTCTTGGTCAAGAAGCACAAGAATGTCGCAACTGGGGGCCGCAGCAAGACCTGTTTAACTACAGTGCGCCTTTCCGCAAAATTCCTCAGTTCATCACAACATTCGCTGCTTACGAACAGCCACTACCAGATCAGCATCCTTACGGTTCTGGGAATGACCCATTGGAAATTCAATTTGGAGCGATTTTCCCGAAAGAAACTCGCAACCCCAGCACCAGACCAGCTTTCTTTGGGAAAGATACCAAGCGCATCTTGATTCACCAAGGGCCCGGTATCAATAACCAAAACAGCAATCCCGAAGCACGGGGTGTAGCACCTGGTACTCTGGGTGCCAAGGTGTTCAAGCTGGATCAAATTCCTGGCACAATCGGCAAAAAAGTTGGCAAGGGTTCTAGCATCAAATTCTCCGAAACTTCCACACAAGCAGTAATTAAAGCCGCTTACCTGCAAGTTTTCGGTCGCGATGTCTACGAAGGTCAACGCCTGAAAGTGCAAGAAATCAAGCTGGAAAACGGTGACATTTCTGTGCGCGAATTTATCCGTGCTTTGGCTAAGTCCGATGTTTTCCGCAAGACCTACTGGACATCTTTGTATGTGATGAAGGCGATTGAGTACATCCATCGGCGGTTGTTAGGTCGTCCTACCTACGGTCGTCAGGAAACGAATAAGTACTTCGATATCGCTGCTAAACAGGGTTTCTATGCAGTGGTTGATGAGATCATCAACAGCGTTGAATACAGTGAAGCATTCGGGGAAGATACAGTTCCATACGAACGGTATTTGACACCTGCTGGTGTGTCCCAGAGGTCGCTACGAGTTGGCAGTATTCGCGAAGATATTGCTCCTGCAATCCAGAAGGAAGAAACACCGCTGTTTGTTACATTGGGTACAGTTACCCAAACCCGGACAGAACCCGATGTTCAAGCTCGGATCAATCAAGGTGTTTCCAAACAGCGCGAACAAACGAAAATCTTCAAGTTGGTTGCTGGTATTAAGGATAAAGTGGCGGTAAAAACTGCCATCAGTGCTGCTTATCGCCAAATTTTCGAGCGTGATATTGCACCCTACATCACTACTTCCAGAGAATTCCAAGTTTTGGAAAGCAAGTTAGGGAATGGCGAAATTACTGTTAAAGAGTTCATTGAAGGTTTAGGTTATTCCAGCCTGTACCGCAAAGAGTTCTACACACCTTATCCCAACACCAAGGTGATTGAACTGGGAACAAAACACTTCCTAGGAAGAGCGCCTTTAGACCAGGCAGAAATCCGCAAATATAACCAAATTCTGGCAACTCAGGGACTCCGCGCCTTTATCACTGCGATCGTCGGTAGTCAGGAATATGCTGAGGTGTTTGGCGAAGATACGGTTCCTTACCGTCGCTTCCCGACCTTACCAGCGGCAAACTTCCCGAATACTGAGAAGTTGTACAACCAGCTAACCAAGCAAAATGATGATGTGGTTGTACCTAGCTTTGAGCCAGTCAAACCGCGCTTAGCGATCGCAGATGTATCATCTCAAAGCAGCGAACCCTTGACTGTGGGATTGGGTCGTTCCAGCAACTATGGTGTTACACAGTCGGTGGATCGTCGCCAATCTGCACGGATTTACCGCTTGAGTGTAGGCGCTAACGCAGCAGAAATGCAACAAGCGATCGCTGCTATTTACTCTCAAGTGTTGGATCTATTCGGTAGTGAAGTTCCTGATAATTTCCGCCGCGCTGACTTGGACAGCAAATTGCAGAATCGGCAAATTTCCGTGCGCGAGTTTGTTAGAGAACTAGCTAGTTCAGAAATCTATCGCCAACGCTTCTGTACACCTTACCCCAACACCAAGGTGGTTGAATTCCTATTCCGTCACCTCTTAGGACGCACACCAGCAACTCAGGACGAAATTCGTACCTACAACGAGTTGTTGTCTATCCGTGGCTTACGAGGCGCTGTAGATGCAATTGTCGATAGCCCAGAGTATATCCGCTACTTTGGTGAAGATGTAGTGCCTTACAACCGCTTTCCATCCTTACCAGCAGGTAACTATCTCGGTAGCGTACAGGCTGATTAGGGACTAGGGACTGGGGACTAGGGACTGGGGACTGGGGACTGGGGACTGGGGACTGGGGACTGGGAAAATTCTTCCTTAATACCCAATACTCAATACCCAATACCCAATACCCAATCCCCAATCCCCAGTACCCAATTTGTTGCAAATCTGAAAAGGAATATTACAAAGTGTTAAGAGCAGTCATAAATGCTCAACACAATGCCGGAAAATATACTGCGGAAGGAGCAATGTAAAGTTGCACCTGTTTAATCAAATTCTGGTTTCATTCGTATTGGAGGAATCCATTAATGAGTATCGTCACGAAGTCTATCGTGAATGCTGATGCAGAAGCTCGCTACCTCAGCCCTGGCGAACTGGATCGGATCAAGAGCTTTGTTACAAGTGGTGAGCGTCGCGTCCGCATCGCTGATATTTTGACCAATAGCCGCGAGCGCATTGTGAAGGCCGCAGGTGACCAAGTGTTCCAAAAGCGCCCTGACGTTGTGTCTCCTGGTGGTAACGCTTACGGTCAAGAAATGACAGCTACTTGTCTGCGTGACTTAGACTATTACCTCCGCCTCGTTACCTACGGTATCGTTTCTGGTGATGTTACCCCCATCGAAGAAATTGGCGTTGTCGGCGCTCGTGAAATGTACAAGTCTCTCGGCACCCCCATCGATGGCATTATTGAAGGTATCCGTGGGTTGAAGAGTGCAGCCAGTGGCTTGTTGTCTGGCGAAGACGCTGCTGAAGCTGGTGCTTACTTTGACTACCTAATTGGTGCTCTAGGCGGCTAAAGCTGTTTCCTCGACACGAAACAAAAGTATTGCAATACGATTGGAAATAAGGAATTAACAACATGGCTCAAGACGCTATTACCGCTGTAATTAATTCTGCGGACGTTCAAGGTAAGTACTTAGATGCAACTGCTTTGTCGAAGTTGAAAGCTTACTTCTCAAGTGGTGAACTGCGCGTCCGTGCTGCTACCACAATCAGCGCTAACGCAGCTGCGATCGTTAAAGAAGCTGTTGCGAAGTCCTTGCTGTACTCTGATATCACCCGTCCCGGTGGTAACATGTACACCACCCGTCGCTATGCTGCTTGCATCCGCGATTTGGACTACTACCTCCGCTATGCAACCTACGCTATGTTAGCTGGCGATCCTTCCATCCTGGATGAGCGCGTATTGAACGGTTTGAAAGAAACCTACAACTCTTTGGGTGTTCCCGTTGGCCCTACCGTACAAGCTATCCAAGCAATCAAAGAAGTAACTGCTGCTTTGGTTGGTGCAGATGCTGGTAAGGAAATGGGTACCTACCTAGACTATATCTCCTCTGGCTTGAGCTAATAGCTGGTTTGCACTGAAGTATTTTAGGTGCGAAATTAAGGTCTGGAAATCAATCGTGAGTGCTAGAGAGTTTTGTCGCTTATCTTCTTGAATAGCTCAGTGATGAGTGTTAACGTTCTAGTATTGATGCTTGATTTCCAGCCTTGGAATGAATGATTTTAAAATTTGAGTAAAATACATACTCCCGTTTTTTTTGAAATAAAAAAGTTTTCACAGTTACCACAGGAGATTTAAGACATGGCGCGGTTATTTAAAATTACTGCTTGTGTTCCCAGCCAAACCCGGATTCGTACCCAACGCGAACTACAAAATACCTACTTCACCAAGCTTGTTCCTTATGAAAACTGGTTCAGCGAACAGCAACGGATTCAAAAAGCAGGCGGCAAAATCGTGAAGGTAGAACTAGCTACAGGTAAGCAAGGTACTAATACCGGATTGGCGTAATTCTTATATATAGACCGAAGATTATTTTAGGGAGTTTCAAAGAGGTCTGGTTGACCTCTTTTTTTATTGCTATGGCAAAGTGCGCTCGTGCTGAGTAGAAACCCAGTTGCTTATGGCTAGGAACACAACACTGTCCTAATCTATGTGACTACGCCTATATTTCAATGTTTGCTGTAGAATATTTGTATTGAGAAGTTTATAATTGTCAGTACAGATGGTAAGCAGACTCATAACGTAAGTGCTTACGTTCCTGAAAAAAGTATTGCCGCACCGTGTAAAGACCCACGCTATACAGGTTTTTACTCAGTCGGCATAACTCGCGCAGAGCAACAAATTCAAATTTATTCAGTTTTCTGATTTGGTTCTTTTGCGTCAGGTACATAAACAAACCTTCGCTACGATTGGTATTTTGCTGCGAAACATTAATTTAGTCAATACAGGGACACAGCAGGCTTAAGCCTGCTGTGTCGTTTTTGCTTCTAGGGCTGAAGCCACTGGGTTTCCAAACTGCCGCAAGGTTTTTGATGATTGTATAGATACAGAAAAAACCTGATTACTAGCACTGTATGATTACTGTTATGGGGGTTTGAATTTAACCTATTAATTTTACTTTCAAAAAACTTACTATTTTGGCTAGGGCTTGCTTTCCATATCCGTCTTTGTCATCGAGATCAAATTGATATTCGTGTGGTAGTAATGGTAGCAATTTTCCTTCCGGTGGATAAAAGGTTTCTGGTTTAATTTCTGGTTTTGAGATTGATACGGCTAACTTACTAAGTATTTCATCCAATTCCTTTGATTGTTCTTTGAGTGGGTCTCCATTACCAACAGTAATGAATGAAGGTGGAAAATTTTCAACTATGTAATTGGCTACTGAGAAGGTGTCAAACTTTGTTTCATTGGCAGGATCGAGATCTCCTGAATATGCGATTGTTACTGTGTCAACAAAATCTTTAAAGCCTAGAACATTATCCTTATATGAATCGTATTGGACAAGAGTCTTAAGATTATATCCTCCACAACATAGTACTATACATTTGATAAGTGGTTCCTCTGGGTCTGCTAAGGTAGGTATATCAATTGTAACTTGATTCTGAGTTTGAAGTTGATCTATGTAGGTAGGGTTTGTATACAAGGCAGCTATTTGTGCAGCTATTTGAGAACCAGCAGAATCACCAGCTAATGCAAGCTTGGATGTATCAATATGAAAGTCTGAAGCGTGATCTAGAAGATATTTAATTGCATTGTTTACCTGTAGTAACGGTGTTGGATATTGAGATTCTGGAGCAATTGAGTAATTTACACCAACAACCGTCAAATCTTTTAAAGCTTGATTCTTGAATTCTGAAGCTATAACCTGAATGTAATTTGCTATTTGGCTCTTGTCTCCAGAAACCCAACCACCGCCATGTATCCATATGAGAGTTGGATTAGATGTTGTCGAGGATTCTGGGTAAAATACGTCTAAGTACTGCGTCTCGGAAGTAATATTTGGATCACTATAACTATGATATTCCTGTTTAACCTTTTTAATAATACTGTTAGATGGTAAATATTTTTCAAGTTTAAATGCTGCATTTAGACCACTTACGTCAAATTCTTCTCGATAATCTAACGCGGATTTTTTTATCACTGTCCATGTCGTTGGTGGTATATCAACTGGGTCAGATAGAGTCTCTTGTAATATAGATTGTTGAGCTTTTGAAGTAACTGGGTAATAAGCAAACATAACCTAGATGCTCCTCTTATGCATTTAACATCAAGCAGTATACTGCATATAAACCACATTGAGCAAGTGATGTTAGCGATCGCAGCAGCCGTCATTCTTTGCTAAGATTGCCAATGCAAAAACATTGAAACAGGGCAACTGCTATGGCCACATCTGCAATTGACGGTAAAGACGCAGCAGCTATCCAAGCCGCAACAACAGGGGTAGCTGTATGCGATCGCTCTTTTTGGGGACGCATCCGTGTTTCTGATGATGACCGTCTGCGCTTTTTACACAATCAAAGTACTAACGATTTCCAAAGTCTCAAGCCAGGACAGGGTTGTGATACTGTAATGGTGACATCTACAGCCCGCACCATTGATTTAGTAACTGCCTATGTTCTTGATGATGCGGTGCTATTACTAGTTTCACCTAGCCGCCGCGAGTTTTTGATGCAATGGCTAGACCGCTATATTTTCTTTGCTGACAAAGTACAATTAACCGATGTCACTGATGAAACTGCTACATTTAGCTTAGTCGGGCCAGGCAGTGACACTGTAATAGAAAAGCTGGGTGCAGGGGCAATTATTGGTCAACCCTACGGGAATCATATTTCAGTTGATGATATTGTCGTAGCTGTGGGTAGTGGCTTAGCTACTGTGGGATATACCCTGATTTTGCCAGCCTCCGATAAACAAAAGCTGTGGAATCAGATTTTAGAATTAGGGGCTGTAGAACTGAGCGATCGCGCTTGGGATACGTTACGAATTTTACAAGGCAGACCAGCGCCAGATTTAGAACTTACAGATGATTACAATCCCCTGGAAGTAGGCTTATGGCAAACGATTTCTTTTAACAAAGGTTGTTATATTGGGCAAGAAACCATTGCGCGGTTGAATACCTATAAAGGTGTAAAGCAATACCTATGGGGAATTCGCCTCAGTGCTGCTGCGGAAATTGGCAGTGCGATCGCGATCGCTGATGAAAAAGTCGGTACACTGACTAGTTATACAGAAACTCCTGAAGGTCACTTTGGATTAGGTTACATCAAGAGCAAAGCTGGTGGCGTAGGCTTGAAAGTTCAAGTCGGAGAAACTGAGGGTGAAATCGTCGCAGTCCCGTTTGTTTCTCATGAATATCCCCAGTAATCAATAGATATTCAAATAAGTCGATTGGCAAAAATAAACTTAACTCATCATTTGTCAGAATTTCAAACATTTTGACATTATTCTTGCCTCTCTGAGTGGAAAATACTTTGTGTCTTGGTGTCTTGGTGGTAAAAAATTTAAACCACCCTTCGGGTGACGCTCCTGCGTCGCTAACGCTCTTGCTAACGGCAGTCCCCCAGACGCTCGTTCGCCTTTGGCGTCTCCCCTTGGGAGAAGACTCGCTAACGCTGCGCTAACGACGCAAAGCGCCAAGACGGGGGCTGCCTCACAAAAGACACGAAGGCACAAAGAGAAAAAAGGTTTTCATTCCTTCTCTCGTTATAATTAATACCATCGTCAACTGAAGGCGATCGCCGACACTAAATCAAGTATTTTTGATTACTCAACAAAATTTATAATTTAGTAGAGGGTTTACCGATATCCTCGCATTTTGGTTAATTTTTAAGCTTGAACCTGCCCCTAACAGCGTTCATCTAGCTCAAAAGAAGCATTTTGGCTAGTTTTTGCGTAAGTCGTGAAACTTTTCACAATAACGCTACATAACCGTAACAAAACTGTAATAAATGCTGTCTACATTAGTGATATATCCAAAATATCCTTCCAGACAGCTATGAAAAACCAAATACGCGACAACAACGATTACCCTTTAATTGAAAAATCTTATAAAAGCACTTCTTGGAAAAAAGCAGCAGCCTCTGTTTCATTGGTGCTGCTGGGGTCGGGTATGACATTAGCAGGCGGGTATTTGGCTGGACATCATCAGCAGTTGTCAGAGAGTGCTTCAAATTTAGCAGTGAGTCGAGTCAATGCAGCCCCGCCATTACCAGTTGCTACAGATCCTAATTTTGTGATCCAGGTGGTGCAAAAGGTTGGGCCAGCTGTAGTGCGGATTAACTCTTCTCGAACTGTAAGAAGCCGAATACCAGAGGAATTTAACGATCCATTTTTCCGCCGCTTCTTTGGTTCCCAACTACCAGAGGGTAGACAAAGAGTTGAACAAGGTACTGGTTCCGGTTTTATCATTAGTGGTGATGGACGTATCCTCACTAACGCCCACGTTGTTGATGGTGCTGATACGGTGACGGTGACACTCAAGGATGGGCGTAGTTTTCAAGGTAAGGTGTTAGGGAAAGACGAATTAACAGATGTAGCTGTTGTCAAGATTCAAGCAAATAACTTGCCGGCGGTGACTTTGGGTAACTCAGACCAACTGCAAGCAGGAGAATGGGCGATCGCGATCGGTAATCCTCTAGGTTTAGATAATACTGTGACAACCGGAATCATCAGCGCCACCGGACGCAGTAGCAATCAAATTGGTGCCCCAGATAAGCGAGTTGAGTATATTCAAACTGACGCGGCGATTAATCCTGGTAACTCTGGCGGGCCCCTACTGAATTCCCGTGGCGAGGTAATTGGTATGAATACAGCTATTATCCAGGGCGCACAAGGATTAGGCTTTGCCATTCCCATCAGCACAGCACAACGTATTTCCAATCAACTGATAGCCACAGGTAAAGTACAGCACCCTTATCTAGGCATTCAGATGGTAGGTTTAACACCTCAGTTAAAGCAAAATATTAACTCAGACCCTAATAGCGGTTTGAGTGTAAATGAAGATAAAGGTGTGTTAGTTGTAAAAGTTATACCTAATTCCCCAGCAGCTAAAGCGGGAGTCCGTGCTGGTGATGTCATTAAAAAGCTCAATGGTGAATTAGTTACAGATGCCAATAGCGTTCAAAAAGCAGTAGAAAATAGTCAAGTTGGCTCAAATTTGCGTCTAGAATTGAGTCGTAATGGACAAAATGTCAACTTAGCTGTACAACCTGGTGCTTTCCCCACTGAACAACTGCAATAATTGATTTTTTGAAGTTAGGAAAAAATCAATTATTCTGTTTGAAGTTGATTTATAAAATAAATCTTAACTAGTGTGCGTTGGGCTTGAGCCTAACGCACAGCCATATACAGGAGATTTCAATTGGTGAAGTATAAAAACTGGGTTTATTCCCCAATCATAAACCCTTTTCTACCTCCCAATCCCCCATTCCCAATTCCCCATGTCCCATTCCCAATTCCCAATTTTAACGTCCTACTAAATACCGTATACCAATCAATAATAAAAAGATGCCATATAGCTTTTTCATAAGCTCACTGCTAATAAATGGCTGATTAGCAAACAAAGCTCCAAATAAATTGCCAATTAATAAACCAACAGCAATTAATACAGCATATTTGAGATTAATATTGCCACTACGATAATAAACAGCTGCTCCCAGAAGACCAATTGGCAAGATTTGTGCAGCAATAGAAGTGCCAGTAGCAAACTTCTGATCTAGACCAACTAGCAGTACCATTGCTGGCACCATAATTGCACCACCACCGATACCAAACATACCGCCTGCAACGCCAGCCACAAGACCAATGAGCAACATTTGGATAAGTATATTAGACATATAAAACTATTTTTTTCCTGCTAATTACAAATTAATTTTATTTGAAAAAATTGATTTTGGTAGCATAGCATGAACCCCTTTTTGTGGGCTATTTACAACTTGAGTGATACGAAAATTCACAGCTAAACTACACAAAACATAGGCATCTTCTGCCGACAAATTTGTGAACCTCTCTAAAAAATCAATCATATTCTGCAAAGCCAGTTCCAAGGCTGCATCTAATGTTTGAGCAAACCCCATTGTGATAATATCAGTAGGTGTTTCAGCAATGGGTGTTGTTAGTTGCAAATCCTTGCGAAGTTTGAGCATAATTCTACCGTTCATGGAAGTCTCAATAGCGGTGACATTAACTTCGCCATCTCCCTGTGCTGAATGCCCATCGCCAATAGAAAACAGCGCACCTGGAACAAAAATAGGTAAAAATACACGGGAACCTGTTTGGAGTTCGCGGTTGTCAATATTACCACCATAACAGCCTGGTGGAATAGAAGTTCGCGCATTTTCTGGGGTAGCAACACCAAGAATACCAAAAAAGGGTTTGAGAGGAATTTTGATACCACTATTATGGGGAAATTCGGCGATATTGTTAACTAAATCTAGGGAAATGAATCTCAGGGCGGGTTGAGGAAACTGCTGTGGTAAAGCACCCCAACCTGCACGAATGGCATTGAAGCCAACGGGTAAACTAGGTGCGATCGCTTCTAATTTTACTTCCAAAACATCCCCTGGTTCTGCATCCCGCACGTAAATTGGCCCTGTCAATAAATGCGGCCCGGCTGCAATTTTACGTTCTGGGGCAAGATTTTGGCAGATGTCAAGAAATTCTGGTGTGAGAAACTCTGGTGGGGCTTTGTCGTAAACGTAGTAACCGCTGTAAGTTTCCACGTCTATGGTATCGCCGGAATCAATAGTCAGTGCTGGTTTTAATAGATGCGAGAAACCACCTAAATGCACAGTTTCTCTGGTAGCTTTTAATATGTGATGATTCATTATTCCTTTACTGGCTTTACAGTATTTTTATTTAAAATTAAAGTATTACCCTTGTAGATGCGCGATCGCCATATTTAAGGGCGTGATAGGATGTTAGTCAAGTATCAATAGTTTTGCTTTCAAACATAATCTCAGTAAAATTTAGTAGGGGAACAAAGCTGAAAATACTACATTTTTTGTTTTACACTACCTTCTACCCAAGAGCGTCACCCCCTCTCCTGTTGGGCTTTCCGCAGAGTATTGCCACTACGTGAAAGTAAGGATTGTGGCTCTTGTTTGCAGAAATCCTATACTTAATTGAGGCTGTAGCGCTTTCTGATTCAGGGTTTGAGATAATAGTTGGTTTGGATAATTACCTGTTGTATATCCTTTACATAGTAGGCTGTTGAATATGCCTTATTCTAACCTACTTATAAACAATAAAATATTTATCATGCAAGTATCATATTCTACAGATATTAGATACCTGAACTGAACTCATTTACTCAATTAAGAAGTTTTGGAAAAAATGCCTATTTCATGAGCCATCTATAAATTTGATTGCTATATTGTATTAAACTAATTATTTTTCCAAAAATGGGGAAAGCTGTGCGTAATGATTTACATGGCTTGGAGATTAGTCAAAAGGAACTACAAACTTTGACTAATTTGCCTGTTAAAGATGAATTAATAATTATTATTAAGCCGTTTGAGAAAATTTTTCAAGATATTTTAGAAAAAGTCAAGGGTTCTGAGGGTGCAACTGTTGTTTTTCTAAGTTTTTCTACGGTTGTTTTTGGTTATGTATTATTTGATATTTTTATTAAAATTTTTGCTACATGGATTACAATACCATCTTGGTTATTATTAATATTTTTATTGATATGGGGGGGAAGTTTTACCCAAATATTTTTATATTTTTGGTGGAAAAGAAGAATCAAAATTCTGAAATCTAAAATGACATATTCCCTGCAAATTCTTTTACACGATGTTGATAGGTATAATGCTGTTATTAAAGCAATAGATATCAATGATCAAATAGAAGAAGCTGGAAATCCAGGAGTTAGTATTCAGAAAAGAGAAAAAGTCATAGAAGCTCTACAACTTACAAGAAGTGATTTAGTCCGTGCTTTAAAAACAGAAAGAATTTTGAGAGAAAACAAGAGTTTTATTCTGAGGAATACAGAGTTATTTGTTAATAATTTAGCAACTTTAACAGCAATGCAAGTTACTGAACAGGCTACTGAACATGGACGATTACTAAATGAAGCATTGCAGATTGCATTAGATGTGCAATCTGAAATGAAAAAATTGCAGAGTCAGCAAGGGGTAGAGGGGATAGGGGGATGAGGAAGATAAGGAAGTAGGGGAAGATTACACTGTGACTGCTACTTAGCACTCCTAACTCTTAATTCCTAACTCCCACTCATAGCTTTTCTGACAAACTAACCCAAGGCTGCAATTGAGGGTCTAACATAAAGTAGTGTAAATAAAGCGATCGCCTACAGGCATGGACTGGAAAGAAGTTAGAGGTAATTGGGTAATCATTCCCCGTAATCCCATCGGTATCATCCATTTCTTGGGAGGTGCATTTGTCGCCACTGCACCCCACCTGACTTATCGCTGGTTTTTGGAACAGTTGGCCAGTAAGGGTTATGTCATCATTGCTACGCCGTTTGTCAATACTTTAGATCATATTGCGATCGCTAAATCTGTACTGCTGAATTTTGATCGCACTTTAGAAAGACTACATGAATCTACGGCATTACGTAAACTCTACCTCCCTATCTACGGCATTGGTCACAGTATGGGTTGTAAACTCCACTTGCTCATTGGCAGTCTTTTCCCTGTAGAACGGGCTGGCAATATATTAATATCCTTCAATAATTATGCAGCCAAGGATGCTATTCCGTTAGTGGAGCAATTAAATTCTGCTTTGACCATTGAGTTTACTCCCTCGCCACTAGAAACTAACCAGCTTATCCTGGAACGCTACAACATCCGTCGCAATTTATTAATCAAATTTAGCAACGATACTATTGATCAATCAGCAACTTTAACCAAAATCTTGCAAGAACGCTTTCCTGAAATGGTAACAGCACAAACATTACCAGGAACTCACACTACACCCCTAGGTCAAGACATTAAATGGCAACCGGGAGCATCTTTTACTCCCTTTGACGCTTTAGGGCAATGGTTTAAGCAAGAAGCATACCGCGACTTGAACCAGCTAAAACGCGCTACTCTCTTGTGGCTAAATCCCCTTTCACCTCCATAATATTTTGTTTATGGCTAGTAAAAGGTTATGAAGTCGGGGGACAATAGGGAATGAGTAAGTAGTATGACTATAGTCATCCTATTTATCCGTTCCCTATTAGTATATTTTGATTATTTCTTTTTTTTAGAATTAGTTTTTTTATTTAATCATACCATAATTTTACATGTTCCAAATACTAGTAATTGATGATGACATTTCAATACAAATATTCCTGAAAAGGATGTTGGAAAAGCAGGGTTATCAGGTAATTGCTGCCAGTGACGGAAAAGAAGGAATTACACAAGCAATAGCTTGTCAACCAGCACTGATTATTTGTGATTGGATAATGCCGGGTTTGAATGGATTAGAAGTCTGTAATCGGATTAAAACAGACCCCAATTTATCCACGACGTTCTTTATTTTATTGACATCTTTAGATTCGGTCGCTGATCGCGTTAAAGGGCTAGATGCCGGTGCTGATGATTTTATCACCAAACCAATCGAGCAAAATGAACTCAAAGCAAGAGTGAGAGCCGGATTACGCCTACACCAATTGAGTAGGGATTTGCAGACTCAAAAGTTACTTTTAGAAGCAGAACTAGCAGAAGCAGCAGAATACGTGCGATCGCTTCTACCTTTACCTCTGGTTGAACCCTTCGAGGTCGATTCCCGATTTATTCCTTCGCGGCAACTCGGCGGCGATTGTTTCGATTACTACTGGCTAGATGACAATCATCTAGCAGTCTATTTATTAGATACTGCTGGACATGGACTCAAAGCTACTCTTCCCTCTATTTCAGTGCTGAATCTGCTGCGTTCCCGCGCCCTCAAAAGTTTGAATTACTATCAACCCAGTGATGTACTCAAAGCTTTGAATGAAACCTTCCAGATGAATTATCAAAATGATAAATATTTTACTATCTGGTACGGAGTGTATAACCGAGTCAAGGAACAGTTGATTTATGCTAGCGCAGGTCATCCACCAGCAATATTAATTTCTGGCATATCTCCCAAAAATACTCAAGTTCAACTATTGAGAACCCCTGGTATGCCAGTTGGCATGTTTCCAGAGGCAAAATATGTTGATGCTTGTTGCCATGTAGAAAAATCTAGCAGTCTTTATATTTTTAGTGATGGTGTCTACGAGATTACTAAATCTGATGGCACACTTTGGAGTTTGGATGCTTTTATTCATATACTTGTTAGCTTACAACATACTGTTGATTACCAACTAGATCAGATATTGAATTACCTGATTGCCTTGAACTCCAAAGAGGCCTTTGATGATGATTTATCAATCCTACAAATTAAATTTCATTAATTATTTTTTGGATAGTGCAACCTCATTAAATTTATCTTGATTAGGAAATATTTCAAATACCTTATCCATACCAGTCAGTTCAAATAATATTCTGACTTGTTCATTAATCGAGCAGAGTACTAGCTTAGTGTCTGCCGCCCGTAATGTTTTGAATGCTAATACCAAAGCACCCAAAGCAGAACTATCCATAAACGTTACATCTTGACAATCAACTAGCACAGTTTTTGCACCGCTTTCTAGAAGATTAGTTATATTTTCTCGTAATTCTTGTGAATTTGTAGTGTTGACAATCCCACTAAGTTTAATAACTTTAACTTTCAATTCCTGATTCATCATATTTACAACCACGTTTTTGGAATAGAAGTGTCGATTTTGCTAGTATTATATACTAATAGTCAGGCTTTAAAAAAAGCTGACATAATAAGAGGTTTGAATTATTTAATACCTAATGATTCATAATAAATCCTAATGAAAGATAGCAATATATTCATGACTAGATTTCTGTAAAATAATAATTCTTAGCTCTTGGCTTTTACTCCTCCTTTCTGGATATAAATTGTTGTCTTTTAAACATGAATAGAAAAGTAATTCCATATGTTTTGCTATAAATATTGTTTGATTTAAAATTACAAATTTTCGATAAAAAATTAATTTATGTATCTACAAATTATTAGTTTTAATTAATAAAACCCAAACATTAGTCATCATTTCTTAAGTTTCAAATATTAATTTGATTAATAAAGTTAATCAATAATCTCAATAAATACTACTGTAAATAAACATAACTCATTATTATAGGTAATTTTTGTATCCGTTGCATCAAAATACTTTTATTAAAACTAATTGTAGGTCAGCAAATAGACAATGAATTGCCCGATTTTAGAGAAATAAATGGGACTGAAAACAGCTATTAGCATGTTATTAAATGTTTATAATCCGGTAAAACCTATAATCAAGATAAAACTTTGGGGTTATCCAACACAAGCTGATATTAGCAAGGTTATCTAATTTTTTCTAAATCCTACCTAGAACATAGTAAATAGGAAAACCCTGTTACTTACTCTTGACGAAGGGGAATAGTAATCACAAACTCAGTACCACTTCCTAGCTGAGAAATGCATTCCAAGGAGCCGCCGTGCTTTTGAGAAATAATCTGGTAGCTAATAGACAGTCCCATACCAGTGCCTTTGCCAATAGGCTTAGTAGTAAAGAAGGGTTCAAACACCCGCTTTTTGGCTACATCTGGTATTCCCGACCCGTTATCAGCAATAGCAATTCTTACTTGATTTGGTTTGAGAAGTTGTGTACGAATGCGAATCTGAGGAATTGAGGAACTCAAGCTCCCTTTTGGGGATAAAGGGTGATGGGTATTGGGGATTAGAGACTGAGAGAACTTTTTCCCCAGTCTCTCTTCCAAAGCATCGATCGCATTTGCCAAAATATTCATAAATACTTGGTTAAGTTGCCCAGCGTAACATTCCACCAAAGGTAAGTTGCCGTATTCTTTGATCACTTCAATAGCACAACGGTTAGATGTAGCTTTAATGCGATGTTCTAGAATCATTAACGTGCTGTCAATGCCCTCATGAATATCAACCTCTTTCATATCGGCTTCGTCCATGCGAGAGAAAGTGCGTAAAGATAGTACAATTTCCTGAATACGCCGTGCCCCAACTTTCATAGAATTGAGCAGTCGAGGCAAGTCCTCAACCAGGAATTCTAAGTCTATTTCTTGTGCTAAATCCTGTATTTGAACTATGGGATTGGGATAGTGTTGCTGATAGAGTTGCACGAATTCCAGTAGGTTTTGGGTATAGTTGTTAGCATGGACGAGATTTCCGTAGATAAAGTTCACAGGATTGTTGATTTCATGGGCGATACCTGCTACCAGTTGTCCCAAACCTGACATTTTCTCACTTTGGACAAGCTGCATTTGAGTTTGCTGGAGTTCTTGGAGTGCTATTTCTAAATCTTCTTTCTGCTGCTTTAGCTGAGCTTCTGCTCGTTTACGCTCGGTGATATTATACGTAGTTCCCACCAAACGATAAATTCTACCTTCATGATTTTTGAGTGGATTAATTGTAGTTAGCGTCCAATTTTCCTTACCTAGGAAAACCAGGCACTCTTCGTAGGTCATTGGGACACCTATCTCTACGCATCTTGCATATCTCTGACGTACTGCAGCAGCTTGAATCTCATCAACTGTATCCTCTGGTTTTTTACCTATTATATTGACGCTTTCAATACCAGTAATAGCCTCTGTAGCAGGGTTCCAACCTGAAAAGCAAAAGTCACCATCTTCCAAAACATCCACAACAAATATAGGATTATTAGAACCATCGTAAACACTGCGTAAAAATTGCTCTTTTTCTAGCAGTTGAGCTTCTGCCCGTTTCGCCTCTGTAATATCGGTAATCGCACCAACTAAACCGATTTTTTGACCTGTGGAGTCTTTGAGAGCATATGACCTCACGAAGGTTTGCATAATCCGACCTCCACGAGATTGTTGTTGAGCTTCACCTATCCAGGAATTACCTGAAATCGTAGCTTGCCACATCTGTTGAGCAACTGCTGAATTAGTAAAACTGCCAAAGACACCACCAAATTTGATAAAGTCTTCTACCGTTTCGCATTCGTACAATTTGCAAAATGCCTGATTCTGATAGATATGATTTCCCGCTGCATCCGCTATGGCAATGGCATCACTTGAGCATTCTACAGCTTGCTTGTAAAGCATCAGGCTCTGCTCCGCTTGCTTGCGTTCGGTAATATCTAGCACCATTGATGCTACACCAATCACCTCGCCATTCATAGCTACCAAAGGGCTGTTATGCCACTCGCAGATAATTGTTCTATCGTCTTTTGTCAGATTTTCGTTGACACTCAGCGTTCCGCCTTTTTGCTTCAAAATAGCGATCGTTACCTGCTTTACCTGTTCTCTATCAGCCTCAGGAACTAAAAACGCAAAATGACGACCAAGAGCTTCTGTTTTGCTGTATCCAAAAATTCTTTCCGCTGCTGGATTCCATTCTTGAATCTCAAAGTTAACATTCCATTCAACTACACCTACTGGTGTTTGTTGAATCAAAAGAGCTAGTCTTTGCTGAGAAGACCTCAATTCTGCTTCTGCTTGTTGTCGTTCGGCAATCTCAGCTTGTAGTGCCTCGTTACTTCGTGCCAGTTCTTGAGTTCGCTTCTCTACCCGTCTTTCCAGTTCCCCATAAGCTTGCTGGAGTGCTGACTCTGCCTGCTTAATGCGGGTGATATCCATTACTAGACCATCCCAAAGAATATCGCCATTAGCTTGTTGTTCTAAGCGAGATGCAGCCTGTACCCATTTGACTTGTCCAGTATGCAAAACAATTCGCCCTTCCCACTGCCAAGGTTCTAAGGTTTGGGTACAAATAGCGACGGATTGCTCAAAATTTTCACGTTCATCTGGGTGGACAATTCTAATAATCAAATCGGGATCAGCTTGAATTTGTTGTGGTGTTAACTCGTAAATCTCATAAGAACCAGAATTCACATAGGGGCACGAAAGCGAGCCATCGGGATGCAGTATCAACTGATAAAGCATTCCTGGGACATTTGCTGATAGCTTCTGCAATTTTGTCTCACTTTGACGTAATGCTTCCTGAGTGAGTTTGCGCTCCGTGATGTCTTCGTAAGTTCCAAGGATACCTACTACATTACCTTGGGCATCGCGCAGTGGAATTTTATTGGTATCTAACCAATAGTAATTGCCATCAGCCTTCTGTAGTTTTTCCATGATGTGCAGTTGTGGTATACCTGATTCCATCACACTGCGATCAGATTCTCGATACCAGTCAGATTCTTCCTTTGTCCAAGGCAAATCATAATCATTCAACCCGACGATATTATCAGGTGAATCCAGACACGCATCACGGGCACACTTTTGGTTGCAGCCTCCATAAACTAAATTACGGTCTTTCCAAAAAATCCCTTGGGGGATATTATCTATTACCATTTGTAGCAGCTGTTTGGACTGGTAAAGTTCAGTTTCTAGCTGTCTATATTGTGTTAAATCTCGAATACTACCAAATAAGAATTTATTACCTGTATCATCTACAAATAAGCATTTTTTGGTAGAAATAAAGCGCGTCAGACCTTGAATATCTATAAAAGATTCCTCATTTTCATGGGTAATGCCTGTAATGAAAACAAGTTCATCTTTTTCCCAATAAATATCTGCTTCTACTTTCGGCAAAAAGTCATAATCTGACTTACCAATCAGTTCTTCTCGGCTACGCCCTGAAAATTTACAGAAGGCATCGTTGAACAATATCCAGCGGTGTTGGCGGTCTTTAACAAAAATGGGGTCATTCGTGCTGTTGAGCATTTGTAGTACAACAGCTACAGAAAAATTTTCGTGCTGATTTTTCAGTGGAAAATTGCTTGAAAGTTCCCATAACTCATGAGGAGACTCATTTGTTTTGCTGCCCTTGTACATGCCCGAAGTCCTGTTTGTAAGCGTTTTATCCTCCGATGCCTGGAGGTAAGATGCACTATCGCTCTTTGCGTGGAAATTTTCTGAGGCTATTGCCTCTGTTGTTTTATTATTCCCAATGTCTTTGATTACTCAACAGGCGATAGCAAAACTTACAAATGAGCAGGAAAGATGGGGGAGATGGGGGAATGAGGGAGATGGGGGAGATGGGGGAGATGGGGGGATGGGGGAGATAGAGGGATGGGGGGATGAGGGAGAAATAACTAACTCCTAACTCCTAACTCCTAATTCCTAACTCCTAATTCCTAACTCCTAACTCCTAACTCCTAATTCCTAACTCCTAACTTTCTCCCACAAGACTGACTTTGGCTCTGTAAAGCAGTTTGTTGCCTTGACGGTAGCCAATGTAGCGCACTTTCACTGTTTCACCTGGTTGTGCAGTTCCTTGCATCAATTCGTGCAACTGGGGATCATAAGGTATTTCGTCTCCTACCGATGCGATCGCTTCGATTCCCCAACCTTGTAACAATTTTTCTAAGGGTTTTTGCACCAACGGCACTATTTTCACTGCTGCTAATTGCGGATTTTCCTGGGCTTTCTGGGCTGCTGTGGGCCATTGCAATAAAAAAGATTCCAGCATTTGTAAACTTGAATGCTGGAACTCTTGCAACAATATCTCTCGCTGCTGTTCTATCTCAAGTAGCGATCGCTGGTACTCTATTTTTAAATCTGCAATCTCTTGTAACAATTCCTGAGTGGTTGCTGCTTTCTCTTTTACCAAATCTACTGGCGAAAAAGTAACTACTAATTCACTCAATGTCACTTTTAGCACTGGCGACAGTTTGAGCAGCACATCCAACCGCATCTGCTCTAGCTTTCCCTGTCGTAGTCGCAAAATCTGGCGCTCTGAGACACCAGCAGCACGACTCAGCGCTTTGAAACTAGAAATACCCACTTGTTGCATTAAATTTTGCAACTTTTTGGTGAAATGGTTATTGGACATTGGGTACTGGGGATTGGGTATTGGGGATTGGGTATTGGGCATTGGGTATTGGGTATTGGGGATTAGGAAGAAAAACATTCTTTAATGAACTAAATTCTTTCCCACTCCCTAGTCCCCAGTCCCCAGTCCCTAGTCCCCAGTCCCCAATTCCTATTCTTCCAGCAAACTTCTCAACATCCAAGCTGTTTTTTCGTGTACTTGCATCCGCTGAGTTAAAAGATCAGCCGTGGGTTCGTCGTTAACTTCTTCCACTACAGGAAAAATTGACCGTGCAGTTCGCACTACAGCTTCTTGTCCTTCCACTAGTAGGCGGATCATTTCTGTAGCTTTAGGAACTCCTGGAGTTTCTGGAATTGAACTCAGCTTGGCATATTCGCTGTAGGTTCCTGGTGCAGGATAGCCAAGCGCTCTAATTCTTTCGGCAATTAAATCAACTGCTAAAGCTAGTTCTGTATACTGAGTCTCAAACATCAAATGTAACGTCTGAAACATTGGCCCTGTAACGTTCCAATGGAAATTATGAGTTTTCAGGTACAGTGTGTAGGTGTCAGCCAATAGGCGAGATAGCCCCTCGGCGATTTTTGCCCTACTTGCTTCGTCTATACCAATATTTACATTTTTAACTGTTCCCTGAGATGACATATTTTTCTCCTAATTAGGTTATATGTATTTGAGTGTTAGGCATTAGTAACTTTTACCATGCCCAATTCCCCATTACCTCTAATCCCCAACGCCACATGCTCCACTTGGGGAAACCCCAAGACCGCAGTGGCTCCTCCCTGCGGTCGTGGGGGGGCCGAGTTCCCCATTCCCTATTTTCTATGCCAAGTGCATCTTCAAAACGCTGCGGGGAGCTTTGCGGACTCTGGCTAAAATCGTTTCTTTGCCTAAACGCTGGCAAGCTTCATACCGATGGCAACCAGAAAAGCCATAGTACCGTCCATCTACTTCTAGGACATCAATGGGTTCTTGCTGCCCAATGGCTGCTATTGATTCCATTAAGGCTTCTACCTTATTGGGATCGTTGGCACGGGGCAACGGCCGCTGAATTTGATTTAATGGAATTTCTTGGACTCTCACCATAAGGAGTTGACCCAACTAGCTCTGTTTTGTCTCTATATATAAATCATAGTCATAATGACTTCGTTTTGCAACTAATTTGGCTCGCAAAATCGGTAATGGTATCATTGGAGCGCTCATGCGACAAAACCACTACGTTACAAAGCAACTGGAAAATCTGCCCCATCGCCGCATTAAGGGGCAAAATCAGGTCATGAAATTTTGGTTCTGGCGTTTTTCTTACTCTGTGCTAACAACATTTTGTTTATTGGGTCTGACAGCCGCATCGGGGCCAGAGACTAATATTGATGTGGAACTGAAAATTGGGATTGTGCAGCGATTTGGAGAGAAGCCAACAGCCAAGCTGCAACTCGAACCTACAAAAGGCGATCGCTTAAGATTAAAATTCAAAGTAGGTAATAAAGAGCAAACGCTGTTTACGCAAAATACCGTAAAGCTGGAAACAGTAATGCAAGCTTTACCGAAACCTGTAATTGAAGAAGTTGTAGTTTTAGGCACTTACCGTACCTTTGAAACAGCTGAAGATAGTGCTAATAAATGGCGTTCTCAGGGGATAGAAGTGGAAATAGCCCAGCCAGAACGCTGGCAAGTTTGGGCAAAACGGGACGTTTACAATACTCCCTTACTGCGGCGTTTGCTATTCCAAGGTGTACAAACTGTTAATCAAGAAACAGCATATATTGATACAAAAATTCGTAAGGAAATACCGCAAGTTAATTGGAGCGTGAATGGCAAGCGCTACAGCTTGAAGTCCTTAGAGATTAGCACCGATAAAAACTTAATTCGGGTGAATAAAAGCGAGAAGCCAGAGAATGCTCGGCTTTACGCCGGGCAGTTAAATTTACAGCCCAACGCCTACGGGTCATACACTTTAGTTAACCAAGTACCTCTAGAAACTTATTTGCGCGGAGTTGTGCCTCATGAAATTGGCACAAACGCGCCAAAGGCGGCCATGGAAGCCCAGGCAATTATTGCCCGGACTTATGCCTTGCGAAACTTACGTAGATTTGCTACCGATAACTACGAGTTATGTGCTGATACTCACTGTCAAGTTTATAACGGACTGAATGGCACAACTAAGAAAACAGACCAGGCGATCGCGGCTACAAGGAGTATGGTACTAACTTATAACAATGAGCTAGTAGATGCTTTGTATTCTTCTACTACTGGTGGTGTCACCGCTTCCTTTAGTGATATTTGGAATGGTGAGAATCGTCCTTATTTGCGCCCAGTAATTGATGCTCCTACCAATTTTTGGAACTTATCTCAGCAGAGTTTAGCAGATGAAAAGAATTTTCAAAGATTTATAACTATGCAGCAAGGATTTAATGAAAGCAGCTGGGATATGTTTCGTTGGTACAAAGAAACTAGTTTAGAGGATATTACCAAGGATTTACAGAAATTTTTGCGGGTGAAAAATAGCCCATATGCTAAATTCAAGACCATTCAAGCGATGGCAGTTGTTAAAAGAAGTCCCAGCGGACGCATTCTCGAATTTGCTGTGAAAACAGATATCGGCACTTTTACTTTACATAAAGATGAGGTTCGTAGTGCCTTTGCTGCTCCTGTGAGTACGCTTTTTTACATAGAACCTATCAACAGAGGGCAATCTAAGCTGTGGGGATATGCTTTTATTGGTGGAGGACTCGGACATGGAGTAGGCTTGAGTCAAACTGGCGCTCAAAATTTAGCCAAGCTAGGTTGGTCGAGTCCGAAAATTCTGCAATTCTACTATCCAGACACTCAAATTAAAATTCTCAGCAAAGAAATCAAGTTCTAGACTTGGGCAAGTTGAAGTTATAAGCTGAGTAATAATACTTAGAAATTGCTAGTGCTGCTTTTTTGCCTCCTCTCTTGAGAGCGAGGCGTGACATCCCTTACTGGATTTTTGATATGTAAAGTTTGCACAGACGAATTGTGAGCAAAATTGGATAGTTGATAACTCTCTTTGAAAGGCTTTGTTCAGTAAGCTAAAAAATCTGGCTTTCTAAGAAGCATATCAATCTCCTCATGTTTCTTTTCATACTATATTTAGAAATATCAATTATATTAGTACTTGGTATATCTGAAATGACTTCAGCAACAATGGGGAAAGTCGAACGTTGATCACACAACAAATAATTACAACTTGCAAGTAAATATAGATCTACTAATGCCTGAATTGCATTTTCTAGCTTGTTCGGGCAATCTGAGTTGTGATGAAGGCGAGATAAACTAGCTGTTTCATCAGGAAACCACTTTTCTGTATAAATAATTCTTTCTTTATAGATATTTTTAAAGTGAGTTTGAACTTGCTTATTGTCTGTTGCTAAAAAAATTAAATACTCAGAATTTTGCTGAATAATTTTATTAATGATTTCTACATAACTTTGAAAAGGATTTTTTCTATCTGTATGCCTAATATGTAAGCCTATAACCAATGGTGTATTTGTAAAATATTTTTTTTTGAAAACATCAATTCGGTATTGAATATCTTGATTTAAATGTAAGTGTTTGCTACTTATCTTCTTCAGGATCGTTTTTTCATTTAGAGTAGTCAAATATGCAAAATCATTTTGAAAAAATCTTCTCATTTTATGAATATCTGCAAAATAAGACCATATAATTAATAAATCCTCATCGTAATCTAAACGTGACACATTAATTTTAGATTTAAACTGTCTAAAGGGAGTAGCAATGAAGTTATCATCATCCAATATTTTATACTTTTGAAATATTTGTGTAATGGATAGATCTAAATTTCCCTTCCATATAGAAGGGAAAATTGAGTTTGTGTCTGGTATGTCAGTTGTTTGTTCTACATTATCAATGGTAAAAAGCTTCGAGAAAATATTTGAACCATCATCAGAATAAGTTGGATCACTCCAGTCAACAATCAATTTCCTACTGGTTAATTGGGCGTATAAGATAGAACCAAGTAAGCACAGTATTCGATTACCTAATCCAGCACGCCCTTTAAGTAATAAAAACTTATTCATACTCACTGATATAACGCTCCAACGAGACTGAAAGTAGGGTTTTATGATGCAGTTGCTTTATGAGAGTTTACTTTCTTACTATAAGATAGTAAATGCGATATATAGCAAATAGTATAATACTATAGGGTTACATGCAACTTAGTCGTTGTTGCAAATTAAAGACTTTTCACCAAGTCCCCATTCCCTAGTCCCCAGTCCCCAGTCCCTAGTCCCTAGTCCCCAGCTATAAATCGATATTAATTAAGGGATTTCCAGAAAATAAAAAAGACGTGAAATTTCACGCCTCTACAATCAAAAATCTTAAATTTTTTCGGGTTAGCTAATCCCCCAGACACATCTTTCGACGTTCGTTCCTAGCACTTCGCGCTTCGCTAACGATGCCAAGTGTGTCAAAGATTGGGGGTATCTCAGCAAAATTGTATTAAGCTTTCTTCAACCAGCTAAACATAGCACGTAACTCTTTACCAACTTCTTCAATTTTGTGTTCAGCTTCTTGGCGACGCAATGCGGTAAAGCCAGGTTTACCAGATTGATTTTCTAGAACAAATTCTCGTGCAAATTGTCCAGTTTGAATTTCGCTGAGGATCTTCCGCATTTCTGCTTTGGTTTGGTCGGTGACAATTCGAGGACCACGAGTGTAGTCACCATACTCGGCGGTGTTGGAAATGCTGTCGCGCATTTTAGCTAAACCACCTTCTACAACCAAATCAACAATTAATTTGACTTCGTGCAGACATTCAAAATAAGCTAATTCTGGTTGATAACCAGCTTCTACTAAAGTTTCAAATCCAGCTTTGATTAAAGCACTCAAACCACCACACAATACTGCTTGTTCGCCAAACAAATCGGTTTCAGTTTCTTCGCGGAAAGTAGTTTCAAGAATACCAGCACGAGTCCCACCAATACCTTTAGCATATGCCATTGCGCGATCGCGTGCCTGACCACTGGCATCTTGATAAACTGCAAACAGTGCTGGTACACCTTGCCCTTGTTCATAAGTCCGTCGCACTAAATGTCCTGGGCCTTTGGGTGCTACCATCACCACATCTACGTTAGCAGGCGGTACAACTTGTCCAAAGTGGATATTAAACCCGTGGGCAAAGGCTAACACATTGCCTTCTTCCAGATTTGGTTCAATTTCGTTTTTGTAAACTGTTTTTTGCACTTCATCAGGCAACAAAATCATGATAAAGTCAGCAGCATTAGCCGCATCTGCGACATTTTTCACAGTTAACCCAGCTGCTTGGGCTTTTTCTGCTGACTTGCTGCCCGGATACAGACCTACAATTACATCCAAACCACTATCTTTTAAATTGAGGGCATGAGCATGACCTTGGGAACCATAGCCGATAATTGCAATGGTTTTTCCTGCAAAAAGGTCTAAATTGCCATCTTCGTCGTAGTACATCCGGGCCATAAGAAATATCTCCTGTCAGCAAGCATCATGATTTATTGGCAGGCTTTTGATTGTACCCCAAATTGAGGAACCGTGATGAGGGAGATGGGGGAGATGAGGGAGATGAGGGAGATGAGGGAGATGAGGGAGATGAGGGAGATGAGGGAGATGAGGGAGATGGGGGAATAGGGAGAATAAAAACTAATTCCAAACTTTTAACTCTTAACTCCAAACTCCAAACTCCAAACTCCAAACTCCAAACTCTTAATTCCTAACTCTTAACTCCTAACTCCTAACTCCTAACTTGTTAATGTTGCTCGATCAATTTTTTGTACTTCTTCTTGGGATAGTTTCACATTGATTGCACGCACTGAATCTTCGATGCTGGAAATTTGGCTAGCACCAGGAATCGGCAAAATAGCAGGCGACTTGGAACGCAACCAGGCTAGGACTATATTGTAAACTGACACGCCTTTTTCTTTGGCTAAAGTTGCGATCGCAGGAATATCTTGCAAACTGTGATGGCGACGACTACCACCGAAGGGACTCCAAGGCAAAAAGGTCAATCCTTCCTGTTCGCAATACTTCAACACACCGTCAGTTTCTGGCTGTCGTTGCCAAGGGCTATATTGATTTTGCACTGAAACAATATCCACTACATCCCGCGCCCGCTGAATTTGTTCCACAGAAAAGTTAGAAACTCCCACGAACCGAATCAAACCAGCTTCTACTGCTTCTTTGACTGGTGCTAGAGATTCTTCAATGGTGTAGTTAGGATCGGGTGAGTGATATTGCCAAACATCAATAGGTTTATTGCCACCCAAAGCCTCGAAGCTGACGCGAATTGTTTGACGCAAATGTTCGGGGTTGCCATTGCGTGTCCAATTGCCATCTGGACGCATCAAACCGCCTTTAGTTGCCACAACCACATGGCTAACATCACCTTTGTAAGTGGCAAGTGCTTGGTGTATGAGGCGTTCATTGTGGTGTTTGTCTGATTCATCTTTACAGTAGGAGTCAGCAGTGTCAATGAACGTAACACCCAAATCCAATGCTTGATGAATAACTGAAATTGATTTTGATTCGGGAGGGCGATTATAAATTGACATCGGCATTCCACCCAAGCCAATTGCACTCACAAAGACACTCGTTTTTCCAAGCTGTTTGGTTTCCATGCTTATAACCTAGTTTGTAGCGCCATTACTTATGTATTAGCGAGTTAAGCAGGTTTTGACAATTCATCTACGGGTAGGATTGGGTATTGGGGATTGGGGATTGGGTATTGGGGATTGGGTACTGGGGATTGGGAAAACCTTACCTAATCCCTAGTCACCAGTCCCCAGTCACCAGTACCTAGCCCCCAGTCCCTTTTACTTACATCCTAAAGACTCGCTAGTATTTACACCAGTTTTAGAATTTACACCACTTGCTTGGGTGCAGAGTTTTTTTACCTGCACGCCATCTAAAACTGCGTTGGTGAAATCAGCGCCAGTGATGTCCACATTATCAAAAGTTGATCGCAACATCATTGCATCTGTGAACACTGCATCACTTAAATCAGCGCCTTTAAACTTAGCCAAGTAAGCTATGCCTTCACTAAAATCTACACCATGCAGATTCACTCCCTCCAACACCGTACCGTTAAATACGCCGCCACGTAAATCCGCATTGCTGAAGTCAGCATTCTCTAAATTCAAATTGGTAAATTCAATGCCAACTAAACTTTGACCAGAATAATCTTTACCCTTGAGTTCCTCGCCAGCTGAACGGGTAATACTAGAAGAACTAGCAGCTTGTGCCGATAGGGGAAACAAAAAAAGAACCATAGCTAGGACAAAGCTAGCTAGTAGTTGCCAATATTTCATAATCTTTTCTTAACAAATCTCAACATTCATATCATTAACGCAGTATAAAGGATGAAGTGTGAACTGTTAAGTCATGGTTTGAGCCTTCATCGTTTGTTAATCATCCCGTAGGATTATAGATGTTGAGGTGCGATCGCAAAAATACCTGTGACTAATACTGAAGACATCACTCAAACTTTGGCGCGAACTCCTTTATATCAGCTGGGTGTAGAACTCAAAGCACGACTAACCAGCTTTGGCGGTTGGGAAATGCCTGTACAATTTAGTGGCATTACCCGCGAACACGAAGCTGTAAGAAATGCAGCCGGGATGTTTGATATTTCCCACATGGGTAAATTTACCCTCCAAGGGAAAAACTTGATTTCTCAACTCCAGAGTCTAGTTCCTTCAGACTTGAATCGGCTGCAACCAGGTCAAGCGCAATACACAGTATTGTTAAATCCGCAAGGGGGAATTATTGACGATATCATTGTCTATTATCAAGGTGAAGACACCACTGGTACACAACAGTCATTGATCATTGTCAATGCGGCAACCACAAGTAAAGACAAAGCATGGTTGTTACAGCACCTTGACCTGAATGAAGTGCAATTCCAAGACCTTTCACCAGAAAAAGTTTTAATTGCTGTACAAGGGCCAAAAGCCATCAATTATCTCCAGCCGTTTGTGCAAGAAGACTTACAACCAATTCAAGCATTCGGTCACCTAGAAGCAACGGTACTCGGTAAACCTGGCTTTATAGCCCGCACAGGTTACACCGGGGAAGATGGTTTTGAGGTGATGGTAGATCCAGATGTGGGAGTAGAATTGTGGCAAAATCTCTATAACGCTGGTGTCATACCTTGCGGACTGGGTGCAAGAGATACCTTACGCCTAGAAGCTGCAATGGCACTTTATGGGCAAGATATTGACGATCGCACAACTCCCTTAGAAGCAGGTTTGGGGTGGCTAGTTCACCTCGATACCAAAGGTGATTTTATTGGTCGGGCAGTTTTGGAACAGCAAAAAGCCACTAAAGTGCAGCGCCGACTTGTAGGTTTGCAAATGCAAGGACGTAACATAGCCCGTCATGGCTACCAAGTTTTATCAGCAGGTCAAGTCATTGGAGAAGTGACTAGTGGTACTATCTCTCCTACACTTGGTTATCCCATTGCTTTAGCTTACGTTCCTACCAAGCTGGCGACTGTTGGTCAACAGTTAGAAGTGGAAATTCGTGGCAAAGCTTACCCAGCAGTTGTAGTTAAACGTCCCTTTTATCGGTCAAAAACTAAAGCATAGCTGAAATACCATACTTCACACTTTCTACTTCATGCTTTGCAGTTTTTAAGGAATAATGTGTTGTAAACTACTCAATCTACAGTAAAGCTCATGATCAAATATGACCAGCATTACTGTTGGGACAACAATTTTTGTGATATGGGAGGATAAATTATATGTCTGTATATCCTGATGATTTGAAATACCAGGATAGTCATGAATACGTGCGACTAGATGGTGAAATTGCTACTATCGGCATTAGTGAATTTGCTGTAAAGGAATTAGGTGAGATAGTGTTTGTAGAATTGCCAGAGGTTGGCACTGCTGTTGAGAAGGGTGAGCAATTGGGCACAGTTGAATCAGTGAAAGCTGTTGGAGAGCTATATTCACCAGTAACTGGCACAGTGGTAGAACGTAATGATGTTTTAAGTGATGATCCCGAAGTAGTGTCAGATGACCCATACGGGGATGGGTGGTTTGTAAAAGTACGTGTTGATAATCCTGATGAATTGGATGATGCGTTGACCGCTGCTCAGTATAGCGCCAAAGTAGAGGGACAGGCGGAGTGATGAAGTGATGGGGAGATGAGGGGATGGGGTGATGGGGTGATGGGGGGATGGGGGAGAAATTACCAATTACCAATTACCAATTACCAATTACCAATTCCCAATTCCCAATTCCTCATTCCTCATTCCCCATTCCTCATTCCCAATTCCCCATTCCCAATTCCCAGTTTTCAAGTATTTGTTGCAAAATATTAAATAGTTGCGTCTGGAGTTTCATTAGTGGTAACGCACGCGCCTATACCCAAGTCTAGCGATCGCCAAGTATCAGATAAAAAAAATCAAAAGTTAAGTAGTTTTACGCAAAGGCACATCGGCCCTAACTTTGATGATATCGAGCAAATGCTTGATTTATTGGGGTTTCCTAGTTTAGATGTCCTGATAGATAAAACAGTACCGCAGACGATTCGGCTGAATCAACCGCTACAGTTGCCAGAAGCGCAAAGTGAGTACGCAGCACTGGCAAAGTTAAAAAAAATTGCTGCCAAAAATCAGGTTTGCCGCTCATACATTGGTATGGGATACTACGACTGCATCACCCCACCTGTGATTGCACGTAATATTTTGGAAAATCCTGGTTGGTATACTGCCTATACTCCCTATCAGCCAGAAATTGCTCAAGGACGGTTGGAAGCCCTACTCAATTTCCAAACCATGATTATCGACTTGACAGGTTTGGAAATTGCCAATGCTTCCTTACTCGATGAAGCCACCGCCGCCGCTGAAGCGATGAGTGTGAGTTATGGTGTTTGCAAAAATAAAGCAAATGCCTATTTTGTGTCTCGTGACTGCCATCCCCAAACTATCGATGTTTTGCAAACACGGGCGAAGCCTCTGGGAATTAACTTGATTATCGGTGATCATCAGACATTTAATTTTGATCAACCAATTTTTGGGGCAGTTCTGCAATACCCTGCAAGTGATGGCACGATTTATGACTACCGCGCTTTTATTGAAAAAGCCCATGCTAAGGGTGCATTGGTGACGGTAGCAGCAGATCTCTTAAGCTTAACCTTGCTCACACCACCTGGTGAATTTGGCGCTGATATTGCTGTAGGCAGTACCCAGCGATTTGGTATTCCCTTGGGGTTTGGGGGGCCTCATGCGGCATACTTTGCTACCAAAGAAGAGTACAAGCGGCAGGTTCCCGGACGAATTGTTGGTGTATCAAAAGATGCTCAAGGTAAGCCTGCATTGCGTCTCGTTTTGCAAACCCGCGAACAGCACATCCGCCGCGAAAAAGCAACCAGTAATATATGTACAGCGCAGGTATTGCTGGCGGTGATGGCGAGTATGTACGCTGTCTATCATGGCCCGGCTGGACTCAAGCAAATTGCTTTTGATATCCACCAATTAACTTTAACTTTGGCAGCAGGATTAAAGCGTTTAGGTTATAAAATCAGTTCCGAAAATGTTTTTGATACGCTGCGGGTAGAGTTGGGAACAAACAACCAGCAAGCAATTCTCGAAGCTTCTCAAGCACGCAATATCAATCTGCGGATTTTCGATGACAATGCTGTTGGTATTTCCTTGGATGAGACAACTACACCAGAAGATTTGATAGACCTCTGGCAAATTTTCGCTCTTACAGATGACTTACCTTTTACCATAGAAGAATTAACCCCCTCATCTCCCTCATCCCCCCACTCACGAAAAAGCACTTACCTGACTCACCCAGTCTTCAACCGCTATCATTCCGAAACTGAGTTGTTGCGCTATCTGCACAAGTTAGAATCTAAGGATTTGTCGCTAACTACATCGATGATTCCTTTGGGATCATGCACGATGAAGTTAAATGCAACAGCTGAAATGATTCCCGTGACTTGGGAGGAATTTGCTAAGATACATCCCTTTGCACCGCCATCGCAAACACGGGGTTATCAAATTCTGTTCCAGCAACTTGAGGCTTGGTTAGCCGAAATTACCGGGTTTGCTGGAGTTTCTCTACAACCAAATGCTGGTTCTCAAGGTGAATACGCCGGACTGTTGGTGATTCGGCAGTATCATGAAAGTCGGGGAGAAACACATCGCAATGTTTGTTTGATTCCTACCTCAGCACATGGGACAAACCCGGCGAGTGCGGTCATGTGTGGAATGAAGGTGGTAGCAGTTGCTTGTGATGCTGATGGTAACATTGATGTTGCTGATTTAAAGGCGAAGGCAGAAAAACATAGTCATGAACTCGCTGCTTTGATGGTGACATATCCTTCAACTCACGGTGTATTTGAAGAAGGAATTGAGGAAATCTGCGCTGTTGTCCACAGCCACGGCGGACAAGTTTATATGGATGGGGCAAATATGAATGCCCAAGTCGGTATTTGTCGTCCCGGTGATATTGGTGCAGATGTCTGTCATTTGAACTTGCACAAAACCTTCTGTATTCCTCACGGCGGCGGCGGCCCTGGTATGGGGCCTATTGGCGTAGCCTCTCATCTCGTACCATTTCTACCCGGACATGCTGTAGTAGGAAATAAAAAGGAAGCAATTCCCAGTCCCCAGTCCCCAGTCCCCAGTCCCCAGCCTACTGGTGCTGTTGCGGCTGCGCCTTGGGGTAGTGCGAGTATTTTAGTGATTTCTTGGATGTACATTGCCATGATGGGTGCGGCTGGTTTGACCGAAGCAACGAAAGTGGCAATTCTCAATGCTAATTACATCGCTAAGAAACTAGAACCTTACTATCCTGTTTTGTACAAAGGGAAAAATGGTTTAGTTGCCCATGAATGTATATTAGATTTGCGATCGCTCAAAAAATCCGCAAACATCGAAATCGATGATGTGGCAAAGCGGTTGATGGATTACGGCTTCCATGCGCCTACTGTCTCTTGGCCTGTGGCGGGTACAATCATGGTGGAACCTACAGAAAGCGAATCAAAAGAAGAGTTGGATCGTTTCTGTGATGCTTTGATTGCTATTCGCCAAGAAATTGCCGAAATTGAATCTGGTAAGGCGGATGCTGAAGATAATGTGTTGAAGAATGCACCGCACACCACCCAAAGTCTGATTACAGGAGAATGGACTCATCCCTATTCGCGTGAACAAGCTGCTTACCCTGCGCCTTGGACTCGTGAATATAAGTTCTGGCCTGCTGTCGGACGCATTGATGCTGCTTTTGGGGACAGGAATTTTGTTTGTTCTTGTCTGCCAATGGATGCTTATTCGTAGTATCTAATTTCCAACCGCCTTTCTGTTTACAGAGAGGCGGTTACTATTCAATATTTCGGAATAATATTATAAATTTTGTTGTGCCCCAAGACGTGGACACATAAGTTATTGCTTTGCTAAAGTTTTAATATTATCAATAATTTTTGGTCTACCTACAAACTTTTAACTTGTTGGGGCAAAGTTTAGAAGATTATGAGTGGATAAACTTTGAAGACGTATTTGTAGCAGAAGCAGATTTTATTTCTATAACAAGTACATGCAAAAAGAAAGATCTAGAGAAAGAAGAAGATAACATTTCTCTGTTAAAGATAATTTATCAAGAAAAAATTCCTTACAATATACTCAACCCAATAAAAGATTTTAACCAGGAAATTGCAAGTCGAGTACAAAGACTTAAAATAGGTGACAGATGTACCTGGATTGATGCATTTAATTGGTGGAATCCTAAAGGAGAGGAAATCATTGATATTAACGAAAGCGGCGAAGTACTTTTAGCGTATAACAGTAAATATATCCCTAGAGAGGAAGTGATTATTATTGAATCTGCGGAATAAAAGCTAATACCAATTTGAAAGAAGAATGCTACAGATACCTTGTAGGGGCGTACAGCTGTACGCCCCGGAGAGTCAAACCATGTGTCGCAATGATTATTCAAATTGATATAAGTAATCGCCCATCAAAAGGCAGTAGTAGCACGACTATATTAAAATAGTGCATTAATATTTGCAAAAGATGATTCCAGAAGCGAAAGGAAATTTTAGCATAGGTGTGCTGATTTTTTAATAGCGATTTCAACAAGCGCGATCGCTCGTATTATCAATATAGATGAATATGATGTTGAACAAGTGCTAGAAAACTGGTTTGAGTTTTTACACCAAGAACGAATTGCAAAAGAAAATTACTACAGTCTCTATCATTCCAGTTTCCGCCACTGGCTAAGTAGACAACAAATTCTCTAATTCTTCTTTCAAGGATAAAGGTTGATACCCCAATGCAAAGGCTTGAGAACTATCTAAAGAAACATCTGCTGGTCTGGGTGCTGCCATCTTAACATCTTGTTGGCGACAAGATTTAATTTTACTGTCAGGAATTTGAAAGACTTCTACTAATAACTTGACAAATTCATAGCGAGAAATTCTTTCTTTTCCACCTAAGTGAATGTAGCCGTTAACTTTTTCTAATGCTAATAATAGTCCTTTGGCTGCTGTTTTTGCACTTGCAGGTGTACGAAATTCATCTATAAATAAACTGAGTTCTTTCCCCTCTTTTAAACTTTGAATAAACGGCTGTATAAAACTTTTAGCTGTGGGTGTCTCTCTCCCAAACATTAACGGCATCCGACACACTGCTGTCATGGGATAGCGTTCTAACATACTGACTTCAGCTTTGACTTTTTGTTCTCCATAAATGTTTACAGGACACACAATATCTGTTTCTTTATAAGGAGCATTTAAACCATCAAAAACTAAGTCAGTGGATGTAAAAACGCAAGGAATAGAATCATCTGCACAAAGTCCAGCAATATTTAAAGATGCTGTTACATTAATTTCGTATGATTCTTCAGGATGAGTTTGACAATAATTTGGTTGTGATTGGGCTGCTGTATGAATAACTGCGGCTGGCTTGATATCACTAAATAACTGCTTGAATTCTTGAAAATTTGTCAAGTTAACTTTTAGTAATTTAATATCAGGAATCTCTAGCTTATGAGAGGAATAAGTCCCATAAACTTCCCATTCTTGCTTTGCTAGTTGGCAAAGATGCCATCCTAAAAAACCACTAGCACCAGTAACTAACAATTTTTTCATCTTCTAACTGAATTATGTAAACTAAATATGCCTGCCTAAAACCCTCACAAATGACAAATGGCAAATGACACAACTACTTACTTAATTAATTCCTGAAAACGCTGATTACTGCGTATTTTATTAAAATCTGGGTCAGTTTTTGCTAACTTTTGGTACTTATCAGGAACCAGCCACATAGCTTTTTGCAAATTCTCAATTGCTAATTCCACATTGTTTTGTAATGCATAAGCACAAGCTTTGTTATAGTAGGCTTCATGCTTATTTGGCTTAATGGCGATCGCTTTGTCGTATGATGCTAGTGCTTGTTGGTAACGTTGTAGCTTGGTTAAGGCTATACCTCGATTCACCCAAGCTTCAGGTTTGTCTTTTTTAATGGCGATCGCTTTGTCATATGACACTATTGCATCTTTGTAACTTTGCAAGGATGTTAACACATTGCCTCGGTTATACCAAGCTTCATCTTTGTTGGCATTGATGGCGATCGCTTTGTCGTATGATACTAGTGCTTCTTTGTAACGTTGCAATGATGTGAGGGCATTTCCACGATTAATCCAAGCTTCAGGACTCTCTGATTTGAGCGCGATCGCGTTGTCGTATGCTTCTATAGCATCTTCGTAGCGTTGCGCGTCTAACAATTGATTGCCTTGATTAAAGAAATCTTCCGCCTTTTGGCTAGCCTTTGCTTTGATCAATAGCTGAGAAACATTTGTTTCTTGTACTACTTGTTTGGTATTTTTTGTCGATGAGTTTGCCTCATAACTACAGCCAAACGTGAAGAAACTGATCAAGCCAGAGACAATAAAACTACGCCAAAATGCCATGCTGTCCCTACAAAATCTATAATACAATGTTAGAACATGGTTTTGTTAATTTTTTCATCTTACCAAAGACTACTCTTTTTCTTTAACTAAATTTCTTAACTGCTAAAATGTAGAAGCTCTGCAACAAAAAATGTATTAAATATTACTATATTGAGTCTAAAAAAGCAAATATTTTAGTTTTTTTCTTGAAAGCACCCCACAAAGGGTAATTCAAAAGTCACTAATTCAAAATTATTAAACCCCCTCGCTACAAATCAAACAAACACGTTCTTTCCCCACTTCCTACTCCCTATGTCTGTTGAAAGCTCCTAAGTTATTTCTTGATAAAGAAGGGGAAGAGGGAAGGGGATAAGGGGAAGGGAATCCCATATTTAAAAATAGTTGCTACATACCATGTGGGGAAAAGTTTTAACTTTAATTCCCAACCCCAATTCCCCTTTTTCTCTTCCCCTGTTTGGTAAAACCAATTATTCCTAATCACAAAAATAGCCCTACACAATAGCATTTAATTGTGAAATTGGATTCTTGCCTGACCCTACCCAGTGCCAGTTAATATAGAACAGGTGCGGAATTGAATGTACTGGGGCAAAATATAAAGCATGACGAATGAATCTAACTCCCCCAATCCACAAACCCCAGAATCCAACCCTGAAAACGACTTGCAACCAGATGACTTTGACAGTGGTGCAAATGATAATCATTTAAGTTCAGAAGCACTGGCTGCACAACAAGCCTTGGCTGCAATAGGGTCTTTGCAATCCCCGCAACATACAGCTGCGCTGCAACAAGCCCGTTCCACCTTTCCTCAACGTATTGCTAATCAGTTAACAATTAAGCCCAGGGCATTACTGATTACAATAGTTGCGATCGCCATCACTTTGGTGGGATTTATCCTAAATAACTGGCTGATTGGCATCATAGGAACGCTGATTACTTTGGTATTATCCTTGGTGATGTTATTGCCTTGGTTGCAATATGTCGTAGCTGAGTGGTTTTCACCCCAAGATAGAACTTTGTTTGTTGCCTTTGTGGGACTAATAGTAGCCATCATCGGCTCGTTGAAGTTTACTGGTATAGGTGACCGTTTGCTACTTTGGGGAAGTCAGATTAATTGGGATATTGCTGGGAGTTTAGCAGAATGGTTTGGCGCTTTGGGGCAAATTCTCATCGCCATCATTGCCGTTTATGTGGCGTGGCGACAATACGTCATTTCCAAAGACTTGACGATTCAACAAAATTTGTTGACATTTCAGCAAAATATTATCACCCAGCAGCAGACAATTGATTCCTATTTCCAAGGCGTTTCAGACTTAGTATTAGACGAAGAAGGATTATTAGAAGACTGGCCTCAAGAAAGAGCGATCGCAGAAGGACGGACTGCGGCAATTTTGAGCAGTGTAGATGGTAGTGGTAAAGCCAAAATTCTGCGGTTTCTCTCCCGTTCTAAATTGTTGACACCCCTAAAACGCGATCGCCATTTAGGTCGAGCCATTCTTAACGGCTTTGGCGGTTATGCTGAAGACAGAATTGCAGGTGTGCGTGTCATCGATTTAGGAGTAATGCTAGCCGCCGCCGACCTTTCTAACACAGATTTACGTTGGACTGACCTTAGCGAAGCTAACCTTGTCCGCGCTAACCTCAGCGGTTGTGATTTGGTAAAAGCCAACCTCTCCCGCACCATTTTGTATGATGCTAATCTCAGCGGTGCTGATTTGAATGGTATTCGTCTATTTTATGGTTCAGTGGACAAAGCATCACCCCGCAGTCGCACCGAACCACCAAACTACGAAACTGGTGAACAGACTGGTGCTGTAGTGGAAAATGCCGATTTCAGTAACGTGCAACGGATGTCCGATACTATCCGCTACTACTGCTGTGCTTGGGGTGGCGAAAAAACTAGGGGGACTATTCTCGGTGGTTGTCAAGATATTCCTAATAAGTTGGGACGATAATTAGCGAGTAGTAGCGTGACAAGGCTAAGATAGTGCATTAGTAAAACTCTTGTGGGATGGGCGTCTCGCCCGTCCAGGGCGGACAAGATGTCCACCCCACAAGACAATTATTGCAACATTTTAGCCTTGTCACGCCAGTAGCGTGCGTTATGGACGGAACGTCCTAACGCACCGAAAATCAATAGTTTATTTACTCACCTTCAGGTAAGGTGAGGATTTCTACCCCATCTTCTGTAACTGCTATGGTATGCTCAAACTGAGCTGATAACTTGCGATCGCGTGTCACTGCTGTCCAGCCATCGCTCTTGACTTCCACTTCATAAGTGCCTTCGTTAATCATTGGTTCGATGGTAAAAACCATCCCAGGTCTGAGACGCTTACCCTTATCGCGTGTACCGTAGTGGGGAATATCAGGTGCAGTGTGAAAAATATTACTAATGCCGTGTCCTACAAAGTCTCGCACCACAGAAAAGCCTTGCGCCTCTGCATACTCTTGAATGGCTGCACCAATGTCTCCAATGCGTCCTCCCGGTTTGACCTCAGCAATACCTAGCCGCAGACACTCTTCGGTCACTTCCACCAATTTTTTTACTTTGGGCGGACAGTTCCCTACAATAAATGTTTTGGATGTATCACCGTGGTAGCCATCTAAAATCGGCGTTACATCAATATTGATGATGTCACCTTCCTTAAGAATCTGCCTAGCATTGGGAATGCCATGACAGACTACTTCATTCACACTCGTGCAAATTGACTTGGGATAGCCTTTATAGCCCAGAGGTGCGCTTTTTGCACCATGGGCCTGTGTCCAACGTTCAGCTTCATCATTCAGTTGCAGAGTACTAACCCCAGGCTTGACAAGTGGTTCTAAATGTTGTAGCAATTTAGCTGCTAAGCGTCCTGCTTGACGCATTTTTTCTATTTCTCGTGCAGATAAAATAACAATTGGTTCGGTTCTCATAAACTCTTGTCTAGGCTATCTGTCATAAATATAGTTAATCCTGTCTCGGCAGCTCTTTTGGCGGCGTCAGCAACCTTGAGGGTGTACAAGCTCTCTTCTGGGGTGACGTACAAAGGAGTACCATTAAACAGATGGTCTAACACCATAGTAGTGTCTTTGATAAACAACCCCCGACGGGTACCAACCTCTATTGGTGTTGTTTCCCCTGCTTGGATAAAAAATCCACTGTTGCCATCAAAAATTAAACCACCCTTTTCGCCGTGAACTTCAAACTTGCGTTCTGGTTGCCAAATGGTTTCGCCTTTGCCATAGACTACTTGTGCTAACAGTCCACTAGTGAAGCATAGCTGAGTAATGCTAAAACAGGTTTGATAGTATTCTGGTTCTATTGCCCAGTATCGCTGATGACTGTTCACCGTAAAGACTTTACCAAACAAATCAGTCAGACGATGTAAGCGAGAAAGTGCCCCTATCAAGGGAAAGCCGAAAAGCTCATGGTTATAAGTCCATTTGCGGGGTGCAGGATTTTGGGGATTAATGGTGCTGTAACGGACATAAAACACGCTGCCAATTTTCTCTAAGTGTTGCTTCAAAGCTTGATGCACGCCACCCAAAAGTTCAATGTGTTCTACATGCAGCAGTTTGTTTTTTGCTTTGGCTAGGGCAACAACTTCTTCAGCTTCGGTCGCATCCACAGACAAGGGATATTCTACAACTACATGTTTGTCTTGTGATAGGGCTGCTTTCGCGATCGCACCATGATCTCGATTCACTGTGGAAATCACCACCAAATCAATATCTTGGCGCTCGACTAATTCTTGCCAAGAACCCAAGGCAACAGTATTGTATTCTTTGGCAAAGGCTGCTGTATTTTCCGGTTCGTGACCGACAATCGCCACTAGATGCGATCGCTCATCATTCACTAATGCCTCTGCTCTTAGTTTTGCCGCATATCCAGTACCAATCAAGCCGACACGCACTGTTGCTTTTCCCCAAACTGCCTCTGAATTGTACATCATACTCACCAAAACAGTGCTTAATTAGAAGTTAGGAGGCGCGCAGTTGAGATTTAGGACTATTCACATCACTAGTGCTGAGTGATTTCTGGAAAACTGGACTTGGCCTTCTCAAAATAACATTTTTTCTGATCACAGCATTTTTTGGCAGTTATTTATATTAAAAAATCTTATCATTTACAACTAACTAAATTTCATTACTAATCGGGGTCGATTTACAGTTACATCCTTTAATTTTTCCCGTAGTATCAGAATTGAAGTAAATTTAAAACGACGGTTGATATCAAACCAACCGTTTGCTTTGCTTTAGCATAGCTTATACTGCCGTTGACAAAAGAGAGGATCACTGAATGGCTACTATTTATAAAGTTACACTAGTCGATCAAGAAGGAAACGAAACTACAATCGATGTTCCTGAGGATGAATATATTCTAGACATTGCCGAAGACGAAGGTCTTGATCTACCTTACTCTTGTCGTGCTGGCGCTTGCTCAACTTGTGCTGGTAAATTAATTTCGGGTACCGTTGACCAGTCTGACCAGTCATTTTTAGACGATGATCAGATTGAAAAAGGTTATGTACTGACCTGTGTTGCTTACCCAACCTCTGATGTCAAAATCGCAACTCACAAGGAAGAAGACCTCTACTAAGGGTTAGACATCTCAACAATAAATCTCTTGCAAGAGTTACTGATGTCGTCAACATAAAAGTAGCACATCTTAAGTAAAACCTCCCTTTGAGAACTGATAAATCAAAAAATCTACCATTGTAATTGTTAATTGCTGACTGAACACAATTAGCAATTAGCAACTTCAACCCTGAAAATTGATTTTTTGAGGTTCCTTGGGTAATATGTGCTTTTTCAAACTAATTTCGTAACAAGTCTAAGATCTAACGTCAAGCAGGAACACACAAACTTAGTGTTCCTGCTTTATTGCTATTCGTCTATGACTTGATATCTTTGCTCAAAGGTTGCTTGTCAACTATCAACATTTTTGCTTGCTAGCATAATCTAAGTACAAGCAGGGTGAGAAGAAAGCTTAAAAGACTATATTTTTCGTTTTGTACTACTCCCTACTCCCATACAGACGCTGTGCCGCAACATCTCTACTCCTCACTACCTAAAAATCGCATGAATGTTTTCGCTCTCAAGCATTTTTCCACTGATGTGATATCTGGAAAACTGGACTTAGCCTTCTCAAAATAACATTTTTTCTGATCACAGCATTTTTTGGCAGTTATTTATATTAAAAAATCTTATCATTTACAACTAACTAAATTTCATTACTAATCGGGGTCGATTTACAGTTACATCCTTTAATTTTTCCCGTAGTATCAGAATTGAAGTAAATTTAAAACGACGGTTGATATCAAACCAACCGTTTGCTTTGCTTTAGCATAGCTTATACTGCCGTTGACAAAAGAGAGGATCACTGAATGGCTACTATTTATAATCTAGACATTGCCGAAGACGAAGGTCTTGATCTACCTTACTCTTGTCGTGCTGGCGCTTGCTCAACTTGTGCTGGTAAATTAATTTCGGGTACCGTTGACCAGTCTGACCAGTCATTTTTAGACGACGATCAGATTGAAAAAGGTTATGTACTGACCTGTGTTGCTTACCCAACCTCTGATGTCAAAATCGCAACTCACAAGGAAGAAGACCTCTACTAAGTGTTAGACATCTCAACAATAAATCTCTTGCAAGAGTTTTAGTCATAGCCAAAAACCTCAATTCATCTCATCAATCAGCAAGGCCAAAAATATAACACCAACCAGGAACACGAAATTTAGCGTGTTCCTGTTTTATTATCAAACCAATTCGCTTTTTCCCATTCGCAATTCACTATTTCTTCCCCACGCCTCTTGGTGACCGCTTAAATATTGATATATGTTTTTATTTTTATCGTCTTATTGGTTTCATCAAAAGTTGAGTTGAGACATTATCTTAATTCTTCAAGTAGAGGATGGGAACAATGAAAAATGCTTATACTGCAATTACCAAGCAATGAATTGATAGGCTCCTAGTCTTAGACCGGTTAGGAGCTTTTTTTATAAATTAGGTCTAACGTGAATTAAGTATTGAAACTCTTGTAAATTATTTGCTAGTTCCAAAAGGATGATTTTGGATAATTTCCAAAATCCTTACGGAATAAGAGGTCGTTTAATGCATGTCAGGTTAACTGATTCGTATCCAGTAGACTTAGATGAAAAAAGATGGCAGTTATTAAAGTATTCCTTCAGGATACAATAATTATTTCTGTTGATAGATTAAACCCTAGTAGTTGAATTGTTAGTTTGTAATTGATTCAGAAAAATCTCTTTATCAAAATTAACTCACAATGAACATTCTTGCTTGGATTGTTTTAGGTCTAATTGCTGGTGCTATTGCCAAGGCTATTTACCCAGGTCATCAAGGTGGCGGCGTTCTAGGAACAATCATTCTAGGAATTATCGGTGCTTTCATTGGTGGTAGTTTGGGTATTTTCTTCAGTACAGGAAATTTGACACTAGCAGCTCCTACTCTAAGTATTCCTGGTATCTTAGTAGCCGTTATTGGCGCACTTGTTGCAGTTTTCCTGTGGAACTTGTTAACTCGTCGCAGTGCTGTCTAATAAATTTAAAACTGACCAATTAATATTAAATTTCAGGGTATTAACTTTAATTTTTTCCATCCCTGAATCAACAAAATAATAGCGCTTACCTCTAATTAGGCAAGCGCTATTATTTTGTTGATTCAGTCAATCGCCTCTCATGTCGTGTGTAGCTGGAAATATTCATATCATCTAAAAATACAATTATACCTTTGATATATACTAGTAACTAACACAGTTATTCCCCTAGTTTGAATGTAGTTATTACCTGAGAAAGACTAACTTGAAGTGACGAAATTGCTATGATTATCTTGTAACAAACAAATTACTGGCTGGGTGTTGTTCCGCTGTGACCCATTGTCGTGTGTCGAAGGAGAGCGACGGCAGATACATGAACAGTAAAAATATTAACTAGAAATGTTGTGGAGTTTTTGTCGCTTCCTCCACATTAGTTACTGCAGAGGTTAAGGTGAAAGTCTTAATACAGAGCGGTCCCATGGCAGTAAAGTTCTGGTTGATAGTTACAGTAATTTACTGTAATAACCATAATAACCATAGTACGTGAGTTCACTAGTTGAACTCATGTACTATGGTTATTAAAAATTCTTATTGCCAATTATCCCTAGTAGAGCGTCACCCCTTGATTATAGGCATTTACAAAACTAGCGTAGTCGTACTCGACTTGAGTTGCATAATCTAGGGCAAAGTTAAGAATCTCATCTTTGAATCCACTTTTATTACCGCTGACCATATCAGTTACTTCTTTGTCAATGCTGTAAGGAATAATCTCAGCATCGTAGTCTTTATCAGAGATTGCGTGGTTCTTAGCAATGACCTTACCAGCATACCCCATGGCATCCATAAACTTTGATTTAGTGGTAAGCAAGGTATAGTCAAAGTCTACCTGATAAGGGGATTTTTCATGCACCATAAATGGGATGCCATTGACCGTACTGTAGCCAACCAAGGGATCTGTATTAGTAAGCATCGCTTTAGTTGCAATTGTTACTCTATTTCCTTCATGGTTGCCATAGACTGAAGTTGGTAGCAAACCTGGAACTGCGATCGCAACTGCGCTACTGCCTTCCTGTTTCATCTCCAAAATTCTATCATCGCTGGTTGCTGAACTTGGGCCTTCAATCAGCAAGTAATAGCGGTACTTACCAAGACTACCAGTACCAGAACCTAATTTGAGGCGGATATCTTTCAAGGTATAGTAACTATTGCTATAGCGCTTACTACTAGAAATTGAGGCGATGTAGCTGCTCATAGCATTACTAATGTCTGAATAGGTGCTACTAGATACAGGCTCAAGAACAGAAGTTGTCTGGAAAACTCGATTACCATTGTTATCTAATACAGTATTCTTATCTAACAAGTCAGAACGGCTCTTATTTGATGCTTTTTGAATCAAATCTTTGACCACACCATTTGTATTGCCAGAGTCGAGACGGTAAGATAGTTCATCGTTGGTTCCCTTAAAATCGCTCATCTTGTTAAGGTAAGTATCCAAGAAATTGCGAACAATATCTTGAGCATCACTAGAACTTAGACCATTCTCTTTAGCCGCTAACAGAATAGAAACTGCCATACGTCGTAAGTCCCACACGTAGGGGCCAAGATAGCCTTCATCGAAGTCGGTGGTGTCAAAAACGTTGTTGTCATTGCTATCTCTCATACCTCCAAGATTTTGCATGTGCATATCCCCCTCCAACCAGATGGCTGATGTGGCAGAATTGACAAATGCTGAACCTGGTAAAGTTTGCATATCACGATAAAATATGTGAGCCGTCCCCCGATAAAAGGCAAAAGGACTAGCTACCATTTTTTGCATTTTCGTCACCAGTTCTTGAGGCAACTGTGATGCAAATGGATGGTTGTATTGGTAAATTTCATTCACCACCCAACTTGAACGGGGAGTTGCAGCTTGAGTTGTAGATGCAAACCCCACAGTGAACATCAAGACAGCTGCGATCGCAGATATGTATTTCAGCATGAAAATTTATTAAGCGGTAAAAAATTAGCTATTGTCTGACTCTTGTCTAAGAATAATTATCCAACAACAACTCTTTTAACACCTTGAGCGATAGTTTAGAAAGTCATCTAAAGCACAATGCAACAACTATTTATAGTCAGCAATCTTTTGGCTGACCACAGACACCAAAAAGCGCCCCCCCACTGGGAGAGCGCTTTTCGTTTTATTCGACGTGGCTAAGAATTAACCGTTGATAGCAGGAGCGCTGATAGCAACAGGAGCAACATCACCAGCAGCCAAGTCTAAGGGGAAGTTGTGAGCATTACGCTCGTGCATTACTTCCATACCCAAGTTAGCGCGGTTGATGATATCAGCCCAGGTGTTAATCACACGACCTTGAGAATCAATCACAGATTGGTTGAAGTTGAAGCCGTTCAAGTTGAACGCCATTGTGCTTACACCCAGTGCTGTGAACCAGATGCCGATTACAGGCCAAGCAGCCAGGAAGAAGTGCAAGCTGCGGCTGTTGTTGAAGGATGCGTATTGGAAGATTAGGCGACCGAAGTAACCGTGAGCAGCTACGATGTTGTAGGTTTCTTCTTCTTGACCGAATTTGTATCCGTAGTTTTGGGATTCGTTTTCGGTGGTTTCACGAACCAAGGAAGAGGTTACTAGAGAACCGTGCATTGCAGAGAATAGACTTCCACCGAATACACCAGCCACTCCTAACATGTGGAAGGGGTGCATGAGGATGTTGTGTTCTGCTTGGAAGACGATCATGAAGTTGAAGGTTCCGGAGATACCCAAGGGCATACCATCAGAGAAGGAACCTTGACCGATTGGGTAAATCAAGAATACTGCGGTTGCAGCAGCAACAGGTGCTGAGAATGCTAGGCAGATCCAAGGACGCATTCCTAAGCGGTAGGACAGTTCCCATTCACGACCTAGGTAGCAGAATACGCCGGTCAGGAAGTGGAAGATTACCAATTGGTAAGGACCACCGTTGTACAACCATTCATCAAGAGATGCTGCTTCCCAAATTGGGTAGAAGTGTAAGCCGATGGCGTTGGAGGAAGGTACTACTGCTCCGGAGATGATGTTGTTTCCATACAGTAGGGAACCTGCTACTGGTTCGCGGATTCCGTCGATGTCTACGGGAGGGGCGGCGATGAAGGCGATGATGAAGCAGGTGGTTGCAGCTAGCAAGGTGGGGATCATCAGTACGCCGAACCAGCCGATGTAGAGGCGGTTGTTGGTGCTGGTGATCCAGTTGCAGAACTGCTCCCATACGTTGGCGCTTTGGCGCTGTTGTAAGGTTGCTGTCATGGTTTTATGAGTGCGGTTGTTATGTATGTATTAGGCGTGTTTGTTTTTGCCTGTGATAGTAATTTACACTGCTTTACAAAAGTTAATCAAGTCTTTTAAGTTTTGTTATGGTGATGACAGTTATTAGCTTTGCTTATTAAAAATCAGACTGAGGCAAAATTACAGTAGCGGCAATTCATGTAGACGCAAAGCGGCTTCCCGCAAGGGTATTACCGCTACGTGAAAACAGGGGTTTCGGCTATTGGATGTTGTGGAAATTGGGAATTGGGAGGAATTATCTCCTGGTGGGGATATGTGCGCTCTGTTAACAGCGGATTCACGTTAGATTAACTTTTTACCGGTAGGTGATTCAGGCAATATATAAGGTTATGGTACAGACCAAAATTTACGGATTGAGAGAGCATCTTGAGCCGATTAAGCCGAAACTCTCCGATATCATTCATTCTTGTGTAGTGGATGCACTTCAGTATCCACCTGAGAAACGCGCACACCGATTCTTCCTCCTCGAAAGAGATGATTTTTTCTATCCAGAAGGGCGCACCGAGTGTTACACCATTATTGAATTTAGTATGATCGAAGGACGCAGTATTGAGGCGAAAAAGCAGTTAATTCGTTTACTGTTTGAGCGGTTACAGCCACTGGGAATTTCACCACAAGATTTAGAAATGACAATTTTTGAAACTCCCAAGCACAATTGGGGTTTTCGAGGGCTGCCCGGAGATGAGCATCAACTCAATTATAAAATCGAGGTGTAATCTATTTGCGTTGCGATCGCGGGACTTGTGAGAAATGTGGGCTTATTCCCTTGTCTCCCCTTTCCCTGATACCCTGCTCAAAACAGTTCTCTTCCTTGACTGCTAATTACTCAAGAAGATTGTGGTGGCTCAAAACCAGGCCAAACTGCCATATCTTCTAAGATATTGTAAATAATTCGTTGGTAAGGTTTTGATTCTCTACTAGGAGAAACTTTCCAAGAATCCAAGCCCCAAGAAGTTTGTAATGAACCAGCAGAGAATACTTTAGCTCCACTAGGAGCTGTAAAGTAAACTCCCTGTGCTGTCTGTACAGCGCTCAAAGGTAAATCCCCTATAAAGGACTGTGAAACGTTAGACGAGTCAGGTATTGGATCTGTTATTGTTGACTCAAAGATAATTGAATCTACAAAGCTGGGTGTGCCTGTTTTTGTTTGTGGCTGTGCGCTAGGATCTGGATCAATATGATCCCATTCATAACCAACTAATAAAGGCATCTGATCCCCTGCTTTTAAATTAGTTCCTCTCAATACTGAGTCATCTTTTTTGATTTGTAGTGAATAGCCACCGTAAAGATTGTTAGTATCACCTATATACCCAACACCTAATAATCCTAGCTCTGCTGTGATTGTACATCCATCAATTGTTTTACCAAATAGTTCTGGATCACGGAATCTATAGGTAGGTGGCACATTTAATGTATCTGGTTGATAATTGCTGACGACGCCACCAGCTAAGTATTCATTGCGTTTATGGATCACAGCAGTTCTATAATCACTACTCCATTTGATATTCCAATAGCAAGTGTTTGCTGATAGTGAAAGCACACTCACACCTGATTCTATTGCTTCTTTAATGGCTTTATACTCTTTAAAACTCCAGTACTCATCATGACCACTAATCATAAAGGCAGAATATTTTTTCACATATCCTGAGCCATTTTTATCAATATCCTGCCCAGAGCAGTAAGAAACACGATAAGCATTTTTCTCTAACCATCTAATTGTTTGGTATTCCCATCTGAGTGGGTTACTATTAGGTGTACTGGGGTTGTATGTGTTTCCTTCCCAAGGGCGGTCTAGAGAAATAGAGAGCGATCGCTCTCCACCTGAGTAGGCAGAATATCGATTAGAAGCATTATAGGCAAAACTATTATATGCATAATGAGTGCTAAATCCAAATTTATAAAGAATATCTGATTGTAAGTTATCATCACGCAATACAAAGAAGGATAAACACTGCTTACCAGTACTTTTGTCTGTGAGTTTGACCAAGTAACAGCCAGTTATCCAAGTTGCATTTGTTTGTAGTGTGTAGGTTGTCAACCAGTTAAATCTAACTAATTTAGTTGCTGGGTTAACTATTTCTGTACTTTGGGTAATTACGGCAATATCATCAACTGAATAAACTAGTCTAGCTCCTACGCCACTATAGTAACCTAATCTAAAGACCTCAATCTTAATATTTCCTGCAACTGCTAAACTTGCTTTGACATCAATAAATTCTCCTTTATTGATTGACTCAGAAGAAAGAAAAGCAGCTATCTCTAAATTTTGAGCATAATTAATATCGTCCCATCCCTGTGTACCTTCTTTTAGGTTTTCTAAGAATATTGGGTGAGTTGTTACGTGTTCTCTGACGCGAATAGTTTCAGTTTCAGCACTCGCATCAAAGACAATATCTTGATAGTAGTAACTGTTTTGAAAACTAAAACTAGGAAAAGCAGGGTATTGTGTTGCTCGATCATTGTAACCAGGAGCGTAGTATGCAAAAATACCGTTGTTTGACTCGCTTGCACCTAAAACAGTAATTGCATCTTTCGTAAAAGGATTGTTGAAGAAAAAACCTGCTCTTGGGAGCCTTTTTAAAATCTCTGTAGAGACAAGATAAATTTTGTTTGGCTCAATTGTGATAGGTGTACTGAGGGTTACTTCATTCCAAGAGTCTCCCACAATATTTGTAAATTCTGCTTCAGCTAATAATTGCTGAGTTTCTACATCCCATAATCGTGCTTTGTGGCTTTGATTGATATCATCAGTAGCAGGAATCCAAGCTCTAATAGCTCTGATAACTCCCTGAACAGCAGTTCTAAATTTGAAACCAGCATCATAAGGTAAATCTTCCCCTGCAATGCTTCCATCAATTCTAGGGTCTTTATCATCAAATAAACGAAGATTTTTAGTAGCAATACCTAAGACATAATCAAGAAAGGCGGGTTCTGATGTCATAAATCAATTACCATTGTAGATTACAATCAAATCTACATTTTTGGTTTGTGATTTTCCGGATTTATTGTTAATAGATTAGAACTACGTCTGGTTTAATAAAAGATTACCAGGTAAAGTTAAATACTATTTTATTTATTGAAATAATAGCTAAAAATGCTTTTGGGTTGTTGGCTTTGATATGGTAGCCTGCGTTATGGACACTAGTCCTAAAGCACCGAAAATCAGTAATGGTGAAGCAGCGCTCTTGATAGGCTTAACCCAACCCAGGCGACTGCACCAAGCCGAAGGGTGCTTTGCGCTTGGTACAACAACACTACACCAGTTGCAAAGGCTGTCGGGAAACCTGACGCCAGTCGCTACGCTAAGAAAACGTGAGTTCGATGACCTCTCCCTGACCTCCCTCTCCTAAATGGAGAGAGAGGAGGAACGAAAAAAAAAGGGTTTTACTCCCCTCTCCTTGTAGGAGAGGGGCCGGGGGAGAGGTTAAAACAGCACTTGTCGAACTCGCGTTAAGAAAACCCTCTCCCTTGGGAACAGGAACGCAGGAGAGCGAACAAGTCAGCGAACCCGTCCACAGCGCCGGCTCCCCTACCGATGTTACAATTTTCAGCCGTTAGGCTTACTGCTGCATAAACTCAAAACGACAAACCTAATGCTTGAGTGAAGGGATTCAAGCCTAGAACAAAACACTCATATTAAACGGAGAAAAGGTTATGAAAACGCAAATGTTGTTGAGTCTTGCCTGTTCTATGTCTTTGTTGGGTTCATTTGTAATGTCAGCTAATGCTCAACCAGTTACTACTCAACCTACCGTGCAACCTCAGTCCCAAACAGTTAATGAAGAGATTAGCATTCCTCAAGATACAGCTATTATCATCTCATTTCCGGCACCTGTTACCGTAGATGTTGGTCAAAAAAAGGATTATCCCCTTACAGTTCCTTTAGCTAATCCGATTAAAGATGCTCAAGGTAACACCATAGCGCCTGAAAATACTCCTGTAACAATTGTTCTTAAACCAAAAGATGGAGGTGCCAAAATTGTAGCGCAGTCTTTGGTAATTAATGGTCGAATTGTCTCGATTCAAGCATCGAGTCAAGTAATTCCAGGCACTACCATTACTCATAAACGAGCTAATGACAAAGCTGTGGAAAATGGTTCTGTTTGGGGCAGAATTGGTGGCAGTACGTTAGGCTTTTTGAGCCAAGGCGATCCGGATCAGTTTGACAGAGGAGCAATGCTAGGAAGCGCTGTAGGATTGATTGCCGGCTTGCGCTCCCCAGAAAATACTCGTATTGTACAGATTCCCCAAAGTAGTGTTTATGTATTATCCCTTGAAGCTCCTATTAGTTTGTCTACTCACCGCTAATTTGAACTTTACTAAATGTAGCTATTTTCAGGCTAATTCATCAGATTTTCTTGTCTCACGCAAAGGTGCAAATAAGAACACTTCCTTAACTTGGATGCAGTATTGTTAAATGGAAGCTATGTTTGTTTTCAGCTTTCAAATACCTCTCCTGCAAAGGTTGCCACTGTTGCCACGATTTGAAACGATTTTGTGCTAATAAACTAGCAAGTGTTGGTAATTTTGTGTGAATTTCTGACTTGAAGATATCCACAAGCCACTCAGCCATAACTACGCTATCTTGAATAGTACCTAAAATGTCTTGGATACTTTTCACTTCTGCAATATAAGCAGCGTAAGACTCTCCATATAAGTCAGTAAATAACTCCATCTGGTAACGCACGCGTTTAGCTTGTTTCCGTAAATTATGAATAGTTTCGCCTTGAGTTGCCAATTGTTGTTCTAGCTTTTCTGCTTTCCAGTCAGTGATGACTATTAACTCTGAATCTACAACTTTAGTGCCAACTAGCCAACCTGGATGTAGTAAAAAACGGCTGACTTCAGGTAATAGTAAATCTGGTAGCACCTGCTGAATTTGTAGAGATGCTAAGGGTTGATAGCTGGGTTTTTCCAACCAATCTTCTAATGCATGTTTTAAAGATTTATAAGCTTCATCTTTTAAAGTTGCCTCTACATTGGAGAAATCCTGTTTACGTTGTTTAGCTAAAGCATCAAAAGCTGTTTGCAGAGTTTCCTGTTCTTTGCGAGGTAAATGTGGTTGATAAAGTGTTTCTAAAGTTTCTTTGAGGACATCTAAGTCTCGGAGATTACCAAGGCGACGAGCAATTTTACCGATATTTTTATCACTGGCTGGCTTGGACAACTTGATTGCGATTTCAAACCTACTTGTGGCTGTACGTAGGCGACGCATCCCTACTCGCATTTGGTGTAGTGCTTCTGGGTCTTCATCTTTCTTAACAGATTTTTCCCACTTCAAGGTTTTCTTAAAGTGTTTTTGAATCGCTTGGTAAGCGTAGTCTCCTAAAGTTTTGACAGTTGGTTCTGTAGCTAATTTCATAATTAATAGCAATAAACTACTTAATCAAGTTCTTGCATAATAGCATTAGTTAAAAATTTCCATCTATCTTTTGATATTTATTTTTCATATAAATCTTCAGGCATAAGTATTCTTATTACCATTGGTACTTGATATATTTATGCCAATATATAAGTGCTAGGATAGGTTAAGGTTGTTTATTTGCCTTGCAGATTTATATTTTGGTTAGGTTGTTAAATGAGTGTCTATTGCCAAGTATTAGATGACACACTAAGATAGCAGGATTAACAACTTTTAAACCTGAGAGATTAGCTAAAATGTCAAATTCGCATTTACTCCATCAAGTTACCTTAACGTTTGGTGATAGCTTTAAAGAACATAGGGAAAACCTTTCAGGTTTGCTATTAACTCCAGATAGCCATTTATGGTTAGGTTCAGATGAAACCTCAACGATTGAACGTCTTTCTTTAGTTGATAGTGATAAATTTACAGATCATCAACAATTTCGGGTGGCAGAATTTATTAGTTTACCTGCACCAGAAGATGAAGAAATTGATATTGAAGGATTGGCTTATGCTGATTATTATTTATGGCTAATAGGTTCTCATAGCTATAAGCGGAAGAAACCCAAGCCTGACAATAATGATAAAAAAAATATTCTCAGGCTAGCCAAGATTGAATCAGAACTCAATCGCTACATTTTAGGAAGAATTCCCCTTGTAAATGGCAAGTTATTCTCGTCTTGTCCACACCCTCAAAATCCAGATGTCCAGTTGAGTGCTGCGAAACTAGAGGTGACAAATCAAGGAAACTTGCTCATGGAAGCTTTAGCGAATGATCCACATTTAAGTTCATTTATTAAAGCAGCGATTCCGGGAAAAGACAATGGCTTTGATATTGAAGGGTTAGCTGTTAATCAAAATTCAATTTTTCTGGGTTTACGCGGCCCTGTTGTTCGGGGTTGGGCTATGATTTTGGAAATAGAGTTGGAAGATTCTAAGCCAGGTTTGATGAAATTGCGAAAAATTGGAGAAGAGAATAAAGGATATAAAAAGCATTTTATCTGGCTAAATGGGTTAGGAATTCGGGATTTGCTCGTGCAAGGTGAAGATTTATTGATTTTAGCTGGCCCAACAATGGATTTAGATGGGCCTGTGCAAGTTTATCGCTTAAAAAATGGTGCGCATTTGCCAGAAAATGTGCTGAACAATCCAGAGATTATACAAGAAATTCCTTATGGAAATCGAGATGATCATGCTGAAGGCATGACTTTATTTGAGGATGTTATTGGAGAACCTTCGCTGTTAGTTGTTTATGACTCTCCGGCAAAGGCTAGGCTGGTGGATGATAGGAGTGTGCTAGCTGATGTGTTTCAGCTGGGATAAAAATGAATTGCGATCGCAGTTAGTTTTTGATTAAACTGACAAAAGTAGCGATCGCACACTTTAAACTTCATTTTTTTGGCTTTGGTGGCTTTGGTGGCTTTGTAGGTCTAGCTGTTGCAGCATTGTAATTATTTCTATCTCCTGAATTACCTCTTTTTGTATTTTGCTGAGAGTCTTTAATATTCTTCTTTGACTTTTCAGTGACCTGAGATGATGCTACTGACTGAGGGGGAAACCTGCGGTTATCTGTAAACTTTTCGTCGTACTCTTTAAATATTTGTAACGGAGTTGGTAATACAGGACGCTCTGTATATTCATTATTAGGCTTAATTGTCATATACCGAGTTTCGTCTTTTTTAGGAGTAACATCCCAACGCAGCATTGCCAACAGCATTTGGATACGAGGTAATTCTTCTAAATTTTTTGCTTTGCATCCTTGTGGATGGTCATCATCGTGGATATTATTCAGGACATAATCTTCAAAAGCTTGTACACAATCAGCGTGTTTTGAGACAATATCAGTTTGGTCTTCTTCTCCAGTTAACCATTGATTATGATTAAATAATCTTGAGTAACGTGAAGAGCGATCGCTTAGCTGTAGCTGATGAGTAATTTTTATTGCACCCATTCCTAAAGGTTTACCCATACCTAATGACAGGCAATATTGGTCATCTTGAGCCTTGTTAAGTATCCACAGTAAAGCACCCAGTTCCACGTTGTTTAAGTTTTCAAAGTGGATATTGAAGTTAAAGATAACACCTTCTTTAATAGGTTTTATTTCCGTATACTGCGATCGGGCTTTGGAAATTTCATTGTGGTCAGTTTCTTCTATATCTTCACGCTTGACATTTCGTTTATGCCAGTAAAGTTTATGACCACGAATCACAGTATTTCCTGAATCGTTTTCTGTTGGTGGCTGGCTAGCATAATGTTTAAGCTGACTATTTTCTGAACTTGTTTGAACTAAGTAATGTTGAAAGGTTGTAGGTTTGGGTGTAGAAAGAATTTTTGCTGTAACTATTTCATCAACATTACCAGTTAACCAGATATCGTCACTCAAGGTTTTATCACAAATAGCATCCTCAATAAACACTCGACCAGCAAGAGCCTCAAATGTTTTTGTATCAGACTTTTTAGGTGTGTCTTTATCTCTATCTCTAACAAAACCAAATATAGCATCACTTAGATCAAGTTTGTCAGATTTACCAATACTTTTAGGAATAAATTCCACTGCTGAAGCCGCTTTACCGTCTCGACTAGGAAAATAAGGAATACGAAAATTTGGACAGTGACCAAATAATGTTACTTCTGTTTGTCCATCTAAAGGTTCGCAATAAAAAACTGGTCGTCCTTTCTTTAAGACTCCTAAATCTTTATCAAAAGGTTCTTGCTTTTGAAAGTCAGTTAACGAACTACGATAGTCTAAAATTGCAGTATCACTGATTTTTAGGCGATTTGCATTACTATTAACTTCTGGAACAATGCAGTGATTTTTGCGATATAGATTTTCAGGATTATCAGAAGATTCCAGCATATTACCACTAGTAACAAGCATCCCTCTGTTGGTATATAAATTCTGGTTAGGACTAACAAGTTTTGTAAACCTTCTTAGGGATGTAAAAAATGTATCTCCAAAACTAACGCTTATATACTGGGGACGATAATTGGGTTTATCCATTCTAATTAAAGTACTAATTCTTGATAAATCTCGTTCCTTAACCCATATAAATGGTGACTTTTCAATAGTTTTAGATGGTTGGATATACCAACTAGTGCCTTCACTAATTAAGTAACCAGCTTTTACCTTCTTTGGTAGCTCTTTATATTGTATTCCTAATGGATCTTCTTTTTTTGCTGCAACTGCACGAAAGAAAAAGTGGTGCTGGTCTGATACTCGTTCAATTTTGCTAAAGCTGATAATTTCTACAAGAGTACGTAGCATTCCTCGCAAACTACTACCCGAAATTATAGGCCGTTTGTTGTCAGGATGACAAAAGAAATTAGCAAGTTTTCTCAGTTTTTCTAGATGTTCTTCTGGTTTCAAATTTTCATCATGCTTGTCAATAAATTTAATGAAATCTTCAGGTATCAAACCAAAACGGGTATAAAGAGGTGATTTAGTGGTAAGAGTGCATTTAATTTTTCCAGTATATCGATTATCAGATTGGGAATAGTAGCAATTTTTCTGAGGTAAAGTTTCAGGCTCGATCTTAATAATATCATTTGGTAACTCTACAAAGTTATAAGGAGCATGAGCTTTATGTTCATTATTTTTTGGTTCTGGAACACTATGAATGTGTCTTGGCAGCATGAGTTAATTCCTTTTCCGTAGTAAGATTAACCAAACGACTGAGATAAATACGAGCTAAACCTGATTGTTGTTTATCATCGATATAGTGACGAACAATTAAACGTAACGGACGATATAATTTTTGATTACTGTCAAATTCAATTCCAGTTAAAGGTACAGCATGATGCAAACCCTGCTGACCATCAGTTACTAAAGTAAAGCCATTGTTAACTTCTTCTACTTTTGTTCCCCAAAGTATTTGATGTTCGGGAATAAATTCTGTGCTTTGGTCATCCTGAATAATACGAGCTTTAAAACCTTCATAAGTTTGCCAAAGCATAATTTCTACATTTGCACCAAAAATACGGCATTGTTGTAGGGTACAAGAACGTAACTGAGGTGATTGAGAAAATGCGTCATGTGCAGTTACTAACTCACCATTTCGGAATTCACCCCAAATAACACCATCTTCGGCGTGTGCTAATAAGTATTTTAATTTGTATTTTTCAGCCTGTTCTTTTAACCATTGATAAAGGTCTAAATTGGCTGAAATTTCTAAAGGCTTACATAATGGTTTATTCAAGCAGTTACCTCCTCATATAAAGCGGTGACAAATTTTTCTAATGAATGAGCATCATTGATAATTAAAGGCTCATCTTTTGAATATTGAGAAATTGTCCAGGTTGTATTATCCTGTGAATCATAGAGGGTGATTTCTGCTTTCTTTCCCTGCAATCTTCCTCGTCCAATACTACTTGTTCCACCCACAGGTAAATCTCCTGTCCACAAGTCTTTAATTAACAGCAAAATTAACCCTATTTCATAATTTTTTGGTTGACGTAACTCTAGTTCTATGTTCAATTCTGTTTCGTTACTGCCGAAAATTGGTTGTTCGCTGAATAAAGCGCCGTGATATGCTCCTCCTGTAAAGCGGTCTATGGCAATGCGATTTTGTACTAAATCGGCTGTATTTTTGATGATGCTTTCATGTACAATTAAGCGGCTAGCTTTTGCTTGTTTGCTTCTATCATTGGTGAAATCTGTACCAAATATTTCATCAATGATGCTTGTATCTTTTTCGAGAGTATTAACAATTCTTTCTGCACGATGACGTAATACACCTGCTAAACTTGTGCCAGAAAGTACAGCAACCAAGTTGCGATCGCTCACTTCAGTTGATTCGCTATGATCAGCTTTTTCCTGCGGTCGATGAGATTTCAGATGCACAACATCAGGCGCTTTATCAATTGAAGCTTGACCAGAACGAATTAACAGGGGACTGGCGAGGGTAAATGTAGCGTTTATAATTAGGCGATCGCGTTTATTTCCTTTCTCTAATCTTACCTTTAGTGCTGTTTCAATAGATTGACTTACAGTTGGTGATTTTGTATGAGATTTAGCCCAATTACGACCCATAGTTAACCATTGGAGACGTTCATTAGGGTTGCTCATATCAAATTCCCACACTTGCCATTCTTTGACATGACAACGACCAAAACCCCGCTGCTTTTTCATCCCGATAGAAATTTCACCACTTTTTATGTCGTTATTAGGTTCCAATCCATGCAAGGCTAATGCTAAGGCATTCAGAAGTAATGCATTATTAGCTTCTTTGCCTTTCTCTAACAGTAATTCAAAACACAGCTTAAAATGAGTTCCAGCTTCTAATAATTCTAAATCGTATTTTGCTTTATTCTGAGCAGTACGAGTGACGCTATTAATTTTGACTCCATCTCGTAATTCAGCCTTGATGATACTGCTACTGATGGCATCATTGATTATCAATAAGCTTTGATTATCTTGAGCTTTTAATTCCAATTTTTCCTTTTCTAATTTCTCTGCTTCATCTTGATAAAGAAACAAATCACCAAATAGTTTAGTTGCTAAATCGTGACGGGAATCGGCTACATTATATCCTTGATCACACTCTCGTACATAGTTTCGCAATGCCCCTGCAATTGATGAACCTGTCAGCAAAGCATAGTTGCTGATGCTATCTCGTAGCAATGGTAGGTCAATTAAACTATCTGTATCACCACTACCTAAACATGTAGGAGTATCTAAAATCAGAGTTCCCTGCACAATAATTCGCTTCACAATATGACGATTTGAAGTATGACGCACCTCAATCATTGTTCTTTTCCTTAATAATCTTTTTAGTAATTCCCATAATTAAACGAAGTGTATATTCTAACGCTAAGTAATCATCAACAGTTTTTTCTTCATTAGCAACTTTTATGGATGGTTGACCATTTTTAACTAAATTTCTAGTTTGATCGTCATGACACCAAGCTGAATTAATCCAATTTTTAGGAGATTCCAGCCATTCACTGATTTGCTCATCAAATCTTTGACCTGTATTTAAACGAGTACGTTCAAATTGACTACGAGCGTTATAAGGTAAATTTTGCAATAATTTTTGGATGGTTTCTACTAGTTCTTCTATTGTTTTACGCTGATATTCGGTTTTATTTTGTTCAGCTTCAAGTTGTGATAAAGCCTGTCTAGTGACAATCATTAACCGTGAAAGTTGGCTATTAGAAATTGCATCTTTATTTATTTGTATTCCGCCAACTTGCTTGGTTAGTAAAATATTCAAATTGTTTCTAACTATTTTGACAGCGATATCTCCTGCTATTTTGATGGAATCTGAGCTTAGGTAGTCTAGTTGAATTTTTGCTTGTTTTTTAGAATTTTCTGGTTTGGATAACCTAACTTGATACTTGTCATTAAGGCCATTTAACCAATTAACTACAATTCTTCCAAAGCCTTCTATTCTACGTTCGCCAATTCCCTGTTCTTCAAGTTTTTGTAGTTGCTTTAAATCTATCTCAAATTTTCTGAAGACAAACACGCTACCTGCTGCAAAAGCTGGTGTTTGTACTAAAGGTAGTCCCCATTTACGATTAAATCCTCCAACCATTAAGCTGTTGGCATAAATACCATTTTCTTGAAAATCAAGCTCTTTATTTAAATATTTTGAAAGTTCTTGACTTAGTACTTCTGGTTCTGCTAAACATTGTCCGTATTCATTGCGTAAAATTGTATCGCTAAGAAGTGTAATTGTTAGATATTCTGTATTTCTGAGCCGTGTATTTAAGTCAGTTCCGACTTCATACCAATTACTATGATTTGAAATTAGCTCAATTTTTGTATGTCCGTAGCCTGCACTTTGAGAACCTCCTAACCAAATGTCTTTTGTTTCGAGTAAAGACTCAATAATATTTTTGTCTTTTTCTGAGTCATATAGTATTACTGCTTGAAAGGTTTGTCCTGCATCTATGGCATCGTAGCTGAATACCGAACCATTACTATCAGTACCTTTACCACGTTTGCGATCGCGCTGGTTGTGGATGTTAATTCGTCGCTTAATTCGGTAAAGTAATACATCAGAATCGCTAACAGTGCAAAACTTATGTTCTAACAGCTTGGGGGATAAATATTCGTCTCGCTCATCAATAAGAATTTTACTGAAATCATAGATAGATTTATCATTATCTTCTGAAAATTCTTCTCCTTTATTTTTATACCAAGAAAGGGGTACAGGTAAAGTACGTTCTTTATTAGCATCAACAGGATATGCATTTAAATAACGAGTCTTAGAACCATCAAAAAATAATCGCTTGATATCTGGAAAACGCTCACTATCTAAAATATCATCTGTGTATTTGATATTATTCTGTTTTAAATAGCTTCCAATCAACGCCCCACGAATCATGCTACCTAAAATATAGTCATGAGATACATCGCTATTAGGGTCGCCTTGAAGCGATGTTGCAAGAATAGGTTGCTGCGTATTTAGTAAGAAAGTAATTGCTTTCATATTCATTTTCCGAAGCGTTCAATATAACTTATATCTTGGGTAATTTCACTATTATTCTCGATATCCCACAAGGTACACTGCACATGACCCCGACCACGATTGCGTCCGCTTCCCATCCTTCGTAATGCAAGTGTACCCACTACTAAAAGCGCCAAAATATCTTGATCTTCTTCAGACTCTTGATTTAGTTTCTTTGCAAATAAAAGTTTTGACTCAAAGGGTAGTTCCCGCAAAATTACACGCGCCGATCGCAGACTTCGTTCAGCAGATGCACCATTTTCTGGGTTAATTGCTGTTTGACGACGGATGGTAGTGAGAGATTCAAGAATATCTGTATCGGTCAAAGCTGGTTTGTATCCTTTGTTTTTGCGCTTTTTCTCCGATTCCACATCTAATTGTGCTGCAATTGCAGTTCGTAAATCACTTGGTAAACAAGCATCTCCAACATACATAATCGCTTGAGTATCAAGAGTACTACCCGGTTTACCAAATAACTTATCAGCCACTTTTTGCCAATGTCCGCGCTGAGTTTCATCTGGTATTACAGCAACTAAGTTATCGCATTCTTCACTTAGCAACCCTTTGAGAGTGCGTCCTCGTAAATAAGGAAATCCGTACCTGTCATGTTCTACCTCTTGGTCAACTAATCCCGCAACCCCATCACCACGACCAAATGTTGTATCACTCAGCAACTTGATTTTTAGTGTATAGCTACTCATCAGTTAACTCTCCTAAAGGGATGTAAAACTCCATTGCTTCAATTGCATCAAAGTAACCACAGACCCCTTTCCACCAACCTTTTTCTCGTAACTCGTTATTTCCTCCTGGAAATGCTGGTAAACTTTCAAGACCGTAAACTTGTCGAAACTGTCTTGTTGCTTCGAGTCCCTGACGTAACACATCGCGTAACGCCATTACCTTGTTGCGTCTGTCTTTCCAGTCTTCGTGTGTGTTCAATTCATCGACTACTTTGGCAAAACCAGTCCAAGTACGCCACTCATTTTTGCAGGAATGCGATCGCATTGGTCGCATTGCTAAACAAGCAACTTCGTCACGTTCAGGAATTTGTACTTGATACTCGCGTTGGCGAATTTCATGAATTGTCCCAATTAAACCACTTGCAGCAATATGCCAATCAAGTGCAGAAAACAAAGGTTTTTTATAGTCATCTGTCTCTTCTCGTATCCATTTTTTAGCTTTATTACACAATGCTTCACTTAATGCATAAGCTTTAGCAAAAGGATAATGAGTCTTAACAATTGCAATACCTACACATGCCGTTACTTTACCCTGTCTGTCAGGTAAATTAGCGGTAAATTCCTCAAATTTTTCCAAAAACTTTGCAGCCAGAGACAATCCTAAACGCCCATCACATACAAAAGTGATATCATCACCACCATAAACTATTGGCCGAAAAGGTAAATAAGTTTTGCCATCTCTTTTTTTAAGAGCTACTTTATTTATCACTCTCCCTAATTTATCCACATATTTAATAACTGCTTGATTCTCCTCAAAAGTAATTGAGTTAATAACCATTTCAGCAACAGCACTTAAAGCCTTAGTTGCAGCATCATTAACTGACCTGGAAAACCTTCGCATCTTGACAATACAATCTTCATTATCAGATGCAGTTTTCAGGTATTCTTGAAATCGATTTCCCAGCCGATTACCATCAGCGTGAACGATAGCTATATAACTACTTTCACCCTCTGAACGTCCCAAATCATCAACATCATATGGGATTTCATAGTCACCTTTTTTCAAGTCTTTGAAAATAGTATTGATCAGTTTTTTATTAGCAGGTTCATCATAGTTGCGGTCAACTGTTTTGAGTTTTGCTACTATCTCTCTGGAAACCAGATAACTGTCATTTTCTGGAATGCCATAGTGTTTACTCGTATCTACCGCCACTAATCCTGTAGAGTTACAGGTAGCTGTTACACTTATACCCAACATAGGCATTGATGGTTTTGGCTTTCGTTTTTCATTTTCCAGTTTTCCCTGGATTACTTTTTTGTCAATTACTTCCTGAAGTGAGTCTGTATCCCAATCAAATATTTGGTGAGCAACTACAATATTTAAACCTGGTGCTTTATACAGTATTTTCTTGGTCAAAATTTTAGTAAAATTTTTCGCGTTTTCTTCACCTCTAAAGAGCAAAACTGTATTACCACCACCTGCATATACTAACTCACCTCTTATTTCTAAATTTTTAGGAATACGTGGAGCAAAATTTTCTGTCTCTTGATCAGGAATATAAATTTCACCGAGTTCTCTCAAGCACTCTTCAACCCATTCAAAAGTTGCTACTTTCACTAAATATGAGCCACCGATATTTTCACGCAGACGATTGCTCCCAAAAATATATTTTTGGATTCCAGTAGTGTCAATTACCATTGCAACTAATTCATTCATTATTCATCTACCCCTTGAATCCAATCTCTCAATTTTGTTGATAAATCTGCAATATCTCCACTACCAAAAACATTAACTCTATGATCAGGAATCTGACTCATAAAGCGTTGTTTTATTTTTTCTGGCTTATCATAATAACAAACTAAAGCTATGCGTGCTTCATCTCCTCCCATCTGTCGCGCTCGACGATAAGCTTCAAATAATTTAGATTTACACAAACTATTGTCTTCACTACTTGTACAGGATATGGCAAAAAGTTGATATCCTCGTAAGCAGGCAACATCAAATTCAAATTCAGTAATATTATATTTTTCTGGAAAATTGAACGACATACCTACTTCATCAAGTAAACATTCTTCTTTAATACTATTTAATTGTTGTAATACATAATCTTCCAACCAAATTCCCTCAAGCCATTTACAAATTTCTTCAGGAATCTTTTTGTTTTTAGAAGATTTAGGTAAGATATTTAAATCTTTCAAATGCTGAACACTTAATTTTTCACCAGGACTAATCATATCTTTTTGTCGCATAATAGATATAATTTCTTCTGGCAATCCCGTGATATCAAATGAAGCATTTATTAACTGTTTATGATGCTTCCAATTACCAAATTTAAAGTATATTTCTGTATGATTATCTTTTTTAACTTGGGCTAACTCCTCCTTTTCTTTACCTTCGATATAAAGTTGGTTTTTGCACCAGTTACGCCATGCTAAATTATTTTTAACTATGGCTTCTACTAATTCTCGAAGTGTGACATCAGGTTTAGATGGCTTACTAAGAGTCAATCCGTGTAATTTAAAAAGCTTTTCTAACGATAGTTCTAGCGGTTTACTTGGTATATCTAAAGGTTCAGGATTTTTACTCTGTTCAATCAACATCTTCAAGTTACGAGAATCTAGGTAGCTGAAAACAGGAGGTGGATTAAGTTGAATATTTAAATCTTTCTCATCAGGAGAAATTAATGCTAGATAGGCGTGAACTGCCATTGCTTTTGTACCGCCTGTATAGTTCAATCCAAAGCACTTTTTCTCTGGAAAATCTTTTTGAAGTTCCTTAATTTTTTTTCTAATCCTCGTTTTAATTTCATAAGCATTAGACTCGTTATTATCCAGGAAAACTGTTTCGTTATCGCTTAAATCAAGTGCTTCTTGGAGACGTTCCGCAGGTTTTTCCGTACCTTCGCTGAAAACTAGGTAAGGTTTACCCCCCTCCTTTAACAGCAATTTTGCTGCAACATAGTTAGGTAAAGGATTTTCACCAACCAGCAGAAACAGGTGGTCTACTTTGTATTTATCAAACTCTGATGTACTCATACGGTAGATGTATCCGTTGTTCAAAATTGTCATACCCAATCTTACACAGTATCGGAAGTACCCCCTTCCAATACTTGCTACCCTGGAAAACACAGTACTATTGATGAATCAACAGTGAATGTCTTGTTTGAGTATTCCCCACATCCCAGGCTGTTACAACAATTAGCCAAGGGTTCTTTAGACCAAATTCAAAACCTTACCCGTTCCGTTCGGTTATGGGCGTTATTACGTTGGCTTTACAGCGGAAAAGGCTACATTTCCCTTGGTGAAAGCTTTACTTACACTGATTGGCGCAAAGCATTCTTTACTGAAACTCATAAGGATGAAAAACAAGAAGACATCCTCAAACATCAAGACCCTAATTGTGCTTGTATCAAAACAACTAAACAATGGTTATTAGATTGTGGAGTTACCCTAGATGAATGGCAATATTCTTTGCAAAAAGAAATACAAATCCTAAATGCTGATATAGAGAAACTGTTAGAAGAACGATTATTTGCTCAAGTGCGTAAATCACTGCAAAGCGATTTTGATTTATTAGTAAGTCGCAACTGTTTGCAAAGAGTAAATAATATCGCTGGCAGGAAAAAGTATTATCGTAGACTTGAAAACTTGCCATTTTCTCATAATTCAGACAACTTGACTACTGGTGCAAATTTGACTTCTAAAGCACAAGCTTATGTGGCAGGAGCATTAGGTATGTTTAGTTTTCTTGACCCTAGTTATCCTCTTTTAGCCGAACAAATTTCTGAATATATAGATGAAGATAATCATCGCGTATTTTTATACGTTGATTATGTAGTGCCAGAATCAAGTCCTCAGCAAGATGCTGTAGATGAAGTTCAAAGTGAATTGCAGAAAATTTGGGACTCAGGAGAAATTACACCTGTGCTATTGACTTATCACAGCGCTCATCAAAATCAGATTAAAGAGTGCATAGTTTATCCAGTTTGTATTTATTTTATGGAACGGGCTAAATATTTGTGTGCCTATGGTAGCACTCCCAAAGATGAAATTAATTGGTATAAATATCGGCTTGATCGGATTATTTCTCAACGTCTAGAAAGTTTAAATTGGCAAGACCCCCGTGTTCCACAATTATTAAGATAAAAATATAAAGCTAATCAACTGCCTACTCCCAAAACAGTCAACAATAAATTAAAAGAAGCTTGGGGATGTGATTTTTATAAGGATCAAGCATTGATGATATTACGGTTTAATCAAGATTTTCATCAAAGTTATATTCAGGGAATCAGTATACACGAGACATTCAACTACCTTAACTATGAAGAAGTCAAAAAAATCATTAAACAAAACACACTCAACCCACAGCAGCAACAGGCTCTTTTAGAAATTCTAGAGTCTCGCCCAACTACTGATGCTTATTATCAAGTTGATTATCGAAATACAGACTATTATGTAATTAGATGGTTACGGGCTTTAGGTTCAAATGTGGAAATTATATTACCTTGGAACTTAAGGCAAGAAATGGCTCTGGAAATTCAGAAGACTTGGTATTTATATAAGTAGTAATCTGAGCAATGTTTGGTATTTAAAAAAGTTGATGGCGAGGATAGAATAGCAGCGATCGCACAACAAAATTCTCCCTCATCCACACCCCACCAACTTAGCAAGGTAATTAATGTAACTTATATTACTTGCTCTTGCGAATTTAAAGGTTGGTGGAAATTGCCTGTACAGGACAGGTAGGGATACATTGTTCACAGACAATGCAACGCGATCGCGTAAATGTCAGTTTATATGTCTCTGGATGCAGGGTGAGGGCTTCGGTGGGACAAACTCCAGTACACAAGCCACAGTGGACGCACACATCTTCATCAATGGCTATTTCGCCTAAAGTAGAGGAGACATTAATATTGCGCGATCGCATCCACTCAATAGCTGCATCTAACTGATCGATGTCTCCTGATAGTTCTAAAACTAGTTTGCCAATTTGATTTGGGGCAACTTGGGCGCGGATAATACTTGCAGCTACATTAAATTCTTTTGCCAGCAGGTAAGTTACTGGCATCTGAATGGCACGTTTGGGAAAGGTGAGGGTAACTCGTTTTTTCACAGGTTTGCAATATTGGGGAGTTAGTAGGGGCGCAATGCCTTGCGCCCGTAAAGGAGTCAGGAGTTAACAAAATACTAACAATTGATGGCTTGATTCTGAATCTTGCCTACCTCACGTCAGCTAGGACAGCGACTGTGGTCAGTTAAACTAAAAAAGAGATTGCTTAATAAGTTTTAATAAATTAGTTATGAGTACAGATTCACCAGTTAATTCTCCCGACAAGCCAGAATCTAACTTTGGGGCGCGTGTGAGAAACTTCTTAATTGCCATAGTAGCGATTGCCCTCAGCGTTGCCTTAATCTTAGGATTACGAACCCAGACCACTACAGCTTCTCTGACTCAGTTAGGCGAGTCATCCATACCCCTAGAAGTAGCTATTAGCAACGGCAAGCCATCAATAGTGGAATTTTATGCTGACTGGTGTACTGTCTGCCAGAAAATGGCGCCAGATATCGCCGAACTAGAAAAGCAATACGCTGACAAGGTGAATTTTGTCATGCTGAATGTAGATAATACCAAGTGGCTGCCAGAGATGCTGAAATATCGAGTAGACGGCATTCCCCATTTTGTATTTTTGTCTAAGAATGGAGAAACCATAGCTCAAGCGATCGGCGATCAACCCCGCATGGTGATGGCAAGCAACTTAGAAGCCTTGGTTACTAATTCCTCTTTACCATATGCTCAAGCTAGTGGTCAAGTTTCTAAATTCTCAGCCCCAGTTGCACCAGCACCTAGCCAAGATGATCCCCGCAGTCATGGCAGCCAAGTAGTAAATTAAGCTAAAACACATTTAATTTGCACAATTATAGGACTCATATTTGATTGCGCGAAAAATACGTAGTGGATTGACAAGGCTAAAATATTGCATTAGTAAAACTCTTGTGGGATGGGTGTCTCGCCCGTCCAGGGCGGACAAGATGTCCACTCCACAAGAAAATTATATTGCCAGATTTTAGCTGTGTGAGTATGACGTGAAAAGTCAGATCACTATCCAATTGAAAAAACTGAAGTTGTCATCACGACAACTTCAGTTTTTTTTTCACGATGGCTTTACTTTGTTTATTTATGTCGCAGCTTATTTTTAGCCAAGTTTTGAGGTTTCAAGAAATTTTGAAAACGTCGCCACAATGCTTTTACTACTTTCCATTGGTGGAAAATATGCAAGCTGATACAAGCCAAAAATGTATATGCTATCCAAAAATGCAGACTTCTACCAAGATCCACTAAATCTGAATTTTGGGGAAATAAATCGGGCACAGTTATCCATAAAAAGCGGACGTTGTTGCTTTTGTAAGAATTGGAAAAGAAGAAGCCTGTCAGTGGTACAACAAACATGAATAGATACAGAAATGTATGCACTAAAAACTTCTGAATCCATTCAGGTGTAAATTTTTGAGGCAGCTTTTTAGTATATTTACGCCACCATACTTGTAACAAAATTAAGATTCGCCAGCTTAACAAAGCCATCACTAAGACTCCCATTGTTTTATGGAAGTCATATAACTCGCCTCTCATGAAAATTTCACGAGGAAGACGCGCCATAAATGAACCAGTTGTAAATAACACTAAGTAACACGCAGCCATTACCCAATGCATGGACATTAGTTGCTTGAATGCAGAATTAACTCTGGGTTTGCTGACTAATTGTTGTGAACTCATACAACCACACTTAGTTTTGGTGAAGTTTTCATTCTTAATTTTGTTGACTTCGATAAATCGGCTGTAAAAGACATATGTGACAATGGCCAAATTTCGGTAGAGCAATTCTAGTCAATATAAAAACAAGAATGTCCTACCTGTGACAGCCACAATTGATTTTGTATGATTTTATAGATTTATTGCATAATTGTAACAACTGCACACCATAATTACAACCACGCGATCGCAGCTATTTAGAGTATTTAGAGGCTCATCTCTTGCAGCAGTTTTTCCTCTCGTGAAGAAAAAAATTACAGGCTTTGAGCTAAAGTTTATATGAATTTCACTAGGAAAGTCTTTGAGTATTTTGAACTGAATTGTGCTATTGTCTAGAGAATTTATTTTCTGTCGGTATATGGGATGGGTGCAAAATTTAAGTGACCATCGTTAGCGAGGAAGCAAAGTAGGAACGATGGTCAACAGGAGAATCTTCGTAATTAATACCAATTAATTTACTGGTATTTACTGTTGGATCTTGTCCATTTGATAGGACTCTAAAACACCACTACGAATCATTAATTGTGGCCAGAACAACAAAAAAAATCCCATCCAAGTTAGTATAGGGATGGAAATCAAAATTGTGATCCAGATATTTTTGAATAGTAACCAGCTACCACTAATCAGGGTAACACCTGTGAGCAGTATAGACCAGGGCTGACACCACCAAGGCTTGTATGCCCAAGGATTTAAAGGCTTTTGTTCAGACATAATTTTTATTGGGCAAATTGACAATTAGCGACAAAGCGAGGAAAACCACAGTCAGCTTGATGTAAAAGGGACTGGGGACTAGGGATTAGGGATTGGGGATTGGGTGTAAAATTGAAAAATTATGGTTGTTGCTCATTACCCTCCACCAAATTTTAAAAAACTTTTCCCAGTACCCAGTACCTAGTACCCAATACCGGAGCGGCGTTCCTCCCCCACCATACATAAAAGTTGGTGGGGGAGGAACGAAACGCGACCAGTTGAAATTAATCAGGTTTCCATTTTTCTAAGGATACATATTCATTTTTCAACAAATCTAAAGCTTGAATAGTACCACTTGGATTTAAGACACGGAACCAATAAATTGTGACATTTTCTTTGGGATGTTTCTCAAATACTTGAACTGTGTAGTAAGGTTCATCTGGAGTCGGATAACCATCAACCATCGCTCCAACCCGTATACTACCCTTAGAGAGTCTTTCAATTTCTCTTGCCTTGCGTTGTACTTGTCGTAGTTTCCACACTAAGTTCAACGCTATCTTTTCATCAATCTCTTTAGAATCCTGAGCAAGATTTGCAGTGGTATAGTTGTTTAACTCAGAGGCAAGTTGGGAGGTGTTTACCTTGATATCAAAATGGTTTGTGGGAATTTGAGTCATGTCCGCATGACTTGTTACTCCTACTAACAAAGAAGCCATGAGAGAATACCAGAGTAATCTTGTCATAAAGCTATCCCTAAAAATTGTTTTTAACTCCCAGTGCAACTTTAACATTCTACTATCTGGGAGAATAGGGGCTACAAATTTCTCATTATATAAATGGATATTTGATTGATGTAGCTCATCCGGCACTAGTTTACTCAAATTTCTGGATTGTCTACGCTAAACTCTTTAGGGAACTCTAATATCAAGTTCGCTTAATCACTTATAAATCCTGAAACACCCCACCCGCCTGACGGCACCCTCCCCTTGGTAAGGGGAGGGTTGGGGAGGGGGAATGTAAGCACTGCAATGATAACTAAATTGATCCAAACTTGATATAAGAGATAATAGCAATTCTCCAAAATTAAGCAACAAATGCAAACCAGGAAAGTTTTGCTGCATCTAAGTTTCTCAATTGCGAATTGCAAGAGCGCAATTGCAAATTGGTATAAATTATCCTGCAATAAGTTTTTAAAAGTCAACAGTAACCAGTTGGGTACAGAGGGAACTTCTGTACCAACTGGCGTTCAACAGGTGGCAAACTGGGATATTTTTTGACTTATAAGTGCCTTTAGCTTTCGACTACCTCACGCACTAAAGTAGCCAACTTCTCAGCACTATCAGGAACAGCGATCGCCTTGGCATTTTCGCTCATTTTCGCTAATTCTTCTTTTGATTGCAACAAATGCAAAACCTGATTTTGTAAACTTTGCGCTGTTAACTCTGATTGTTTAAACGCTAACGCCGCACCCGCTTTCGTAAATACTTCTGCATTGTAAGATTGATGATCTTCAGCCGCAAAGGGATAAGGAATCAAAATTGCTGGTGTTCCACACACCGCTAATTCTGTCAAACTCCCAGCACCAGAACGACTAATTGCTAAACAAGCGCGTCGCAATAATGGCGCCATATTGTTGTAAAAGGGTAATTCTATGTATTGCGGATGCTTGAGGCTATTTGCATCAGGATCGCGATCGCCTGTTAAATGTACCACATACGCACCCGCATCAAACCAGGCTGGCGCTGCTTGGCGTACCAATTTGTTAACAGCAACGGCACCTTGACTACCACCAAAGACGAGAATTAAAGGAACATGATCAGGTATTGGTAAATCCAGTGTCACATTGCTGGCTGCGTCTAGGAATTGCGATCGCACCGGAGTACCCACACAAACATTTGTGGCGCGGGGTAAATATTTCGTCGCCACGTCAAATCCTAACGCCACCGCCGTACACCAAGGCCCAAAAAAACGTGTCACCTTTCCTGGTAAAGCGTTAGACTCATGAAAAACTACAGGTAAACCAAGGGAACGGGCCGCTATCACTGCTGGCCCGGCGATATAACCCCCTGTAGTGAATACTCCTTGAAAATTACCCTGTTTGAGGATGCGCCTAACTTTGAGAATCGAACCAATGAGTTTACCCAAAATCACAACAGAGGAAAATCCCAACCCTTGCTGAAACCCTTCAACTGCAATAGTATTCAAAGGATACTGTGTGGGGACAAGTTGAGTTTCTAGCCGATTGGGCACACCCAGCCATTCGATGTCATAATCTGGGAGTTCTTGCGCCAATGCGATCGCGGGAAACAAGTGTCCACCAGTCCCACTGGCAGCTATTAGTAATTTTATCGGTGTGTTTGCCATCGAACCCCTACCGTTTAGCGCCTAGCTTCACTAAGATAAAACAATTTCCTGACTTCTGTACTCAAATCAGTAAACTCTTACCAAATGACTAACATTATTGATTTATTACTGAAACGCCAACATAATTTTTCCGTTGGTATCGGACTGATTGTATCGCTACTGACACTCGGTGTAAGCAGTATGCAATCTGCTCAAGCTAGCACACCTAATAATGCACCAGCTGAACTGAAAAACCTGTTGACAGAAATTGATGCATCAGCAAGCGCTGGTGATGTCAACAAAGTGATGCAATTCTATAGCCCCAATTTCGTGCATGGAGATGGATTAAACCGCCAGACACTGCAACAATCTTTAACTGTACTGTGGAAACAATATCCTAAATTGCGATACAGCACACAGCTACAATCTTGGAAATCTGAGGGTAATACTATTGTCGCCGAAACAGTAACTAATATAACTGGTTTGCCTTCTGCTAACGCAAATAATCTTGTTCTAAATGCCACGATTACATCTCGTCAGCGTATTACAGGTGCAAAAATTGTCCGCCAAGACATTTTATCTGAACGTACCTTGATTACATCTGGTAGTCAGCCACCCCAAGTTGATTTTCAATTACCACAGCAGGTAAAAGTCGGTCAGCAGTATAGTTTTGATGCCATTGTCAAAGAACCGCTGGGTGATGATTTTCTTTTGGGAACAGCATTAGAAGAACCCGTCCAAGCAAGCAAATATCTTAACCCCACACCCGTGGATTTGCAACCACTGACATCTGGCGGACTTTTTAAAACAGGACGCGCACCATCCACCCCAGGTAGTCAATGGATTTCTGCGGTGATCCTCCGGGGTAATGGCATCACAATGGTAACTCAGCGTTTGCAAGTGGTGAAATAGAAAGCGCTGCGCGCGGGAATTGGGAATTGGGCATGGGGCATGGGGCATGGGAAAAAATTTCTCCCTCATCCCCCTCATCTCCCTCATCTCCCCATCCCCCCATCCCCCCATCCCCCAATTCATTCATCTACCCAATAAAGATAAAATCGTTCACTATCCACCCATGCCCTCTCAAAATTTTTGATAGGAGTAATCTTTAAATTATTTGGATTTAATTTCAGTTTTCTATGTAAAATCAGCAAAATTCTATTTTGAGAATCTTGACTTTTTAACAAAGAACTTATTTGTCTGAATATCTCAGCTTGTTCAACTTCTTGACGACCTTTTTTAAATAATGTAAAACTACCCATTTCTTGCCGTTCTGGATAGTAAAACTTGCGATTGAGATAACCCGATAATGCAGCCATATTTGCATCTCGGCTGCCAACAATAAATTCCTTCTCTAAGTTATATTGTTGGATGTAATGAGCCGTTTCCCGACTGGCTGAAAATGGAATGATTAAATCTCTTGTAAAACTAGAAAATCCTCCTAAAAATTGGGCATAAAGAATGATCATAAAAGCAATATGATGCCATCTTTGACCAAATTGTAGTAAATTGGTTCCGATAGAAAATTTATTGGTTAAAAATGTAGAATCCTGATAATAACTTGCCAGCCATAACGCTGCAATCAAAACTAAATAAAAATGACCAAAATGTCGAGGACTGCCTGCAAATCGCAAATATGTAAATGCAAGTATTATGCCATTCCCTATAATGTAAAAAAACAGAGGAAATGGCTTTTTACATAATTTAATTAAGGTAAAAGTAACGATAGATATAGCAATGAAAGCACATACACTTAAATCTAGCCATCTTTTATGTGGAACAATCAAAAAGTAGCTAGCAAATAATCTGTCTATACTTCTCAATAAATTACGGATATCTAATTGAATGATCCATCCATTATTTAACCCGCCATGAAGATAACTATCTACCGGAGGAGTAATAATATAAATCGTCAAAATAAAAGAAAATATAAGAATTCCAATACTTACAAACAAGTCGTATTTAGGACTTTGGCTAAAATACTGCTTTCGATGTTCACTATCAAAACAAAATTCGACTAGCAAAGTTAATGCCAAAGAAAATGATACAAAGAAAGCATATATACTACTATTGGCGAGTAAACATAATAAAATTGCTAAATATAAATAAGTTCTTTTTCTAGATGTAAATAATTTACAAAATCCAAAAATAAATAATAAACTAAATGCATAATTGCGACAAATTATAAAATATTCGTAAAAAGGGAAAAAACCAAATGAAAACAAAAATTTTTGTTGATAACTAAAAGGGCTGTATAAGCAAAAAATAGTAATTGAAACAATTGTAATCGTTAGATGAAAAATTTGCATGGCGACGGGAGTGTCAGCAATTTGTCTGACAAATGCCAAAGAGAAATACCACAAAATAGGATGAGCTTCATAATGAATATTTGCAACTAAATCTTGAAAAGATTCACTATCTCTGACAATCAGCCAAGGATTTAGTTCATCTCGCCACATGGAATGGTTGAGAATACCTATTAAACCGAGAACTGAAAAAAGAAATATAATAAACCAAGGAGAATGAACAGGTAAACTCGAAATTCGATTAATTACTTTTTTTGCTAGCATTGCTTAATTGTGAGTATTTAATTAAAGTTCAAACCTTTGCAATATAAGTTGTTATGATAATATATTTGTGAGAGGCGTTGACTAAAGTATTTTATCTTATTGGACAAAAATTTTAAAAATTAAATAACCGATTTCTTCAAGAACTTGGGTATATAGTTCCAAATTGTTGGACAATTGACAATTGACAATTGACAATTGACTAACAATGATTTCCTTACAAAATCAAATTATTTTGATTACTGGTGCAAGTAGTGGTATTGGTACTGCTTGTGCTAGAGTTTTTGCTGGTGCAGGTGCAAAGCTGATTTTAGCAGCACGGCGCTGGGAACGTTTGCAGCAGCTAGCAGATGTACTCGCTAAAGAGTTCGGTACAGAGATTCATTTAATACAGCTAGACGTGCGCGATCGCAATGCTGTTGAATCTGTCATTTCTAACCTACCCGCCGCCTGGTCTCATATCGACATCCTCATTAACAACGCTGGTCTAAGTCGCGGTTTAGACAAGTTGCACGAAGGCGACTTTCAAGACTGGGAAGAAATGATTGATACCAACATTAAAGGCTTGCTTTACCTCACCCGCTATGTTGTTCCCGGTATGGTCAGCCGTGGTCGCGGTCATGTGGTCAATCTCGGTTCCATTGCCGGACACCAAGCTTACCCTGGTGGTAATGTATATTGTGGTACAAAAGCAGCAGTGAAATTAATTACTGAAGGATTAAAACAAGATTTGTTGGGAACTCCCATCAGAGTAACTTCCGTTGACCCAGGTATGGTAGAAACTGAATTTAGTCAAGTGCGTTTTCATGGAAATACTGAACGCGCAGATAAGGTTTACCAAGGAGTTACACCCCTAACCCCAGATGATGTAGCTGATGTAGTCTTTTTCTGCGTCACGCGATCGCCTCATGTCAATATTAATGAAGTAATACTCATGCCAGTTGACCAAGCTAGCGCCACTCAAGTACATCGACGTAGTTAAAATAAAAACATTTTTTTATTTAGTGATAGCAAAGTGCTGATTGCTGATTTCCCATGAACAGCAACAAGTCCCACGTCTGTCCTTTTAAAGAGCATAGGACAGACAACAGTCCTATTCACTTCTTGATCTGCAAGTGAAAAATTAAAATGTGTGGCTTGATACAATAATTCCCAAATAACTGTTATATGCTTTCTAAGCCCTTTACTTTTACCCTTATTGCGGAAATTTCCGCTAGGAAACACCAGAGCGATAGGAAGTTACCCCTGAGTCAGTAAGGTTGATGTTCATCAATCGTAATACTTATGAACAGGTGTAAGTGATTTCCTACGCCCTGGTATTTACTTATTTGAAACTTTTTTAGATTATATTAATGCAAGTTGTAAATTTCTGTTTTTAAAGTTACGTAATCATCATAATACTTGTTAGATGAATAAATAAATGTATTTTAAAAATTGATTTTTAATTGAATAGCAGACTCGGTAGAAAATAGGGAGTAGGGGAAAAACCTTTTTTATACTTGGTTGTGTTCAGCACGAGCGCACTTTACTATATAAATTGCTTTTACCATTAGCCCATACCTGACTGGGATGAAAACCGCTATATTTTGATAGCACATACCCGATCGCCCCATCAGCCATTAAAATCAATTTGCTGGCATCATCAGCACGCATTGAGATTTCTGGAGTTTTGTCAAGACTGTGCTTACTTCCGTGTTACCAACAATCAACGCCCTCAAGCAACCCACCAATGATGCTTGGATAGAACAAGCGATCGCGAATTTAGACATTATATTGCTTGACCATTCCCACTGCGAACGCAAAGCAGCAGGCGTGGCATTAAATTTTATGTTTCGCTATCCTTCCAATACTAAAATGGTGCGGGAATTAACAGCGATCGCCCGCGAAGAACTAGAACACTTTGAACTAGTTAACCAATGGCTAGAACGCCGAAATATACCCCTGGCGCCCCTGTCGCCGCCTCCCTACGGTGCAGGTCTAAAAGCCCAAGTTAGACCCCAAGAACCAGAACGCTTTTTAGATTCTTTACTCGTGACAGGTTTAATTGAAGCCCGCAGTCACGAACGCTTAGGATTATTAGCTACTTACTGTCCAGAACCAGAATTAGCCAAATTTTATCGCGGATTGATGGCATCTGAGGCACGTCACTACGGTACATACTGGGTTTTAGCCGATACTTATTTTGACCGTGAAATTGTCATGCAACGGCTTGATGAATTGGCTACAGTCGAAAGTGAGTTACTCGCAAGTTTACATCCAGAGCCTAGAATTCATAGTTAGCAAGCTGACAAACATAACTAAATGTAAAATGCCAACCAGATCAACTATAGCGTTCGCCAAGAGTGTTAGGACATCAACAGATGATAAAACCTAGACACAAAAAGACTTTTCACCCAGTACCCAGTACCCAGTCCCCTGCTATAGTTGCTGTTCGGCCTTTTTTCTCCTGCTTCCTGTCTTATATTTATAATCATGTAATAGATATGATGCTTCAATTAACACACTTCAGGCTGTTGGTCTCTAACTTTAAAGAATGTTTTTTGTTTTACCGTGATGTGCTGGGATTTGCTATTGATTGGGGCGATGAAAATAGTTGGTACGCCGAATTACACACCGGAGATAATATTAAGCTGGCTTTGTTCAGAAAAGAATTAATGGCTGAAGCAGTCCCTAGCGCCTATCAACCTTCGGCTATTGAATGTCACAACAAAGTTGCCTTGATTTTCGCTGTAGATAACGTAGATGAATTCTACGAGTATCTCAAAGAAAATAACGCCATAATTGTGACTCAACCTCAAGACCGTCCAGCATGGGGACTAAGAACTGCACATTTTCGTGATCCCGATGGCAATTTAATTGAAATATTTAGCAATTTGGGCAGTTGAAATTACAGTTTCTCTGTCAGCAACTAGCAGAGACTCTTTCTCCTTTAAATTGAGTAGATTTTGACTGCTGCTATCACTGGGTGTAGGAGTATATAGGTGTGAGGATTTAGGAAACAAGCAAGCGCCCAGTGACTTTTCTTCGTTTCTTGATTTTAAACCTAATTTTTTATCCTACACCTCTAAAGGTTACAGAATTGTCATTCTCTCTAAAAGCTCGCTTCCCTTGCTGAAATTTTAAACTATAAAGCGAAAGCTATCGCCTATTTATCTTAATACTTTTGTTAACCCTCTTCAGTTATAACAAAGTATATTTTGTATGACAGAAATCTTCAGTCTTTGGACAGGTATCTTTCAATAATATTTTTCTTACTATTCGAGCTAAACTAACAAATCTAAAAATTATAGATATGAGGCTGAAGTTTAAACGCTGATGGTTTGGACTGCTGATAATTGCAAGCAGTCTAGAACCTGTGCCAAAGAAAAAGCAAGGGAATTAAGTAAGCAAGAAAAATAACGATTTCACTCAGCACTACTAGAATTAATAGATTTTGTTTGTAGTTAGTGATTGTACTTAAATGGGCGATCGCTAACTTGATATCTAAATCGCTGCAACTCTACGTTGCAAGATACAGCTTTATCTAAGGACAACATTGATCATGCCCAATTTTAAAATACTCTCTACTAGTCTGGTGGCGATCGGCTTATCTCTAGCCACTGGTTGCACGCCAGCTTCTCGGCAAAACCAAAACACATCTGAAGCTCCACCTGTTACAGGTAAGCCTGTACAAGCAACTAACAGTCCATCTCCAAGCGTATCTCCCACTGTATCACCAACAACGCCAGGGCAAAATAACCTTAGTTCTTCAGACAGACAGTTTATCAATGAAGCCGCTCAAGGTGGTTTAGCAGAAGTCCAGTTAGGACAACTAGCATCACAACGTGCAGGCAATAATGCGGTTAAAGAGTTTGGACAACGTATGGTTACAGATCATACCCAAGTGAATAATCAACTCAAACAGTTGGCAACTCAAAAAGGTGTTACCCTACCAACTACTCTAGACAGCAAAAATCAGCAACTGAAACAACGCTTATCTAGGCTTTCTGGTGCTAACTTTGATCGCGAATATATGAATCAGATGGTTCAAGATCATCAAAAGGATGTTTCTGCATTTCAAACTGAAGCTCAACAGGGACAAGATCCAGACGTGAAAGCATTTGCGGCTCAAGCGCTACCAACCCTTCAAGAACACCTACAACAGGCTCGTTCTATTGTTAATGCTGGAACTTCAACCACTACCCCAACTCCAACCACTACCCCAACTTCAACCACTACCCCAACGCCAACCACTACCCCGTAGTAATGTAGTGTGGGCTTAGCTCACCAAAATCTGGATCTAGTCTTCCGTGAGAATTTAAAATAAAGCGTATTTTGTCAATCAATTAAAATACTCAAAATCCTCTGCCTGCAAATAATAATTGTGCGTGAGGGAGGGGGAGAAGGCAAGCGACGCTTGCATCCTCCCCTCTTTATTTGATTATTATGATCAACAAAATTTTTGACGCTTTGAGAGTATCGTCTAATGTGAGTTCTGCCAGAATTGCTATTCAGTGGGTAAATTGGGATATATATCCAGAAGATTTTTCTGTGCAAACCTGACCCACAAATGGTAATGAGAGATTATTACAGAGATTTTTTGATTCGTAACTGGGAGGCGGGCGATCGCACCAGAGCCGCCGCAGTCATTAGTTATGTATTATCAGAATACGGTTTGGGTTGGGAACCCAAGGGCGCAGACAAAGATGTGTTGCAAGTAGAGGAACACTACTTAGCAACTGGGGGTGAATTTTGGGTGATTGAACACCAAACCCAGATAGTAGGCACTGGGGCATACTACCCCGTACAACGTGGTGAAAAAGCCGTAGAAATACGCAAAATGTATCTTTTACCAAGCGTCAGAGGTTTGGGACTAGGGAAATATTTGTTACAACAGCTAGAAGCCGCGATCGCCGCCCGTGGTTTTCAGCAAATTTGGATTGAAACCGCTAGCGTTTTAGTGGAAGCAGTCAAGTTATATGAAAGCAACGGCTATAAACCAGCAACAGGTGTAGAAACACCACGCTGCGATCGCGTTTATGTGAAGTCGCTACCCTATGGTCAGTAGTCAGTGGTCAGTGGTCAGTGGTCAGTGGTCAATGATAAAAAGCAACTAACAACTGACAACTAACAACTAACAAATGCTCAAAGGCTTACTCAACCTTTTTCTGCAATCCAATTGTCCTTTGTGTCAAAGAATCACACCTGATGATTTATGTCAATATTGTGCTAAACAACTGCAAAGCTGTCACCACAAAGACCCTACCAGTTTATGGCAAAAGCCAATACCAGTATTCGCTTGGGGAATGTACGGTGGTTCTCTCAAACGAGCGATCGCTGTTATGAAATATGAAAATCAACCTCAGATTGCTCGTCCTTTGGGTCAATATCTGGCAGAAGCTTGGTTATTAAATCTACCCTCTAATGAACGACAATTAGTAGTAGTACCTATTCCACTCCACGCTAGCAAGCAAAAACAACGCGGTTACAACCAAGCTGCACTCATAGCACAAAGTTTCTGCCAAGTAACTGGGTTAAAATTAAAACAAAATGGTTTACAACGGGTGCGAGAGACAAAAGCGCAGTTTGGTTTATCAGCGTCTGAGCGAGAAAATAACTTAGCTGAAGCTTTTGCTGTTGGGCCAGAACTTCGCGATCGCTACCTAAATACCCCTGTGTTGTTAATGGACGACATTTACACTACTGGTGCTACTGCTAATTCTGCTGTGCAAACACTTCGTCAGTGTGGTTTCACAGTCTTAGGGTTAGCAGCTGTTGCCACTACTGTCAAAGATAGACACATCAAGAATCCATAGGCAAGCTATCACTGAGAAATCTATAATTAACCAAAGAAAGGATGAAGTATAAAGGACGTTCTACGAAGTCATTCCCGTCCCCTGGTGGGGTTGCCATAGGCTAGGGTAGTTTAAAAAGAAAGTAATAAATCGGACTCACAACCAACTGATTCATCCGTGGGTTTCAGATTACACTTCATCCTAGCCTTTAGCAAGCTGCCAGAGCGCCTACATACTTCATACTTGAGGTAAACGATTATCCCGTGTTTGTGGGAACACTACTTACAAATGTATGAATAAAGCTTTTGCTGCGGATTTAAGAAAATTAATTATCGTTCCTGCCACATTGTTGGCAATGAGTATAAGTACAAGAGCAGCATTTGCTCAAAATAAGTTATATAGTCCAATTCCTCTAACTACTAGCAGCACAGAACTTTCTGATAACCTTTCAGACAAAGACATTCCCACAGGTCAGGGTGGATTCGCCCGTGATTATACGGTGAAGTTGAATAAAGGTGATAATTTAGCAGTTGATTTATCCTCAGAAAACTTTGACAGCATCATCACATTGTTAGCGCCCGATGGCTCGACACTAGCAGAAAATGATGATGGCCCCGACGGCACCAGCAATTCCCTACTGTTTACTCGCATCAACGAAACTGGGACGTATATTATTCGTGTCCGGTCTTTTGGAGAAACTGGGGTTGGCGCATTTAAACTGAAAGTGACAAAGCTGCAACCAATTAAGTAAAGTGCTGAGTGAGGGGGATGAGGGAGATGAGGGGGATGAGGGGGATGAGGGGGATGAGGGGGATGAGGGAGATGAGGGGGATGAGGGGGATGAGGGAGATGAGGGGGATGAGGGAGAAATAACTCCCAACTCCTAACTCCCAACTCCGCGCCTCCCAACTCCGCGCCTCCCAACTCCTAACTCCGCGCCTCCCAACTCCGCGCCTCCCAACTCCTAACTTCCCAAAGCGGTTAGCACACAGAGAAATAAGGCTTCAGTCCACTCGACTACTGCGCCGTATGTATCTCCTGTATGACCGCCTAATTTGTGATTAAACCATGCTCCGGTAAGAGTGGCGATCGCAATCCCAGTAAATATCATTCCTAAAGCCAAAAATAGGTGTTTGCCATCTAACAGCCAAAGTAAACCACTTAAACAGCACAGCAATAGCAATCCTGGTAATAAATCTTTGTACGAACGAATGGCTTGTTTGTGAAATGCGCCTTTACCTGTAGGTTTGAGGTAAGGATATCGGACAATTGCTAGTTGCTGTCCCCAGCGTCCCCAACCGCAAGCCGCCATGATCATCAGCCAACGATTTTCTGGGATATCCGTTAAGGCTGTTGTTTTCAGCAATATGATCGCGATCGCTGCCATTGCCCCAAACGCACCTGTAGCGCTATCTGCCATCACCTCTAGTCGCCGCTTTGGATCTCCCACTGCTAAACCATCGGCACTATCCATTGCCCCATCTAAGTGTAATCCTCCAGTAATAGCAATCCAAATGCCGACTACTAAAGCGCTACGAGTCAACACTGCCACACCCAGATAATTCATTCCGGCATCACACAACCCTAAAATTACACCAATCACCAACCCTACAAACGGTGCAAAATACGCTACCCCTTGAAAATCTAATCCATTTACATAAGGCAAAGGAATTGATGTGTAAAATAATATACTAGAATATATATTAAACAAGAGCTTTTTCCACCACCAACACTGATTTAACATATGGGTTATATTCATTAAGAGCCAGTTGCACCAATGACGCTGAAAATTGCGTTACAATCAGCAGCAGCAGTTTTTAAAGCTTTGGATAAGTTTGCTTGCGATTAAAGACTCATTCAGAAAATTTTGCTATGCTGGTTTCCGTTACATAAAGTTTTTATGTACTAAAATTAACTCAGCGTTAAAAGATTCTAGCCAACTAGAATTTCACTAAAAAAAGTCGTCTTTTCTATCCTTCAACGAATAAATTAGCTGAGATTGTTAGACGATCGCCCCACAAAATTGATATTTTTTTAAATGTAGGAGACCAACAAGCTGTTCAATTGATTATGTAAGCTGTGTTGTAACTCACCCTCGCTCATTTCCTAATTTCCTATGAGTCATCATCTACCCGACACCAGGATACCAGCTCCATGCATTGTGAACACGGGCATTATCGTGAATAAGCTCGACATGCGCCGATTGCTGGCTGATTTAGGTCGAGTCCACTACATCTACACCCAAGAAGGCAAGCCACAGAGCGAGGGTGAAGGGGATGTGATGGAAGTGTTTGCCAACCCGCAACGGTCTACCTTGGTTGCTAACAGTGCGCTTTACCTGAATGTTTGTAGTTTTGATTATCTGGAACTGAAGCTGTCTGTGCAGCAAGAAACATGCTTTGATTTGATGCAAGAAGGCATGTGTCTGCGCCTGATTCCCCTTTCTACCCCTCTACAAGAGCGAAAGGAGCGGAACTTGAATGTTAGCGCTATAGAAGCGATGATGGAGCAAGTCCTCTCAGCCAGATGGGATGCAGAAATTGATGATGACTGTTCTGACTCGTTTTAAATAATTGCTTTGTTATCTGGTTTACGACTGTCATTGGTCATTAGTCATTAGTCCTTTGTAAATACTTTTGACTAATGACAAAGAACAACCAGATATTGATTTGCCCTAATACCATTTGGGCTGCTTGTCATGGATTTTTGAAACTCTCTGTCATACCATTTCCAAAAATATATGCAACATATAAATCGGCTCTTTGGGTCGTACAGATGTACGCCCCAACAGATGTATCTGTATCAAGTTTTCGTGAAATGGTATCAGTAAGCATTTCAAATCCAAAATCTCAAATCTAAAATCCAAAATGGTATGAGTGCTGTATTTTCTTTTGAAACCCTGGCTCGCTGTAGTCAGACAAAAGCCAGAGCTGGGGTATTTTTCACCCCCCACGGCCCTGTAGAAACTCCTAGGTTTATGCCAGTGGGAACGCTGGCAAATGTCAAAACAGTGACACCTGCTCAACTGAGAGACACTGGGGCGCAGATGATATTATCCAATACATATCATCTCCACCTCCAACCAGGAGAAGCAATTGTGGCTGGAGGTGGCGGATTGCATAAATTCATGGGCTGGAAGGGGCCAATGCTTACCGATTCTGGTGGGTTTCAGGTTTTCAGTTTAAGTGAGATGCGAAAAATTACTGAAGAAGGAGTGACATTTCGCTCACCTCATGATGGACAAATTATTAACTTGACCCCGGAACGCTCTATTGAGATTCAAAATACTCTAGGGGCGGATGTGATCATGGCATTTGATGAATGTCCCCCCTACCCAGCTACTCGCCAAGAGGTAGAAGCTGCTACTAATCGGACTTATCGCTGGCTAGAACGCTGCATTACGGCTCATCAACGCAGCGATCAGGCGCTATTTGGGATTGTTCAAGGTGGCGTGTATCTAGATTTACGCTCCCAAGCGGCTGTGGCTTTGGCTAAGTTGGATTTGCCTGGATATGCCATTGGTGGCGTGAGTGTGGGAGAACCGCCAGAATTGATGGCTCAGATTGTGCAAGCCACAGCACCATTGCTACCACCAGAAAAGCCACGTTATTTGATGGGTGTGGGAACTTATCGAGAAATGGCGATCGCCATCGCCTCTGGTGTAGATTTATTTGATTGTGTGATTCCCACTCGTTGGGCCAGACATGGTACAGCGATGGTGCAGGGCGATCGCTGGAATTTAAAAAATGCTAAGTTTCGTGAAGATTTTGCACCATTAGATGAAACTTGTCCTTGTTATGCATGTCAAAATTTCAGCCGCGCTTACATATCTCATTTAGTGCGATCGCAAGAGATTTTAGCTTATACATTATTGAGCATTCACAACATTACCGAACTGATTCGTTTTACCCAAAAAATCAGAGAATCTATATTGAGCGATCGCTTCCCTACAGAATTTGGTCACTGGCTTGATGGAGCAGGGAAGCGGGGGAGATGGGGAGATGAGGGAGATGAGGGAGAAATAACCACTGACAACTGACTAATGACTAATGACCAAACCATGTTAAGCAGAAGTCCCCATCTTCAATGTACTCTAATGGTAGGTATTGTGAGCGGGTGATGAGGATTGCATCCAGCATTTGTTTTTGTTGATGCAAAAACAAATGCTGGATGTATGATGAATCGCCAAAATTTTCTGATAAAATTATTGGGTCTTGACCATCAATGCCACAAGCGAAAACCAAGCTAATAGGTATATGTTGCAAGAAAAAGATTTGGGTCTTGGGAACCAGGACTTCTGCCCTTGGAGGGAATATCAGACCAATAGAATTACGGAGTTCTAAGGGCTATTCCCGATGAATAGGGAAGCCCCTTCCGTCTTACGGAGGGGTAGTTCACGATACATCTCAATTATGAAAGCTGTGTTGGATTAGGTGGATTTAAACGAACATGGAAGCAGCACTTTTATTAGCAAAACTGCCTGAAGCTTACCAAATCTTTGACCCTTTGGTAGACGTTCTCCCAGTTATTCCTGTTTTCTTCTTGTTACTTGCTTTTGTTTGGCAAGCAGCTGTTGGATTTAGGTAAGTTAATTTATTGTCAATTGCTGGGACAGGCTAAATTACCTGTCCTATTTTTTTGCAAGATTATCTTCTTTAAACGTGATAATTATTAATATTTTGTAATATTTTGCGAGAAATTAAGTAAGATAGGTAGAAAGCCTATTAAAAACTCAGCCTTTCCAGGTACGCTTACAGTCAACGAGGAATCTATCGGCTATGGGTAATATCAAATTTGTTAAAGAAGATAAAGAAGTAATCGCGGCAGATGGTGCTAATCTCCGACTCAAAGCAATTCAAAATGGCATTGATATATATACATTGTTTGGCAAGATGACCAATTGCGGTGGCTACGGTCAGTGCGGCACTTGCATTGTTGAAATAGTCGAAGGAATAGAAAATCTTTCTGATCCCACAGATGTAGAAAACCGAAAATTAAAGAAAAAGCCTGCTAATTACCGCCTTGCGTGTCAAACTCTAGTCAATGGGCCTGTAAGCGTGGTAACAAAGCCTTAACTCTGTAAAAAATTTGAGCTAATACTGGCATCGATGATGCTATTCTAAAATTGTTGACTGGAAATCAAAATTAAAGAGAGGCTTTCTTGCCATGCAAGTTAATGACCTTGGGTTCGTAGCGAGCATTCTGTTCGTACTAGTACCCGCCGTGTTTTTAATAATTCTGTACATCCAAACTGCTAGCCGCGAAGGTAAAAAAGATAGCTAAAACTTTGTGCATTAAATAAAGACCCCTACATCAATGGTGTAGGGGTTTTTGTTTATCAACCGCTCTTCTTTATTTTGACCTTAAGCAACTGTCCGCGCCAACAACACAGGACAAGTGGCATTAACTCGAACGTAGTCAGACAAAGAAGCACCTACTAGTCGATCTATATCAACAAAGCTTTTAGCTACCGATGGACGGCGGTCTGGAGAACCAATCAATAATAAGTCGATGTTCAACTCGTTTGCCAAGCGACAAATCTCTTCAGCTGGTTTACCGCTACTAGTGTAACAACGAACTGGTACACCGTATCTTTGCGCGTCGGCAACTGCTGGTGCTAAAAGTGAATTTTTGTCTGGAATAATTTCGTTAATTTCCGATGTTTTACCGCGCAAATCTGTAGTAATGTGAGTCAAAATTAACTGACCACCTTGAATGTCTTTCAACAGGAACAAAGCCAAATTCAGGCAATGTTTAGCTGCATCAGAATTATCCATCGCCACCATAACACGCTTAATTCTTTTGACATAAATGTCATCTTTGACCAGCAACATCGGGCGAGAAGATAGTTGAAAAACATACTGACTAACTGAATTCGATAAAATCGATTGCAGACGCTTCAGTCCGCGTGAACCCATAATAATTAGATCAGCATCAATTTCATCTGCTACTTGGCAAACTACATCCTTGGGTTCGCCTTGCCGCAAAATTGAAGAAACTTGACTAGGATCTAAATTTAAAGTCTGAATAGCATTAGCCAGAATTTTACCACCTTCTTCCCATTTATCTGTCATAGCGGCAGAGGTACTCTGGGCAGGAACAACATGCAAAACTGTAACTTTTGCTTGTTGTATTGATGGTATTTCTTTCAAGGTCTTGAGCATTTCTTCTGCATGTCCCAAGCCAGAAACCGCTAGCAAAATTTTCTCTATCATTGTTACTTTCTGTTGTTAAGGTTGCTTTGGTGTTTGCTCTTAATTGCTTGGCTCAGTTGACGTTTTCAACGCCTTACTCAACAACCTAGTAAGTAAGTTGATGCAAACAAATTTTTAATTATTTTAGTCATTAGCTCTAAATATATGACAAATAACTAAAAATGATGGACTTTGTTTACACTTAGTTACTTGATGTTTCAACTAGGCTTCAATGATTAAGCATACTCTTAATCTAGCGTATTTAACTTCATAAATTATTATATTATTTATTATTTTTAATCTATGTTTACTAATTTTAATTAGAAATAAATTAAGTATTGCAAAGCCATGCTAGAAAAACTAGTCAATATACAGCATTTTTCAGCTAGACTCATAACTATTTAAGAAAAATTTATGTATTTCCATGATTTGGTGACTGAGCGTAGACGCTCTTGGCGGCTTGTCCCAGACATCGCCTTTTTGTCTGTTTATTAATCTAGTAACCGATACAGTAGGAGCGTTGCGGCCGTGGCAATTGTATGGAAATTGAAAGTAGTATCAAGCAAAAAATATAGTGTCTTAAGCTTTGTAACAATACTGATTAAACTGAGATTATACTCTCAATCAAAATTCTTGATACTTGACAAACAACCTCTCTGTGATTCGTTCAGCAAAAATTTGATATAGGTTAAAATTTTGATTAAAAAAATTAAAAAGTATAGTAAATAACATAAGATAATCATATCTGCTAGTTAATAAGCAACTGATATCCAAGAGATAATAAATAGAGAATATTTGAAGTGAAAAGTTTTATACTGAAAGATTTTATTCTTGAAATTTCCCGGTTAATCGAGCAGATAAATGTTAATTAAACCTAGAGGTTATGAACTAGGCATGTCAATTGGCTTGGTACATCTACAAAAAGTTAGAAACAATACTTTGGTTGCAGAATTAACTAAAAATTGATGCTAATTTAATCTAGGTGTAATGGCTGTTTAGAGTAAGTTATGAAACTGCGGTTATTTGAGCAAAAGCGGGTGAAAGTTAAGAGAACATTGACCATAGCTGTGGTTACCGCATTGAGCGCAATTACCAGCGTTTCTTGCAGTAATAACAAAGATGTGTTAGTGACAGAAATCGGAGTCACTCCTCCGAGTCGTCGTGTAGCGACAACATCCCAAGCGGGGAGATTATACATTCAGGGACAGAATCAGCATGTCAAAGGCGATTCCCAAGCGGCGATCGCATCGTATACTAGAGCGATTAACCTCAATCCTAGATATAGTGCTGCTTACAAAGGGCGGGGACTAGCCTACTTTGATTTAGGAGACAAACAAAAAGCGATCGCCGATTACAACGAAGCTATTCGCCTGACTCCCAACGACGCCGAAGCCTACAATAGCCGGGGAAATGCTCGCGCTAGCCAAGGAGACAAACAAGGAGCAATATCAGATTACAACGAAGCTATTCGCCTTTCGCCTAACTACGCCGAAGCATACAATAACCGAGCAAATGCTCGCGCTAGCCAAGGAGACAGACAAGGAGCAATATCAGATTACAATCAAGCCATTCTCCTCGACCCCAAATCAGCCATCGCCTACAACAATCGAGGCAATACTCGCGCTGCCCAAGGAGATAAACAAGGAGCGATTCAAGATTATACTGAAGCCATTCGCCTCAATCGCAACTTTGGCCCAGCCTACAATAACCGAGGAAATGCTCGTGCAGCCCAAGGAGACAAACAAGGAGCAATCCAAGACTTACAACAAGCAGCAGCCATCTTTCAAAGTCAAAATAATAACGACTTGTATCAACAAGTGATGAATAATATTAAAGAACTAAATTAGTTTTGATACTTTCCTTCAAACCCTGAAATCCAGATATTAAGTAAGTTGCTGGAAATAAACTCCTCTATGTTACGAAGCGTAAATAGGCTTGAAACTCTTACCAATGACTAATGACTAATGACTAATGACAGCCCTAGCCAGTTATCTTGAATTGCACCGCCCTAATTACTCAATAACCAAATTATTAAGCTAATTGTCTTTGATGATGAACGCGGGGCAATTGTACAATGGATACCCGATTAAAATACCAAGATATTATTAAAACCGTACTCCAGAATCATGCCGATTATCGAAATGCGCTACCTGATGATTATGTCTCTCAAGTTTTATTTGATGATCAGCGGGGGCAATACTTAGTTTTGGATATGGGTTGGAGTGGCGATAAATATCTCCATACTACACCCATCCATTTAAGTTTAATTGGTGAGAAAATTTGGATTCAATGTGATGATACTGAAGAAGGCGTGGCTACTGATTTGCTCCAAGCTGGAGTTCCTAAAGAAGATATAGTTCTTGGTTTTCGTCATCCTAAAGTACGGCAATATACAGGTTTTGCTGTGGCGTGATGAATGATTGCAAAGACAGGCAACCGTCAAGCATAACAGAGAGCGGCAGTGCGATCGCACCCCTCCCGTAAGTGTAACCCACTGTTAATCTATTAATAAGCTAAAAGCAACTGCGAGCGCAACTCAAAGTCTGAGGTTGTCGATGAGACGATCAGCATAGAGTTTTCCTGTATCTCCCAAACTCTAAAGGCAATTTACCATAACTGTGCAAATAACCTTTGACTTTTACGCACTCGTCATGTTACGCTTAATCAGACCAATCGGTCGGTAATACTGTGATGTCTAAAGGCGAAGAAACCAAAGCTAGAATTCTGCAACAAGCAGCCGAACTGTTTAACCAACAGGGGTATGCTGGCTCGTCCATGTCAGATATCATGCGTGTGACTGGATTACAGAAAGGAGGAATTTATAATCACTTCCAAAGCAAAGATGAGCTAGCATTGCAGGCTTTTGACTTTGCGATCGCCCGCATTAACCAACATAATAGAGCCGCATTGCGAAACAAACACCATGCAATTGAACGCTTGCAGGCAATGATTGATATCTTTCGCAACTATATAGACAACCCACCGATTAAGGGAGGATGTCCACTACTAAATACTGCTGTTGAAAGTGATGATACTCATCCGATATTAAAAGAACGCGCTCAACAGGCGATGAACTCTTGGCGACACCTGATTTGTAGAATACTTGAAAAGGGAATTAAAAAAGGCGAAATTCGCTCTGAGGTAAATCCCGATGAAATCGCCACCATCATCATTGCCATGTTGGAAGGAGCTATCATGATGAGCAAGTTATACGAAGATTCAGTTCACATACAAAGGGCAATTAATCATTTAAATCAATACCTAGAAAGTTATCTTTAAATCTCTGGGATGAAATTCTGAGCTTACATAGCTCAAATTTTTTCCAAAATAACAGACCATTCGGTCTTAAAATCAAAATTATGTACAATTATGCTAGCAACTAACAAACAGCACAGACCACTAGAAGTAGTATTAGAAATACCTGTAAGGACATACGACATCGACTTTGCAGGAATAGTCAGCAACATTGTCTATATCAGATGGCTTGAGGATTTACGCTTAAAGTTCTTAGATGAACACTGGCAAATCGATCAACAAATTGAACAAGGATATGTACCGATTTTGGCAGGAACGGAGATTGAATATAAACGTCCAATCAAGCTGATTGACAAAGTAATTGGACGTTTATGGCTAAGTAGTTTAGGAAGGCTCAAATGGATTGTACAAGCTGAAATTTTCTCTAATAATGAATTAGCCGCACTAGCAACACAGAAGGGTGCTTTTGTTAATTTACAGAATAATCGTCCTATTCCCATTCCAGAAGAATTGCATAAAAAATATTTAGATTCTCAGCAAATTTTACCAATTCATAATTCGTGATTTCAGGATTTTCTATGCTCAAATTTTACTACAATCCGCTTTCGCCTAATGTTCGCCGTGTATGGCTCACCTTATTAGAAAAGGAAATTCCTTTTGAGACGGTATTGGTTAAACTAGATGGCGATCAATTACAACCAGATTTTCTAGAAATTAACCCCTTTCATCACATTCCGGTTGTGGTGGATGACGGTTTTCGAGTTGTAGAATCTCTGGCAATTCTGGACTATTTAGAAAGTAAATATCCTACACCTGCAATGCTACCTACCGATCCTCAGCAATTAGCAACGGTGCGGATGGTACAAATGGTGACGGCTAATGAATTATTTCCGAAAGTGATTTCACTCATTTATGAAAGTGAAGACTCACCGCAATTTGCAGAAGCTAAACAGCATGTAGATCAAGTACTAAAATTTTTCACAGTGGCTTTAGGCACTGGGACTTTCTTTGGTAGTGAACAATTAACATTAGCAGATATTGTTGCAGGAGCGTTAATACCTTTATTGCCGAGGTTAGGTATTAATCTCAATGATTACCCCGAACTTAAAGCTTGGTCTGAGCGTTTAATGCAACGCCCAGCATGGCAGAAAACAGAACTCAGCGCAGAAAATTTTGAACAATTCAAGCGGCGAGTCAAAGTTTTAGTGAAGCTGAATAGACACAAGTTGAATCGGGCAAACAAATAAAATGAAAACAACTAGCAAGTCATTGAAAGCGGCGGAAGAGTCCATCTGCTTGTAGGTGGTTGAGGTTGATCTCCCACTGTTTGGGGAATTGGGAATTGGGAATTGGGAATTGGTAATTGGATTTTACTATTAGTCATCACCCATTACCCATCACCCATTACCTATTACCCATTTAAATTCCCGTGTCCCCACTTCTCAATACTTTAGAGTCAACCTTCCACCCGCAGAACATCAAATTTGATGAGATACATGAGGGTGCGAAGTAATAGTGTGGGAGAAACATCTCCATGTTGTTGGAGGATAGTTGCAATTGATACTGAACCTTGTTGTGCGATCGCAGCTAAAACTGCATCTATAATTGCATTTGTAATTCTTCTATCTGCACCAAAATTGGTGATCCAATTTTGCCGGATTTGTTGCAAATGTTCTGGTGTACTCATGGCACCAAGTATTAAAACTAAGTTTTGGCTTAGTGTTGCACTGCTGTAATGAGCAAACAGCCTAAAAGGATCATCACATAAAGGTGCAGGTGGGCTACCTGGTAGAACAGGTGCAGATATCGGTGCAGTAGCACGAATTTCTGCAAGTTGCCGCCAAAGGTTTTCATAAGCTGCAATTACCACTTGCCAATCGTAAATTTGTTTAGCGCGTTGTCGTCCGTTTTCTCCTAAGCGCTTTCTCAATTCAGGATTCACAATCAACTTTTCTAAGGCTTTAGATGCAGCATCAATATCAACAGCAATTGTCATTGATGAATGAGCAATATAACTACTATAATTTAAACTATCACTGAAATATCCATAAGCTAAATCATATCCTGAGCCTGGTGGAGGCATTAGCGTTGGAATGCGGAAACCGTCAATTTCATGACGCACGGTTTCTTGATAACCGTCCCAATCTGAAACAATCACTGGTAAACCTGCTGCCATCGCTTCAATTGGTGTCAGTCCAAAAGTTTCTTGAATGTTATCTACTAAGGAAATAAAAATATCTGCACTAGACCAAATCCCCGCACGAACTTGTGGTTTACGTCCATCAACAAAAATACAATTAACTGATGGACAGAACATTTGGGTACTTTGTTTAAAACTGATTTCTTCTCTTTCATCTTCAAACCAACCAGCTAAGACAAAATGAATTTTGGTATTAGTTGCTTGTGCTACTTTTTCTAAAGCTAAATACATTGGTACAGGATGTACTTTAGCATAAAAGCACAATCTGCCGACAAATAGCACAACAATTTCATCTTGGGGAATGCCAAGTGCTTGACGCAGACTTTTGCGGATGTTTGTAGTATTATTACCGTGGTCAAAGGCACTACAATCAACACCCAAAGGGATGATTGGTAGTTGTATATCAATATTAGGTTTGCCACCTGTACGTTGAGCTAAATATTCAGCCCAAGTATTGAGAAGATGTTCAACAGCAGTTTTGACTGCAATAGAAGTGCAAATTAGAGCATCCCAAGGTTGAAAAGGTGCAATGAGTAAATCACCAATGCCTTGCATAACTCCTGTACTGGCAATGGTGTGAGTCACTCCACAAATACTATATCCCCGTTGTTCGCTAAATCGTCTAGTCCAAGCAAGTTTAGATAGTAGGGGATCGGGTTGATAAATTGTGCCTGCTTTAGTCAGTGACTGATGGTTACTGGTGGGTAGCCATTGCACTTGTCGAGGACGTTGCATCCAAGGTTGAATACGTTGGCAAAATTCCGTAAATTCTTTTTGGGTATCTGTGTAGCAATATAAAAAATCCGCCGTTCCATGTTGGACAAAAGCTTTGAGAAAACCTTCACCCGCAGCTTGACGGCCTAAAAGTCTTTTGCCTGAAGTATCGTAACCATCTCTTTTGTATAAAATTGCGGCAGTGTTATTCATCCAAGCCACCCATTACTTACTGTGAATAATTGTGTATTCTGACACGAGATAAAGATAAAACTTAAGGATGTCTCTTAAATTTAGTTTCAGAATTGCCTTGGCGACTAGAAGTCGTTCGGGTAAGGTGCAAAATAGCAGTTAATATACTGAGTAGAAATGTACATCTAAATAAACCTGAAAAACTAATGGATATAGCTGTACTTATAAAATTTCTCACTCCTTGTCTGCCATTTCTATTGAATGTGGGTAATAGAACTGTAGAAATGATATCTGAAGCTGGGGAAGCTGGGAAAGCTGAGGGAGAAGAATTTGAAAGTAGTCTTGCATGGAGAAATTGGATAATTTATTTGTTGGAGTTCCCTTCGCTTGACAATACAAACCTGGCGATGCTGCATGGGTTGTCTTGGAACTACTGCCACAATTCAAAAGGCTCAAGTGCAAAGTTAAATATTGGAATCAATAGCTAAAAGATTTTTTAAACAGAAAAAGCAACAGCTAAAACAAGAACATATTTAAGTCTTTAATAGTTATAATGCTTGTATCAAAATTTGCTAATGATTGCTGAGGCAATGATAAAAAATATCTATCTTCCATCATGCCAACCTAATAGTTTAAACCTCTACCTCTCAAAGGTAGCATAGGGCTGATTTGCTCCATCTTTATGAGCATGATGTACCTAAATTCTTGTACAAATAAGCTTATTTAAAATGGAGACATGGCTATGTCAAATAAAAAATCTACTGAAAAACACTTCTTTAAAATAATTTTTGGATTTGTCCGTCGATGACACGGCGAAATTTATGTTCTCCAATTTTTATTGGGTTTATGGGAATACCGCTCCGTGTAGTTTTAGTAGTACCTTTTGTACTGCAAATCTTTGCATCTGTAGGACTAACAGCATTTTTTTCTTTAAAAAATGGAGAGAAAGCTGTTGATGAGGTTGCTATTCATTTGAGGAATGAAATAGCAAATCGGATTCATTCATATATCACAGATTATATGGAGAAACCTCAAATCGTCACCCAAATGAACGCCAATGCTATTCGTTTTGGTGAGTTGAATTTGAAACAACCCAAAAGTCTAGAACGCCATTTTTGGCACCAAATGCAAATATTCAAGTCTTTCAGCCCGATCGCTTTTGGCAGTGAACAGGGAGAAATTTATGCGGTGGATCGCTTACATGATGGTTCATTAGTCATCCGCATCAAAAACCAATCAACAGGTGGTAAGTATCATACCTATGCCACAGATAGCCAAGGTAATCGTACTAATTTAATTCAAGTTAGTACAACTTTTGATCCTCGCACTCGTCCTTGGTACACAGAGGCCGTGAAAGCAGGTAAAAATACTTGGACGGAAATTTATCCTTATTTTTCTTCATCAGGTCTAGCAATCAGCGCTACACGAGCTATTTATGGACAAAAAAATACTTTATTGGGTGTAACGAATACAACATTGTCTCTCTCCCAAATTAGTAAGTTTTTGCAAAGTTTAAAAATTGGACGTTCAGGAAAGACATTTATTATTGAGCGCTCTGGAAATTTAGTAGCTAGTTCCACGAATGAACAACTTTTTATACTTAATAATGTGCCAGGACAGAGGAAGCATAAACGGCTGACATCTCTGGTGAGTAGAGATCGTGTCACTCGTTTAACAGCACAGTATTTGAATGCACACTTTGTTAACTTTAACAACATTCATTCTAGCCAGCAGCTGGACTTTAAAATTGACGGTCAGCGGCAATTCATACATTTAATGCCTTTTAAAGATGGCTACGGACTAGATTGGGTAATTGTCGTGGTGGTTCCAGAAGCCGACTTTATGGAACATATCGAAGCTAATACACGAACCACTATTTTACTGTGCTTAGGAACATTGATACTGACTACAATAACGGGAGTGATTACTGCTCATTGGATTACCCAACCAATTATCCGCTTAAGTTTAGCCTCTAAGGAAATTGCTAAGGGTAAATTAGACCAAACTGTTGCAGTCGAGGGGATTCAAGAACTAAGAGTGCTTGCTGAGGCTCATAATCAAATGGCTACTCAATTACAAGAGTCATTTGCTCAACTATTAGAGACTAACAGGCGACTAGAAGCTGAGATTGTCGAGCGTCAGCAGGTAGAGGAAGCTTTGCGTCTCAGCGAACAGCGATTTCGATTAGCAATTGATAATATCCCTCATCCATTTATTATTTATGATGCCGAGCGGCGATTGCAGTTTGTCAATGCTTTTGGCATTAACCGCAGTGGTTATTCTGAGGAAGCACTTATTGGTCACACAGATGAAGAACTATTCCCAGCTGAAGTTACAAATACTTATCTACCACTGCTAAAAAAAACTGTAGAGACATACACCTTACAAACTGGAGAATGTAAGATTAATTTGCCTGATGGGATATTTACCATAATTGTTACTTACATTCCACTATTAAATGAACATGGGGAAATTTATCAGATTCTCGCCCATACCTATGATATTACCGAACGCAAACGAGTAGAAGAACAATTATTGCATAATGCTTTTCATGATGCACTAACAGATTTACCAAACCGAGCTTTGTTTATAGAACGCTTAAAATATGCACTCCAGCAAGCTAAGTTACAAGAGAATTATTTATTTGCTGTGCTGTTTATTGATCTGGATCGGTTTAAAGTAATTAATGATAGTCTGGGACACATAATTGGAGACCAATTCTTGCTGGCGATCGCTAGTAGGCTAAAAGTATGTCTGCGCTCTACAGATTTAGCAGCAAGACTTGGAGGAGATGAATTTACTATTTTACTTGAACCAATTCAAGATGCTTCAGACGCTATCAAACTCGCTGAAAAAATTCAACAAGAACTGATGTTACCTATTGAGCTTGATGGACAAGAAGTGTTCACAACGGCCAGTATTGGCATCGCTTTAAGTTCAACAGTAGACTATAACCAACCAGAAGACCTGCTTCGAGATGCTGATACAGCAATGTATCGAGCTAAGGCATTGGGCAGAGCGCGCTATGAGCTATTCAACTCAGATATGTATGCGTCAGCTATTGCCAGATTGCACTTAGAAAACGATTTGCGCCGTGCAATTGAACGTCGAGAATTTAGAGTTTTTTATCAACCGATTGTTTCGCTCACTAGTGGCTCTATTATTGGTTTTGAGGCTCTGCTACGCTGGCAACATCCAGAACGTGGTTTGGTTAATCCGGGAGATTTTATTTCTTTAGCAGAAGAAACTGGATTAATTATCGAGATTGGCTACTGGACACTGTATGAGGCGTGCCAGCAAATGCAAGCTTGGCGACTCAATGAGTGTCCCAGCGTGCTAGAAAAAATGCATGTTAATCTCTCTATTAAGCAGTTTTCTCAGCCAGATTTAATTAAGCAGATTGAGCAGATTCTACACTCAAGTGGTATTGACCACAATATTCTAATTTTAGAGATTACTGAAAGCCTAATTATGGAAAACGGCGACCAAACAACCGCTACTATCTCACAAATTCAAGAGTTGGGCGTTAAAATATCAATTGATGACTTTGGTACAGGTTACTCTTCATTGGCCCGTCTTTCTAGCTTTCCAATTAGTGTGTTGAAGATTGACAAATCCTTCATCAGTCAGATGCATACTAATAGCAGAAATTTAGAAATTATTGAGATTATTGTCACCCTAGCACACAAACTGGGTATAAAGGTGACTGCCGAAGGAGTAGAGACCAAAGAACAACTAGATTTTATGAGAAAATTGAACTGTGAATATGCTCAAGGATATTTTTTCTCGCCTCCATTGGATAGCTCAGATGCATCAGCATTAATGATGACAAATCCTCAATGGTGAGATATTAATAAATTAAAAAAAATTACTTTTTTGGGAAGCAAAAAATTATTAAATTATTAATTTTTAAATATTTGTTTAAATAAAGTTTTTTCAATGCTCAAAGTTATTTTTTGAAAATACTGACATTTTGAGATATCAATAATTATTAATTAAATTATAATAAATATCATACAGATACATTCCCAGCAAATTATCTTTAACTAAACTATAGCCATCCTAAATCAATTGTGAAAATCTCTCTTTATTAACTCTCTGCGCTCTCTGCGCCTCTGTGGTTCAAATAAAAAATATTTTTCACAAATCAGATAGGATTGCTATAGGAATCAAAATTTTAACTATGACTCAACAACCGATACAAGTAATTGGAGGTGGACTAGCTGGGACAGAAGCAGCTTGGCAAATCGCCCAGGCTGGTGTGCCTGTGATTCTCCATGAAATGCGCCCCAAACGCTTCAGCCCCGCTCATCATACAGAACATCTGGCAGAATTGGTGTGTAGTAATTCCTTTGGGGCAATGGCAAGCGATCGCGCCACTGGATTGTTGCACGAAGAATTACGCCAACTTAATTCAATTGTCATCTCCAAAGCTGATGAACACGCTGTCCCGGCTGGGGGTGCGTTGGCTGTGGACAGAGGACAATTTAGCGAAGATTTAACACAAACCGTATCTAACCATCCTTTAGTTGAATTTCGTCGTGGCGAAGTCCCAGCCATTCCCGAAGGAATTGTAGTTTTGGCGACAGGGCCTTTAACTAGTCCCGACTTAGCCCAAGAATTGCGCCAGTTAACAGGGATGGAATATCTCAGCTTTTTCGATGCCGCTAGCCCGATTATTGTGGGAGAATCGATTAACCGCGATATTGCTTTTATGGCATCACGCTATGACAAAGGTGAAGCGGCTTATCTCAACTGCCCAATGAATAAAGAGCAGTATTTACGGTTTTGGGAAGAACTGCGCCAAGCTGAACAAACAGAACTCAAGGATTTTGAACGGGAAACGGCGAAGTTTTTTGAAGCTTGTTTGCCAATTGAAGAATTAGCACAACGCGGCGAAGATACAATGCGCTATGGCCCCCTCAAGCCAGTGGGGTTGTCTGACAGCCGCACTGGTGAACGTCCCTACGCGGTGGTGCAGTTGCGACAAGAAGACAAAGCCGGACAACTTTGGAATATGGTAGGATTCCAAACAAACTTGCGTTGGGGTGAACAAAAGCGTGTATTTAGGTTAATTCCAGGTTTGGAGGAAGCGGAATTTGTCAGACTGGGTGTGATGCACCGCAATACGTTTATTAATGCTCCCCAGTTAATGTATCCTACCCTGCAATTTAAACAACATCCGACTTTGTTTGCAGCCGGACAGTTGATTGGGACTGAAGGTTACACTGCGGCGGCGGCGGGTGGCTGCTTGGCTGGGAGAAATGCGGCGCGGCTAGCTTTGGGTTTAGAACCGTTGGTTATACCACCCACAACGATGATGGGGGCGCTGTTTGAGTTTATCAGTTCTGCTTCACCGAAACATTTTCAGCCGATGCCGCCGAATTTTGGCATTTTGCCAGATTTGGGTGTGAAGATTAAGAATAAGCAAGAGCGTTATGGACGTTACCGCGATCGCTCTCTGGCTGATTTGGCAAGTTGGAAAGGTAGTTTGTGAATTGTTTCGCGCATAGACGCGAAGCGGCTTCCCGCAGGGTAGGCGCAAAGGCGCAGAGTTTTTCTTAGCGTCGAGTAGGGGCGTACAGCTGTACGCCCCTACAATTTCCCTGAAATAGCCGAAAATAATTGAGTGCTAGTTAAAGCTTGAGGAGTAGATTTATCATGTCCGGTTTGTTAACTGCGATCGCGCGGCGTTTCGTTTTGAGTGTTTTTGCAATACTCCTAACCCTGAGTTGTGGTTTAATACTTGCTACCCCTAGTTGGGCTGCTTCTACTTTGGGAATTAATAACGGTTATCTGAGTGTTTGTCCGGCTTCAAACAATTGTGTTGTGAGTCAAAATGCAGATCCTAAACATGCTATTGACCCGATTCCTTATCATGTCAGCCGTGATGCAGCTAGAGAAACTTTACTCAAAGTTCTTACGGTTGTTCCCCGTACAGAAGTTATAGAACAAACAGATAATTACATCCACGCTCTTTCTAAAAGCCGCATTTTCAAATTTATTGATGATGTAGAGTTTTATTTTCCTCCCGATGAATCAGTAATTCATTTGCGATCGGCATCTCGCGTGGGAGAATCGGATCTTGGTGTTAACCGCAGGCGTATGGAGCAAATTCGTTTGGCTTTACGCGATTTAAACATTTGATCAGAGCGATTTATGATTACACTGAGGAGCCTTTCTAGTTTCAGTTGGTGGATGTTGAATTTCTCCCTCACTGTAACCTAAATCGTACATACTAGCAGCTTGAGAATCTTGTTCTGGTGATGCTTTGGGTTTTCTAGCCCAAGCATCAGATTTTCCTAAGTTGAACCAATCTTCATCAGTCATCCCAGAATTGGATGTGTTAAAAGTTCTTTTTTTTATGTAAGCATCCATAACTATCTCGGAGTGCTACAAACAGCGCTTGTATATTAGTCTATTGCCATAATTACAATTGTTTTAGTGAACATTACCTCTACCGCAAGTATGAAAGTATAGGACAAATATAATTCGCTACTACGCAAGCTAAATTTGCCTGTACGACTAACCACAAATAAAGCTTTTTGAAACCGCGTAGGCGGGTTTTGCCTGTGTAGCCGTGACTTCTAGTCGCTAGGGTGTCCCTATTTACTTAACAAATTACTGCCAAAACGCAAAGGTACGAAGTCTTTCTTCGCACCTTTGCGTCTTCCAATCAAACCTAAATAATTCCAAACACTGACCCGACAGTTGACTTAATCGAATCTTTTGCATCCTTCAAAGTCTGGGCAATGGGATGCTTACTTTGCAAAAACGATCGCGCACAATTGCGTCCTGGCATTCCAGAAATTGAACCACCCGGATGAGTACCCGCCCCAGTCAAATATAGATTTTCAATGGGGGTTTTATAATTGGCTATTTCTGGTAAAGGACGGAAAAATACCATCTGATCTAAGGTCATATCAATATGATAGTAATTCCCCTTATATGCACCCAATCTTTCGCCTAGTTCGGCTGGACTTTCCACACGGCGGGCGATGGTGGCGTTTTTCACATTAGGTGCATAAGTTGCTAATTTGTCAACTACCCGATCTGCAACTTTGTTTTTCAATTCATCTGTCCAACCAGTACCTTTTAAACCTGTGCCTTCTGCACCTGCAATTTGGTAAGGTGCGAAAAATTCAATCCACACGGTATGTTTACCTGGTGGTGCTAAACTAGGGTCTAAATAACTAGGCATCACCACATACATCGATGGATCAGAATCGGGTATCTCGCCCAAGGTACATTTACTATGAGCTTGTTCAACGTGAGAAACGGAATCTGCAATTAAGATAGAACCAACAAGATATTCATCTTTGTGGGCGTGGTAGGGAAAATGCAGGGGTTCGTCTAAAGCCAAGTCTATCTTGAGGATAGTTTCATTATTATTAACGATACGGCGTTCTAATCTTTCCCACAAGTCGGGATCTGCTGCATCGACATCGCTTTTATCGGTCATTTGTAAAAACAACCGCTTGGCATCGATGTTAGAAATCACACCATATTTAGCACGGTATTCTTTACCGCCAGCAACCCGCACACCAACGGCTTTGCCATCGTCAATTAAAACTTTTTCAACATGCTGATCTGTGAGAATGACGCCGCCTTTACTTTTAACTAAATTCACCAAAGCTTGCACAAGTGCGCCAGTCCCACCTCGTGGTCTTGCCATTCCAGGGTTATGACGCATTGCCATCATAATTGCACCAATCCCAAGGGTTTTTTGCGATGGTGGCGCACCCAGTTCTGATGCTAGTCTAGCCAATGGCGCTTTGAGAAATTCTGAATCAAACCACTCATTGAGTGAATCTTCAGCACTGGTCAACATGGTGCGAATAAAGTCGAGTGTTTTGTTGGGAGAACCAATTACTGAAAATAAATCTTTGAGTTTTGTGATATCGTAGTTACCGACAATATCGATAACTGACTTTGGCGGTGCATTAAATATAGGTATCATTGCACCGAGTGCCCGCTGCCAGTAGTCTGTAAATTCTGCGTATTTTTTGGCATCGCGATCGCTATATCTGGCAATTTCTGCACAAGTCTTCTCCACAGATTTATGCGCTAAGAAATACTTGCCATCGGGATGAGGACAAAATACAACTGGATCGCACTGTAGATATTCCAAACCGTATTTTGTTAGTTCTAATTCTTCAACAACTGGCCCTAAGTGAATAAATTCGTGATCAATAGCACACAAGTTAAACTTAAATCCTGGGGCTTCTTTTGGTAAACATTCTTCTGTTGTTGCTGCCCCACCTGGAACTGAACGCTTTTCTAGTAGTAGAACGCTATAACCAGCTTTCAGCAAATAAGCTGCACATACTAGGCCATTGTGTCCTGCACCAATAATTACAACGTCATACTCTTGCATATCTGTTATTTTAGAATCAACTAGCTTCTTTAGTTTAAAAAACTTTTAAGCAATCTCCATCGCTCATTAGTTACAAAACTTAGTATTTGTTTTCAAATATATCATACTAAGGAGATAGTAAATCTGTAGATAAGGGGATTTGTTTCACGTCAGCTTCTACCAAAAGTTTGAAACTATTTTTTTCTACTTTTATATCTTTAATACTAATCGTCATATCTTCCCACTTTAAATGTCGTATCTTGAGGAGTTTTTTGACTTTCTTGATCACAGCTGTGATGAATTCTAATGATATACCCTCTCCCTCAATACAGTTGAAACTCTCCACCATCAATGTTTTTGAGTCAAAACGTGGGCTAATTCTGACTGTGTAAGCTAATGGTTGAGTATTTTCTCTTTCCTTGATTAGTAGTCTTCCCCTCAATTCGATTTTGCTATCTTCGAGTAAAAACACCTGAGTTTCTTGCAAATCTAGACTCTGAGTTTCGCCATCTATATCTAATTGCAAGTTTTGTGTAAAATCTCGAATCAAATCTGACTTCAATATGTGGTTGATATCAGCTTCTGTAAGTATAATGCGAGCAACAGCATTAACCGGTTCATCTAATTTAATTTGACCAAAAAAAACGCTGAAGGGATTGATAGAAATTTTATCTGTTTGCAGTTTGATTTCTTGGACGCGGATGTCTTCTTGTATTACTAATCCTTGACCTGTAACGGAAACTGCCTCTGCCTTTCCCTGAACTATTTTCAACAGATCAGTTTGCACATTGATATCAATATTTTCTACTTCATCAAGTTGTTGTGATATTCTTCTTTCGGCTTCGTGGGATAGTAATTGTGCTTCTAAAGGTTGCTCATCAGGCATGTATATAAATTACCTCATCTTGTATTACCTATTTACTTTAGACGCTGGATATCAAGAACGTATCTATATCGCGGAATATCCAAATTGGATGATAGAACAATTATGCAAGAAGAATTTGGAAGTTGAAAACTTCAGGCGATCGCTTGGCAATATAAATACTGATATTTTTTATACTAACTCTCATAAGTATAGTTGCCATACTAGAGATTAACTGTAGCGGTGGACAACTGAAACTCATCAATTATTGTTGAGTAACGATTTAAACTATTTATCCTGAAGCTGCAAAAAAGCAATCAACTGTTACAACCTGAAAGATGTAAAATTTTTGTTAAATTAAACCAGCATCTTCTATCATTTCCTTTTTGTATAAGGTACTCAGCATGACGGCAATTACCCCAAAAGCATCTTCAGCACTTCCCGATTTTTGCGAAGGAATTCAATATTTTAGTGAAGTGCTATCAGGTTTTGAAACCTATGGTGCAACACCTGCTGTAGAGTCGGGCAAAATAGCGATCGCATCTCCTACAGAACCAAATGCTGTGTATCAAACTTTACTAGCATCTGATGCTTTACGTTACCTGACATTACAAATCACAGGTAGCAAAGCTTCTGGGCATCCAGGCGGATTTGCCAGCCAAGCAGAAGCTTATGCAGCTCTTGTCATGCTGGGATATAAAAACATTATCACTGAAGTGGGACACCACGCCCCCGGATTTTACAGTGCCATGTTCCTAGATCGCTCATTAGAGGATATGGGAATTTTCACAGTACAACAATTGCGCGATCGCTTCCGAGAAAAGCACGGACTTTTAGGACATCTTTCTGGTTACATACCTGGTATTTTGGCACCAGCCGGGCCTTTGGGGCAAGGACAACATTTTGCAATGGCGGCTGCATTGCTGCATCAAGACAAGTTATTTCCCTTCACCGTTGGGGATGGCGGATTGGGTGAGCCTTATATTATAAGTGCGATCGCTCACTTCCATACCGCTTACCCCAGCGTCACCAACTTTTTGCCTGTACTAGTATGGAACGGTTACAGCCAAGAACACCACAGTATGGTTTCCCTCAAAACCAACGCACAGATGGAAGCATATTGGCAAGGTAACGGTTTTGATGAAGTCGTGTTAGTCGATGCCAAAGAATTTGACGATCAAAACCAACCAGGGGATTACGTTGATAGTACCGCCTTTTCCTTAGAACAGCGGTTAGCCTTTACCAAAGCTGTACTCGTTGGTGTGGATAAAGCAGCACGTTCAGCCCTCAACGGCAAACTTACCGTCTTCATCATTAAACAACTCAAAGGTGCAGGAGTCCATGCCAGGGGCGCCAAATCTCACAACCTCTATCCCAAAGATACCCTCGATGCTCCCCATATAGTTAGTGCATTACAAGCGCGTGCTTTAGCACCAGAAGTTTGGCAACTTGTACGCACAAATGCCGAACGTGCTGGTGGAGGCCCCGCAGCTAAAACTGTGGTGACAGAATTTGAATTACCATTGCCAGACTTAGGTAAATTACCTTTAGAAGAATATGCAGTCAGTGGAGAACCGAAAGTTTCCACAACTGCAATGGGAAGGTTAGTAGGAATAGTAGGACAAAAAGATAAAAATTTCCTTGTCACCAACGCCGATGGTAACGAAGCATCAGGGATAGCCAACATCAACCAAGCACTCAAAATTATCCACCCCACAACCGACGACTTATATAACCAAGCACCAAACGGACAAGTTTATGAACCTTTGAGTGAAGATGCTTGTGCAGGTTTAGCAGCTGGTTTATCGCTGATGGGTGCGAGAACTTTGTGGTGTTCCTACGAATCTTTTGCCATCAACGGATTACCAATTTGGCAAACTGTAACCCAAGCAATGGCAGAATTGCGCCGTCAAACTCCCTCAACAATTACTTTATTCACAGCTGGTGCATTAGAGCAAGGGCGCAACGGTTGGACTCACCAAAGACCAGAAATTGAAGCTTACTTTGCCTCGCTGATGCGAAATGGTAATGTCTTCCCATTATTTCCCCCCGATGCTAACAGTATTCAAGTTTGTTATGACTGGGCGTTAACAACTAAGAATAAAGGAATTGTAATTACTGCTAGTAAATCACCGTTACCAATTCGCACAACCTTTGCCCAAACTCGTCAAGGTTTGCAAGATGGTGCAGTGGTGTTGCATGAAGTTGCAGGAGATAAGAAAGTTGTATTTGCTGTCATTGGCGACATGACATTATTACCAGTATTTGAAGCTGCTGCTTTCTTAGAAAATGAAGGTATTGGTGCCAAGATTGTTTCTGTAATTAATCCTCGTCGCTTATATCGTCCTGATGATACAGCCTGGGATACTTGTTCAGAACCCGATGGTGGTTTTTTGAATGATGCCAAATTTGCGGAATTATTTGGTGGTGATGCATTAATTGGTGTGACTGGTGGTGCAGCCGCCATGCTGGAACCAATTCTGTTACGCAGTACAGTCAAGCGCGACACCTTTGCGTGGAAGCGTGGAGAAACAACAGCCAGTGCTGGCGAGTTGATGGCCTTTAATGGTTTGACAGCAGAAGCGTTGACAAAAAGGGCGATTCAATTAGTGCATTAAGACTTCAATAACTATCCTGGGTTAAGGCGCAAAATTAGGTTATTTGTTAATCCAAATATCTTTATAAGCGCCTAACCTAGCGCATTTTCATATAATTTCAAAATCACCCATTAAGTCTTTAAATCTTATTTTGCATTCTTCAAAGTTTCGTGTCTGTAAAATACATTTCCAATAAGAAGGTCTACCAGATTGACAGAAGTTTACAATATGGTCTTTATGCTCATTATTCTTGAGCTTATGCAGAACAGACTCACTTCGAGCAATTGTATGTTTTACAGATGCTGAGAACTGCAATTCATTAATACATATTGAATCCAGGCGATTGTCTAGACCATATTTTTTATGATGATAATATAAACATATATTTGGATTTATAGGAAAGTAAATTCCTTCACCTGTAGCATCCCAGAGAACAGGAGAATCAGATATAACAAATTCATCTCCACTGATGGGTTTTATAATATCTAATTGATAATTACTCAAAATATTTATTACGTCTGTAATGAATTGTTTATCTGTCAAAATTTCAGCATGACCATCTCTTATATCTTCTTCATTATCCCAGAATTGATGTCCAATATTTCTAACTGATTTTACTCGAAGATATTGATATACGGTATATTCAATCAATTTAGAGCTTTCATTTGAATCAAGATTTTGTAAATCATCGTTTTGAATGATTTTTATGAAAATAGGAGCTATTTCAGAATCTAGTTTATCAAAAGCAGATATATCATAATTTATTTTTCCAATTTGTGTATTATTACTGCTTGTAGCACTTTTTTCATAGAAGCCTCTTTCTTGACATAATTTTTTTACATTAATTGGTGATATAACCAATTCCTCTTCATTTACTTTTATCAAAGAATAGACTTTATCGTTTTGAAATTCAAAATTCCTCAGTATCGATTGAGGTACATAATGTTGGTTATATGGCTTATTCATAGTGAGCTATGATGAAGTAAATATAGCGGAGTCGTATTATACATAAATCCTGTTAATTTAACAAGACTAGCAAATTTTAAGTAGTAGCGTGTCAAGACTAAAGTTGTGCAATAAAATTCTTTTTTTATCTCTGTGTCTTTGTGGTTAATTAATGCAACATTTTAGCCTTGACACGCCACTACAATTTAAGGTTTACTTTATAAATCATCTCTGAGATAGACTACAAATTACTAGATATCGTCTTAAATTTTTCCACTGAACCCAAGGAATAATCTTTTAATTTAAAATCACCAAAAGGCTGCTTATCTAACCTATCTCTTAATGCTTCATCCAGAATTACACCTGCTGACTTTTTTTTGACACCCATAATAATTACACTTCTTTGGTATGCAGTTAAATCTTGATTACGCTGACAATTATTCCGCAGAAATTGACCGAGATTTAATAAGCGATAATTTTTCACACTTGGCGTATTACTAAATAACTTTTTTGCTAAAATCTGTACCTGCTTAGAACGCTCTAAAGCTATGCGTTGTCCAACAGATACATTACCCTCACAAGCAGCTGTACCTACAGAGATAATTTCATCGGGATTTTCCATTATCTGCTGTATACCTTCTTGTTGTAAATTTAAATTTAAAACTTCAACACTAATAACTTGATCGTTATATTTTATTTGAAAGTTACTCCCGTAAAGCCATTTATACTCTATTGATAAAACAGCTATATTAAATTCGGCAATTCTACCTTGACTATCTCTACCTTCTGCATATGGAAAGTAATCAATCTTGCCTTTTCTTTGTGGATATTGTCCATTGTTAGGAAATGTGGTCAATTTTGGATAGCCTGTAAATAAACCGATGATATTAAGTAATCCCATTGACACCAGCAGCGCTGCAAATAGTGCTGGTAGAGCCAATTTTTCTGGTTGTTTATGTGCTGACGACGAGAGTATATTCTGTTTTGGTTGGGCTAACTGTTCAGATTCAGAAATTCCCAACGCATTGATGTGAGTCTGTTGCTGTTCAATTTCCTCTAAACGCTGCAAAATTTCCTGGGCATTAGTAGGACGTTTCTCTACCTCCGGCATCATTAACCAATCAATTAAATTCAACAGCAAGGGTGAGATATGGCTAGCATGACCTTGCCACTGCAATAAATTGTGGTGAACATCGTACATATCTAAAGGATGATGCCCAGTTAGCAAAAACACAAAGGTGCGTCCCAAGGCAAAAAAATCTGATTGCGGTACAGCGATCGCGTTTGTTTGTTCAGGGGCGCTGTAACTTGATGATATCTTTTTTGTGATGCTGCCACTGTTTTTGCTGAGTTGGGATAGGTAGGTTCTTGTTAGTTCCTTAGTAGTGCCAAAATCCATCAATACCAACTGCCCATCTTTACGGATCATGATATTAGATGGCTGAATATTTCCATGCAGATACAGCTTGTTATGTATTAAATCTAAAATTCCTACCAACTGTTTGAGCCAAGTGATAGCTTGTTCTTGAGAAATGAAATGATTTTGCTGTTGCTTTAGCCATTGTTCTAAGTTCAACCCGTCGATTTTTTCCATGACTATGCAGTGCAACACCAAATTATTTCTAGTTTGATGCTGAAAATAGTCATCAACTTTGGGAATGCCAGGATGATGCAGCTTTTTCAACACATCTGCTTCTTGCCGAAACATTTTCACTGCTTTGGTGTCGTTTGATAGATTGTGTGCGAGTACCTTGAGGATTTTCGGTGTGTCTTGTTCGTATACTTCATAGACTTTGCCAAAATCAGTTTTGTCACTCAGCAAGTGCATCACCCGATAACGCCCTAGCAATTCTAGTGGAGAACCACAATTTTGACAGAAACGGTTTTGATGATTATCAGGGTTATTGGGTTTGAGACAAACTGGATTGATACAAAGGCTCATGACTGGCTGAATCTGTGGTAAAAGTAGCGATCGCTCTTGTTGAATTTTGGTCTGGGGTCGAGCAATAATGAGATGTATCTCACCTATATTCTTCTGCTAGAAAAGCCGCTACAGTCCGGTTAAATGCCTCTGGATTACTCAAAAAGGGCCAATGATTGCCGGGAACTCGGCACAAACGTAAGTTTTTCAGGTAGGTTTTGTAAGGTTGGAGTTGCCAATCTTGACGGTTAACACCTTTTTCTGGTTGTATGAACAAACTAGGAGTGTCAAGAGGAATTGTAAAACCTGGGACTTGCAGTACTTCCTCAAAAATCTCATTGCGGGCTGCAATAGTAAACTTGCTACCCCAACTACCATCAGGTTTTTGTTCAATTCCTGCTTGGAACACTTGCTGCTGTAAAACAGTCCATCCTTGATATAGGCTTAACTGACGTGCTTGTTGTTCTGCTTCCTCGTAACTTGCAAACGGCCCCATACCTTTGAGAAAGGGTAAGACCTGGTACAAAATTGGCAATGTTAACTTCAGGAAATTAGGCATTTTCCAGATGAAAATCGGATCGACCAAAATCAAACTCCGCAAACGTTTAGGATTTTGCCTTGCCCAAATGGCAGCTAATTTGCCCGTCCAAGAGTGGCTGACAACATGGGCAGAAGACCACCCCAGCTGATCCATGAGTGCTTCCAAGTCTGCGATCGCACTTGCAAAACTATAATCTTTCTCTGGCTTGCTGCTTTCACCATGACCGCGCATATCTGGTGCAACGATGTGATAGTCTGCTGCCAAGTAATCACCTAAGCTAGACCAAACCACGGCATTGTCAGCTAAGCCATGTAATAGCAGTAAAGGTTTTTGTCCTTGATGCCACTCTAAGTAAGAAAGTTGAATATCAGACTTAAATAAGATTTGACGTTGAGGCATGATTATACATCCACCTTCAGAAATAAGTTTGCGCTTATATGTTACTGCCAAAGCTCTTGTCCACCAAGGGTAGAGTTCAAGGGATGAAGGTAAAGTCAAGCTTTAAGTGCTGGGCGATCGCTGGCTAATCAAAAGCCTCAAAATCATGTAATACAAGACTTCGAGGCTTTTAGTTTTCAAAAATTAGTCAGATAATGTAAATCTATTGTTGGTCAGGTTTTTACTCCCCCAGTTTCCTCTCACAGGTGCAATGCTAAGGTTGGTGAACTACTAGTTCGGAGCAAACACAATATCAACCCAATAGTTGCTTGAGTTGTAAGTGTTATTTGGAAACGTAGCTGTAGAGCTATACTTATAAACGCCGTTGCTACCACTCACCCCATTGGCTAGGGCGTGCAACGGTGGATTATCCACACCAGCGCTAGCAAAGTATCCTTCATCTATGGAGTAGTGTCCAACATTAGTGTGGTAAGACGCTACATAGGTAGTGTTAGCAGTAATCGTCACAGGATTAGAAAAATTGACCTGTTGCCAACCTGATGCAGTTTCGTTACTGAAAGTTGCTCTCCTCAACTGCGAACCAGTGTTACTCCATAAAGTACCTACATGAGTACCCGTATTGCTTGCACTTTTGTAAAAGCGGATACCCGTTATTTGACCACTGACATCTGAGCGGAACCTAACACCAACCTCAACAGCACTGGTTTCTGGGTCTGCTACCACAGTAGGAGTTACTGTATTATTCCAGATACTAGTTGCTCCCGCCCCCGTAGTAAATGACCAGGTGAAATTTGCTGCCAAGGCATTGCCCGCTAAGTCTTTGACTCTAGGGTCAGTGTTACCGCCTTTAACAGTGGCACTATAAGTCGTAGAAGTTGCTAGTGGACTACTCGGTGTCAATGTCGCGGTATTGTTGTTGGCGTTGTAGGTGACAGTGGCTGATACTAAGGTATTGCTTGGCCCTCGCAACTCAAATGTATTGGTATTAATTGTTGTTGAGTCCATAGCCTCACTGAAGCTAGCCGTGACGCTTGTTCCTGTACCTACTCCTGTAGCATTGTTGCTGGGAGTCGTGGAAGTTACTGTTGGTGGAGTTGTGTCAGCCGCCGCCGTGGTAAATGACCAAGTAAGGTCTGCTGCTAAGGCATTGCCAGCCTGATCTTTTACCCGTGGATCAGTAGTCCCACCTCTAACAGTAGCACTATAAGTTGTGGAAGCTGCCAATAAACTGCTTGGTGTGAGTGTCGCAGTATTGTTGTTGGCATTGTATGTGACAGTACCTGGTACCAAGGTATTATTTGGCCCCAACAACTCAAATGTATTGGTATTAATTGTTGTTGAGTCCATAGCCTCACTGAAGGTAGCAGTAACGCTTCCTCCAACACTGACATTTGTAGCACCGTTGCTGGGAGTCGTTGCACTCACCGTCGGTGAAGTTGTGTCAGGAGTTGTGCTAGTTGTAAAGACTACATCCACCCAGTAGTTAGTTGACTGGTAAGTTGAACTGGGGAAGGTTGGGCTAGAGCTATAGTTATAGACACCATTGCTTCCACTCACTCCATTGCGGAGAGCGTAAAGTGGTGGGTTATCAACTCCAGTGCTAGCAAAGTATCCTTCATCTGAGGCATACCGCCCAACATTGGTATGGTAAGAAGCTACGTAAACGGTGTTAGCAGTAATCGCTACAGGACTGGAAAAATTGACCTGTTGCCAACCGGAAGTTGTTTCGCTGGTGAAAGTCGCCCTCGCTAACTGCGTACCAGTGCTACTCCAAAGAGTGCCGACATGAGTACCTGTATTATTGCTTGCTTTATAGAATCGGACACCACTAATGTAGCCGTTTTTATCTGAGCGGAATTTAACTCCCAACTCAACAGCATTTGTATCACTATCTGATGGATTTGTTGGTGTTGCCGTGCTATCCCAGATAGTGCAAGGACAAGTACGTTCTGCAACTGTGAGAGTAACACCTGCTCCTGGAGTCTCCAGATTACCGCTATCATCACTGGCGCGGCTATTGATGGTTATAGAACCAGAGCTAGTAGGTGTCCAACTATAACTCCAGCTAGCACGACCATTGGCAGGATGCCATGTTGTCCCGCCATCTACCGATACCTCCACAGCACCGACGACACCACCACCTATATCGCTTGCAGTACCGGTGATTGTCACCTGTGTACCCATCTGTACATTTGTACCATTAATTGGTGAGGTAATTGTTGAGGTAGGAGCAGTTGTATCCGTAGAAGCAGTGGCAGCTAATAAATTGCTCTGTAAGGTAGCAGGTTGGACACTCATATCAGCTAATAGGTTAACGGTTGCCTGCTGCATCCGCACATCCGTTGTATTACCTCGGTTTGTATTGTCGTGATTGGCATCTAAACCCCAAGACCACTGTATAGTTCCAGCACCGAAGACTAGGGCACCACTACTATGCTTGTAGAGGGTTAAATGGTGAGTCGCCGTGCCATTTGCATATGTTGAGCCGTAGTCTTGTAGAACCTCCACATTATTGGCCGTGGTGCTTGACAAGCGAACCAAGCCAGGAGGTCTGAATCCGTTGTCAGAGTCTTCATCCCATTCATAACCTAGGGTACCGGGAGCCAGTGTGGCAGTACTTCCTGAAGAAAGGTTAGCAATGTCGGTGTTGCGCCATAAGCGCATCTTACCATCTGCTTCGGGTACTTGAATAGCAGTAGTGCCACCGTTGACTTTGAAGATTGTTCCGGTCAGGGCGTTCTCAGGACGACCACCATCAGCTGGGGGGCTAAAGCGCGGGTCGCGCCAGGTACCTGTCCAGGTAGGAGGATCTTGCGGATCGATGACGGCGTTGGCTTTAGTTTCCTTGTACGTAACTAAGGTGCGATAGGGTGTAGCTGATGAATCAATGCTGTTTTCCCAACGAGTTTTCCAGAAGATCTCATTACCGCTAAAGAAAGCCAGATGAGTACCAAGATTTCTGGCATTTTCGACGTTGGTGCGTTGATCGTTTGACCAGTACTCGTCGTGAGCAACAGAGAGAAAAACTTTATGATTGCGAATTAAATTACCACGGCGATCGCTATCCACTCCAGTAAAGTAGCTAACGTTGTAACCATTGGCTTCTAGCCAGCGAACCATTGGGTATTCAGCGTTAAATAGCCAATCTTGCCCGCTATCAACTACACGGGTATTGAACGGGCGGTTGTAGCTAACTTTGTATGCCCTACCAGCAGGTGACCCTGTATAAAGGCTATTGCCACCGTAGTTATTGTAAGCTTGCCAAGTCGTATCAGAGGTCTGAAAAAGCAAATCTGAAGTGCTAGCATCATCCCGAACGATAAAGACGATATGGCTTGCTCCTCCTGTATCTGTACGCACAACTTTGGCGAAATATATCCCAGACGTGGCGTTTGTTGGCACAGACCACGATGCAGATACCGCCCAGTTACCACAATCTATCAGTCCAGTTGTTGTATCTTGAAGGCAGTTTGGTTGGTTCTGGGCCCGTGTTAACGAACGTTGAATAGTTGCTACTTTGCGGGCACCGTTGCCACTATAGTAGCCCATGCGATAAATATCCAGCCGATAGTTAGTAGCGTTAGTTTTGATCTTGAAAGAAATAGTCTCTCCCTTATTGACGCTAATATCACTAGCAAAACCCTGAATACTTGAGTCACCAGCACCACTAATATTCCATTCACTAGAGGGATTACCAGCTTGACAGTTCTCAGCAACTATTGAATTGATCGGGGAAGTACAGGGATTAGCTTGTGCCAGCACCCTCTGCATTGATAGAGGAAACCCCATGTGCGATCCCAAGACCAAAAGTGTTGTTACTAGCATCAGGATCATCATTCTAATGAACCTTTTCATTCAGCCTCCTTCACGGAACAATAGCAGTTGTAAATATAGAACATTGTTTGAGTCTTAAAAACTTAAGTTAATCAATCGGAATTATTAGTAATTTGCTAAATGAAAGCTACAAATCATTTTTCGTACTCCTTTTTTTGTCCGCGCCAGTCACCTGAACTTTAGGAACAAATGCACATGGCCGTCTGTTATTTTATCTTCCTGGTCATGTGTGGCCCTTGATAAATGGACTAAATCCTCAGTCAATCCTGCCATTCCCTGTTTCCTTTTGACTTGAATCTCCTCCCCTATCAAAAGGGAGGAGAGTTTGGCATTTCGCTCCAGCTAACAAAACTTTTTCTGCTTAGTTGCCTGACAAAATAGGGTTTTTTGAGGCAATAAAAGTTGCTGGAGGTTACCCAGAGAAACTAAGAATTAATTAGTAGAAAACACAACATCAACCCAATAATTGCTGGAATTGTAAGTAGAACTGGGGAAAGCAGGATTGGCAGTATAGTTATAAACACCATTACCATTACCAGAGGCATTACTGAGGGCATGGAGCGGCGAATTATCAACACCAGCATTGGCAAAATACCCTTGGTCAAGGGAATAATATCCCACATTAGTGTGGTAAGACACCACATAAGTAGTATTGGCAGAAATTGCCACTGGAGTAGTAAAGTTGACCTGCTGCCAACCCGAAGCAGTTTCATTGCTAAAAGTCGCCCTCGCTAACTGTGTACCAGTGCTACTCCAAAGAGTGCCGACGTGAGTACCAGTATTACTTGCACCCTTATAGAAACGAATACCAGTAATATAGCCATTGACATCGGACTGGAACTTCACACCCAACTCCACAGCATTGGGGTCAGGAACAGTCACCACACTAGGAGTGGTTGCACCATTCCAGATGTTGCACGGACAGGTGGGTATCGCCACAGTGGTAAAAGAGCGAGTAAAATTCGCAGCCAAGGCATTACCCGCCAAATCTTTCACCCTTGGGTCACTACCGCCACCTTTGACAGTCACAGTATAAGCAGTAGAATTTGCCAATGGGCTAGTTGGTGTGAGCGTCACTGTACGATTAGCAGTGTTATAGTTGATAGTCGCTGCCACTGGAGCATTGCTAGAGTCACGTAACTCAAAGGTATTGCTATTAATCGTTGCCGAGTCCATAGCCTCATTGAAAGTGACCGTGACAGTTGTGCTTGTACTCACTGCCGTAGCACCACCATTGGGAGATGCCGATGTCACCGTTGGTGGCGTGGTGTCTGGGCCTGTACTAGTGACAAACACCACATCAACCCAATAGTTACTTGCTTGAAAAGTATTATTCGGGAAGCTACTAGCACCATAGTTATAGACACCATTGCCGCCACTTTCGCCATCGCGCAGCAGGTGCAGTGGTGGGTTATCAACTCCCGCACCAGCAAAGAAACCACTATCGGCGGCGTAGTTACCGACGCTAGTGTGGTAAGAAGCCACGTAAACTGTGTTGGCACTAATAGCCACTGGGGAGCTAAAGTTAACCTGTTGCCAACCAGAGGCAGTTTCATTGCTGAAAGTTGCCGTTGCTAGTTGTGTACCATCGCTACTCCACAAGTTGCCGATGTGAGTGCCTGTGTTGCCACTTCCTTTGTAAAACCGTACACCAGTGATGAAACCATCGATATCAGATCGGAACTTCACACCCAACTCCACAGCATTGGGGTCGGAAATAGATGGATTTGTGGGAGTTTGAGAATTATTCCAGATGCTCAATGGTGGTGGTGTACTGGCAGTGGTAAATGAGAAAGTAAAGTTATTGGCTAGGGCGTTGCCTGCAAGATCTACTACCCGTGGGTTAATGGCTCCACCAATGATTGTGAGGTTGTAAGTTGTTGAGATGGCTAATGGGTTGGTGGGTGTGAGTGTGGCCGTGCGGGTTGCTTCGTCGTAGGTGACATTAGCTGTAATCAACGTGTTTCCCTGATTTCGCAATTCTAAGCTACTGCTATTAATGCTGGTAGGGTTGATGGCTTCGCTGAAGGTGGCTGTAATCGTTGTGACTGTACTCACGCCTGTGGCGTTGCTGCTGGGTGTTGTGGTAGTGACTGTGGGGGGTGTTGTGTCTTGGATGTATGTGGCAATGTAAGAACCTGTATCACCAGGGAACAAGGCGTACTCAATGCCTTTGATTCCTTGTGCTGTGTAGCTGATAGCGTTACCATTGCGGGTAATACTGTCTAAGACTAAGTTCTGACGGCGAGTTGGTAGCATCGCCTGCAAGTTATTCGCCCCTGTTGCTTTGGTGATTGTAAAGTTGAGGGTGTTGTTGCTCCATGACAGTGAACTGAATGATGAACTGTTGCGACCGTCGAGCCATGTCAACATTTGTTTGGCGGAGACGATGGGTACTCCCCTGGCTTGGGCTGAGGTGACTACTGCATCGGCTACTAGTGAGTTGGTGGCATCTGTGTGGGCGTTGACGTTGAAAACGCCGTAATAGCCTTGGCTGCCGATGGCTCGGTCTAGGAGTGTGTCGATTGAGGATGGATATGTTTGTCCTGATTCATCGGTGAGTTGGGTGGTGGCGTTGTAGACATCGATGGTTGTGCCGTCGGTGTTAGCTAGGCGCATTGGCATTCCTGAGCCTGTGAAGAATCCCGGACGGTTGGCTACCCAACTCGGTGGCCAATAGTAGTAGGTGGTGTCGAATCTGATGCCATGATTGAGTTCGACAATTGGGGTACTAAACCAGTCACTCCACACTAGACAGTGATGTCGCTGGGTGCTGGGAGCGGGTATGCTGCTGTAGTTGGTTGTAAAGCTACTGAGTTGCTGTGTGTAGAAGTCTTCTAGTGTGCTGGCTGTGAAGTCTGCACAGTTGGTGTTGACGTGTAGGGCGACTTCAAAGCCTTCTGCTTCGTAGGCTGCTGCTTGCTGACTACTTAGTGGGGAGTTGGGGTAGATATATGATGTGCCGCGCACACAATCCCAATTATCGAGGGAGCAGTTGGCTGGACTTTTGGCTTTGAATTGGTCAAATCTTCCTGCTGTGCCGCCGTTGGCATGGTCGTCACCTGTCATGAGTACGACTGCTTTTTTGCCGTTGGGGAAGTACCAAAAACGTGGTAGTGGTTTTTTATCTAGGTTGATTTTGATGATGAGGTTGGCTAGCAGGCGTTGTTGTTCGTCGGCTTGGGGAATTGCAACTTTGTTGAGATTTACCCAATCTGGTTGTATGTCGTTATTGGCGTTGCCAAAGAACAGGTCGTCGGAACGAATTGGTGATAAGGAATCGCGTTCCTGGTTTGCCCAGGCGATGTTTCCTTGGCGTGTGTAGATGACTGAACGTGCTAGGTCGTAGGTGAATGCTGCTGCACTACCGCCGTTGTTGCCGATGTTTCGCACTGTGATGGCTGGGTTGCTGGTGGCTGTTGTGGCGTTTGTGTAGAGGTTGGCGATGCTAGATGCTCCGTTGAGTGTGTAGCGGTCGGCACTCCCGTGGTATTGGATGGTCTGGTCTACTATGCCGTAGCCTGTTTCTGTGCTGGTGTCTACAAGCAAATAGCCGTTGTCGAGGCTGGATGATGTGTCCAAAAGCCCCAATAATGTTGCTAGTTTTTTGTCGGGGCGCATGGCTATCAGGTTGCCGCCGTCGGCTACCCAATCGGTGAACATGGCTACTTGATCTGTGCTGAGGGCGATTTCTCCTAGTAGTACTACGTCGTATTGTGCTAGTGTCTGTTGGCTGATTGAGGTGATGTCGCTGGTGTTGAAGTTGTTTAATCCTTCGTTGAGTAGGATCTCGCTGTAGTAGTTGCTAAACGGGTTGCTAGTGCTGGTGACTATTAATATTGGCGCTCCTGATGACGATGCTGCTGAACCCATTAGTGTTTGTTTGCTAGGACTAACGACGGCTTTTTTGACAGAGTTAAGAGTTTGCCGCTTTTTCAGGCTCTTGTCTGCATCTAAGTCAATGGATACTGGCCTATCCACTGTCTTATCTAGTATTTGGATGTTTTGCTCCTGGATACTAGTTTTTGCGTTCCAGATTTTAATTTCACCATTTTTGTCTGCGCTGACAAACTTTTTTCCATCGGGGCTACCAGTCAGCTTTTTGATGGAACCATTATGTCCAATGAGACTTTTAGTAAAACTACCAGTTAGTGTGTTCCACTCGAAAATCTTTTTGTCATCACCACCGGCGAGCAAGATACTCCCATCCGCAGAGAAAATCACTGTCTTCAGCGGTTGAGTAGCTTTACGCAGAACTTTGAGTTGTTTTTTGGTTTTCACATCCCAAAGTCGAGCTGTGGTGTCATCGCTAACACTGGCTAAGATGTCTCCTTTGGGATTAAAGGCAAGTTGATTGACTCTATCGGCGTGTCCAAGGAGGGTTTTGATTTCTTTACCTTCTTTCACGTCCCATAGCTTGATTAGACCTTGATCGTCTGAGCTAGCCAGGGTCTTGCTGTCTGGACTGAAGGTCAAGCTCTCGACAAAGCTTTCGTGACCTTCGAGGATCTTGTCTAGTTTGTTGGTCTGTGCGTTCCACAAGAAGATTTTAGTATCTTCGCCTCCTGTGGCTAGGAAATTACCGTCTGGGCTGGTGGCAAGTGTTTTTATTGGGTGTTCGTGTCCTGGGAGGGTGTAAGTTTGTTTGCTTGTTTCTAGATCCAGCTGACGCAATACAGAATCTCGTCCAGCGCTATTGAGCTTTCCTTCTTTTGTGAAGCTAAGTCCTGTGATGGCAACTTCTTCTGAGGTAGCCGATATAGCTATTTTCTTTTTGCCGGTGGCTGCATCATACACCACAACTCGACCATCTTCGGTACCGCTCACCAGGTTCTTTCCATCCTGGCTGTAAGCGATCGCACTCACTGCCTTGGTACTCTTGTTCGATTTTAGTAAACTATCTTGGGCTGTTGCAGGCCCGTTTATCTGACCCCCGAAGGACATCAGTAAGATCGTGAAGAGGGTACAGCAAAATAAAATGATGTATCTAGAAGGTCGCTTCATTGCTTGATAATCCTTGCTGCATAATCTTTACTACCTCGTGGTCTTCAAATTTATAGTCTCCTATGTGTAGATATACATAACTCAAATAATTCATTCCGCAGATTAACTCGGCAATTTTGCTAGCTATCATCTGTGATCTCAAACAAAAGTTTTTATCTTGAAATGATGATAAAAGCACTTTTTTCTTTGCCTTGATGGTTTACAAGACATTTTGGAAAATTCCGATTTTGGCGACATAACCACCGGAATGGTCTAATTTTTGAGTTTTTCGACACCAAAAAACTTAAATTTGTAGAACTTTTGCTTAGAATTTGTTCTCAAACCATCCTTCACTAGTGACGAAGATTTACCTACACTAACCAAAATGTGAATCATTATTTTCACAGGATAATACACTGATGAATCAGTTCGGAAATCAGTCTTTTAAACTGTGTTAAATCTTGCATTTTAATTGCCTATTGACCATCCAATTTACTGATCAATCAAATAGAGGATACCCAGCAAAGCATAGTGTTTCCTATATTTAAAGGTGGTGTAAATGGCTTCGACAAAGTTTTATGGGTTATGCATTGCAGTACCCATAGGTTAGGGTAGTGACTTGTTACCAGACCTCCCTCAAAAAAGGAAGTTGATCCATGTCAGCAATGTCTCGTCTTTACAAACGCTAAAAGGGCATATGAACCGCCATTAATAAGGATTAAAAGGCCTTGATACCCGTGTGGTTTGTGAGGTAACTAGTGGGTCATTTTCAATAGGGGATATGAGCAAAGAAATACTCTCGCTTGAATATTTTGATCTTTGCTATTCACACTTGATTATAGTTTTTATACTCAGGATAATAGTGTATAATGTCTCTAGTTAAATCTACTTAAAGTTTTGATAAATTTTTAAATAAGCTTTTATTAGCCCAAAATTTAGCTAGCATTATTGCTTAATCATAGTTCCTTTGAGAATTGAAATACGTTAATTTTGATGATATTACTTAGTATATATTATAGTTACAATTAGTTATAAATATCGAAAAATAAGTCAATAGGTTGATACATCTCTCAACGATACGGGGATGAGGTTGTAGTATCCGAATTGAAAAAATTGGGTGTAGGAAATTGCGTGTTGAGAACGAGAATTAGAAGAAGTATTTGATAGTAATTAATACTTAGTATCCAATCTCTAGTTTCTAGTTTCTAGTGCCCTTTGAGCAGTTATAGGCATTTCCACGCTATAAAAAGAATAATGAAGATTAAAAAGAAACGAAATGCCCTGCGCCAATCACTGGCAGTTTTCCGTTATAGCGGACGGGCTATAGGCTTGGTGTGGAATACTAGCCGCTCTTTGACCATCATCCTTGCTGCTTTAACTTTGATGGCTGGTCTTTTACCAGCTGCGATCGCCTACATCGGCAAGTTAATCGTTGATGCGGTGGTCTTAGCCTCGCAAGTTGACTCACAAAATCATAATTTTGTCAATATTTACCGACCTTTATTGTATGTAGGATTAGAAGCGATCGCTGTAGCTTTACTCGCAGGCAGTCAGCGGGGTCTTAGTGTTTGTCAGTCGTTGTTACGGGTGCTATTGGGTCAGCGGGTAAATGTATTGATATTGGAAAAAGCGCTGACACTGGATCTGTGGCAGTTTGAAGACTCTGAATTTTACGATAAATTGACGAATGCGAGGCGAGAAGCATCGATTCGTCCTCTTTCTTTGGTAAATCGTACCTTTGGCTTGGTACAAAACGCCCTTTCTCTTGTCACCTATGGCGTTTTGCTGGTGAATTTATCAATTTGGTCAGTAGTATTGCTAGTCATAGCAGCTATGCCTGCATTTATTGCAGAAACAAAATTTGCTGGAGAAGCCTTTCGCCTATTTAGTTGGCGTGCGCCAGAGACCCGCCAGCAACACTATATAGAAAATCTCCTAGCTAGAGAAGACTATGTTACAGAAGTCAAACTCTATCAAATCGGGGAGATGTTGCTAGGACGTTACCATCAACTATTTAATCAACTCTACGGTGAAGACCGCGACTTGACTATGCGGCGGGGACTGTGGGGATATTTGTTGAGTTTGGTGAGTACTGCTGCTTTTTACCTGGCATACGCTTGGATTGTGGTAGAGACAGTAATGGGTAAAATTTCCTTGGGAGACATGACAATGTATCTAACTGTGTTTCGCCAAGGTCAGTCTACTTTCTCTAATGCCCTGACTTCTATTGGGGGAATGTATGAAGACAACTTATATTTATCAAATCTTTATGACTTTTTAGAAGAAGAAGTAGTACAGCCTTGGGGTGAAGCAACCAGAGGTGTAAATCCTCAAGATGGGATTCGCTTTATCGATGTCACTTTTACTTATCCGGGTAGTTCCAAACCTGCATTGAGAAACATTTCGCTACATTTGAAACCTGGTGAGAAACTGGCAATTGTGGGTGAAAACGGTTCTGGTAAGACTACCTTAATCAAACTCCTGACCCGACTTTACACTCCCGACTCTGGACGTATTTTGTTAGATGGCTTGGACTTGCAAGAATGGGATGTAGATGCGCTGCGGCGGCGCATTGGTGTAATTTTTCAGAACTTTGTCCGCTACCAGTTCACTGTAGGCGAGAATATTGGTGTGGGCGATGTGGAACATTTAGAAGACCAAAGTCGTTGGCGAGTTGCTGCCGAAAAAGGCATGGCACAACCTTTTATTGAACAATTGCCCCAAAGCTTCCAGACTCAGCTGGGGCGTTGGTTTAAGGGAGGACAAGAACTTTCTGGGGGACAGTGGCAGAAAATCGCCCTTTCTCGTGCTTTTATGCGGAGTCAAGCAGATATCTTGGTATTAGATGAACCAACATCGGCAATGGATGCCCAAGCTGAGTTTGATATTTTCAATCATTTTCGTACCCTGACCCGCAAACAGATGGTATTTTTGATTTCTCACCGTTTCTCTACAGTCAGGATGGCTGACAAAATCGTGGTCATTGAAGCTGGGGAACTTGTGGAACAAGGAACTCATGAGGAATTATTGGCGGCTTCTGGGCGTTATGCCAAGCTGTTTTTATTGCAGGCGGCGGGTTATAAATAATTGGGAATTGGGAATTGGGAATTGGGAATGGGGAATTGGGAATTGAGAGGAAAAATTTTTATCTGGGGTTGAGAATGTTAGTTCATGGACATCTTTTGAAAGTTTAAGCTTGGAAGTTGGAGTTTGAAAGCTACAATTTGAGGCTTTAAGCTTGGAAGTAGAGGCATTGAACTCGGAAGTTGAACTTTGAAAGCTGAAATTTCAGATTTGACTGTTGACTGTTGACCCTTGACTGTTGACTGTTGACCTTTGACTACAATTTGGGAGTGTCTAGTATGAGATTAATTGCTGAACCACCTATACCTGTGAAAATTCAAAAGATGAAAGAAAGGGTGCGGTGGAAACATTCCAAGATGATCTCGTCGGGTATCGACCAAACTAGCATGGTTATTGATGATGGTAAGGAAAACAGCCCAGAATTTTCCTTTATGGTTATTGGTGATAGTGGCACAAAATCCCATTACGGACACCATCCCCAGCGACAAGTTGCTGAACTGATGCTTCCCCACAAGGATGATTGCCGTTTTGTGTTGCACACTGGCGATGTAATTTATGTGGTGGGTTCCCGTGAGTACTACCCAGCGAATTTTATTGAACCTTACCGGGAGTTTCTCGTGGGTGGTCACAACCCGAAAAATATTCGCTACGATCGCATGGTCTTTAATCTACCGTTTCTGCCGGTGCTGGGCAATCATGATTATTATGATGTGCCGTTGATGTATCGTTTGGTCACTGGAAGCACATTACGGCTACGTCGAATGCTGCGCTATAAAGATTTTGAAATTGGCTGGCATGGTTCTAATCAAGGTGATGCCTATGCACGAGCGTTTCTTGACTATATAATAGCGGCTGACCCAGAAAAGTTACAAAGTCATTTAGACAGCCATTACACCGCTAAAGCTGACACGGGGCGCTGTCTACGATATGAACCAGGAAAGTTCACTCGTTTACCCAACCGTTATTATACGTTTCGTTACGGTGGTATTGACTTTTTCGCCCTTGATTCCAATACTTTTAATACACCTTCTCCTTTACCAACAACTCAAGCAGGAGAAGTTTACCGTCGGGAATTGGAAAAGCGTCGCCAGGAAATAGACTCTCAAGAGTTAGAAATTTTGGCAATATGCGACAAACTGAACGCTGATAATCCTGTGGAAGCTGAACAACTTGATGACCTTAGCGCCAAGTTAGACCAAATCAATGAAGTCAAAATTGATATTGAGAAGCAACTAGCATCCCAAAGTACATCAATTATCGACTTTGAACAACTTGATTGGTTACGCAAAAGGCTCATTGAATCTTGGAATACAACAGAAGTGCGCGGACGTGTGATTTATTTCCACCATCCCCCCTATGTCACCGAGGCGACAAAGTGGAACCAAGCACAAACTTTGGCTGTACGTCATCGCTTGCGTTGGGTGTTGTCACAGGTAGCGGAAACTCTCGGTTCTCTGGTAAAGGATCGTCCGGTAGTCGATTTGATTTTCAATGGTCACGCCCACTGCTTAGAATACATCCGCACTGTTGATACGGGTTACGCTGACTCTCACATCAATTACATTATCTCTGGTGGTAGCGGTCGCCGCCCTCGTCGCCAGCGTCCGGAAGGGTCTGAGTTGATGGAAACTTTTAGCGATATTCCTGGTAATCCTAGCCGTAAAGTTGCGGATTCTTTACTATATGTTGGTCGCAACGGGCACGGTTTTCAAAAGCGATTACCTTACTCCTGTGTGCGGGTTGATGTTTTGGATGGTTGTCCACCTAAGTTTATCGTTAGACCGTTGGTAGCTGAGCGGGTTGCCCATGAGTGGTATAATCACGAACTTGAACCGTTTGTAATTTAAATCAAAGGTTGTCAGTTGTTAGTTGTTAGTTGTCAGTTGTGAGGGTTTCCGCCGATCTGAACTTTGCTAATAGCTAAAGTCAGATAAATCTGACTAAGAAAGTGTTTGAGTCCGTTGAAACGGACTTGTGCTATTAGCCTGAGAATAAATTCTCAGGCGGGATATGGGGTAGGTGCAAGATGTAAAATAACTCACTTTCTGGCGCGAACAAAGTACTTTGTGGTATCTTCCCAAATTCCTTGATCAGTTGTCAGTTTTGCAATTTCTGCACTGTACTCAAGTTGAAATTGATCTAATTGTGCTGGTGATAAATTTGCTAACAGCGGATTACCTTTAAAGCTCGTATTCAATTCTCTCACAGTTAATTTTTTATCTTGCAAATTACGATATCGTCCTGATGGCTCAATTTTAATTTCGATATCTTTAAAACCTGCATGTTGTAGCAAGTTATGACACTTTTCTGGAGTACCTAATTCTTCTAGAATATGTGGTACTGATATGCCCAATAATTTAGTACATATATTGCGGTAAACGGTTCCTAAATAAGCAGTTTCGGGAGGACAGGTAAATGCCACAAACCCTCCTGTTTTTAAATAGCGATACCACTTTTGTAACATAGTAAGGATATCAGGAAAAAGCACAATTGCTTCACAGCAAAAGACAACATCAAAACTATCATCATGAAAGTTAAAGTATTCTACATCTGCTTCAATTAACTCGATGTTTTGTAAGTTCGTTACTGCAATTTTTTGTCTTGCTTGATGCAACATTCCAGGGGTCATATCAATACCAATTACATAGCCTTGTGAACCAACTTTTTCAGCTGCGGGAATGGCAACTAAACCTGTTCCTGTAGCCACATCAAGGATTTTTTGTCCCTGGTGAAGCGGCACAAATTCCAGTAGAATCTTAGCTTCTAGAGGATGGCGAGTTCCTTCTTCATAGTCATAAGTAGTTCTACTACCATAAAATTCTCTTAGTTGCTGCTTATAAAGATCCAGATTAGCCATAACCATATGTCAAATTTTCTACAGTTTATAGTAACGCTGATTGTGATGTTGAGTTGCTGGCTGCTAAACCCAATTGACACAGCACAAGCTGCTTCTTCACCAAATACTGTTTACGAACAGCGATCGCTCCATAGCCTGGATGGTATCGGTAAATACTATATGGGGCGAGAAATTGCTCATGTGATGGGACACACAGGCGCAGGCTGGCTAGAACGTCCCAGCCGAGAAGCAGAGGAACAGCCAAGTAAAATTATTAACTTGCTTAACCTCAAACCTAATGATGTGGTGGCGGATATTGGCGCAGGTACCGGTTACATGAGTTTTCGCATCGCACCGTTATTAACAGCGGGAAAGGTGCTGGCTGTGGATATTCAGCCAGAAATGTTAGAGATTATTGAATATTTCAAACAAGAGAAAAATATCACCAATGTTGAACCTGTTTTAGCTACACTCACTAACCCCAACCTCCCAGCAGCCAGTGTTGACTTAGCGTTGATGGTGGACGCTTACCACGAGTTCGAGTATCCCCTAGAAGTGATGCAAGGAATTGTCAAAGCACTGAAACCTAGTGGTAGAGTGGTGCTGGTTGAGTATCGCGGCGAAAACCCTTTTATTATGATTAAAAAGCTGCACAAGATGACTCAAAAGCAAGTCCGCAAAGAAATGCAAGCCGTTGGTTTAGTTTGGCAAGAAACTAAAAACTTGTTACCCCAACAGCATGTAATGGTGTTTGAGAAACCCTACTAATACTAATTTGTAATTCAAAGTGTAATTTGAAATGATGCATTTTTCTTAGTGTCTTAGTGTCTTGGTGGTTCAAACGTTTTCAACCACAAAGACACGAAGACACTCAGGTAAAGAGCCATAATAAAGTAAGACTCCTTGTCAGAGCAGAAAAACATGGTCAACGTATCACTCAAACAGCGAATTCCTCCTTTAGAGAATGGCGACCGCTTGACTCGCTACGAATTTGAGCGACGCTATCAAGTAATGCCTCATCATGTCAAAGCAGAATTAATTGAAGGAGTTGTATACTTAGCATCCCCGTTACGCTTTGAAAGTCATGCTGAACCACATAGTCAGGTAATAGGTTGGTTGTGGACTTACCAAGTTGCTACCCCTGGTGTGAGATTAGGAATTGAGCCTACAGTCCGCTTAGATCGAGACAATGAACCGCAACCAGATGGAGTACTACTAATCACACCAACAGCTAAGGGACAATCTCGTTTGAGCGAAGATGATTATATAGAAGGTGCGCCAGAACTTGTAGTAGAGATAGCCGCTAGCAGTGTTGCTATTGACTTACATGATAAGAAAAAAGTTTATGGTCGTAATGGAGTAAAAGAATACATCATCTGGCAAATATTTGAGAACAAATTAGATTGGTTTAGTCTGCAACAAGGAGAATATTTATCCTTAGAAATAGATGCAAATGGAATTATCAAAAGTCAAGTATTTCCTGGTTTGTGGTTGTCAATGCCACATTTACTCGCTGGCAATATGCAGCAAGTATTGGCTGTGTTGCAGTTGGGAATAAATTCGCCAGAACATCAAATTTTCGTGCAGCAGTTGTCTGGCGAAGGAGAATAAGCTTAAATTATTTGTCAGTTGTCAGTTGTCATTTGTCATTTGTCATTTGTCAAAATCCAAAATGGTATTATTACTCCCTTCACGCTGTAAGATTACCGCTGCACATTTTTCTCCCATGCACCCCTGCACCCCTGCGTCTAAACAATAATCTTCAGGTGGGAAAGGAGTAGTCTATTTTTGCGGAATTAGACTAGCGCTTTTGGTTGCACTATCCCAAACTATCCAATTAAGAGAATTATCTAAATCAACAGCATTATTAGAGACTTTGAAATATAACTTGTCTCCGCTTTTGGTTTCAATAGCAAAGTCGGATTTTTGGGCATAAACTACTTTAAAACCTCTGTCTCGCAGACAATACATCGCCCAAGCTTTCAATGATTGTTTATGGGGCTCGTGGGGAATAGGCGGTTTTGTAATTGTCTGTTCGATGACTTGAAATATTTGTGTAAGTTTGGCGCTCATAGTAGATTAACTAACTAGTGTTTTTTAATGCACATCTGGATCGCAACGAATCTCAATCATAAAGCCATCGGGGTCGTAAAAATATACACCTCTACCAGTGGGACGGGTGACTGGGCCATGAGCGATCGCAATTTCATTTTCTCTTAGCACTGCCACTGCTTGCTCAAATAACTGCGGATCTATGTCAAAGGCTAGATGGTATGCTCTGGTAAAGCTGCGTTCTGGATCTGGGTCTGGTGGTGTTAAATCGGGTGTGCCAAATAAATCCAAAATTGTACCATCAGGAGTGATGAAGTTGGCGACTTTCCCCGCTGCGACAAGTTCCACCAAAGTTGCAGGGACTTCATCACCTGTGAGTTCGTGCAAACCCAGGATATTACCGTAAAAGTATCGGGAAGCTTGCATATCTTTGACGTTGAGGGCGATATGATGCACTTTACGCAAAACGCCTGGTGCAAGCACATGATTTACAGATTTGGGGCTAGATAGCATAGTTATAGCTGGGGACTGGGGACTGGGGACTGGGGACTGGGGACTGGGTGAAAAGCCTTTGTCTTGAAAAGTTCAGATCGGCGGAAGCCGCCGCTCCGACGCCAGTTGCTTTCCGACGCAAGCGCGATTGTTCGCACTGGCTCGACTTTTTGCTTTATGTCTAGGTTTTATCATCTGTTGATGTCCTAACCACTTTGGCTATTGCTTTCTATGAAATTTCCCTACAGAGATAGAAGCTAAGCTTTTTTCTTCAAGTTTATTATTTTTATATAGCAATCTGTGCTGGATTTGTTAAAAAAATTCACCCCCCGGCTAACGCCGTCCCCCCTTACCAAGGGGGGACTACAGGGGGGTTAAAACTATCTGAAATTTTAATGAATTATTTCATGAATTATTTAGGACTGGTATATTAAAAACTTAGCATGGCTTTTGATTATTCTTTAGACTTTCCTAATATCGATTTTCGCCAACATCCTGAACTCTATCGCGTTGGAAAAGGTGAACAGGGTGTGCTTTTGGTGGAACCATACAAGTCGGAAATTCTGCCTTACTGGCGGTTTAAAACTCCTGATATTGCCAAGGAGTCGAGCGAGAAAATCTACAAACTTTTTCTTGATTATTTAGAGCAAGATGATTTTATAGGGGCGGATATGGCACGGAAGTTTCTGCAAATGGGTTATACTCGCTCTCGCCGTTATGCTAATCATAAAAGCGGTAGAAAATATAAACAAAATTCCGAGACATCAAGCTCGAAAAAAGAGATTTTGCCCTACGAAGTAGACCCAGTAAAAGCAGAATCAGCAGCAATATTTAAAACCAGGTGGATAGAAGCAAAGACGAATGAGAAATATCAAAATCTTTTAGCTAAGCATAAACAGATGTATGAAATAAATAGTCATTAGTCATTAGTCATTAGTCATTAGTCAGTAGATGTAGGGTGCGTTGTCGCCAAGCGCAACGCACCTTAAATAGTTGATCGTGCGCGATTCCTACGGCATAACACTGCCCCAATTCCCAATTCCCAATTCCCAACCTCAACAGATAATTTAACTGCATAAGTCCTAAACTAATGACAAAAAAATTTTTGCAATCAAGGCTTGCAAAGTATAATTTTATACTATACATTATAAATGTACAGTCAAATGTACAAGAAAGGCGATCGCTCCCCTCGCAAGGCACTGCGATCGCCCTTCTTTAAACCCCTAATATAGGAGCCAACATTATCATGACACAAGAAAAACAGTTTGGAGATGATCAAAACTCCCCCAAAGAAGATTTTGAAGGTTTTATACCAAGGGAAAACTCAGATACAGCCACTCCTGGGCAATCTTTTGCAAAACTATTGCCTACCAGAGAACCGATTAAGCATTTATTAATAGGTTCTCCGAAAGCCGTTACTGGGACAATCCACTATTTGCAAATGATCGGCTATGCAAACGTGGGAGACTGGAGTCAACTTTTACCAACGGGAAACCCTGATGAAGTGATGAGTATTCTAATCCGTCAGATTTTAGTTTCCTAACTTTCAAACCCCCGTTTTCTGTGAGAGAACGGGGGATTTTAGATTTGGGATTTTGGATTTTAGATCTGGGATTTTGGATTTTAGATCTGGGATTTTGGATTTTAGATTTGGGATTTCGGATTTAAGATCCGGGACTTCGGATTTAAGATCTGGGACTTCGGATTTAAGATCTGGGACTTCGGATTTGGAGTATAGCTGTTGCCATTAGAGAAACTCGTGGCATAGAGAGCGATTAATTTAAGGCTAACGCAGCAGCGATCGCATCTCCCTCATCTCCCTCATCCCCCTCATCCCCCCACCTCAAACTGACTACGGTCAAACAACCACCCATCGCCGACTATCTCCTCTAGGCGTTGATTGAGTCGGGGGAGGAAATAATCTGGATCATTTAGCCGTTGCTGGATACACCAATTATCGAAAGCTTCCTGTGTCTCAATTCCTTGGGCATTCGCCGCCCCTGATATAATCTGTAAACTAAGTTCTTGAAGTTCCTCGAACTGCGGATGACCTTCACCTCGGTCATTGCAAAACAAAATAGCCGTTGCACCTAGCAAAGCTTCTAGTTCATCACCTTGAGGCACTCTACTATATAAAACAATACCCGCCCCCGCTTTCACCAAAGCCTGCGCCATCGAGGGTACCGTCCCTTTGTTAGCGACCTGTCCTGTATAACAACCAGAGAGAAAAGTGACACAAGGCCAGCGTCCGCGAAAAGCTTTTGCTAAATCATTAACGGCTGTCAGTTGGATATTCCCCACTTCATCCTCTTTGAATGAAATCGAGATAAATCGTTTGTTCATCCGCCTCATTCAACGACCTTCTCAGCCATCCTTCCTTCCCATCCAGCCATTGATAAATTCGCCGTCCCAACTCAGTGAGATCATGTAAGCTGTCTCGTTGTTTAGGATAATAATTTCGCTCACACAAATCAATCAACGCCGCCAACTCAGCTTTATCCAAGCGGCGTGAACCATAGTGACAGCGCAATTCAAAACTTTGCTGTTGACTCAGGGCGAAGGTGAAAGTCAAAGGCATGGCTTACAGCTATAATTTGCACAATAACCTTCACCGTATTATCACCCAATTCCCGAAAAATTACCTCTTTGCGCCTCTGTGTGATCAATTCTTTTACGAACCGCCAAGACGCAGAGGACACAGAGAAATAATTGTTATCGCCGATATTCGTCGCCACAATCGCCGATGAGTTGATACAAATCCCGTGATTTGCGAGATATGATGTCGATGCGATCGCAATCCTCAGCATCCAATTTCAAACCGAAAACCTTAGCATTATCTGCAATATGTTCCGAGACACCAAGTCTTGCACCAACTATCACCCCACCCACCGCAGGCTTATCTAATATATAACGCACCGCCACATTGGCAATGCTAACTTGATGCTTATCAGCAATTTCTTTCAAGGTAGAAAGTAACTCTTGAAATAATTGCCAACCACCCCAACCATCAATCATATTTTTATATTTTCGCAAGCTAGCTGTACCCAAATCAAAACCTCGTGGTTCCGATTTCCCCAAATACTTTTCTGATAACAAACCGCCGCAAACAGTGCCATAAGTAAATAGTTTTATATCATACTGTTGACAAAACTGAATCATATTTACTTCTGGACGACGGTCAACCAGCGAAAATTGCACTTGATTAGAAACAATTTTAATCCCTGCTTCCGTAATAATTTGTAAATGTTCCGTATCAAAGTTAGTCAAAGCTAAATGCTTAATCTTGCCCTCAGTTTGCAATTCTGCCATGTACTTCAGGGCATCCAAATAATTTTTATCTTGATATTCCCACCAGTGGAACTGCATCAAATCTAAAGATTCCACATCCATTCTTCTCAGAGAAATATCAATATTTTCCTCAACTAACTTTTTCGTCATTTTCCCAGGACGAGGAACCCATTTTGTAAAAGCTTGTACATTAGCTAAAGCTTCTTTACCACGGTTAGCAATAACTTGACGACGAAATTCACCAATAAAATCTTCCGCTGGCCCATAATGATCTGCTAAATCCCAAGTAGTAAAGCCAGCATCCAAATATTCAAACATAGATTGAATAGCCGCTTTAGAATTGATGCGTCCGTGTGCGCCAGACACTTGCCACATCCCATTTAATATCCGGCAAATATTTAAATCAGAAGTAAATTGAAGACGACTTTCTACAGGTAAACTCATATGAAAATTTATGATTTATTTAAGTCAATTTTTTAGCTCTTTCCCTTCGTGTCTTCGTGTCTTCGTGGTTAAAGATTAAGTTGTTCACCACAAAGGCACAAAGGCACGAAGAAAAATGCATAATTTTATAAAGCTACTCTGACTTTTTATCGCCAGTCTTTATCAGCTTGTTCTAGAACGTAAGCAGCAACATCTTGGATTTGCTGTTCAGTGAGACGGTCTTTGTAGGCTGACATATTATTTTTACCATTGCTGACAATAGATGTAATAGCTTCTATTGAATCCATACCATATTTTTTCAGCGCTTTCTTTTTCAAGTTCTTACCCCGCCTGACAATATTACCACCATTAATATGACAACCTGCACAATGAACACTAAAAACTTCTGCGCCGTTAGCTGTATCTGCTGCACTTACAGGCAAAGTCAAAGCAGTTGTCAATAATAAAAGTACTAATAATATTAATGTTAGTAGTTTTTGCACTCAGCTTCTCCTGAGAGTAATTTGATCAAGCTAATTTTACAATGATTCAAAATCAACTGTAAATCCAGCAAAATTTGCACAATCTTCCTGAAAAGCTTCAACATCGCTGACATCCTCAATTTTATATGCCATAATCCTTGTTCCATCTGGCATCTTTTTAGAAGCAATACATTCGGCTGCATACTTCTCTACCATCGCTTTGAAATCACTACCATACTGCTTCCATGCATCATTTGAGCAAGTGATATTTACCCGCCACATACTTAATTCTCATTTACTATCAACCGATATTTATCATCCCACAAATTGGCAACTGATTACACATCAGGCCAATTCGTAATTCGTAATTCGTAATTCGTAATTAATATTCATCAGTAGGGTGCGTTATAGCAACGCTTAACGCACTACATTTCTCTGATGACTGATGACTGTGAACAGGGGAATATTTTTTTACTATAAATCCATAGGGTACTTATACCAAATTTATAAATGATTGCCACAGATTGATTCGCGCACATCCAAACCTGATATCTTGCACCATTCTCAATAACTGTAGGTAATGCCCACAAGGTAATAATCAGGGTTTGAGAAATTTTCAGCATTGCCCGCCTGACTTTAATTGCAATAAAGCAACTGCTGCAAGATCTCAGAAACGTACAAGGCGAATCATAATCCATAATCCATAATCCATAATCCGTCTTGAAAAGTTTGCTCAACGGGGGGGAACCCCCGCATGCAACTTTTCGCAAAATCTAAAATTGTATTGCTTTTCTATCTAAAGGAAGTGCCTGCTACTAAAGGATTACGCCATAATATAAATGTAACACCATGTCTATAAACTTTTATCCAAATTAGTTAATTTTCCAGAGTGTAAAATGACTAACAACATCAAAGACCAAATTCAAAATGACCTCAGACAGGTTAAAGAAACTGGACAGTTAAGAACTGAAAGAGTCCGTGAAATTGTTAAATCAGCAGTTAGTCAGGTAGCTTCTGAGTTAAAAGAAGGCTCTAGCGAAATTCGTAATCTTGTGAAAGATGCTGTTTCTGCTGTGGTCGACAGTTTACAAGGTAAAGGTGCAGAGATCAAAGAAGAAGTAACAGCATCCATAGAAGGAGCGTTAGAAGGAATTAATACTAAAAGACACGAAGCAATTGCTAGAACTCAATCAGAGATGAAAAGATTACAAGCTCAACTTGATAGTGAAGAAGAAAAAATTCAACAAGAAGTTGATGTGATTTTGGCAGAGATTGAAGAAACAGGCCAAGAAAAAACAACTAGCACTAAAACTGCAATTGATTCCGCTGTTAACACTATCAAAAATAGCGAGGAAGTTTCTTTGTTAAAGAAACGTTACGCTCAATTGCAAGCGCAACTAGCTATTGTACGGGCTAACTTAGCAGCACGTTACGGTGGACGCTCTGAAGAGGTTAAAGGTTATCTAGACGACGCGAAAAACTGGTATGATCAAGCGCGTCCCCAAGCGGAAGCCATAGCCACACAGGTAGAACAGAAGCGATCGCAGATAGAAGATAAACTAGGTGAAGCTGGTACATCCATAGCTAGAAAAGAACGTCAGATTAAACAAACTCTCAGAGAGTTACTGCTAGCAACCGCTGACTTGTTCAAAGACAAAGAACCTGCTGATAAAGAAAAAGAGATTGTTAAGAAATAGCTTCTTCATAATTGGTAAACAACAAGATTCCCGACTTTCCTAAAAAGCCGGGAATCTATTTTTTAGGGTGAGTTAGATGAACCTCTTTCTCCCAACCTCCTTCTTCTCAAAGGCTACCTTGTACACACAAGTAATTTAATCACCCAAATTTAATTTTGTAGGGTGTGTTATGGACGCAAGTCCATAACACACCGAAAATCATTGATCACGTATTTTTCAGAAACAAAAGAGGGTGAGTATTACCCACCCTCAATTACTTAATAGATATTAGTTGAATCAAAATCTATTTAGTAAACGTTACCTTCTCTATTGAGTTGTTCTTCATGCTTGGCAATAACCCAAACTGCATGAATACTACCAGGAAGCCAACCAAGAAGTGTAAGTAAAATGTTAATTACTAAAGTGGGGCCAACACCAACTGTCAAGAAAACGCCTAAAGGAGGCAGTGCAATACCTAGAAGAAAACGAACTAATTTCATGATTTTGCTACAATTTTGTGACTTTGTTTAATTACATTCTGCAAAAGATGTAAAATTAGGAACTTCACCTAATAAATCATCTTCTTTACTCAAAGATTTGATGCAGGGTAGAAAATTAATACCACTGCTATTTCTACGCGCGCTACTAATTATCTAGAGGGTAATTCACCTTGGGTTTTGACATCACCACTGGTTAAAGCCAGATTTTTCTCTGCAAAGTATTTGTTAATGAATGTATTAGCAAAAGATAGAATCACTGGCCCACCAAGAAAACCGATAATTCCATGAACAGAGAAACCAGGAACTAGTACTGCTGCTAACCAGAAACACAAACCGTTAATGACCAGCGAAAAAGCTCCGAATGTGAGAAAGTTAAGTGGTAAAGAAAGTGTAGAAAGAACTGGTTTAACTGAACCGTTAATTAAACCAATTACTAAAGCAGCGATCACAGCTGCGGGGAAATTAGCAATATCAACGCCTGGAACAACTAAATCAACAATTAGCAAGCTCAATGCTGTAGCTACTGCGGTTAAAAGTGGTGTCAACACTGTTTTCTCCTATAAAGTTAGAGATAGATGGTTTTGAAAGTTCTTATTCCATCATTAACAATGCGCTCAGCTTTGCCATCTCTTACAGGATAGATTGAGCTTCTATCGCTTGGCTGAATTATATGATGTCCGGTAAATTGCCCATAATTTTTGCGTTACCCCTCCCCAACCCTCCCCTTAGTAAGGGGAGGGTGCCGTAAGGCGGGTGGGGTGTTTTATTATGGGTAATTAAGCGGACTTGATATTTTTGATAAACCGCACTATTAACTGAAGCGCGATCGCCTGCGGAAAACACCAGGCTTTATAATTATTTAATCTTTCTAAAATTTAATATTTATTTAATATAAATAGGTACAAATTACTCAGATTTAGCTGTAAAATCCGGCTTGTAGTAAAGAGATGATTGATACAAGACTTTTTCTTGATGAGTTTCTAAAGTGCAATCAGACAAAGGGTAAGTGATACAAGTCACAACATAGCCAGCTTTGATTTCATCTGGACGGAGAAATTTTTGCTCACTTTGATCAACTTCACCGCTAACAAGTTTGGCAACACAAGCAGAACATTCGCCTTGCTTACATCCAGATGGTAGGCGAATACCAGCTTCTTCAGCGATATCCAAAATATATTGATCATCAGGTACTTCGATGGTATGGTCTAATCCCATTCCAGGATTGATGAGTCGAACTTGATAAACTGCCATAAATAATTCGTAATTCGTAATTCGTAATTCGTAATTAAATAACACCAGGACTTACGCAACTCTTCACATATTTTCTGCAATGGTAGTCAATAGTCAAGAGTCAACGGTCAAAAATCAAGGTTTTTTGGACTATTGACTTTTGACTATTGACCACCCAAACGAAAAAAATATGACAATGCGCTTAAGTCCTAAACACTTTAAAGTAAAGGTAATTTTCCCCCACTCCCCACTCCCCACTCCCTCTTATTGCTTGAGTGCTTTCATCGACAAACTAATCCGCTTCAATTTCTCGTTAACTTCCAATACTCGTACTTTCACGACTTGTCCAACTTTCACAATTTTTTTGGGATCGTCTACGAATCTGTCAGCTAGTTGAGATATATGCACTAAACCATCTTGATGCACACCAATATCTACAAACGCGCCGAAGTTAGCAACATTGGTGATGATTCCCTCAAGTTCCATCCCCACTTGCAAGTCAGTAATTTCCTTAATTCCTTCTTTAAAGGTGGCATACTTAAATTCAGCACGGGGATCTCTACCTGGTTTTTCCAGTTCGCTGAGAATGTCGCGCAGTGTGGGTTCGCCAACTGTATCAGTAACGTATTTCTTCAAATTTGTCTTTTTGAGTTTTTCGGCAATTTGTGTCACCTGATTTAGTGGCACATTGAGATCGGATGCGATCGCTTCCACAAGTGAGTAACTTTCTGGATGCACAGCTGTATTATCTAAGGGGTTATCACCACCACGAATCCTCAAAAAACCCGCAGCCTGTTCAAATGCTTTTGGCCCCAACTTCGGCACTTTCAACAGTTGTCGGCGATTTTTAAAGACTCCATACTGATTGCGATAGGCAACAATGTTGTTAGCAACCGCTGCTGTAATCCCAGAAACAAAAGTTAAAAGTTCCTTGGAGGCGGTGTTCAAGTCTACGCCTACGTAGTTGACGCAGCTTTCTACAGTTTCATCAAGCTTCTTTTTGAGCAATTTCTGATCAACATCATGCTGATATTGTCCTACACCAATTGACTTGGGATCAATTTTCACAAGTTCCGCCAAGGGATCTTGCAAACGGCGACCGATACTAATGGCACCACGCACCGTCACATCTAAATCGGGAAACTCTTCTAATGCAACTTTACTAGCAGAATATATAGATGCACCGGACTCATTGACCATCACTTTAATTGGTTTACGGTCTATTGCTTGTAATACTTGCAATACAAACTCGTCTGTTTCGCGGGAAGCTGTACCATTACCAATGGCAATTAACTCAATTTTATATTTTTCAATCAGATTCTTGATAGTTTGTGCCGCTTTGGTGCGTTGTTCCGCAGCTTGATGGGGAAACACCGCCTGATATTCTAAGAATTTTCCCGTTTGGTCAAGGACTGCAACTTTGCAACCAGTTCTAAAGCCGGGATCAATTGCCAGTGTTGGTTTCATTCCCGCCGGTGCAGACAGCAATAACTCACGCAGATTAGCTTCAAATGTCTTGATTGACTCAATATCTGCATAAGTTTTTTTCTCAGATATAACTTCCCCCACCAGTGATGTTTTCATCAAACGGTTGAATGCATCCTTCAACATCGCCTGATAAAAATCCCGAATCGTGCGAGTTTTTGTTTTGATTTCCTGGGATTCTAGATAGGAAAGTACTACATCTTCATCAAAGGCAATTTCAAAGTTTAATACGCCCTCAGATTCACCTCGACACAATGCCAGCATGTTGTGAGGTGCAATATTTTTCACCTTAGCTTGATAGTTGCGGTACATCTCGAATTTAGTTGTACCTTCTGGATAATCATCTTTGATGCGGGAGACAAATAACCCTTCTTCTAAAAGATATTCTCGAATATATGCTCGTAAATCAGCTTTTTCTGCCACTTCTTCCGCTAAGATGTCCGCAGCACCTTTTAATGCTTCCTGTGCAGTTTTTATTCCTTTTTCCTCAGAAATATACTTCGCTGCTTCTGATTCTAATGAGCCAGAAACAGGATTTTTCACATTCAACGACTTGATGAATTTGAAGAGCGGTTCCAGTCCTTTTTCTCTAGCGACAGTAGCGCGGGTACGTCGCTTTGGCCGATAGGGTAGGTATAAATCCTCAAGCTCAGTTTTTTGTAAACAGGATGTAATTTTGGTTTTCAGTTCATCGCTGAGTTTACCTTGTTCGGCGATCGCATTTAATATTACTGATTTCCGTTCTTCCAGTTCCGATAAGTATGTATACCTATCAGATAAATCGCGCAGTTGAACTTCATTCATTTCACCCGTACGTTCTTTACGATAACGGGCAATAAAAGGGATAGTCGCACCCTCCGCCAAAAGTTCCAGCGCGTTTTGCACCTGATAAGGTTTGAGGTCTAGTTCAGTTGCCAGTAGTTGAGGAATGTTCAGCATTGGGTGATTAACTTGAAAAATTTACTCCTAGAGGTAATATGCTAGATCGTTCTCACAGTTCTAGCACCAAGTGTTAAGCTTATTTACGGAATAATTGCATATTCTTGACTTTATGAGCCGTTTATTTTTATAGGCTGTTGTAGTAAAAACCACCTAAGATGTAAAATTGACCACAATAAGAAAAACATTGTGAATCTTCCTGTACCAACACTTCTACTTTAGTTCAGAGGTTAGTAAAAATGCCTTTGTTTTTTTTAGTTCCACTCTTTGCTGGTTTAGTAACTGGCTATTTCTCTAAAAAATGTACAGACGAAATTGCTTATTTTACAGGTTTGTTTACAATTATCAGCCTGATTTTGAGTCTGATTTTAGCCCCTTGGCAGATCCAGCTTGTACTGTTAGTTTTGCTCATTGTTGGCTCTAACAGACTCTTGCAGGAATAATGAGTAAAAATAAACTCAAGCTAGTAAAAAAACTCAGAGGAAGCAAATAATAGTGAGTGCGACAAACTAATTCTTCTTCTGAATTAAACTATTCAGTATTAAATTATACATACAACTATGGCTTCATAACTTAAGCCACAAATCTCGATATTAACTTTATAAACAATCTGGTTGAATCAATTAAAAGCTATCAATCGATATACATTCAAGATTTTCGCAGCCTCACAGATGATGCATCCGTGAGATGTTTAGATAACTTGATTTTTGGGAATGAGTAATTATGCCTAAAATTAGTGTCGGCGATCATTCATTATCCTTGAAGCGTTAAGAGCGAATAGTGGTTATTGTTTTATAATCACGCAACTTGCATTCAACAAGGAAGCAGCATTATCAGTCCAGCACTGCCTCACCCTTGGGACTTCCCTATGCAAGGTAGTGGCTCAAAAGTCTCAAGTTGTATTATTTTTTAATAGCTATTGAAGTTGCCCTTTTGACCATTACCAACCATACCTAAGACATTAAGCCGGGAAATTTTCAGATTATCTAAAGTTCTATCTAGTACTGAAGCATCTGTTTTATCCATCTTGACTACCATCAAAATACCATTTGTATGGGGTGCTAGTAGGGTAGCATCAGCTAGCCCAGCTAAGTGGGGAGCATCATAAATTACTAAGTCAAAGGTATTATGGAAATCTGCCATCAGACGCTGCATCTTTTCAGATGAAAGCAACTTAGTGGGATCAGGTGGTATTGGCCCAGCAGTGATTACAGATAATTTGCTTATAGAAGGTAATTGTTTAAGTACTTCTCCTACTGGCAAGTTTGTAGAAATTAAATTGCTCAATCCCCACATGTTATTTAAATCTAATAGATTATGAATCACTGGTTGGCGAAGATTGGCATCTACAAGTAGTACTCGTTGTCCCATTGCTGTAGCTATTTGGGCTAGATGCAAAGCAATTGTAGACTTACCGTCACCAGGGGTAGCTGAACTAATGATAATGGAATTAATCTCGCGATCGGCATTCAGTAGTTGAACATTTGCATAAAGTACTCGTAGAGCTTCTAAAAACTTTGTGGAATAGTTGCTGTAATCTAGCTCAGGTGTGATGCTTGAGCCAGGAATACCATCAGAAAAGGCATTTGGAACTTTAACCAGGGAAATTTCTTGAGCAAAGGTGCGGTCTTGATTCTTTTGAACTTGCTTTTCCAATTGATTATTGACTAATGAAGGCAATTTGACCTTTTCTTTCAAGGTGTTGACACTAGTGCTTTCTTGATTATTTTGAACTTGCTTTTCAAATGGAATATTTCCTAATAATGGTAATTTGACCTTCTCCTTTAAGGTATCAACATCATGGTAGGTATTATCAAGCTTTTCTATCAGTAAAGCAACGCCAATCCCTAAGAGAATACTTGCGCCCAATCCTAGTATTAAGTTGCGTCGTAAATCAGAAGATACAACAGGATATTCTGGCTTAGTCGGTGCTTTAAGTAACTGCCAACCTAGTTCTGTCTGAGAGATTTGAATTTGCAGGGTTTCACGAGTAGATAAAAAACGATTCAGACTCTCAGTGGCAATCTGTAATGTCCGCTGTAGTTCCGTGTATTTTCGTGCCAAAATAGGCCATTGCTTACGTTTAGCTTGAATATCCTTTTCTAATTTAGCTAACTCTCGGCTCTGCACTTCTAAAAGTTGAAGTTGATTGGCTACTTCTGCAAGTTTTGTATCCAAAACGTACTTGGACTCTCGAACCAATAAAGGTGACAAACTTTGCCTTTTCTCCTTCAATGTTTGAAGAGTTGGGTTGTCATCTTGCAAGCGAGTTGATTCCGTAGCTATCTGAACATCTAATTGTCGGGCTTGAGCAAGTAACTGCTGATACAAAGGAGCATTATTTAAGATTGCCAATTTGCCGTTTTCACCCTGTAAAATAGCTAAATTAGCACGAGCTTGTGCCAAGTCTCTATCAATCGCTTGTCGTTGTTCAGTTAAGGAACTAACTTGGCTGCTAACTATTTCAAGTTGGCTATCCGGATCGGCAAAGTTATTGTTTTGCCGAAACATTTGCAGTTCTTTTTGTAACCGATCAACTCTATTTTGTGCAGATGGTAACTCTTTTTCAATAAACTTAATTCCCTGACGCAACTTAGTTTGTCTTTTTTCTCGGCTATAGTCTAAATATTCTTGGGCAATTTTGTCTAGTACAACTTTAATTTGATTTGGATCATGATTTCGATAGCTAACTTGTATTATCTTCGTTTCACCTAGACGAGTAATACCCAGTGAATTGATTAGAAAATCATAGTTAATCTCTGGATATAAAGCTTGCAACTGTTTAACAATACCTGCCATTAGTTCAGGACTCTTTAGAACCTGAATTTGACTTTCGTAATCTAGACTAGACTGGCTGAAGTTAGGGTCTTTAACAATATCCACCATTTTGGTGTCATCATTAACAGGTTCTACTAACAACTGAAAATTGCTTTCGTATTCTGGTTGCTTTGGGTTCAAGATTAGGGTGAGAACAACTGTGGACATCATAGTGATGCTGACCCCCGCAATCACAATTGCTCGTCTTCGCACAACACTGAGAAATTCTTTAAAACTCCACTCATCTCCTTGTGATTCATTCCATGAAACAGGTTGATCCTGAAGAAATGGAGGTATAGAGTTATTACTGCGATCAGAATTTGAGGACTGAAAAGAATAATTTTCCATCACTTATTAATATTTTGTAATACAAAAGGCAAAACTTGTACATGCAATTTGCATCAATGCACATTAGCTTAACAGCTTTTAAAAGCTTAGGTCATGTAGCTGAAAATACAAGAGATTGTTTCTCAACAATTATAGAAGGTTCATAATTGAGGTGTTAATAGCCGTTTCACATCATATTGAGATACTTCATATCAGGTGTATACAAAATAGTATTTTTGTACTATTAGAGGCTGTTCTGAGGCAGACGGCTGTCTTACTCAAAGCAGGTTATCGTACTGCACAGCAGAAGCAGTAGATCCTCGCAGACCAGCTGATGGCGGATCAGGGTAGTACAGTCTCTACTCGCCGTATTCCATCTGAAAAGCTGCAAGTTACCCGCCACCATAAATGCAAAGCATTGCTGGGCTAGACTCCTTGGCTCCTCCCAAGCCTCTACGGTAAAACACATCGTCGTTCTGGTAAAGAAGGTTAAAGGAAGTGTCGTTAGCATAACTGTTGCACGAGCCTTCTCCTAAAGTGAGACATAATCATGCGACCGAGTATCACGAGTATCGGGACTTCTCGAAGCTAGGGTGGGGCTTGTCCTTAGACATTGCTAAGTTAATTATCTTTAATATTTTTTTCAACACTTCTAAGTATCTCAAATTAGCAGCCAATTTAATATCAATTTACTTTGCGTACAGGTAGTAAATAATTAATAACTACTGAGATAGACAATCTTATGGATATACAAACCCAGCAGTTCAATGCTGGTTATCTTGCATGGATGAGTCTAGCTCTAGAGTTGCAACTTTTTCTCTTGTTAATGAAAAGTTGTAATAGGCTGATTAAAAATATCAACGAGTAGCTAATTTATTAATAATAGTTATAGATAGGAAAATATACTGGGTAGAATATCTATTTTGTGAAGAAAAAGTTTAAACATATACTAGTAAGATGAATTTTTGATAAAGTACAATTGTTATCTTTGAAACATGGTATTCTAGTACTCAAAATTACATGTAATAATATACTTTAGGAATAACACTCTAGCTAAAAATTACATGGAATATAATCAAGCAAGCAAAAATAAGGTGAAAACACAGCAAATAGGCTAATAAAAATCGTAAATTCCGAATTTCTCAGATAAAATTCAGTATTAATGCGAAATAGTGGTAATCTCTATAGAAGTAACTCCTTGGACATCGAAAAAGTTTTCCTATAAGCCTGTAGAGCAGCTAGCTGTAGGGAAAGTTTTATCCCTAGTAAGAAGCTGTTCATTGCTACTCAAACTTCTTTTCCTCCTCGTTGTGTTCCCCTGTCCAAAGGAAGTGCATCTATATAAAGCAAATAAGTGGATAGCTAGTATTAATCAGCTAGTTGCCAGCAAGGCTAGTGTACATATATACAATTTCTATCAAGATAGTTGTATAGCAGGTGAATAATAAATTAAACCTGGAGCAAACTTAAAATTGTTGTAAATACCAGGTAAGTTTGTCATGGAAATTAATGGTTTAAGCAGTTCAGTAGTATTTTCAATAAAACTTATAAATTTAAAGCAGGATAGAGGCGATGAGACTTAATCAATGGATTAATCACAAATTGTTGCAATCCATTTCTACTCGGTCAGAAATTAAGAATGAGCATTCTATAAAAACTCAGCAGTCAATTAAACTGTCTGTGGTCACTCAGTTTTTTCCTCCAGATTATGCAGCTACAGGACAGTTGATTGAGGAACTTGTGAAACAGTTAGGACAGCAAGGGGTGGATGTTGAGGTGTTTACCAGTCAGCCTGGATATGCATTTCAATCTCATACTGCTCCAGCTGTTGAACGCACAGAGAGAATTAGAATTCAGCGATCGCGTACTGCCCAACTTTGGCCAGGAAGGATTCGTGGTAAAGCTATCAATGGTGTTTTATACACTTTGCGTGCTGTACTCTATCTATTTAGAGCTTGGCGTCGCAGAAATGTATTGTTGCTGACTACCGCTCCGCCATTTTTACCAATTATCGGATACTTGGCTTATACCTTGTTCCGTTTACCTTATGTTTGCATACTGTATGACCTTTATCCCGATATTGCCATTGCGCTGGGAGTAGTTTCAAAGGATAGCTGGTTGGTGCGATTTTGGCGTGCTATCAACAGACAAGTTTGGCTCAACGCCAAAGGAGTTATAGTTCTCAGTCCAGCGATGAAACAGCGGGTACTTGCCAATTGTCCACAAATAGCCGATAAGATTTCTGTAATTCACAGTTGGGCTAACCCTGATTTGATTGTGCCAATTACCAAGCAAGAGAACTGGTTTGCTTGGAAGCATAACCTAGTTAATACATTCACTGTTCTTTATTCTGGCAATATGGGTCGCTGTCATGACATTGACACCATGCTAGAAGCTGCCAAAGAACTGCAAGACGAGCCAATTCACTTTGTATGTATTGGCGGTGGAGCCAAACGCGATGAATTAATTAAGGAAGTAAATCGATTAGGGCTGAATAATTTCACATTTTTACCATATCAAGACAAGCAGGTACTACCCTATTCCCTGACAGCTTGCGATTTGTCACTAGTGAGTGTGGATGAATCTACCGAAGGTTTGGTTGTTCCTAGTAAGCTTTACTCAGCTTTAGCATCTGGGCGGCCAGTGGCAGTAATTTGTTCACCGTATTCATACTTAAGACAATTAATTGCCGAAGCTGACTGTGGTGGCACATTTGATAATGGAGACAGTCATAGTCTAGCTCAATTTATTCGTTTACTCAGTCGTGATCCCCAGCTTGGGGAACGAATGGGTAAAGCAGGCCGCCAGTACTTGCGATCGCATTTCACACCCAAGGTTATTTCTCGACAATACCTTGATGTCTTACAGCAGGCAATATTGCCTGATGAGGTAATAACTATGTCTCAAAGCCAGACAAAATAATTTTTGGGAATTTAGCTTTGAAGTCATGAAACCTTAGCAGATGCCAACAGCACAACCAATCTTCCAAGCTAAGTTCTATTACAAATCAACTCAATACAGTGAAAATTCCACCTATAGACTGATTTTGACAAGACAGAAATTGACAATTTGCTAGCAATTTTTACCAATCATTCAGGAGTATTAATGGCAAATATAGAGAAAGTATTTACCAGTATTAATAGAATTCAAAATTGCTATTATTGAGTTTGGTAATACTTTCTCTCTACTGTAATTATCAATAATGTAGTTACCACATTTTTTATGATTTTTTTGTATTTAAAAATAAAGTTCTTGCCTTAATTGGTTACAAATGCTGAGCCAAATTAAAGAAGACTTTATGTATAGCAGTATTTAGTTTAAATCAATTTAAATAGCATAAGATATATGTATTTATAGGAATTATTTCAAGATCTTTTTTTTGATAAATTTGTTTGACCAATCTAGATAAGTCTTATCAAACCTGTATTCAAACGCTTGAGTTTAAATATTATGTTAAATTTGCTTGAAAAAATAATACAATGTCAAAGTATGTTATGATTTACTCATCCGTAAAAATTTAGATAACGCCACTCATTTACCACTTAATTGAGGATGAAAGTAATATGATAGAGCCAAGTCATTTTGTGATATATACGTAATTCTTTAACCAAAAAAGTTGTGTGTAAGCAGCAAAAAAGTTGCCTCTATTTCTAGAAGTTTCTATTCATAGAAAACCTAGATAAACAGAGTTAGGAATTTTATTACTCTAATTTAATTATCATTTCTAAATTTTGGGAGTTGGGCTTTGATGGTCAAGATTGATCTCAGTCCCTCCAACGTAACCTTCCTTGTTTTTTGCTGTTTATTTATCTGGGAGGTCGAATTGCAGAGAAGGTGTGACCGAAATCGGAAACGTTCAAAACGACGGGCTATTTACTGCCCAATTCATGGCTGCTATTTAAATAGTGTTAGTCAGAAATATCAAATATTTGCTGATCAACCAGGTCAGTTGCAACAACGCGGTATGAGTCGGCGGAATGCATTAATGCTAGTAGCAAACAAAACCGCAGTTCCTATCGATGGCGAGTGGTTAGAAGCTTTTTGGTGTGAACACTGCCAGCAAAAAAATTGGTATCACGTCCGTAAATCCGATGGACGCACCTATGAACTTTCGCTAGCACCACAACAGCTTTGGCAGCAAGTAACAGGGGTGATCGATCCTCAAGGCAACCCTTCTGTGGGTGAGTTTACTCGCAGACATGCAAAGATCGTTGGCTTTCAGGGCATGAAAGATTTCCAGTTTGTAGTTTAAGCGTTAAGCATAATAGTCTTCAACTAGTTGTAGTATGAGTAGTCAAGGTATGCCATCTGAGCAGACGTTGGTAATTGAAGCTGGACGTAGTGAGCGCCAGTATTGGCAAGACCTGTGGCGCTATCGGGAGCTGTTCTATTTTCTTGCTTGGCGTGACATTCTAGTGCGTTACAAGCAAACAGCTATTGGCATAGCTTGGGCACTGATCCGGCCATTTTTGACAATGATAGTTTTCACCGTAGTGTTTGGAAAATTAGCAAAATTACCTTCACCAGTACCTTATCCAATTCTCGTATTTGCTGCCATGCTTCCCTGGCAGTTTTTTTCTGGTGCCCTAAGTGAGTGCAGTAACAGTCTAATTAGTAATGCCAATTTGATTTCCAAGGTCTACTTCCCGCGTCTAATTGTGCCCATCAGTGCCGTAATTGTCAGCTTTGTAGATTTCATGGTTTCTGGCATGATTCTGCTAGGATTAATGGCTTGGTACAACTTTGTTCCCGATTGGCGAATACTGACGCTGCCGTTGTTTATTGGTATTGCTTTTGCCGCTTCAATGGGAGTTGGGCTGTGGTTGGCAGCTTTAAATGTGGAATACCGTGATTTTCGTTACATAGTACCATTCATTGTGCAGTTTGGATTGTACATATCACCAGTAGGCTTTAGTAGCAGTGTTGTGCCAGAGCAATGGCGTTTGCTTTATTCTGTGAACCCAATGGTAGGTGTAATTGATGGCTTTCGCTGGGCTATTTTAGGTGGAGATGCAACAATTTACTGGCCGGGATTCACAATATCTTTGGTCTTGGTCGTACTTTTACTGGTAAGCGGTATCTGGTATTTCCGCAAAACGGAACGCACTTTTGCTGACATAATTTAGACTGGACTAGTATAGATGTCTAATAATGTAATTCGAGTAGAGAATCTCGCTAAAAAATATATCATTTCTCACCAGCAGGGTAGTTCTACTAGTTATGGCTATAAAGTACTGCGAGATGTAATTGCTGATGGATTCAAGTCTATAGGTAAGAAATTACTCCAGCCTTCTGAGCAAAAAATGCCCAATCTATCCCGTGAAGAATTTTGGGCATTAAATGATGTTTCTTTTGAGATTAATCAAGGCGAAGCCATTGGTATTATTGGTCGTAACGGCGCTGGAAAATCGACACTATTAAAAATTTTAAGTCGAATTACTGAACCCACAAAAGGACAAGCTGTTATTAGAGGTCGGGTGGCAAGCCTACTAGAAGTAGGCACAGGATTCCACCCGGAACTAACCGGAAGAGAGAATATATATCTCAACGGTTCTGTTCTGGGTATGAGTAGAGTTGAAATTAAGAAAAAGTTTGATGAAATTGTTGCCTTTGCCGAAGTCGAGAAATTTTTAGATACTCCGGTCAAGCGTTACTCTTCTGGAATGTATGTGCGCCTTGCTTTTGCTGTGGCAGCTCATTTAGAGCCAGAAATTTTAATTGTGGATGAAGTCTTAGCAGTGGGCGATTCAGCATTTCAAAAGAAATGCTTGGGAAAAATGGGGGATGTGTCCGCCAAAGAAGGACGGACAGTCTTGTTCGTCAGTCACAGTATGCAAGCTATTGCCCAACTTACCAAGCGTTGCATACTGCTTTCCAAGGGTAATATTGAGTTTGATGGTAATACAGCTAAAGCTGTGCAGCTATATATTGCTGGGCAAAAAGCTGCTAATGAGCAACTTGCTTACTATCAAGCTCCTTTGAATAAAACTGGTAACTATGTAGCTTGGGCAAGGGTACATTCCTCTGAAGGAGAAGGTATTCACTCTTGGGGACAACCCATTACTTTCGAGTTTGCACTACATGTAACTAAACCCCATGAAAGTCTGTGGTTCTCTTTTCAGGTAGTGAATGAGCTTCGACAAGCTATGTGTATTTTCTGGTTCTACGAGCCGGAAGCACCGTTTCGCCGAGAACCAGGAACTTTTATTCTGCGATGTGAGATTCCAAAATTTAGGCTCTACATGGGTTCGTACACCTTAACCACATGGTTTTCTGAGCGCCGTAGCAGTACCTTGCTAGAAAACCTCACGGAAATTTGCCCGTTTGAGGTCACAATGCACAATTTTGAGCGTCAAGAGTATGAATGGCAAGCTGATGAGTGTACTTACTTAGAAGATGCTGTTTGGAAAACTGTTGAAAAATATTAATTGAGCTTTAGTTAAATAGGCAGATCAGTAATGGCAGTAAATGATGACGTTAAGTTGGGTAACAACGTAAAAATTTTTCATCCTCATCTAGTAAACCTCTATGGTTGTGTAATTGGTGATGACACCAAGATTGGTACTTTTGTCGAGCTTCAGAGAAATGTCATTGTAGGTAGTCGATGTAAAATTTCATCACACAGTTTCCTCTGTGAAGGTGTCATCCTGGAAGATGAAGTATTTATTGGTCATGGAGTCATGTTTACTAATGACCTCTATCCGCGTGCAACTAATGAAGATGGTAGTTTGAAAACGGAAGACGATTGGGATGTAGTCAAGACTCTAGTCAAGCGCTGTGCATCTATTGGTAGTAACGCTACTATCTGTCCAGGGATAACTATAGGAGAAAAAGCCATAATTGGTGCTGGGGCAGTAGTGACTCGTGATGTTCCTGACTATGCAATTGTAGCCGGAGTGCCAGCTCGGTTGATTGGTGATGTGCGCGATCGCTGCCAAAACTCAGAAATGACAGCCAGTATTTTGAGCTAATTTCAATATGTATAAACTTGAGATAAATCAATATTAGTATAAATCCAGAAAGTAAGGTGATTTCAGACTTCAATTTACACTATTTTAATCTATATAAAGATTTACCCCTGTTGATTATGAATCTCAGCATATATATTGCTGAGATTTCTTATTCAAATAATTACGTAAGTAATAGTATTTAGGTACGTATAAAATATAATTTTTTGGTATTTTGTAAGAAGTGAGATATTGAACTACTTTTTACAATGATTACCAAATCAGGCTTATACTACCAGAAATTTGTTAGTTCAAAACTAGCATATTGTCTAGCTTCTGTTGTTAGCTTTGCTGGCATTTTCATTAGTGTTACTCCCTCGTCGGAAGCAGCTGAAATTAAATACAGTAGTCAAGGTAATGTTAGTGCTATTGATGGCTTGGTCATAGATGACATAACTTATGACGTTACCTTCAAGTATGATACTTTTGTTAACTTGTTTGGTAACGTTAACAGCGCCAATTTTAATTCACCAACATTTTGGAACAATCCCCAAAAAGCTAAAAATGCTGTAGATAGCATCATAGCCATATTGGACAATCAACAAACAACTCCTACACAATTAAATAGTATTTCATACATGTTGATTCCATATCAAGGTATAGTTGCTAGCAATTATTCAACCTACATCAGGAATAAAATAGGCAACCATATTAGATATTGGTCTGATTTTAGAGGAGAAAGTAAAGACATTGAGCTATTAAATTATGAAAAAGCTAATTATGCTATTTTCACAAGTAAATCCAAAGTTCCTGAACCAAGTTCAGCAGGGATAATAGGAGTAGCATTTCTACTAGGAATCAGAACTTTTCAAACAAGGTCATTAAAATCTAAGTAGATAAAATTTGAAGGAGTTTTTTTGGGCTAAGAACTTAAACAGAATAAAAATACAAAATTGTAGATCATGAGCAAAAACTCTACAAGCTTATGTATAGCGTTCATCCAAACAATTTTTAAATTTTATATTCTTCTACATTGTGCCATCTTTGCCATACATATGTAGGAAAGATTCAATTTTTTCGACACAGGTTAAACAAAGTAGGATCAGGCTATTTCTTTCAATATTTGCCGTGTGATACACCTTCCAACATTTCCCTAATACTAATCAGGGAATGTTGGAAGGTATCATTATATATTTGCAAAATTCCAGAAAATTGCTATTTTAATAGCAATTTTTTCTACCAAACTCCACGATTTGCAATGAATCAATGTAGTATTTATTAGTGCGTTGAAAATAGATTTCAGATTAGTTACAAGCAATGGGAAACATGATTAATATCGGTGTAATTGGCTATGGTTACTGGGGCCCTAACCTAGTACGAAATTTTGCAGAGATTCCAACTGCCCAAGTCATAAAAGTCAGTGATTTTAAACCAGAACTTTTGGCAAAAGCGCAGACTCGTTATCCCACACTCCAAGTGACCACAGACAGTCAAGACATATTTAAAGACCCCAAAATTGATGCTGTGGTGATTGCCACACCAGTTTCAACTCACTACGACTTGGCTTTGGCAGCGTTGCAGGCAGGTAAGCATGTACTAGTAGAAAAACCAATGACAACCTCCTCTGAACAGGCAAAGCGCCTGATTGAAGAGGCAGAAAAACGCAACCTAGTGCTAATGGTGGATCACACCTTTGTCTACACAGGCGCTGTACGCAAAATGCACGAGTTGATCACCAGCAATAGACTAGGGGATATTTACTACTACGATTCTGTGCGCGTCAACTTGGGGTTATTTCAGCATGATGTCAATGTCATCTGGGACTTAGCAGTTCATGACCTCTCAATCATGAACTACCTATTGCCATCCCAACCTTATGCTGTCTCAGCTACAGGGATCAGCCACGTTCCGGGAGAACCAGAAAACATTGCCTACTTAACGTTATTTTTTGAAAGCAACTTGATTGCTCACATCCATGTCAACTGGTTAGCACCAGTGAAAGTGCGCCGTACACTGATTGGCGGTAGTCAAAAGATGATTGTTTACGATGACTTGGAACCTAGCGAAAAAGTCAAGATTTACGACAAAGGAATTACCGTCAATGGTAATTCGGAAAGTGTGTACCAGATGCTGATTGGCTATCGCACAGGTGATATGTGGTCTCCTCAATTGGATATGACCGAAGCATTACGGACAGAAGGATTACACTTCATTAATTGCATTGAACAAGGTTCTCGTCCCATTACCGACGGAGAAGCGGGACTGCGGATAGTAAGAATACTTGAGGCTGCTACCGAGTCGATGAAGCAGCGTGGTCAATTAGTTGAACTAAATTTAGCAGAGGTAGCAGTATGATTCCATTTTTAGACCTAAAAACTCAATACCTGAATATTAAAGACGAAATTGATACTGCTGTACTGAAAGTACTTGAAAGTACCCAATTCATCTTGGGCAGTGAAGTTACAGCCTTAGAAGAAGAGTTTGCCCAATACTGTGACGCTGATTATGGCATTGCTGTGAATACAGGGACAAGCGCCCTTCACTTAGCATTACTAGCAGCTGGCATTGGTGCTGGTGATGAAGTGATTACAGTACCTTTCACCTTTGTCGCTACCGTAGCAGCAATCTGTTATACAGGCGCTAAGCCCGTCTTCGTCGATATTGACCCTGTTTCATACACCATAGATGTTACCCAAATCGAAAAAGCCATAACTGAAAAGACAAAAGCGATTTTGCCTGTGCATTTGTACGGTCAACCAGCGAACATGGAGCCAATTTTAGAAATTGCTCGTCGTTATGGATTGACTGTCATCGAAGATGCAGCACAAGCTCATGGTGCTGAGTACAAAGGACAGCGCGTAGGTAGTATCGGTGATATTGGCTGTTTTAGTTTTTACCCAGGTAAAAACCTAGGAGCCTATGGTGAAGGAGGGATGATAGTTACCAACAATCCTGAATATACCCGTACCATGCGGATGCTACGCGACTGGGGACAAGAACGCAAGTATCACCATGTCCTCAAAGGTTACAACTATCGCATGGATGGTATACAGGGGGCAATCTTGCGAGTGAAACTCCGCTATTTAGAGGCATGGACAGAGGGACGCATAGCAAATGCCAAGCAGTATGATGAGCTATTGGCGGATTCTGGGTTGGTAACTCCCACACTCATGCCTTACAGCCGCCACGTTTACCATGTATACGTGGTGCGATCGCCCCAACGAGATGAATTGCAACAAAAGCTCAATGAACACGGCATCCAAACAGGTATTCATTATCCGATTCCTGTACACTTGCTAGAAGCTTACCAAGACTTGGGATATCAGGCTGGAGATTTCCCCCACGCAGAAAAAGCTGCTAGTGAAGTACTTTCACTACCCATGTATGCCGAACTCTCAGCCGCACAAATTAAGACTGTTGCTGAAACTGTGCAAAGCCTTGTTCAGGGAGTGACTGTTTAATGTACGATTCCCGTCCTGGTTTAAACTCCCAACGCCTAGTTAGACTAATCCAGCAGGCCATTGAACGCTGCGAACTGCAACTTGATAACTTAACTGTACTGACAGAAGCAGCCACAGGAGCCTATGCAGTCACCCCTGTAATTGCTGCGATCGCAGGTGCAAAAAAGGTGTTTGCCATTGCTCGCAGTAGTCGTTATGGCACCTTAGAAGAAGTCAAAGCCCAAACACTAGAACTAGCCGAACTCGCAAAAGTAAGCGATCGCCTGGAATTTCTCACTGAGAAAACCGCAGATATTATCGCCCAAGCTGATATTGTTACTAATAGTGGACATGTCCGTCCCATTAATGCACAAATGATTGCTCAGATGAAGCCCACAGCAGTTATTGGCTTAATGTACGAAGCATGGGAATTTAGACCAGAGGATGTGGATCTCATAGCTTGTCGCCAACGGGATATCAAAGTTGCTGGTGTCAATGAACGCCATCCGGGTGTGGATGTATTTTCCTTTTTGGGAATCATGGCAGCCAAGCTCTTACTAGATGCAGGAGTATCTGTGTATACAAGCAATATTTTATTGCTGTGTGATAACCCTTTTAGTGCATTTATTGAGCGTGGTTTAGTCAATGCTGGTGCTAATGTAGATACAGTTGACAGTATCGCCGCAGCACCCATTGATCAAACCTATGATGCCCTGTTGGTGGCTTTGCAACCGCGCCCAGAGCCAGTATTATCTGCAAAAGATGCCGCTGCGATCGCCAAGTATTGGCCAGGTGCATTGGTAGCACAGTACTGGGGAGACATCGAGCGCTCAGCCTTTGCATCCCATAACATACCACTATGCCCAGAAGTAGAGCCGAAACCGGGACATATGGGTATTCTGCCCTCAGCAGTAGGCCCAGAACCAATTATCAGACTGCAAACAGGAGGGCTGAAAGCCGCAGAAGTGATTTGGCGACAATCTTTACAGTCCAGTAAATTAGGTATGGAATTTGTGCAACTGCTGTGAATGTTAGGTGGTGAATGGTTAATGTACTTTTAATCGGTATCGGTACGACTACCTTCAGCGCACTCAAATCTTTGCTAGCAAAGTGCAACGTGCAAGGGTTAGTCAGAAATATAGACGCTGAATCATATGCAGATGACCCCGTTGTCAGCCTAGCTGAACAAGCGGGTATTCCCATATTTTCAGATACCTCTCAAAAACAAATTAAATCCCTCATATTACAATTTCAACCGGATTGCGTGGTGGTTTCTTCCTATAACCAAATACTGCCAGCAGAACTGATTGAACTGTCCACATTTATCAATGTTCATTATTCGCCTTTGCCTTATTATCGTGGTCGAGCTAATGTCAATTGGGCAATTATTAATGATGAACCTTGTGCAGCGATAAGTATTCATAAAATATCGCCCAGTTTGGATGAGGGAAATATTTTATTCCAACAGCTAATACCCATTGGTTTTAATGATAATGTAGCCGATATTTATAACAAGTTAAATCAAATTCAGGAGGAACATTTACAAGACACAGTTATCAAAACCTTGAACGGTTACGAAGGCGTACCACAAAATAATGCTGAAGCTACTTATTGTTGTACTCGCCTTCCTGAAGACGGTGAAATTAATTGGTCAGCTAGCACTATAGCTATAGATTGCTTGATTCGGGCTTTAGTGTCTCCTTTTCCTGGCGCTTACACTTACTTTCAAGGGAAAAAATTGCTGGTGTGGCAAGCCCAGCCCGTAGATAATGCTCCCTTATATGTAGGGCGCATCCCCGGTCGAGTCATTGGCAGATCCAAAACAGAAGGATTTGTCGATGTGCTGACAGGTGACGGCATACTCCGAATTTGGGAAGTGCAATTTCCAGGGGAACAAAAAACAGCACCAGCCAATATAATAAAATCTGTAAAAAGTACCTTGGGTTTAAGTAAAACTGATTTACTAAATCGTATCCAAATTTTAGAAAAACAAATTATAAAACTCCAAGAAAATGCAAAATAGTCGAGTATTAATTACAGGTGGTGCAGGTTTAGTCGGCTCCCACATTGCCGACTTACTAGTCAAAGAAGAAGTTTCTGAAATTATTGTTTTGGATAACTTCACACGCGGACAACTACAAAACCTGGCTTGGGCAAAAGAGCATGGCCCTTTAGTCATTGTGGAAGGCGATATTCGAGATCAAAAACTCCTAGCTGAAGTTATGCAAGGTGTGGATATCGTCTTTCATCAGGCAGCAATCCGCATTACTCAATGTGCGGAAGAACCGCGTTTAGCATTAGAAGTTTTGGCAGATGGCACTTTTAATGTTTTGGAAGCAGCAGTGAAAGCTGGTGTGAAAAAGGTAGTCGCTGCTTCATCAGCCTCCATATACGGTATGGCGGAGGAGTTTCCCACAACTGAATCACATCACCCATACAACAACCGCACGATCTACGGTGCAGCCAAGACTTTTAATGAAGGCTTGTTACGTAGTTTCTACGATATGTATGGGCTGGACTACGTAGGGTTGCGTTACTTCAATGTTTACGGTCCACGGATGGATATTTACGGTGTTTACACTGAGGTATTGATCCGCTGGATGGAACGTATCGTTGCTGGAAAGCCGCCATTGATTTTCGGTGATGGCAAGCAGACAATGGACTTTGTATACATTGAAGACATTGCCAGAGCCAATATCTTAGCTGCCAAAGCCGATGTCAGCGACGAAGTGTTTAATATTGCTAGTAGTGTAGAAACCAGCTTGAATGACCTTGCCTACAGTTTGGCTAAGGTAATGGGGTCAGATTTACAACCAGAATACGGCCCAGAGCGCAAAGTTAACCCTGTGCAACGGCGACTTGCTGATGTGAGTAAAGCGAAGAAATTGCTGGGTTTTGAGGCAGAGGTGTCCTTGGAAGAAGGGTTGCGGCGGTTGGTTAGTTGGTGGCGCGAACAAAAGCTGACAAAGGAAGCAAGCAATGTCTGAGAAAATGCAGTATATCCCGATCGCTAAACCCTGGATGGGTGAACCCGAAGCTGAAGCCGCCAAGCGTGCTATCATGTCCGGCTGGGTGACTCAAGGGCCAGAAGTCGCCGCCTTTGAGCAGGAATTTGCAGCTTACGTAGGGTCAAAGTATGCTTGTGCTGTCTCCAACTGCACCACAGCATTGCATTTGGCACTATTAGCTGTTGGTGTACAGCCAAAAGACGAAGTGATTACCGTCAGCCACTCTTACATTGCCACTGCTAACAGCATCCGCTACTGTAGTGCCACACCTGTGTTTGTGGACATTGAACCACAAACATATAATATCAACCCTGTGTTGATCGAAGATGTAATTAGCGATCGCACCCGCGCCATCCTCGTCGTTCATCAAATGGGGATGCCTTGCGACCTCAAAGCCATGTTGTCAGTTGCCCACCAATATAATCTACCAGTAATTGAAGATGCAGCTTGTGCGATCGGCAGTGAGATTCTCTGGGATGGACAGTGGGAGAAAATCGGCAAGCCACATGGGGATATAGCCTGCTTTTCCTTTCATCCCCGCAAAGTCATTAGCACGGGTGATGGTGGGATGCTGACCACCAATAACCCCGAATGGGATAAACAGTTTCGTCTGTGGCGACAACACGGTATGAGTGTTCCCGACACCGTGCGCCACGGAGCCAAACAAGTGATTTTCGAGTCTTACCCGATGTTGGGCTATAACTACCGCATGACCGACATCCAAGCAGCAGTCGGACGCGAACAACTCAAACGTCTACCGCAAATTGTGGAACGTCGGCGTTACTTAGCCCAGCGCTATCACGAACAGCTAGCAGATGTGCCAGGATTGAAACTACCAACACAGCCAGCTTGGGCAAAAAGTAACTGGCAAAGTTACTGTGTACGCTTACCAGAAACATGCGACCAAGTGCAAGTCATGCAGGCGATGTTGGATGCTGGTATCGCTACAAGACGCGGGATTATGTGCGCTCACCGTGAAAGCGCATATCAAATTGAAGCTTGGTCTTGTGGTACTGGTCGTGAAACTTGTAACTGTGAAGTGGGAAAATGCGATCGCTTAACTGAAAGTGAACAAGCACAGGATCATGCCATTATTTTGCCATTGTTCCATCAGATGAGCGAAGCAGAACAGGATAGAGCGATCGAAGTTTTGAAAACAGCTTGTCAGGTTTGAATGCAATGCCTACCAAAGGGTAGCAGGATTTACTGAACTACTTGTATGGAAAAAATAACTAACGATACACTGCGCCTTTGGCAAGAACAGGGCAGGCTCCTGATTCCGCAAAACTTCGAGGTGTTCCGCACTCTGGTTGCTCAGGCAAAACAATATACACAGCGCGGTAAATATGATGCGGCGGCTGTTTACGCAGAAATAGCAGCCATTCATGCACTGTTTAAACATAGTGGTCTTTTTGCTAGTGCAGAACTTGAACATATACTGCTGACGATTGGACAAAAGGCTATACGCAGTACCCTTAAACCTCAAGAAATCCCTGTTTTGCCTGATAATCCCAAGAATATCTTGCATGTTTCCACAAATGTCTCTACATACAGCGGAATTCCGCGATTGATTCGTAGGTGGATTCAGCAAGATACCCAGCGCTCATACTCACTTGCTTTGACTAATCAAGCACCGAATGAGGTGCCCAAAATTCTCAAAGAGGCAGTGCTAGATAGTCATGGGAGTATTTATGTCCTCAACGAAAGAACTAGCAGTGTTGTAGCTAGAGCTAAAAAACTTAGAGAAATTGCAGCAACAGCGGATATTGTTGTGCTACATGCATGGGAACATGATGTCATCCCAACCATAGCATTTGCTGATCAGGAGCAATCTCCACCAGTTATCTATGTGAATCACGGCGATCACTGGTTTTGGTTGGGTGTTAGCATCAGCGATGTAGTTGCTAATCTACGTGAGTCTGGTATGCGCTTTTCACACAAGCGCCGAGGCATTGAAACAGAACGTAACTTTCTGCTTCCTACCGTTTTGGAACCTAGTCACAGACTACTTTCTCGAATAGAGGCAAAGCGAAAGATTGGCATTGCTGAAAACAGCGTTTTACTACTTTCCATTGCTAGAGCATCTAAATACAAAACAATCGGCTCTATTAGTTTTGCTGATGCACACATCCCATTGCTAGAAAAGTACGAACAAGCCATCCTGATTGTTATTGGCCCAGGTAATACCGAAGATTGGTCAGCAGCTATTGAGCGAACCCAGGGAAGAATAAAAGTATTGGGGCAGACAGAAGATACTGCTGTATATTACCAAGCAGCTGATATTTATGTTGACTCATTCCCGTTTGTCTCAATTACATCACTACTGGAAGCGGGAAGTTACGGTGTGCCTTTGGTAAGTCGCTTTCCCTACTCTAATACATGCGAAATTTTTGGTGCTGATATGCCTGGTCTAACTGGTAATCTGATTCGTGTTAGAGATCAGCAGGAGTACATCAAGGTTTTGTCCCACTTGGTAGAAAATCAAGAATTTAGGCTCTCTGTTGGGGAAGCAACTAAACAACAAATTACAGACAAACACATAGGAAGTAACTGGCTGTACTCCTTAGATAATCTATACCTGCGTGCTGTGAGTGCAAAACGAAAAACCGTCACCCCAAAGCCAATAGATCAAATGTTTCTTGGTGAACCTGATTGTTTCTTGCCCATTACCCATGGCACTGAATATGATTTGGACTCACTAATTCAATCTCGTTTGGGGATTATGCCATTCGATGAACGTTTGCGTATTTGGATTCAGATGAGCAAAAAGTATGGCATTCGGAATCGGATTGGTTTGTTATTACCCGATTCTTATTCGCATTCTTACTCGCGTCTACGTTCATTTTTACCATTTTAGTTGCTGAGCATTAACTATTATTGTTAAATAAATTCCCAAAAATGAAAATTTTAATATCAATATCTGATTTAAGTACAGGAGGAGCGCAAACTTTTGCCGTGAGATTAGCAAATGCCCTTTCTGTTCGTCATTCAATTTATATTTATAACTATGAATTAACAGAAAAACATCATGAATCAGTCTTACCTCAAAAAATCACATCAGATGTGAAGCTGATATATATGCCCAAATTATTAAGTTGGGTTTTCACAAAAATAGACAACCGATTATATAGATTGAAGTTTAAACCAAAAGTATTGGATTTCTTCAAAAAATTACAATTTAAAATAGCAGTATTATTGATATACCGTGTAGATGTGATTAATACTCATCTTTACCATTCTGATAACTTCGTTGTCAGCTTGTTAGAGAAATATAAAATTCCCATCATCATGTCAGATCATGGTGATTACCGTTTTGTGATCGAAACAGGCATTTCTACTTTAGATGAAGTCACCAAGATCATGAATAGAGTAGATGGAATTGTTTATCCTTCTCGTTCTAATCTTCAGGTTATATCTAAATATATAAATAATTATGATAAACCAATAGAAAAAACAATATATTATGGCAATTCACATGAAGATAGAAAAATTAATTCTCAGTCCGCCAGAGAAAAACTAGGAATATCAGCAAATACGATTGTGTTTGGCATGGTTGCCAGAGGTATTCCTGATAAAGGATGGGCAGAAGCTATTCAAGCCTTTGAGGATATTCACTGTAGAAGCAATAAAAAGGTGAATTTGATTCTAGTAGGAGAGAGTGAATATATCTCTTCCTTAAAAGAATCTTTGAAGCCGGAATTGATGCCTGTTGTACATTTCACTGGCTATTCGTCAGAACCAAATTACTGGATTGAAAGTTTTGATGTCGGACTTTTGCCAACTTACTTTCCTGGTGAAAGCCTGCCTAACTCAATTATAGAGTATCTATATCTTGGTAAACCAGTAATTGCAACTGAAGTTGGTGGGATTCCAGAAATGTTGACTCACGAAGGTCAAACAGCTGGATTTATGATTAACTTAACTGCAAATGGTAAAGCTGACGTATCTACCATGACAGAAAAAATGCTCAGTTACATCAATGATACTAATTTGCTGAAAGAGCATTCTTGTCTTGCTAAGCAAGCAAGTAATAAATTCCAGATGCAAACTTGTGTTGAAGCCTACGAGAGTTTGTTTAAACAAACTTTAAAAAGTGAATTTTAAGAACGAGTATACGGGATTTATTTAAACGCTTAAACAACACAGGCTTTGATCAATGAAAGTATTGCATATTAATCAATCTGATCTTGGTGGCGGAGCAGCGATCGCAGGCTACCGACTACATCAAGGCTTACTAGCTCAAGGTATTAATTCACGCTTGTTAGTAGGAGGAGTTAAAACCAGCAGCGATCGCGTAGCAACCGTACCTACCTCTAAGCGCCGTATCGAAAATCAACTTTACCGTTTCACTTGGCGTTTTGGACTTAACTATATTAACCTGTTGGGTAGCTTTGATATTCCTCAGCTGAGCTTTTATCAACAAACAGACATCCTTAACTTTCATAACCTTCATACTGGCTATTTCAACTACTTGGCGATTCCCGCACTCACTGAAAAAAAACCAGCGGTTTTTACACTCCACGATATGTGGAGCTTTACTGGACATTGTGCCTATAGCTATGATTGCGATCGCTGGAAAATTGGTTGTGGCAAATGTCCCTATCCAGATACTTATCCAGGTATTGGCAGAGATAGTACCCACTTGGAGTGGAAACTCAAAAACTGGGTTTACAATCGTTCTAATTTAAGCATCGTAACCCCCAGTCGTTGGCTGACTGAACAAGCCAAGCAAAGTATGCTTAACTGCTTTGCCATTCAGCACATCCCTTATGGCATTGATACGGAAGCCTATCAGCCTCTTGATTTTGAGCAATGTCGTTTACTCCTTGGCATCCCAAAAGGTAAAAAAGTTTTGATGTTTGGCGCTGCAAATATCACAGATTCTCGCAAAGGGGGTGACTTGCTATTAAAAGCCCTACAAAGCTTGCCAGAATCCCTGAAAGCTGATACTGTGCTTTTGACTATCGGTGATGGCGGCGAAGTCATCTCGGAGTCGGTGGGAATGGTCAACCTGAATCTGGGCTATGTCAGTAGCGATCGCCTTAAGTCCATTGCTTATTCTGCTGCTGACTTATTCATTTTTCCCACCCATGCTGATAATCTTCCCTTGGTACTGCAAGAAAGTATGGCCTGCGGCACTCCAATGGTATCCTTTAAAATTGGTGGTGTTCCCGATCTAGTACGTCCAGGTGTGACAGGCTATTTAGCTATCCCAGAAGATGCTCAAGATTTCTCTCACGGCATTGTGCAGCTATTAGAAGATTGCCAACAGCGTGATCGTATGAGTCAAAATTGTCGGGCGATCGCCTTAAAAGAATACCCTTTAGAACTACAAGCTCAACGATATATTGAGTTATATCATCAGGTTTTATCAACCTCCAATTAATCGTCCAAACAAATACTTCTAAGAGGATGTTTTAAAAGTCAAATTGAGTCAAAAATTATGCTAGTCGTCTGACCATGATACGAATCATCGCTATATATATAAAAGTCTCCGAAGTTTTGGGTAGCCTTTCATAATCTTTACTTAAACGGCGACACCAATTGAGCCATCCAAAAGTTCTTTCGACAACCCAACGCTTTGGTAAATGGACAAAACCTTTTTTCTCCAATGGTCGAAGAACAATTTCTACAATCCACCGAAACATATCCATCACCCAATGCATAAATTCTTCGCCTCGGTATCCTCCGTCCATCCAAATGATGTTTAACCTTTTGACGTGATTGCCTGTATTGTGAACTCGTTTGAGGACTTTTTTCGCTCCTTCACGTTCTGGAACACTTGCAGACGTTACCAAGACCCGCAAAACTAGCCCTAACAAATCTACACTTAGATGTCGCTTGCGCCCATGTATCTTTTTTCCTGCGTCATAGCCGACATCAACAGTAATCATCGTTGCTGTTTCTACTGATTGACTATCAACCGCCGCTTCTGATGGACTCTTATCACGTCCTGAGTCTACCCTTACCCACCGATAGAGTTGGTCATGAACCTTCAACCATGTACCATCTTTTCCCCATCTCCAAAAATAACCATAAACCGTTGACCACGCCGGAAAATCTCCTGGCAAACCTCGCCATGTACAACCTTCGCACAGAACATAGAGAATTGCATTCACGATCGCAAATAATGCTAATTTTCGGGGACGACCCCCTGGTTTTGATTCTGGGAATAGGTCTGCAATTAATTCCCATTGTTCCCATGTCAGATTACTACGGTATGCTTTAGTCATTCGCTCACAGGGTGCTGGTTTCTACAAATTTCAGCATACGCCTTGTGAGCTTTCTTACAATACCCCCTACTTTTAAAACATCCTCTAAGAGTTACAAGCAGCTATAGACATAAACATATATTCAATTGAGGAATCATTCAATAATGAGTTGCGTAACCCTAAACGAACTTCCCCCACCGCCACTAGGAAAAACTGGTTGGCCTTGGACAGGAAACACTCAGCCAATGCCTGAAAAAATGCCAGATGGCTCTGAATGGCCAAAAATCAGTATAGTGACACCCAATTATAATTATGATCGGTTTTTGGAAGAAACTATACGTTCTGTTCTACTTCAAGGTTATCCAAATTTGGAATATATCATTATAGATGGAGGAAGTACAGATAATTCAATTGAGATTATTAAAAAATATGAGCCTTGGCTCACATATTGGGTGAGTGAACCAGATCAGGGACAATCGAATGCAATTAATAAAGGATTTAAGCAAGCAACAGGTTTGATTTTTAATTGGTTGAACAGTGATGACGCATTAATGCCAAATGCCCTAATACATTTAGGGCAAATATTTTCTTTAAATCCAGATATTGACTGGATTAGTGGTGGTCGAATGATCAAAGATGAAGATGGTACTTTTAAAGAAGTACATCTCACATGGCAAATAAGTTGGCCATTGTACAGCATTGGGTTACCAGATTTTCCACAGGAAGCAACTTTTTTTTCTGCTAACATTTGGGAAAAAATAGGTGGTTTAGATGAAACTTTAGAATGTGGATTAGATGTTTTATTTTTTTATCAAGTGCTTGTACTTAGCAAAATAGGTGTTTTTACACAAGCTCCATTTTCTATTCTTAATATTCATCCTGAGCAAAAAACTTACAGATTAAGAAATATAGGTAATCAAGAATCCCATGAAAAATTAGTTCCGATCATAATTAGTACCTATGAGAGTAAGTTCTGGGATCGCTTACTGAGAACAAGGTTTTCAGATATTATTTTTCAAATTTTAAAATTATTTGTAGTTACCAAAGCAAAAAGTAAGTTCAAAGTTGCTAGATATAACTACTGGAATGAAAATACTAATTGCAATAATTGGTTTTTATCAGATTTTTCAGGAGTTTAAATTTTCAATGCAAATGAATTTCCTAAACACATAGTATAGGCAAACATTTATGTGCGGTATTGCGGGAATTTGGAATTTCAACAACCAGCCAATTGAGAAAAATGATCTACTGCAATTTACTAACTCTCTGACACATCGAGGGCCAGATGGCTATGGTATTTTCCTTGATCCTGATGAAACCATAGGCTTGGGACATCGCCGCTTAGCCATACTAGATCTAAGTGAAAAGGGAAAGCAACCCATGTCTTATGGAGATGGGAGATATTGGATTACCTATAACGGCGAGATTTATAATTTTCTAGAAATTCGCCATCAGCTTGAGAAACTAGGACATCGCTTTCACACGCAAACAGATACGGAAGTTATCTTAGCAGCTTACGTTGAATGGGGGCATGAATGCCAATTAGCTTTTAACGGCATGTGGGCATTTGCAATTTGGGATAGGTTAGAAAAAGTTTTATTCCTGAGTCGAGACCGTTTTGGTGTTAAACCGTTCTACTTTTATCAGACTCATCAACAATTTTCCTTTGCTTCAGAAATGAAAGCATTTTTATCTTTAAAAGGCTTTCAGGCAAAAGTAGATTACGATGTTATGGCTGCTGCTCTTGCCAGTAGCTGGAATATAGAATCTCAGGAAAGATGCTTATTCAGTAGAGTTAAACGTTTACTTCCTGGGCATTACGCTATCGTCACACCAGAGAAGTTGGACATTAACAGATGGTGGAATACCCTAGAAAATCTGCCAGAAATTCCACAGACTTACCAGGAACAAACTGAAAAATTTCTCTATTTATTTGACGATGCTTGCCGCATTAGAACACGTAGTGATGTACCAGTAACTTCTTGTCTGAGTGGTGGATTAGACTCCAGTTCAATCGTCAGTACTATTGCTAGTAAACGTCATTCATGGAATGAATCAAAAGAAGTAGAACATACTCAACGAGCATTTATCGCAACTTTTCCTGGTTCACCTAATGATGAGCGTGCTTTTGCCGATTTAGTAGTTAATCAATCTCAGGTAATTCCAACTTATTGCTATCTTGATTCTATCCTAAATGCGGATACTATAAATCAAGTATTGTGGAATAGCGAAGACATATTTTTCAATCTGCCAATTGCAATTTGGCTGACTTATCAAACCGTGCGTCAGCATGGTTTATACGTGACTATGGACGGTCATGGAGCAGACGAATTACTAGCAGGTTATCCTCAGCATATAACAGCGGCGATTAGTGCCAATTCAGGTATTTTTCATCCAAAACAAACATTATCTTTAATAAAGATACTACAAGGAGTTTATGGACAAACTAGCCAATGGCCCCAGTCCAGCCCATTGACTCTGATATTCCATACGACTCCAGGTTTGGCAGAAATGTACAATATTGCCCATCGAATTACAAGATTGCCTCAGAAAGTGAAAAGCTTGATCAGTCGATCCAATGATGATAGATGGTTGCAAACTAATTCTAGACTGACTCCAGGATTCAAAGATCCACTATCGATGGATGATTTTTCTCTAGCTCTTTATCAGGATTTTCATGTAACTGTCTTACCAACTCTACTACGCATTTTTGATCGAGCCTCCATGGCACATGGAGTTGAAGTGAGAATGCCTTTTCTAGATTGGCGGTTAGTAACATATTGCTTCGCTTTACCAATGACAAGCAAGCTGGGTGATGGCTTTACAAAGAGAATCTTACGCACTTCCATGAAAGGAATTATTCCAGAAGAAGTGCGGTTAAGAAAGCATAAAATTGGTTTTGCGTCACCAATGCAAAAATTATTTCAAGAACAACAATTTACGAATTGGGTTAAGGAAATAATTAATAGCGATGAATTTGTTAATTGTGAGTTGTGGAATAGTAACACAATTCGTCAGTTTTGTAATCAACATTTGTTAGATGGAACTTGGGATTATCATACAGCAGAGAAAATATGGCCATATTTGAATGCAGCAAAATGGATGGATATATTTGTTAATGGTAATATTCCTACTCAAAATAATGCTTATTTAAACGTCATCAAAAATTAACCCAAATAACTATATAGGTACTGAAATGACTTCTATTCTAATTATTGGTTCTTATAACGGACAAGATTCGTTTGGCGATAAATGCTTGGTTCGCTGTGTTGCTCAACAACTTCGTAATGTTTTTGGAGAAGACACAAAAATTATTTCTCATATTGATACAAATTTAGAAATAAGTCAGTACGAAATTCCAGAAGTTGATTTTCAAAAAGGAATTTCACTTCTGTATTGGACATGGCATAATAAGCTTCGTCATCTTCACTTGCCTAAAGTCTTACAAAGATTAATTGCTATTATCACCCTACCATTTTATCTAATAGCAACTAAAGCAAATCGCCAAGAGTTCAGGCGCATTAATCAGGAGATAAAGGAATCTCCTATTGTTTATTTTTATGGTGGTACTCAACTGTCGGAACAATGGTTTTGGTATAATTTCATACCTTTGTTTTTAACAGCTATTTTGTGTTGGTTGTATGGTGTTCCTATGTATTTTGGGCCCCAACAGTATGGGCCTGAGAACAAATGGCAGCGTCGTTTTTTACTTTTGACTTTAAAATATCTTGTCAAGGATGTGAGAGTACGTAATAAAAACTGTTTAGAATTGCTTAATTTACCAGAAAGCAAACTTTGCTACGATGAGGTTTTTAGTTGCGATATACGTTACTCCATCATTAAAGATCATTTGCGAGAGTCAAAGTTTATTTTAGTTAATATGCGGGGGACAAACTTTTTGAGAGATGGAGAAAACAGAGAATTTGAAGATTTTTTAAACCTCCTCGCTGCTGTGAATAATCGTTTAGGATTGCCATTTAAACTATTCCAAATGAGTGGCGCGTCTTTCTGCGATGATACAAGGATATTGGATTATTTGAAAAATCACGAAAAATTACCAAAAATTTCGCTAGAGGTTTTACCGCTTATAACTAAAGAAGAAGAATTAATCGAAATAGCAAGTCAGGCATACGGAACTATCTCTATGTCTTTCCATGGTTGTATTCTCTCCATGCTTGGTGGTTGTCCTTCAGTTCCAGTAACATCGGGAGACTATTACGATTATAAGTATATTGACTTTGATAAGTATACAGGATGGCAAGGAGTTCCTCTCGTTGTTTTAAATAACTTAAATACTGAAAAATTTGCCGACCAGATTTGTGAATATTTTGCCAAATACTCGACAAAGCAAACAGCGATCGCTCGTGAAAAGGCAGCAAAGGCAATAGGAATGTGGTATCAGCAAATACCTTTTAATGATGCAATAACCAACTAGTACTGTCATTGAAGGTTGAGTAGTGACACCATTAGTTTCCGTTATCATCCCTTGCTATAATGCCGAACGCTTTCTCACAGAAACTCTTGAAAGTGTTTTCTCCCAAACCTTTGCCGATTACGAAATCATTCTGGTTGATGATGGTTCAACAGATGGCACGGCAGAGGTAATTAAATCTTTTGGTTATAGAGTTAGAGCAGAATTCGGTTCAAACCGAGGAGCAAGTGTAGCTCGCAATTTAGGCACTGCTTTAGCCAAGGGTAAGTTTATTCAATACTTGGATGCAGATGATCTTTTACGACCTGATGCTTTAGAAAAAAGAGTTCATGCTCTAGTCAGCAACGATGCAGATGTGGCTTACTCAGATTGGCAAAGGTTGGAAGAGAATGAAGCAGGTGAATTTCTGCTAGGCAATGTTGTAACTAGGCGCATTGAAGATGTTCATGTCGATCCCCAAATTGCCTTGTTTACAGATTTCTGGTCACCACCAGCAGCCCTTTTGTACCACCGTCAAATTGTAGAAGCTATTGGTGCTTGGAATGAATCTCTGCCGATCATTCAGGATGCTCGCTTTTTGTTAGATGCAGCTTTGATGGGGGGTAAATTCGTTTATGTTCCTGGCGTACAGGCAGATTATCGAGTCCACAAAGCTAATAGTTTATCCCGCCGTCACCCTATTAAATTTGTTTTAGATTGTTTCAATAATGCTTGCCAAGTAGAAGAGTTCTGGAGAGCTAATGGCGGGATTACTGTAGAACGCCGCTTAGCCCTAGAGTCTGTTTATGGTTTTACAGCAAGATTTTACTTTGAGCATGATCGCCCAAAATTCTCTGAAATCTTAAATAAAATTTACACTCTCAATCCCAAGTATCTGCCTTCTGGGCCCAGAACTTTGCGCCAGCTATCAAAATGGTTTGGATATGAGCAGGCTGAAGCGATCGCCCTCAACTATCGTCGTATGAAACACTTTGTTAACAGCTTAACCAAGAAGATTCCTATTACTTCGACCTAATGTGAAAGTTATTCAAGTCCCTTTTTGTTTCTACCCCGACCCTGTTGGTGGTACTGAAGTATATGTTGATGCTTTGTCACGTAACTTACAGCAACAGGGAGTCGAGGTTTTAGTGGCTGCGCCTGGAGAGGTCGATCAGTCCTACCTGTATAACCAGCTACCTGTACGCCGCTTCGCAGTCTCATCAAAAGTGGAAAATCTGCGGGAAATTTATGGAGAAGGCGATCGCCAAGCCGCCTTGGAGTTCAGCCGCATTTTAGAAGCAGAACAACCTGATGTAGTGCATCTCCATGCTTTCACAAGCGGCGTTTCCCTGCGGTTAGTCCAAGCTGCTAAAGAGCGGCAAATACCCGTTGTGTTTACCTACCATACTCCCACGGTGACCTGTCAACGGGGAACTATGATGCGATGGGGGACTGAGATATGCGATGGAAAGGTAGATTTACAAACTTGCGCTCAGTGTACATTACAGGGTTTGGGACTAAATCTAGCTAGTGCTAAGGCGATCGGTAGTTTGCCGCCTCAGATAGGGCGTTGGCTAGGCAACTTGAATTTACAGGGGGGAGTATGGACAGCCTTGCGAATGACTGAGTTAGTTAGCTTGCGCCATGCTGTTCTACAGGCTCTACTATCTGAGGTTGACCACATTGTAGCGGTGTGCAACTGGGTGAGGGATGTTTTACTAGTTAACGATGTTTCACCTGACAAAATTACCGTTATCCGCCAAGGGCTTTGTCAAGACTTACCCCAAAAATACAGCTACAACCAAAAGTGTACTACACCAATCTTAAAAATTGCCTTCTTGGGTCGGCTTGATCCCACAAAGGGAATTGATATTCTCATCCAAGCGTTGCAAGCAGTGCCTGAGTTACCAATTAGCTTAGACATCTATGGCATTGCTCGTGGTGCAAATGACCCCTACCAAGAGAAATTACATAATTTGGCGCTAAAAGACCCCCGTATCAGCTTCAAAGCTCCAGTTGCGGCGGCACAAGTGACAGCAACCTTAGCCAAGTATGACCTATTGGCTGTTCCGTCTCAGTGGTTGGAAACTGGGCCTTTGGTTGTATTGGAAGCGTTTGCAACTCAAATGCCAGTCATAGGTTCTGATTTAGGTGGTATTGCTGAACTGGTTGAGTCTGAAGTTAACGGCATTTTAGTAGAACCTGCTTCCGTTGTGGCTTGGGGTCAAGCTCTCCAGCGATTATGCCAAAACAGAGATCTATTGATGCAGTTGAAAGCTGGTATTCCTCAGCCTCAAACTATGGCTACTGTTGCACAAGAGATGGAAAAGATTTACTTAAGTTTAAAGACTACAAAATAAACTATTGGCTTTATGAGTGAAAATCAATTGATCAAATTGCTGCGAACAAGCGCTCGCCGGCTAAAGCTTGGTAAAGCAGTTCTGAAGCTTCATCATCTGAGGGCGCTGACTATTCCAGGAGCGATCAAGATGCAGATCGCTAAACGTCGCTACCTAACCAGTATCTTAAACGCTAAGCCTATTCCAGCAGGAGAAGGTGCTATAGAAGTACATATGCTACTGCATCATAAGCGCATTTATGAAGGTTTGTGGGCGTTATATTCTTTTGCTTATTTTTGTGACCAACCATGTCGGATAGTAGTCCACAATGATGGATCGTTAACTAACTTAGATTTAGAGAAATTAAATAAAGTTTTTCCCCAATGTCAGATTATAGACAGGGAGACAGCTGACTCAGTAGTGGTCAGCTATTTTAATAGTAAAGGATTGATTAAATGTGCCGAATTTCGTCAAAAACTGATATTTGCACTCAAATTATTTGATCCCTTCTTTTTTACAAAAAATAACTCCTTTATATTGCTAGATTCTGACGTATTATTTTTTTCTTACCCCAAAAAACTAATTGAGGAAATTACAGCAAATACATATCCTGATGAACTAACTAATTTATATTCTACTGACAATAGTTATAGATATTGCTTGCAATCAACAGATTTAGCAAATTTATTAGGGAAAGATTGTATAGAAAAATTTAATCCGGGTGTGGTTCGCTCTCGGCAAGATACCCTAGACTTTGAAAGAATCGAGAGATATCTGCAACATCCTGATTTTTGGAATGCAGATGGTACAGGTAACTATTATGCTGAACTCACTCTATGGGCTATGGAGTTAACCAAATCAAATACGGTTCCTTTACCAGATACCTATGCAATTTGTCCTAGTACAGATGAACCTGACCTTGTGGCTGGCCACTACTGTGGAGGTGGGTATTGGGCTAGTTTGTTCTACCATCGTGGACTTCCTCGGCTAGCAGCAACTTTTTTTAGCTGATGGTATTGAGATATTAAGCATGATTCAACAGCATAATTGCTCAATCCAAAAGTAAAACGAATAAAGCTATTTAGAAAATGTATTGAATTGTAAAAAACAATAGGGATTTAGGTCATGTAAAAATTAATATTAGTTAAACTTTATTCAGAGTAAAGTTAGTGCTAAATGAATAGCATAAACATATTTAAGAGTGTTTGATCTAGCAATTGCTGTGAATAATTTGAAATTACAACCTTGCTAACTAATGTTGCGTTTAGCTTACTTTGTCTCTCACCCAATTCAGTATCAAGCTCCTCTGTTGCGACTGATAGCAGCTGACCCCAAAATTGATCTGAAAGTTTTTTTCTACAGTGATTTTTCTTTAAAAGCATATCAAGATGAAGGCTTTGGGCGATTAATCGAGTGGGATGTCCCTCTAACAGAGGGTTATAATTATCACTTTTTAGACTGTTGGCGTATTCAGAAACAGCAAAGTGGCTTACAACAGTCACTTGCCAAAGATATTGCTAAACAGTTAAAACAAGGACAATTTGATGCAGTTTTGGTGCATGGATGGTCTTGGCTTTGTGGTATCCAAGCAGTATTGGCAGCAAATAACTTGGGGATTCCTGTTTTGCTAAGAGGAGAAGCTAACAACTTAAGCAAAGCGACTAATCCCATTAAACAAACGGTAAAAAAAGTTTTTCTGAAATGGCTGTTTGAGAAAATAGCAGCGTTTTGCTATATAGGATCTTCCAACTATGAGTTTTACAAGAGCTATGGGATTGAGGACAATCGCCTGTTTTGTATGCCCTATGCTGTTGATAATGACTATTTCCAAAAGTGTGCGATGCTAGCTGCTAACAAGCGTGAAGAACTACGGCGATCGCTCAACTTAGATCCACATAGACCTATTATCCTTTATGCTGCCAAACTGATTGATGTCAAGCGTCCCTATGATTTGTTAGCTGCTTATCGATTGCTTTCATCTGATGGTGTGCAAGAACCAGAACCTTACCTTTTGTTTGTGGGAGATGGAGTATTACGCCCAAGTCTGGAAGCTCAAGTCAAAGAAACAGGTTGGGAGTCAATTCGCTTTTTAGGTTTTCAGAATCAGTCCCAAATGCCTGCTATGTATGATTTGTGTGACGTATTTGTCTTACCATCTGGGTTCGAGCCTTGGGGATTAGCAATTAATGAAGTCATGAATGCAGGTAAAGCAGTGGTTGTCAGCGATCAAGTAGGCTGTGCTTTGAACTTGGTGAAAGATAAACAAAATGGACGGATTTATCCTGTAGGAGATATTACCGCTTTAGCAGAATCAATTCGCTGGGCGATCGCTAAGCATGATTTTGCAGGAGATTGCAGTCTGGAACTAATTGAGAAGTGGAGCTATCAAGAAGATATACAAGGACTCAAACAAGCTTTAAACTTTGTTATACGAAGTTATAAATGAGCAACCTGAGACCAACGGATTAGCCATTAAGTGCAAGTAAAAGTAGATCATCAAATGAAAAAAATATTAATTGTAGGAGAAGACTTAGAAATAGGGCGTACCGAGGAAGTTTATGGGCGAGGATTTTCTGCTTTAGGCTGCGAGGTACAACATTTCAGTTGGAGGGAAGTAACATCCAGTTTATCTTCAGGTGGTTTGTGGAATAGAGTTGCTTGGCGATTGGCATGGCAATTGCTGGCAAAGTCAGCAAATTCTAAATTATTAGAACAAGCTAATCAGTTTCAGCCCGATTTAACTTTAGTAATCTCACCCCGTTTAGTTCACCCTGATACTGTTTTAGCTTTACAGCAAAAGGGTTTAGCCTTTGTATTTTATACAGATAATCCCGTAGATGCCCATCACACACACACTAATTCCTGGGTAAAACGGGGATTTCCCTTATGGGATGCGGCTTTTATTTGGAGCGAAGAACTTGTAAGACGTCTCATGAAAAATGGCGTTAAACAAGCTTTTTTTCACCCCTTTTGTAGCGATGTGGAATATCATTTTCCCCAACGGCAGACTAACCCAATCTACGATGTGGCGTTTATTGGTAACTGGGATGGTAGCCGCAAAAGAGAACAGTATTTAAAAGCGATCGCTGATTATCGATTAGGACTTTGGGGTTCCAATTACTGGAATACTCATTGTCAAGAAGTATCCTTGAAAGGTCTGTGTCAAGGAATGTGCAGTTATCAAGAGATTCCTCAAATTTTAGGCTCTGCTAAAATGGGTCTCAATATTCTCCGTCCCCAGAATGAAGATGGACATAATATTAGAACCTATGAAATTCCTGCAACAGGAACACTGATGCTCAGTGAAAGAAGTCAGGAATTACTAAATTTATTTGTAGAAGATAGAGAAGCTGTTTATTTTTCAAATCCTGATGAGTTAAGACAGAAAGTTGAATATCTTTTAAAAAATTCTGATGTCATGGAAGTGATTACTGAAGCAGGTTATCAGAAAGCATTAAAAAACAGAATTACTGATCGAGTTACAGAAATTGCTGCGATTTATGAAAAAATCAAATTTGAGCAAGACAATTACTTGCAGCCAATGCACAGTCAGTAGGCATAGTTAAACTATGAAAGTCACTGTTTCGGTTTGCGGGCGATTCCATGCATTTAACTTAGCTAAACAATTACAAAATCATGGGAGTTTACATCAATTAATCTCTACCTATCCCCCTTTTGCCATTACTAAATTTGGCATTGATAAAAGATTGATTCATTCAATCTGGCATTTGGAAGTTTTATATCGAAGTTGGTATAAATTACCAAGTTGGCTCAAAGGTGATTACAACTTAAGCCTATGGTTTTTAGAACTATTTGATCGCTCAGTCACAAAATTTTTATCACCTGATTTCGACTTATTTGTCGGTTGGTCAGGATCTAACTTTTGGTCTCTGCAACGCGCTCAAGAATTAGGCGCTAAAACAGTCATTGAGCGTGGTAGTAGCCATATGCGTTACCAAACAGAAATTCTCCAAGAAGAATATGCAAAGTGGGGATTAGAATTTACTGAAACTCATCCTGGAATATACGAGCGAGAAATCAAAGCTTACGATGATGCTGATAGAATTGCCATTCCTAGCTTATTTGTCAAACGTACTTTTTTAGAACAGGGAATCCCAGAAAGCAAACTAATTCATGTACCCTATGGAACTTCTTTAGCAGAGTTCTATCCTCTTCCCAAAGAGGATAAAATTTTCCGAGTCATTCACTGCGGCGCTTTATCACTGCGTAAAGGTGTGCAGTATTTATTGCAAGCTTTTCACGAATTAAACTTACCAGATGCTGAGTTGTGGCTTGTCGGTTCAATGAGTTCTGAAATAGAACCTTTTTTAAAAAGATATCACAGCGATCGCATTATTCTTAAAGGCACATACCCTCAGAATCAACTGCGTTGGTTTTACTCTCAATGCTCAATATTTTGTTTAGCTTCCATTGAAGATGGTTTTGGTATGGTGATTCCTCAAGCAATGGCTTGTGGTCTACCTGTAATTCACACCACCAACACAGGTGGTGAAGATATTGTGCGAGATGGTGTTGATGGTTTTTCTGTCCCAATTCGAGATGTAGAGGCTCTTAAGGAAAAAATTACTTTCCTCTATGAAAACCCCGATAGGCTACTTGAAATGGGAAATCACGCTTTGGAGCAGGCTCGCAAATCTCTTTCTTGGGATGATTATGGACAGAAGATAATCAGTGCTTATTCCAAAATATTACAATAAAGTTGCTGATTTTTACGGTTATATATAAATGGGAAAAAAAACTATCGGAATCCTGATTTATGCCAATCCTGACCACTATCCACCGACAATTAACGCTGTTCATTTGTTATCTGAACATTTTGATGTAGTTTTGATTGGTCGTAATCAAGATCCTCCTTTTTGGGAATACCCAGCTAATGTCACGGTGCATCGTTTAGGAAAATATACATCAGTAAAAGAACGAGAACAACAATCAGCTGTAATCAAAGTTCGGGAATATATTAACTTTGTAGCACAAGCCAGTCGTCTTTTCAAAGATGTATCTCTGCTTTATGCTTATGATACTTTTGGTTATACAGCGGCCTATCTTTCCCTGTTAATGAAAGCTAGGTCAATTCCCTTGATTTACCATAACCATGACCTTGACAGTCAATTGTTTCCTTTATCTACTTTGTCAGGATGGGTTCAAAGAGGTGAACGTCAGTGGGTACATCAAGCTAATTTTGTTGTATTTCCCTCTCAAGAGCGAGGTTTTTTATTCCAAGAACTGACGAATTTTCAGGGAAAACTAATAATATTACCCAATTATCCCAGAAAATCATATTTTCCTGAACATCAAGATTTTGCAAATATTATATTAAAAAGGTTTGAAAATATTCAAATTCTCTTACAAGGTTCTATTTCTGTAAAGAATTCTTTACTAGAATTAATTGAATCATTAACTTTTTTAGATAATTCAATAAAACTTAAGCTGATTGGGCCTATTCAGGAAACAGAAAAATCTTTAATGAAAGATTTCGCACTTGATAAGCAGGTTGCTGACCGTACTCAGTATTTTATGCCCGTGCCCTATAATGAACTTCCCTCACATACTTGGCTGGCTACGGTGGGTGTATGTTTATATAAAAAAACAGATATTAATCATCAAACAATGGGGACAGCATCAAATAAAATCTATGAGTATGCTGCTTGCGGATTACCTGTGATTGTCAGCGACCAGCCAAACTATCGAGAACATCTTGCAGGTGAGAGTTGGGTTCGTTTTGCTGATCCTGATGACTCCCATTCTATTGCATCTGCTGTTCAAGATATTTTGAGCGATTTTACGAAATATCAAGCAATGTGCTTAGCGGCTAGACAAGCTTTTGAAGAAAAGTATAACTATGAATCCGCTTTTTCTCCTTTGCTCGTGAAAATTGACGAATTAGTAAATTGTAGTCAGCTAGTAAAGTATTAAGTAAACAAACACTTGATTAAGGTTAATTATAGATTATCTCATCATAAAAAATGAATAAAATAGCAATTTTGATTCCAACCTTTAATAGCGCAGCTACCATTGGCGAGACGCTTGAATCTATCCAATCTCAGAATGAGTGGCTCACTAAAATTTCTGCTGTCTATATTGCTGATGATTGTTCAAGCGATCGCACTGTTCCATTAATTAAATCATTATGGAAAATCTCAATTCCTTTATACATTAACCAAGGAGACCACAATGTTGGTCAGTGGAATAATGTTAACCGAGCCATAGATTTAATTAAAAAAACTGTAGATTGGGTTCTAATTTTACACTCCGATGATATAGCCAAAAAAAATTGGCTAGAGATGATGATTAACAGGATAGAAGCTTGTTCAGAAAAGGTAGGTAGTATTTGCTCAAGCTGGGATAATTTGATGCCTGATGGGTCTTTAAGACAGGGAGAAGATAATCCTAGTAGAGAAATTGAAATAATTGAAGGTCATGATAAATCTGTGAGAGATACCTTGTTGAAAGGTTGTTGGTGGCATATATCAGGCTGTGCTATTCGAGTTAAGGCTTTTGAAAATTGTGGAGGCTTTAATCAAAAATTTTCATATCAAGCTGATTGGGAATGGTTATTGCGCTATCTTCATAATGGATGGTCTGTAGAGTACATTCCCAGAACATTAATTTTGTATAGGTTATCTACAGTTAGTGTGTCTTCTAAATCATTTCAGAAGCATTTAGATATTACAGAATTTTTAGAAATTATTCCTCAGCATTTTAAGTTATTAAAATCTACTGAACTACGTCATCTCTATATGCAGAGAGTCAATGCTCTGATCAGGCGAGCAGTTAAATCGTTAATTACGCTCAATCTCACAAGGTTTATGCAAGCTTTTCAGGTCATGTTTGCCTTGTTGCTGAGCTTGAGAGAATGTGAAAAACAAACTAAAATTCTTTATTAGACAAAAGTAGTATCCAGCTTTGTTAAAATTCTATTTGACTGAATTAAAAGCTAGGATAACTATAATCTTATGGAAGAGCGTCAGTGGTTAACCTTTTGGCTATTCATTTGGGTTGTAGTTGTAGGTTTAGTAATCCGCAGTCAGTGGAACAAGAAATTACCTAGCGTCGGTCTGCCAATGATTTATTTGCTCCAGCTATCCATGCTGCATTGGTTCGGAGCGATGATTTATGCCTTCCCGTGGTACAGACCCAAGTCTGCCTATTTAATTAGCCAAAAAATTTCCCTAGCTAGTACAGCTATCGGTTTTACCGAAACTGTCTATGGTGTCATAGGATTTGGAGTTGGCAGTATTATCCTCGCTCCCCTGGTTGCGAAAATTTTCAAACCTTCAAGATTGTGGTATGTACCTAGTCAGCCTAACTTAAAATTTCCCAATAATTACATATTATTGGGGGTGTTCTTTTATTTTGTTTTAGGGCCAATCTTGGGTCGTATTCCTAGCATCAGTGTCTTGGTGAATTCAGGTTTTGCTCTGTTGTCCACAGGGTTATGTCTGGTTTGCTGGAAAGCTTGGTGTATGCGGGATAAACAAGCCTTGTTACGGTGGTTGCTGCTGAGCGGTTGTATCCCCTTCATTAGTATACTAGGTTCGGGATTTGCGGGTTTTGGTGTGATGGCAGTTGTGCCTGTGCTGACCTTCGTGTTTAATTTTTACCGCCCACGTTGGAAGAACATCATCATTTTATTATTGTTTCTGGCATTTGGTTTATCCTTCTATATAAACTACTTTCGCGATCGCGAGGAAATTCGTGCAAAAGTTTGGGGCGGAGAAGGAATTGAGGCACGAATTGAGCAGTTGCAGAAAACACTGAGTAACTTAGAATTTTTTAATCCGTTAAAGCATGAACATTTAGAACTAATTGATGGTCGTCTCAATCTCAATCCCCAAGTCGGTCTAGGTGTTAAATACATCTCCAGCGGCGCGATTGATTATGCTAATGGTGAAACTTTGGAACAGGCAGCAATAGCAGTAGTTCCTCGAATTTTATGGCCAAATAAGCCAGTAGGTGGAGGTAGTGGGGATCTTGTGACCCGATATACAGGGATCAAGTTTGGTGAAGGAACCAGTGTAGGGGTGGGAAATGTTTTAGAGTTCTATATCAACTTTGGAACACAGGGAATAGTTTTAGGATTTGCCGTTCTGGGAATGGTGCTACGAGTCATAGATATAGTAGCAGCAAAAAAATTAATCTCTGGTAATTGGGAAGACTTTACTTGCTGGTTTCTGCCTGGACTAGCTTTTATTAATCCTGGGGGTTCTCTAGCAGAAATTGTAGGATCTGTAGCAGGCTCAGTGGTTCTGGTTTACCTGCTAAAGAAGTTTTATCTGCAAAAAGCAAAACCGTCAAGGACTTTAGGAACTGCTTATCGATACGACTCCTAAGCGTTAATGAGAGGAACGATAAAAATATGCCGATTTATAGCTATGCACAAACCTAGATATCATTACCACTTCTGGTGCCCTGATCTATTTAACGCCACAGGAGGAATCCAGCGTTACTCGTCTTTTTGTTTCCAAGCATTGCAAACTCTCCATCCCAATTTTGCCTACGATATTTTGATTAAGCACGATACTGATGTACCAACAAAATCAGCTAATTTGTGCTTTCATCCCACTGGTAACTGGCCCTCATCTTTACGCACTCCAGCTTTCGCAGCTCAACTGATTAGTTTGGGTTTTTGGCAGCGTCCAAACTTAATATTGTCTACACATCTCAACTTCAGCGTTCCTGCGTATGTGTTGAAACGGCTATTGGGCATTCCTTACTGGGTTGTGGCACATGGGATTGAAGTTTGGAACCTTCAGAACTCGGCACGACAAACAGCACTGAAACATGCCGATCGCATTTTAGCAGTGAGCCATTACACTCGCGATCGCCTGCTGCAAGAACAAAACCTTGACCCCAATCAAGTTGTAGTTCTAGCCAATACCTTTGACGCTGATAATTTTCAGATTGCACCTAAGCCTGATAGTCTGCTCAAAAGATATGGCTTGAAACCCCACCAACCTATAATACTCACTGTGGCTCGCCTTTCTCAGTCAGAGCAGTATAAGGGCTACGATAAAATTCTCACTGCCTTACCCCAAATTCGTCAAGCTATCCCCGACGTTCATTATATTCTGGTCGGTAAAGGAGACGACCGACCGCGAGTTGAAGATTTGATTGCTAAATTTCAACTCCAAGACTGCGTAACATTAGCTGGTTACGTTCCCGATGCAGAACTTAACTCTCACTACAATCTCTGCGATTTGTTTGCCATGCCGAGTAAAGGTGAAGGATTTGGTATTGTTTATCTAGAGGCACTTGCTTGTGGTAAGCCTACTCTTGGAGGTAACAAAGATGGAGCATTAGATGCCCTTTGTCAAGGTAAATTAGGCGCACTTGTTGACCCAGATGATACAGAAGCGATCGCTCAAACTATTATTCAAATTCTCCAAGGTGCTTATCCTAATCCCCTAATCTATCAACCAGAGGCTTTAAGAGAAAAAGTAATTCAGGAATTTGGTTTTGAACGCTTTCAACAAACTCTTAGCAGCTACTTAGAAAACCATTTTCTGTCAAATTCAAAAAGATGAATTTATGTTTAATCCAGATTTTCTCGACTTCAGCACCAGTGAAATAGTTAATGACCTGAAAACTCAAGGATACTTTGCTTTTGAGCAAGCATTGAATCCACAATATGTTGATGAACTTGTTCAAGAAATTGATTTCGATCAGCTGCTGCTCAATACTAATGATGTTGGTGTTGTTGTAGCTCAAGATATTAAATTTTTAACCCATTGCTTAGCTAGCTCAAAAAAAACCTACGATGTGATTACGTCACAAAAAGTTTTAGATGTTTGTAAACAATATTTTACTGATAATTTTAAGCTAACTAATCATCGAGTTTATCAAACTTCTAAAAATTCGCATATGCCCTGGCATACAGATAATAATCGCCAGATTGGCAAGCAATTGTCAGAAAAACATAATATGCCAGGTTTATTATTTTTATTTTATTTGTCTGATGTAGAAAAAAATGCATTCCAATATATCAAAGATTCTCATAAATGGTCTCGAAAATATAGCCATGAAATTTATCTGAGTGATAGTTATATTGAAGATAAATATAGTAAAGATATTCTAACATTCCCCATGAAAAAGGGAAGCTTGATTTTGTGCGATATCCACGGAATCCACAGAGCAGAACCTTTTCATGATAAAACCTACAATAGAACTACCTTACTTTTTCAAGTTGATCAGGTTGGTAGTAACAATATTGGACATGGTGAAAAAAATATAGTCAATACCGAGTATCTCGAAAATCTGACTCCAGAAGTTATGGATTATCTGGGATTTGGTTTTAAGAGAGATTATCCTGCTTTTCCTAACACTTCAATTGCCACTATGACACTGCCAGATATCTTAAAACTACAAAAGCAGTTGTTACCCAAAACCTTAGAAGGTCTGAATAAAATTATTCTAAAATCTCTATTACCTGCTGAGGCAATCATTAATGCCAAGCGTTTTCGATGGTATCTCAAATCAAAATACTCTAAACAAAAACAAAGTTCATAACACCAAATGAAAATTTTGCTGATAGGGAATTATCAACCAGATGCAATTCAAAGCATGGATATATTTGCCTCCATGTTGGAAAATTACTTAACCCAGTGTGGACATCAAGTGCGAATTATTCGTCCAAATCCCTGGTTTGGTAAACTTGTTTCATCAGCAAATGTCTTCAGAAAATGGTTAGGCTACATTGATAAATTAATTCTGTTTCCAGCACAATTACGTCAAGCATTACCTTGGGCAGATATAGTTCATATATGCGACCAAGGTAATGCATTTTACACAAAATATTTACAAAATGTACCCCATATTGTCACTTGTCATGACTTATTCCCAATTCGTGCTGGTCTAGGAGAATTTCTGGAACATCGAACTGGATGGACTGGTAAACAATTGCAGCAGATGGTATTGAGGGGAGTCAACCAAGCGCAAAAAGTTGCTTGCGTTTCAGAACAGACTAGAAGCGATGTGTTACGTCTTTCTTCTCTTGATGAGAGTGCTGTATCTCTGATTCCTATGGGTTTAAACTATCCTTATACCCCCATGTCATCTACAGAAGTACAGCAACGTTTAAACACTTTGGGTATCCCTGGTAATTGCCAATTCATTCTGCATGTAGGGGCAAATCACTGGTATAAAAATCGGTTGGGAGTTTTATCAATATTTTATCAACTGACCCTGCAACTCCCACAGCCAGAATTTTACTTGGTTATGGTAGGTAAACCCATGACTGAGGAAATGCGCGAGTTCATCAAAATACATAATTTGACGCAAAAATTAATAGAGTTAGTAGAAATTGATAACGAAAATTTACGATGTCTTTATTCTGCTGCTACAGCTTTACTTTTTCCTTCTCTTTATGAAGGCTTTGGTTGGCCGATTATAGAAGCTCAAGCTTGTGGTTGTCCTGTGTTTACTTCCAACCGTTCTCCGATGAAGGATGTGGGAGGAGAAGCAGCTATATATATAGAACCAGATCAGCCTCAAGAAACGGCTGAAAAAATTATTTACTATCTTCCGACACTAGGAGAACTTAAACCCAAAGGATTGGTTAATTCTCAAAAATTTTCAGCACAAAAAATGATTTCCGAGTATATTAAACTCTATCAGCAAGCTATTAATGAAAAATCTTCAATTAAAGAAAAAAGAGCTTAATTTTCTTGCTGTGATCTGTTTATTTAAACATTGCTCGGATCTCCTTTATGAGAGTTCTTCATGTCATTCCCTCTGTTCCTCAGATCCGAGGTGGCCCAAGCCTTGCTGTTTTGGATATGGTCAAGGCATTGCGGGCTAACAATGTTGATGCCGAAATTGCTACAACAAATGACAATGGTGATGGCTTACTCGATGTTCCTTTACAGAAGCGAGTTGAGTATCAACAAGTTCCAGTGTGGTTTTTCCCTCGCTTTTCTCCCAGTGTCAAATTCTTAAGAGAGTACGCTTTTTCTTGGCAACTAACAGTGTGGTTATGGCATAACATTTCCCGGTATGACCTTTTACATATTCACGCTATTTTTTCTTATGCATCTACAATTGCGATGGTCATCGCCCGTTGCCAAAATATTCCTTATATTGTGATTCCACATGGCTTACTATGCGAGTGGTCTTTGCAGCAAAGCGCCCTCAGAAAGCAAATTTACCTGCGGCTAATTGAGCAAGCTAACCTCAACCATAGTCAAGCTATCCACCTGACTTCCCAACTGGAACAGCAAGAAGTAGACCAGTTGGGATTTAGTGTACCTAGTTTTGTATTACCTCATGGACTTTCCCAACCTCAGCTGATTTTTAATGCCCGTTATTTACTCCGGCAACATCTTAATATCCCAGCAGATGAACCTATAATTTTATTTTTATCACGCTTGCATCCTAAAAAAGGATTACATTATTTGATTCCCGCCTTGGGTAAACTCACTGATTACCGTTTTACTTTCGTAATTGCAGGTAGTGGTGCTAAAGAATACGAAGCAGAAATTGAGGCTCTTACGGTTGCAACTGGCATTCGCGATCGCACCCATTTTACTGGATTTGTGGCTGGAGAAACCAAAAACCTACTTATACAAGGCTCAGATTTATTTGTCCTGACATCCCATGCGGAAAACTTCGGCTTATCAGTTTTAGAATCTTTAGCTGTGGGTGTTCCCGTCCTTGTGACTCCTGGCGTGGCGTTAGCTGCTTTTGTTGAACAACATCAACTCGGTTACGTTCCTCAACTGGATGTGGTGGCGATCGCCAAAGCTATTGAACAATATCTCACTCATCCTCAAGCAGCTAAAGATATGGGCGATCGCGCTCGTCAAATCATTTTAGAACAATATACTTGGGATAAAGTAGCAATGAAAATGAGTGGAATTTACCAAGATATTATCCTCAATCATACTGTGAAAACTGCTTAATATTAATCTTTATGTGTGGCATTGCCGGAATTTTAACTAACACTGAAATCCAAAACAACTTGGAAACCTTGATCTTGAGGATGCAAACTGCTCTACAGCATCGTGGCCCTGATGACCAAGGAATTTATATTTCCCCAAATAGACAAGTTGCTTTTGCTCATACTCGCCTTTCTATTATTGACCTCAGCACCGCTGGACATCAGCCGATGTCTACACCTGACGGTCGCTACTGGATTACTTTTAATGGGGAAATCTATAACTTTCGGCAATTGCGACGTGAATTAGAGACAAAAGGAGAACAATTTCATTCACAAACAGATACTGAAGTTATCCTAAAACTTTATCAGCATCAAGGAGCCGAATGTGTAAAACATTTGCGCGGCATGTTTGCTTTTGCTATTTGGGATAATCAAGAACAAACTTGTTTTATTGCCCGCGATCCTTTAGGAATTAAACCTCTTTACTATTGGCAATCTGGCTCAACTTTAGTATTTGCCTCAGAATTGCGAGCAATTCTGGCTTCTAAACTGCCTAAAATTGCCTTAAATCCCCAAGGTTTATATGGCTATTTAGTAAGCGGATCAGTCCCAGAACCTTACACATTAATTGAAGGTATTCACTGTTTATCGGCTGGTCATTGGTTACATTGGCGTGCTGATAAACTCATTCAACAGCAGTATTGGCAAATTGACTTTACTCCTGAAACAATTTCTCTGACAGAAGCTCAAGAAAAAGTCCGTAAGGCTCTGATTGATTCTACTGAACATCATTTTATCAGCGATGTTCCAGTAGGGATATTTCTCAGTGGTGGCATTGATTCTACTTCAGTTGTCGCCTTAGCACGTCAAACTCAAAAAGGTAATTTACGCACCTACTCAATTGCTTTTGCAGAAAATGAGTGGAATGAAGGAGAACTGGCTGCTAAAATTGCTCAAGAATTTGGTACTGACCATACAGAATATAAAGTTTCGGCTTCCTTAGGGCGAGAACTCCTACCTCAATTTTTAGCAAGTATTGACCAACCAAGTATTGATGGTTTTAATACTTTTTGTGTCTCTCAAGTTGCCCACAAAGATGGCACGAAAGTAGTATTATCTGGGCTTGGGGGAGATGAGTTTTTTGGTGGTTATAAGACATTTCAACAAGTACCAAAGATGCTGCGCTGGGGACAGCAACTCCGCAAAATTCAACCCATCAGTACTAGTGTGGGTAGAGGATTAGCACTTTGGGGTAAATCACCCAGAATGCAGCGTTTAGGAGACTTTTTACAGCAAAAGCCAACAACAGCAGCAGCCTACCGCAGTTTCAGGGGTATTTTCTCCCAAACTGAAGCTTGGAAAATTCTTCAGTATTACTTCCAAGATTCCCCGACTCAACAGCCTTTTGCCATTTGGGAGAGGGGTATTTTTCAGGATATTAGCTTAGCCAAAAATCTCCCCACTTTAGAAGATGAAGTCAGCCTGCTAGAACTCAGCTTTTATATGCGTAATCAATTATTACGAGACAGCGATGTGATGAGTATGGCGTGGGGATTAGAATTGCGAGTCCCCTTAGTTGATAAGACTTTACTAGAAGCGATCGCTTCTATTCCTAGCACAATGCGGCTAGCACCAGGTAAACAATTATTAATTCAGGCGATTCCTGAGTTACCGAATTGGTTACTTAATCGTCCCAAACGAGGATTCTTTTTTCCTTTTCAGCAATGGATAGAGAACGAGTGGAGCGATTATTTTCCAGCACATGAAATGGGCAAAGATATTAACCTCAAATTATGGTATCGTCGCTGGAGTCTGGCAATTCTTCAGTATTGGTGGCAGCAAGTTCAGGCATGAACCATCTAATAACATTCAAAAAGAATCATCATAAAAGCGAAATTTTGCAGCTAAGCCGAAAATTTAAATTAAGTAGATATCGGGACTATTATGTGGTTATAAATAAGCTAATGATCTTTATTTCTCCAGAAAGAAGAAATAAAGATCATTAGCTTGGTAAACTATTTTTTCAAAACGCCCAAGTTTTGGATAAACATGAAAGTCCTACACATTATTCCTTCAGTCGCGTCAGTACGAGGCGGCCCTAGTCAAGCAGTTCTGGAAACAGTTAAAGCCTTACGAAAGACAGGTATTGAAAGTGAAATTGCCACTACTAATGATAATGGCAATGATTTACTCGATGTACCTCTTGGCAAATTTATTGAATATCAGCAAGTTCCAGTTCGGTTTTTTTCGCGTTTTTCTCCCCAAGTTCACTCTATAAGAGAATTTGCTTTTTCTAGTCAGCTAACTGCTTGGTTGTGGCAACATGTTTCTAATTATGACTTACTACATATCCACGCGATTTTTTCCTATGCTTCAACGGCGGCCATGGTGATCGCTCGTCTTCAAAGTATTCCCTATATTACTCGACCATTGGGACAACTTTGCCAATGGTCGCTTCAGCAAAGTGCTTACAAAAAACAAATTTATCTCAACTTAATCGAACGGTCTAACCTCAAGTCTAGTCGTGCGCTTCACCTGACTTCTTTTCAAGAACAGCAAGAAGTTTCTCGTTTAGCGCTGGATGTTCCTAGTTTTGTCCTACCCCACGGACTTTCTATTCCTTCTCCTATCCCGAACGCCCGCGATCGCCTGCGACAACATCTTAATATCCCAGCAGATGAACCTGTAATTTTATTTTTATCTCGTCTGCATCCCAAAAAAGGACTAGACTATCTGATTCGCGCTTTAGGTAAACTCACAGATTACCGTTTCACCTTTGTTGTAGCAGGCAGTGGTACTAAGGAATACGAAGCGGAAATTGAGTCTGTTGCAGTTTCAAGTGGCATTGGCGATCGCACTCATTTTGTGGGATTTCTGACTGGAGAGATGAAAAACCTGTTTATGCAAGGTTCAGATTTATTTGCCCTGACATCCCACACAGAAAACTTTGGCATCGCCGTTTTAGAGGCTTTGGCTTTTGGTGTTCCCGTTGTTGTGACTCCTGGTGTGGCTTTAGCTGCCGTTGTTAAAGAAAACCAACTCGGTTACGTTCCCGAACTCGATGTGCTGGCCATCGCCCAAGCTATTGAACAGCATCTCACTCATCCGCAACAAGCTAAAGATATGGGCGATCGCGCTCGTCAAATGATTAAAGAACAATATACTTGGGACAAAATAGCAAGGAAAATGGTTGATATTTATCAAAATATTATTTTTAAATCCTAATTAATTTCAATTGTAAAACCAATTTCATGGTGCAGCAAGCAGTATATCAGAAAATGTCTAAAGCAGATACATAATAACTTGCTATTAAGCATACATTGAGGTGTTCATATCCAACAAATATTTGCTAGATATCAAGCATTAATTATGATATTGTAGTTGGAGTATAGCAACTTGATTTCATGGTTATGTAATCAAATTGTTAGATACATACTCCAACACTTTTTTAATCGTTGCCAAAAAATTTCTAGCAATGGAAACGAAAATAGCCAGATACGTCCGACTAATCAAACAAGCTTTGACTGATTACAAATGGACTTTATACTATTTTCAAATGCTAATTTTAAATCCCAAGTATCGGAAATTAATAGGAAGTTTATTCTCCTATTTACTTCCCAAAACTCCAAGTAATAAAATTAATTTTCAAATCCAGAAAGATGTTCAAATTTTGGAAGAAAATGGCTTACTAGTCTTGGATAACTTTGTGACAAGTACTCAAATTGAAGAGATGAAGTCATACTTGTCTACGAAGTTATGCATAGATCGTCAACGACCAGGAAAAGAGACATTTCTTGCACCAAGATTCGCTCCTAAATCTTGTATTCATGCCTATTATAAACTTGAGGACACAGTTAGCATTCCCCATGTCTTAGAACTGGCTAATAATACAATGATTTTAACTATAATTGAGGAGATATTTGGAGCAAAACCAACAATTGCTATGATACATATCTGGTGGTTATTGTCTGGCTTTGATGCTCAAGCAAATTCAAATGAACGATATTTCACACATCCCGGAGAATTTCATAGAGACGTGGATGATTGGTCAGAAATTAAGTTGTTTATCTATTTAACTGATGTAGATGAACATTCTGGCCCCCATGCATATATTAAAAAATCCCATACATGGTTACTGCCACCTAAAACCAGAGATTTAGACATTAATAATCCTGATTTTCCCATGAAAGATAACTTCATCAAACTTACTGGTGAGGCAGGCTTGGCTTGGCTTGAGAATAGCTACGTACTTCACCGTTCTCTGGTTCCTAAAAATAAGCATCGGTTGATTGTAGCAGTGACTTACACCTTGTTTCCATTACCATTTGGGCCTAAAGTTCCCTTAAGGTCATATTCAGATCCCAATCAATTCGATCCCTACGTCAATAGAATCTATTTAAAATGTCGGTAATTGAGTCCTCTGCTCCCTTGCCCTCCTGCTGTCTAAACAGTAATCTTCAGGTGGGAAAGGAGTAAGAAAGCTATTTCTTGAGGCAACCAAAAGAGCAGGGGAGAGTTATTGTACAAGTCATTTCCCCTATGCTCCTCTCTCAAGAGCTGATCCGAACTGTATTGCAATAACATCAACTTGCTTGCTTAAACCCGCACCATTATCTTGATTCGCCAAGATTTATATAAAATAAATTTTAATATTATTTAACTATAAAATATCTTATGTTATCGTCAGACATAACCCCGCTGATCCTTACTTACAACGAAGCTCCAAATATTCGTCGCACCCTGGAGAGTCTCACCTGGGCAAAGTCAATTGTAGTAATTGACAGTTTCAGCACTGATGAAACTTTAGAAATTTTATATTCCTATCCACAAATACAAGTCTTTCAAAGAAAATTTGATTCCTTTGCTGCTCAATGTAATTATGGACTAGAAAAAATTACATCCGAATGGGTGCTTTCTCTAGATGCTGATTATGTTTTAACTGATGAACTAATTCATGAAATTAAAACACTGCGAATAGAGTCTGATGCAGACAGTTACAGTGTGAGATTCAAGTATTGTATCTTTGGTAAGCCTTTGCGTGGAACTCTACTTCCGCCCCGAAAAGTACTTTATAAAAAGCAAAAAGCGATTTACAAAGATGATGGACATGCTCATAAAGTTTGGGTAGAAGGTAAATCGAGTATGCTATCTGCTTATATACATCATGACGATCGCAAACCCCTAAGCCGCTGGTTGTGGGCACAGGATCGTTACATGGTGATTGAAGCTAAAAAGCTCTTAGAAACACCAGAAAGTGAACTGAGTTTTAGCGATCGCATCCGTAAGCAAAAAATCTTGGCTCCCTTGATCATCTTAATTTATTGCCTGATTCTCAAAGGCGGTATTCTTGATGGTTGGCATGGTTGGTACTATGCACTTCAGCGGGTTTTAGCAGAAATTCTGTTGGCAATCCGGCTATTTGAGTATGAGAAAATTCAAAAAATAGATATGTAAAAATACAAAAACCAGATTGGTTCAAATAGTAACAAAGCATTAATTAAACGGTTAATAGCCCATGAATTTGCCAGAACAAAAAGAAATCGAATTGCAGCGACGCTACTACGCTGAGACAGCCGATGAATACAATCAAGTACACGTCAGTTCAAAGGATGAACATTATTTGGCATTAGGTTTTATGGTGGCAGCCTTGGATTACCTGGAGATTCAGTCTATTCTGGATGTTGGCTCAGGAACAGGACGAGCATTAAGTTACATTAAGAAAAAACGACCTAATATCCAGATAATTGGTATAGAACCAGTCAAAGAATTAAGAGAAATAGGATATTCTAATGGTTTATCTGATGACGAGCTAATTAGTGGTGATGCCACCCATATTGATTTCGATGACGGGCAGTTTGATCTGGTGTGTGAATTTGGAGTATTACACCATATCAGAAGGTCAGAAACAGCAGTATCCGAAATGTTGCGGGTTGCTAAAAAAGCAATATTTATATCAGATTCTAATAACTTTGGACAAGGTTCGCCATCGGCTAGATTGATCAAACAGCTAATAAACGCTTTTGGTTTGTGGGGCTTTGCCGACTTCATTAAAACTAAAGGTAAGGGGTACACTATCTTAGAAGGCGATGGACTAACCTACTCTTATTCGGTTTTCAATCATTACAAGCAAATTAAACGTTGTTGTCAGAATGTCCATCTCTTAAATACCAGCAATGGAGGAATAAATCCATACAGAACGGCAGGCCATGTCGCTTTACTTGGAGTCAAATAATCATAGAAAGGGTGATGCTGAATCCCAATAAAACCATGCTATAACTGCAAAGTTGCGGGTACTGCTCACCCTGATCAATATTCCTCACCCTTAATTATCAGAGCAATTTAAATATTTCAGGTTACTAAACTCAGTCTTAATCATATGAATATTCTCGGAATTAATGCTTACCATGGTGACGCCTCTGCTAGCTTGATCCAAAACGGTCAGCTGGTTGCCGCAGTTGAAGAAGAACGGTTTAATAGAGTCAAACATTGGGCTGGATTTCCCGCAGAATCCATCCGCTATTGCTTGAAAGTTGGTGGCATTAGTGCCGCAGACTTGGATCATGTAGCAGTATCCTTTAACCCCAAAGCTAACCTGAATCGTAAACTCCTCTTCACCCTGCAACAACGTCCCTCGCTATCGTCACTTCTAGATAGATTTAACAAACAAAGTAAATCCGCCAGCCTCCAGCAGCAGTTAGCAGATGCTTGTTACTGTCAAGTGCAAGATATCAAAGCCACCATCCATTCACTGGAACACCACACAACTCACCTAGCCAGCGCCTTCTTTGTCTCCCCCTTTGAAAAAGCTGCTATCTTATCCGTGGACGGCATGGGAGACTTTGTGAGTACCCTTGCTGCTGCTGGTGAAGGCAACCATTTAGAGTATTTCTCTCGCACTCACTATCCTCACTCCATCGGTTATCTTTACAATGCCATTACTCTTTATTTGGGTTTTCCCGCCTATGGAGATGAATATAAAGTCATGGGATTGGCACCTTACGGAGAACCAGAATATTTAGAAGCCTTCCGCAAAATTATTTATCCCAAAGGTGATAGTTTTGAGTTGAACCTTGATTACTTTACTCACCACGAACAAGGCATTGCCATGAAGTGGGATAATGGAGCGCCCATTGTTGAACCTTTCCACAGCCCAGAATTAGAAAAATTATTGGGGCCAGCACGACAACCCCACTCAGAAGTTACCCCCAAGCATCAGAACATTGCTATTTCTGTGCAAGCGGTGACAGAAGAAATTATTTTTCATCTCCTGAATCGGCTAAGCGATCGCACTCAAAGTGAGAATCTCTGCTTGGCAGGCGGTGTAGCAATGAATTCCGTTGCCAATGGTAAGATTACTCAAAATACTCCCTTCAAAAATATTTATATTCCTGTAGGTGCGGCTGACAATGGTACTTCTATTGGGGCAGCTTTTTTTGTTTGGAATCATGTTCTCAAACAACCACGTCAGTTTGTTTTAAATCATGCATATTGGGGTTCAGAGTTTTCCGATGAAGAATGCTTGCTATCATTGCAATCCCACGATTTGCAACCGAAACATCTAGAGCGAGAAGCACTATTACACCATGTTGTTGATGCCCTTTGTGAAGGTAAAGTAGTTGGTTGGTTTCAAGGTAGGATGGAATTTGCTGCTAGAGCTTTAGGCAACAGATCCCTGATTGCCGATCCGCGCCGTGTTGATATGCGCGATATTATCAACCTCAAAATTAAATTTAGGGAAAAGTTCCGTCCCTTCGCTCCCAGCATTCTCGAAGAACATGTAGGTGAATACTTTGAGATTGATGCACCAACACCATTCATGGAAAAGGTGTTTAAAATTCGCCCTGAAAAAAGAGAACAAATTCCTGCTGTCACCCATGTTGATGGTACTGGTCGCTTACAAACTGTCAGTCGTCAAACTAATCCTCTATATTGGGATTTGATTAATACTTTTGCTCAACGTACTGGTGTTCCTATTATTTTGAATACCTCCCTCAATGAAAATGAACCCATCGTCAGAACGCCAAAAGAAGCCATTCAGTGCTTTTTGAGAACGCACATGGATGCTTTGGTGTTGGGTTCTTATTATGTAGAACGCAAGGATATTAAATCATCTTCGTGATCTCAGATGAGGCGATCGCCCACGGCAAAATAGAGTCAGAAATCAAGAACTAGCAAATCAGTGAGTCTGTTGATGAAAGTATTTCATCTTGTGAGACAGTATTGGATTTTTGCTCTAGCAGGTTTTATGCTGATCCTGCTGTTATTCATACCCATTCGATTAGCGATCGCTTCCTACCAAGCCCCACAACCCCAAGCTATTCTCACCCTCGGTGGTAGCCCATATCGAGAAGAATTCACTGCCCAATTTGCCCAAAAACATCCCTCGTTGGATATTTGGATTTCCAGTGGTAACCCTCCAGAGACAATCCAAGCCATTTTCAAAACTGTGGGTACTCCAAGCGATCGCCTTCACCTTGACTACCGGGCTACTGATACCGTTACCAATTTTACAACCCTCGTTGCAGATTTTAAACAACTTCGGATTCAGCACCTTTACCTGATTACCTCGGATTTCCACATGCCCAGAGCCAAGGCAATAGCTACTATCGTTCTAGGTAGCAATGGTATCACTTTTACTCCTGTTCCCATCACCTCTTCCTACCCTAGAGAATCCATGATTCGTATCTTTCGTGATTTTGGACGGTCGGTAGTATGGTTTTTTACAGGACGTACCGGAGCCAGCTTGAGGGCTAGTCTGTCTCGTCCATTATTTTCTCAGTCTATAAATCACCGTATTATTGCTTAGATATGCAATAATATTAAGTCCGCTTGATTACTTATTAAAACCACGCTCACCCCACCCCGCCAAAGCTGCGCTTTTGCTCCCCTCCCCTTACTAAGGGTAGCCACTGCGTTGGGCGGCTTCGCCGACTTGAAGCAAGTGGCGTGAGGGGTTAGGGGTGGGGTGCAATGACTGTGGGAATTATGACTAATTAACCGGACTCGATATAAGATATGTATTTTAAAATACATATATTGAACTTGATAGATCCTAAAATTTATGGAACCTTGATTGTTAATTTTGATCTGCTTTCACCGGAAATTCCCTAGACACGTGCGTAGAAGTATCAAACTCAAGTTACAAAAGCAATAAAAACTGAGATGGTAAAAAACTGGGCGTTGGCGATTGGTATTAATCAGTACGACTTCCTAGAACCGCTAAAGTATGCCAAGCGGGATGCAAAGTTAATCCAGGAGTTTTTTCGCAACGAAGCAGGTTTTGATCGGGTTTTCTGGTTTTCCGATGAATCACCGGATCTTGGTAGCGAACCCACTCGTCCTTACCGTGCTAACTTGCTGCGACTGTTACAGCAGTTATTTGCAAAACCCTTTATGGAGGCGGGAGATAACTTTTGGTTTTTCTTTAGCGGTTATGGGATGGTACACGCTAACCAAGATTACCTCATGCCTTCTGATGGAGATCCAGAGGACATAGAAAACACAGCTATTTCCATTAGTTATCTCAGCGAATGCCTCAGCCGTTGTGGAGCTGATAATATCGTCCTGATTTTAGATGCTTGTCGCCAGCAGTACAAGAACAGTGGAGAAGGAATTGGGCGATATACACAAACAATAGCACGTCAAACTGGAGTTATCAGCATCCTATCCTGTAGTCCAGATGAACACTCCTATGAAATTGACGCATTGCAAAAAGGTGTCTTTACCCATGCACTACTAGAAGGCTTAGGTACTCAGGGACAATGTGCCACTGTTGAGCGGTTGAATCAGTATCTCAGTTTTCGAGTACCGGAACTTGCATACCACTATCAGAAGGCTCGACAAACACCTTATACCATAGCTGAGCCGATAACTAAGTCCCACCTGATTCTTGCACCCAAATATGCAACTAAGCATGATATCAGCAAGCTACAAATAGATGCAGTGCAAGCTGAAGTTAGTCACAATCTAGAATTAGCAGAACAATTATGGATTCGGGTTAATGCTGCAACTTCTAGTCCAGACGTGGATGCAGTCAAAGCAATGGAAAGAATAGTTCAGTTGCGGGTGGAAGCTTGTGCAACTCAAAAACACCTAACACCTCAAATCCTTTCTTTGAATGGTTCACCTCTGCATGAGAACAGGAAGTACACCCTACACTCGAATCTTGACAGGCGCAGCTGCAACCAGAGTTTGGAGCTAGGATGTATACCAACTGCCCAACACCAACAAGAATCTACCTTAGTAATACCAGACATTGCCATCGATAACCTCAGTTCAGAACGGGGAATCGACTACAAGCCTTTACACGATTTGCTAGCAGCTGGTAAGTGGGAACAAGCAGACCAAGAAACTGTGGCTGTGATGTTGAAGGTTGCTGGCCGAGAAAAACAAGGCTGGCTGAATATTGAAGCTATTAACCAGTTTCCAGAAACCGACCTTTGTACAATTGACCAACTTTGGCTAAAGTTCAGTAATGGACGCTTTGGTTTTAGCGTCCAAAAGCAGATTTGGGAAAGCGTCGCCAGTCAACCTGATGCTGATTATGAAACATGGTGTAAGTTTTGCGATCGCGTCGGCTGGCGTGTGAATCAAAATTGGCTATTCTACTCGGATCTCAGCTTCAACACGAATGCACCCAAGGGACATTTTCCCGCAGCAGCAACGGTGAATCTTTTGACAGTTTGGCGGGGTTGGGTAGTGGGTTTATTCTCTTGTCTTGTGGGATTTTCTGCTTTGGCGTCAAGACTGGTTAAATCCTGATTGCGATCGCAGTTACGATTTGTGCAGATATTTCTATTGCAAATAATTCTGGAAACATTTTCTTTGTCACTCACCAAGGTGTAACTATGCCATAAATAATTTGAATATTTTGCTTCATACCAAGGTCAGTAACATTTACAAGATATTGTAATAAGGCATCAACATCCTTAATAGCTTTAGCAGTCAGCCGAACTTTCCCAGTAGGTGTTTGTGTCCAAGAACATACAGGAATGGGAAAGCCATGAGCAAAACTGTGCCTGACTTGCAGAATATCGTTTAGCATCTGTCGAGTGGCTAGGGCGTTCATGCTTCTTCTTGACCAAACCCAATCATTTATAGGGTCATAGCCAGTATATTGAACTAAAAGGTTACGTGAATTATCTGAATTTGGCGTATTAAATTGTTTAAGCGATCGCTCCGCTGCATTTTTAGCGATAGTATGTACAGCATGAAACTGAGGATCTAAGGGATTTGCCGTGACATCGAAAAAATTGCGAACGAGTTCCTCTACATAATATATAAGCCTCCCACCCAGCAACAAACATCGCTAAAGCGGAATGGTAATAAACTTGAGTTTGGCTGTTTAATATTGGACGCAAGCGGGGATCTGTAGCAGTATCACGTAGGACACGAGCTTTTTGAGCCGCCATATCGTACTTTAATGCTGCTGGTGATGGCACAGTGATGCTCTCAAAGACAATTCACAAACTCTTCAAGTGCATCTCGATACCTCCATAATGGTTCTGGATTTAATTGCACTCGTTCCTCCCCAATTTTTTTCGGGCCTGGTTTTATTTTATGCAATGGTGTACCAGTTGTTGCAGCCACTACACAAGCACTATGATAATCGGGAATTTCAATAAAACTGTTACTTGGTAAGTCTTTGGGATTAGCGAAAATATGACGATTTTTCTGATGAATATCATCCATAGTTTTTTTAATAATTTTATTTATAGCTATAAATGCAGAAGCGGCTTTACCTTCATACATGGTTACTCGATTACTTACAAACGTATGTAATTTTGGCACTGATACGCCTTCTTCTTTTGCACGTTTAGCAAAGCTAATTCGTGCATAGGGTGCAGTATTAGGATCGGTGATGCCATATAAAAGTGCAACCACATTTTCAATTGCACGACGCGAACTATCATCAGCAGTGAATGGGATAACTACACCCTCAGATGCAACTAGGCCAAGCTGTGTATATACAGCGAAGCTAGGGTTACAGTCGATTAAAAACAAAGTATCTCGTTCTCCACTATGTGTACGCAGAGAAACTGTTAAATCTCGAATCCAACTCAGCACCTGTTTCCAAGCATCAATTGGTATTTGCAGTTGAGAAGTTTGCCGAATTGCTTCAGAAATTATTTCCAGAAGATTGTCCCCACATACGAGCCTCAAATTTCCTGGTATTTGTGGGTTAAATTCTCTTGGTTCACATACATAAGGAGATACATCAGCAATCATTCGGAAGGGAGAGTTAAGACGTGCTTCCAAGTAGCCTGCGACTGTCGAGCGCGGTGTTTTACTGCTCAAAGAATGTAGCGCCTTTGGACTATTGAGATATCCCCCTAGTAGGGTTTCTGAGACATTGGCTTGGGGACACAAATCAATTACATAAACATCTGTATTGGAGTGACGATGAGCATATTCAGCAGCAGCTACAAAGCAAAGAAAGCTCTTTCCTACGCCACCTTTGTTGTTCCAAAAAGCATACGAACTCATTGTTATATTCCTTGTTGAGGTAAAACATTCCTTGTGGGTATTGGCAATGCTGCGGAACTTTTACCTTTATTGTCGCAAAATACAATTTGCCTAACTGTATTTTATTTCTACTTCTGCATGATCGCGATCGCTCTTTTAACTGCGTTACTTTAAAATATCTACTCTGCTTTTGAGTAGAAGCTTGAGTTCAACTGCGGTGAGGAAACCCCTACTGCCTATATGCCAACTGCGGCTTTCACCGATTTGTTAGACTGATGACACCAGGATTTTTCAGGCAAATCTCTGATAACGCCAGCAGACGAGGCTATTCATGCTTACAAGTACGCTACTTCTCTCAAACCAACTCCCCACCCTGCAATATTCATCCACAACGGAGCGATTCGATGAAACTTGGGAAGCCCCCCTGGCTACCCTCTTAGGACTAGGACGCGCAGCAGGCGCAGACTTCATCGAATTTTTCTTAGAACGTCGCAATCACATTAATTGTGGTGCAGAAGATGACGAAATCACCAGTATTACACCAAGTCTAGGCACAGGTGCGGGAGTTAGGGTATTTCGCGGCAAAGCCGATTGCTATGTCAGTACCAATGACCTTTCATTCTCAGGTTTGAAAGCTGCCTTAGAAAAAGGTCTTTCCATCCTGGGGTTAAATCTACCAGCACCTAATGCTTTTATTCCAGAAATTAATCTGGAATTACTCAGGGACTACGCCACAAAACGCGGTAAAGATGGATGGCTACCTTTGTGTAGCTCAATTCGGGAAATGGGAGAAATTCTCCTTGATGCTAATGCCAAGCTCAAGCAAAAAGCTCGTCACATCCAATTTCGCCGCGCTAACTATTTTCGGGATTGGCAAGAAGTCTTAGTTGCTGCTAGCGATGGCACTTTTGCCCGTGACATTCGCCTCACCCAGTCGGTGGGGTTTAGCCTTTTGTGTGCTGATGGTGCTAATCGTGCCTCCATTGGTGAACGCGCCGGTAATACCAGCGATGCCAACTTCTTGAGAACCTGGGATTATCAACAATCTGCCGACCACATAGCAGAATCTGCTGGTAAAATGCTGTATGCAGATTACGTGGAATCAGGCAGCTACCCCATCATCATGGCAAATCATTTTGGTGGCGTTATCTTCCACGAAGCCTGCGGGCATTTACTAGAAACTACTCAAATTGAACGCAATACCACTCCCTTTGCCGATAAAAAAGGCGAAAAAATTGCCCACGAAAGTTTGACAGCTTGGGATGAAGGGCGCAGTGAAAATGCCTTCGGTACAATTGACATGGATGACGAAGGTATGCCTGCTCAAAGAACCCTATTAATTGAAAAAGGCGTTCTCAAAAACTTCTTAGCAGATAGAACAGGTTCTTCCCGCACCGGACACCCTAGAACTGGAAGCGGGCGTCGCCAAAATTATGTCTATGCTGCTGCTAGTCGGATGCGTAATACTTATATTGCTCCTGGCGAATACACAACTGAAGATTTATTTGCCTCTGTTGATAAAGGTATTTACTGTAAAAAGATGGGTGGTGGTAGCGTTGGTGCTACAGGCCAATTTAACTTTAGTGTCGATGAAGCTTATTTAATTGAAAATGGCAAAATTACCAAACCACTAAAGGGAGCCATCCTCATCGGTGAAGCCAAGGAAATTATGAATAAAATTTCCATGTGTTCCCAAGATTTGGAACTTGCACCTGGTTTTTGTGGTTCTGTAAGTGGCAGTATCTATACCACAGTAGGACAACCCCACATCAAGGTTGATTCCATAACCGTAGGTGGACGTTAAAAAATTCTTTGTGTCTTAGTGTCTTAGTGGTAAAAGATCTGATACACCACCAAGACATAGACACACAAAGTCAATACAAAATTAGTAACCCTTTTGACGCGATAAAATTACAAATCAAAAATTGACTATGCCGAATATTAATGAAATTGCAAATTATGCCAAGGACAATGCAGACAAGCTTGGCATTCATAAGTTCGATATTTATGGCTCAATAGTAGATGAAACTACTGTGCAAGTAGATCAAGGTGAGCCAAAACAAGTTAAAGCTTCAAATCGCTCTGTTGTTACTGTTCGTGTCTGGAATGAAGACAATACAATGGGTGTCACCAGTACTACTGATGTAGATCCCAAAGGACTAGAATTAGCTTTAAAAACTGCTTATGAAGCCAGTTTTTTTGGTGTTAAAGAAAATGTCCCTGATTTTAGTCCAGAGGCTACTATTCCTATTGCCAATACACCTCATGATAAAGCTACACAAGCACCTGTTTCTGAACTGATAGAAAGATTGCTTCTTGCCGAAAAGGAAATACTAGCTGCTCATCCGGCAATTCAAGGAGTGCCTTATAATGGCTTGGCACAAAGAGATATTGACAGGTTTTATCTCAATAGCGATGGTGCAGTACGAACAGAATCTCACTCCTTAGCATCAGTTTATCTCTACAGCAAAACCGACGAAGAAGGGAAAAAACCGCGTAGTGGTGGTGCCTTGAGAATCAACCGCAGTTTAGATAATCTAGACATTAATGGTTGCATCAAAGAAACTGCCGAGAAAACTATCAGCCACTTAAATTATGAGAAAATCAAGACTGGTAAATATCGAGTTGTTTTCTCACCAGAGGCTTTTTTAAGTTTGTTGGGTGCTTTTTCTAATTTGTTCAATGCTCAAAATATTTTGGACAAACAAAGCCTATCTAACCCTGATGATTTAGGTAAGCAAATTGCTTCTCCATTACTTTCAGTTTATGATGATGCTCTGCACCCAGAAAATGTTGGGGCAGAAAGTTTTGATGGAGAAGGAACTCCTACTCGTCAGGTGTCGCTGATTGAAAATGGGGTTTTAACCGGCTTTCTCCATAGTGCTGGGACTGCTAAAAGAATGAATGCCAAGCCAACAGGTAATGCTAGTATTGGCGCAAAAGTCAGCGTCAGTCCTAATTTTTTCCACGTTTTTGCAGCAGCAAGCCCTGAGCAAGAATTGAGCTTAGAAACTGCTGAAAATGTGATTTTTATCGATAATTTACGCGCTCTTCATGCCGGTGTGAAATCTTTACAAGGCTCTTTTTCTCTGCCTTTCGATGGTTGGATAATCAACAAAGGTGTCAGAACGAGTATTGAGTCAGCAACAGTTGCTGGCGATTTCTTGGAACTCTTGAAGTCAATTATTTATGTAGAAAAAGAGGTCGAGTTAACACCAGGGGGAGTAGCTCCCAAAGTTTGGGTTGATGAGTTATCGATTACTGGTGAATAAAGTTTAACAAGTAGGAGTTGGGAGTTATAAGTGAGGAGTTAGGAGTTTTTAGTTTTTAACTCATAACTCTTAATTCATAACTCTCATTCTCCGCCTCCAATGCCGAGATTGATATCAAATCCATCAGCACCATTTAAATTAGTCCCAATCATCACAGCACCATCTACTTGAGCATCATGTAAATTGGCTTCGCTTAAATCAGCATTTGTCAGGTTAGCATTATTGAAGCTAGTACCATTGGCAAAGGCTTCTGTTAAATTAGCACCTGTTAAATTAGCACCTGTTAAATCAGCACCTTCTAAGTTTGCACCTTCTAAATTTGCACCTTTTAAATTTGCATTCCTCAAATCAACACCTATGAGGTGAGTGCCTTTAAGGTTTACACCTGTTAAATTACATCCAATACATTCTCTAGTTTCTAGCAAGCGCTTGACTGAGGTTGAGCTTTCAGCTTTTACAGAATTAGGGACAGCTAGAGATAGGGTACTGAGTAAAGCTGCTGTGGTCAGAAATATTGGTTTCATAGTTTCTTTACCTCTGCTATTTTCAGAAGTTATTAACTACTAAATTTCTACAATACCATTGTCTCAAATTCCAGAATTCTGTCCTCATGCGAGCGGGAGAATTCATTTTTGATGATAAGTTGAAGTATTCTTACCAAAGCTATAGTAAGAAGATTAAAACAATCTGCCTATCAGAATAAATCTGAGGCTGATTAAGTAAATTTAAATGGGATACTTTTTGATTTGCTAATCCGTTTGAGGCTCCTGTTTGATCTTGAATTTTTAGCTTTGAATTGCTGAAGTCTTGCCGCTACCCAATAAATACAACAATGCCATACGAACGGCGACACCACTAGTAACTTGTGATTGAATGAGACTAAATTCTGGATCATCCATTAATTCGGAGCTAATTTCAACACCACGGTTAACTGGGCCTGGATGCAAAACTTTGACGTTAGGCTTGCACAGTTGCAGTTTTGTGCGTGTAATACCAAACATGTGATGATATTCTCGCAAACTGGGCAGCAAATGAGCAGTCATGCGTTCTTTTTGCAGACGCAAAGTCATGACGAAATCAGCATCTTGCAAGGCGGGTTCTAGCTGCCAATGCAGAAATAGTTGGCGATTTTGGGAGGGGGATGAGGGGGATGAGGGGGATGAGGAGATAACAAACTCCTGATTTGTGTTTTCTGACTTTTGTATGGGTGGAAGGTCTTGCGCCCCTTCTGACTCCTCAAAGATATACTGGGCAAATAACTTGGGTAAAAGGGTAGGTGGTGCGGCCAGATGCACTTGGGCACCACTGGCTGTTAAACTCCAAATGTTTGATCGCGCTACACGAGAATGTAGAATATCCCCAACAATGGCAATTTTTTTACCCTTTAACAGTTCCAGTCGGGGATGGGCTGGTTCAATGAGATTACAGATGGTAAATAAATCTAGGAGTGCTTGGGAAGGATGTTCATGTTGACCATCGCCAGCATTGAGAACGCTAACTTTTACACCTAAACGATCCATTTCAGCTGCGATCGCATTTGGTACTCCGGCTTCTTTATGGCGAATGACCATGATATCAGTTCCCATGGCCAAATAAGTTTTCGCCGTGTCAAGAATTGTTTCTCCTTTAGTCATAGAAGAAGTGGCTGCGGCGAAATTCAATATATCTGCACTCAAGCGTTTCGCAGCAAGTTCAAAACTGCTGCGAGTGCGGGTAGATGGTTCAAAAAATAAATTCGCCACCACATGTCCCTGCAAGGTTGGTACTTTCTTTGTCCGCCGTGATAGCACTTCCTGAAAACTGGCAGCTGTTTGCAAAACAGTATCGTATTCAGCAGCAGTAAAGTCAGCTAGGGAGAGAACGTGATGACGATTCCAGGTAGTAGTAGGCATAAATACTAATTCGTAATTCGTAATTCGTAATTCGTGAGCAAGTTGCCGTCTTGGCGCTTTGCGTCGTTAGCGCAGCGTTAGCGAGTCTTCTCCCAAGGGGAGACGCCAAAGGCGAACGAGCGTCTGGCAAACTTGCGTTAGCGCAGCGGTAGCGAGCTTGCGAGCGTCACCCGGAGGGTAATTCGTAATTCGTCATTCGTCATTCGTAATTTAAGAAGTGTCAGATTTAATCTGACGTGAGTTTGATAGATTCTGATGAATCCGCTTTTATTGCTCTCCCCGTTTTGGGGAGAGCAATAAAAGCTTATTCTTGCGTACCAAGTTGTAGATTTTTTGCCTCTTCCGCATATTAAGTGGGTAAATGCAATACATTCAAAGCCAGAGAAATCAGGCTGAGGAACGTTAAGAACCCAATTGTATCTAGCATGGTTGTCACTAGGGGGCCGCTAACTAAAGCCGGATCTAGCTTCAGTCGCTTCAAAGCCATTGGCAGCAAAGTACCAAGAGTTACGGCTACAATGGTGTTACTTGCCATTACCATTCCCGCAACTAAAGCTACCCATCGCTCTTGAGGACGCGCCCAAATCAAGGAAAGTGCAACCATTGTCACTGCTAAAGCTAAGGCTGTACCCAAGCCTGCACACAGTTCTTTGCGGAGAATTTTCAGGGTATCTTTGGGTGTCACTTCACCCACACCCAAGCCTCGGATTGTCACTGTTAAGGCTTGAATTCCCACTGTACCACCAGTGTTAGAAAAAATTGGCATAATGACTGCCAGAACGGGTACAGCGGCTATTACTGATTGAAAAGGGGCGATCGCACTGGCTGCACCAATATACAAAGCCATGATTGCTAACAACCAAGGTAAGCGCTTGCGAATGGTCACTTGGGGAGGCGACAAAGCATCTTCATCACCACTGACACCGGCTAATTTTTGAATATCTTCTGTGGCTTCTTCTTGCAAAATATCCATGACATCATCAATGGTGATAATGCCGACCAATCGGTCTTCTCGGTCAACCACAGGTATGGCGATTAAGTCATAGCGCTGCATGATTTGGGCGACTTCTTCTTGGGGAGTTTCGGTTCGCACTTTGATCACGCGATCGCTAGCAATATCTCTGATTAAGACATCGGGAAAGGTAAACAGTAACTGACGCAGTGAAACAACTCTTACCAGTGTACGGTTGTCATCTGTAACATAAGCATAATAGATACTTTCTTTATCTTCGTCCTGACGGCGGATTTTACTGAGTGCTTCTCCTACAGTTAAGCCTTCCCGTAACCGTACATACTCTGTTGTCATTACCCGCCCAGCGGTACCTTCTGGATAGCCGAGAATGGTGGCTGTTGCTTGCCTTTGTTCGGGACTGAGTTGTTGCAATAGCCGTTTGATCACTCCTGCGGGTAACTCGTCAAACAATTCTGCCCGTTCGTCAGGACTCATTGCCTCTACAAGTTGTACCACTTGCACATCATGCAGAGAATTGATCAGTTCTTCCTGTACTTCTGTTGGCAGATATTCAAAGACATCAATTGCTTGGCCTTTGTTGAGTAGTCGAAATGCGATCGCCCGCTGTTGTTCGGGCAATTCTGTAATATATTCTCCTACATCTACAGGTTGTAAATGGTTTAAATCCCATTTCAGCCGATTTAAATCGGTAGCTTCAACGAGCGAGTTACGAATATCCTGTGTAAGCATGATACCTCCTAGAGTCTCCCCCGCGCTGGGAGACTGCCTCGCCAGCTTAGAGGAGGATAATACTGCCATCTTGTGGACTTTTGTCCATAAAATCTCAACGCAACAACTTAGTATTGGTGTGCAATCAAGCCATTTCCAAGGAGCGAAAGCGACTCGGAATGTCGTCATCTAATTATAGATGCTGACTAATAGTATGCATAATTTGTGGTGTTATCCACAAGCACACTATTGATGATTTTGATTGTATTTGAAGTTAGTGTAAATTTTACTACTCTTGCCAGTTATGTCAAGCTTATTTCAGGATTTCCTGGCAAACTTTACAGAGATAAAATATTTACAATTAATTCAGTATACTTGGTTTGAAGAGGAAAAGGTAGTGCGATCGCACAACGGTCTATCAAGTCAAAATCGCCCCACCCATTAACCGCTCATACCGATATTTCAACTCAGCTTTCATCAAAAACCAACGCTCTAGAGTTGCATCCATTTCTATTACTTTCTCTGCTGCTTGCCGCGCCAACAGCAAAACTTCCTCATCTTCCACTAAACTTGCCAAGGTAAAATCGGGCACACCCGATTGACGAGTTCCCAACACCTCCCCAGGGCCACGAAACCGCATATCCATTTCCGAGATAAAAAAGCCATCCTGGGACTGTTCCAACACCTTCAGGCGTTGTTGAGCATCGGGACTTCTGGAACTGCTCATTAATAAACAATAAGACTGAGCCGCGCCACGACCAACACGCCCCCGCAATTGATGCAGTTGCGATAAGCCAAATCTCTCTGCATTTTCAATGAGCATTACCGTTGCATTGGGCACATCAACCCCAACTTCTACAACAGTGGTAGACACTAGAATTTTCGTCTGGTTATCTCGAAATTTGGTAATTGCTTCGTCTTTTTCAGCTGAACTCATACGACCATGCAACAGCCCCACTTGAAAGTCGGGAAAGACACTCTCCTGTAACTTTTGATGCTCGTCCACAGCCGATCGCAAATCCAGTTTCTCTGATTCTTCCACTAACGGCAACACCACATAAACTTGCCTTCCCTGGACAATTTCCCGACGCATCAAATCGTAAGCATGGGTGCGTTGCTGTCCTGTCAACACGGTGGTTTGAATCTTTTGCCGTCCTGGTGGTAACTCATCAATTTGGCTGACATCCAAATCCCCGTGTATCGTGAGTGCTAATGTCCGAGGAATGGGCGTAGCTGTCATAGTTAACACATGGGGTTGTTCACCTTTTTGTTGTAACAGCGCCCGCTGTTTCACCCCAAAGCGATGCTGTTCATCAATCACCGCCAACCCCAATTTTTGGAAGTTTACAGGGTCTTGAATCAAGGCGTGAGTTCCCACCAACAAAGGTAATTCACCAGTTTCCAGTTGAGAATGGATTTGTCGCCTTTTAGCAGTTTTAGTAGAACCAGTCAGTAATTCCACTGGTAAATGCAGCAGATTAAACCAGCTAACTAACTTGCGGTAATGCTGTTCTGCCAACACTTCCGTGGGAGCCATCAGTGCAGCTTGGTAGCCAGATTGAATTGCTGCGAGGATAGCAATCACAGCAACCACAGTTTTACCAGAACCCACATCGCCCTGTACCAAACGATTCATCGGTGCAGGTTTTTGCAAATCGTTGAGAATATCGTTGAGGACTCGTTGCTGCGCCCCAGTGAGTTGAAAAGGCAACAAGTCGTAAAATTTTTCAATTAACTGACCTTTAGGTGCAAGAATGGCAGTGGTTTGGATAGCTTTTGCTTGCTGCTGACGTTGCAGTAAACCGAGTTGCAGGTAGAAAAATTCATCAAATACCAGGCGGCGACGGGCAACTTGTAAAGTGGCGCTGTCCGTGGGAAAGTGGATATTAGCGATCGCATCCTTCAATTCCATCAAACCATACTTCTCTCGCAAACCAGCCGGTAGAGGGTCTTTGAGGTGAGCCGCAGCTGGCAAAGCAGCAATTACCGCTTGTCGTACCATACTTGCCATTACGCCCTCAGTCAGGGTATAAATTGGCACAACCCGTCCAATAGTTAACGACTCAATGGTATCTCCTGGATTTGCCAAAACTTCTAGTTCTGGGTTATCCAGCGTCAAGCCATATTTACTACCTTTGACCAACCCACACGCCGCTACAACACTACCCACTGGGTAGCGGCGTTTTAAACTTTCCTGCCAAGCGCGACTGGTAAAACGCGCCCCAGCAGAAAAGCGACTAATTTTGATTTGACCTGTATTATCTTTGACTATTAGTTCTAAAATTGATAACTTCTTATTCTTGGGGCTAGTAAAGCAATTGCAACGCTTCACCGTCGCCACAATGGTCACAGTCTCACCTGCTTGTAACTCCCGGATATTCACCTGACGCGCGTAGTCAATGTGGTCACGAGGATAGTAAAAAAGCAGGTCACGCACAGTATACAAACCCAAAACCGCCAATTTGTCAGCTTTTCTTATACCTATTTCAGGTAACTCGCTGAGTTTTTGGTCAATTTTCGGAGCCAGCCTGCGACTAACTTCAGCAACAATTGAAGACTTAGGATTTTGGTAAACTTTCGATTGATAACCTTTCCCCTGCTCCTCCGCACCCCTGCTCCCCTGCACTCCTGCACCCCTGCTCAATAGCTCCCCTGGCTCTTCCTGCTCTTTTTGCAATTGGAACAAGTACCTACGAGTTTCTGCTACTAAATGTTGTCTGTCTTCCATCCCCAGATTGGGATAGCTAGCAAATTTTACTGCTAGTTCTTGCCAGTGGCGGCGTTCAATAGAGGGCAAAACTGTGGGGAACTTGCCAAAAGTCAGGCTGAGAAATTCACTGAAGCGGTATTGTTTGCCCACCAAATCTGTAAAGCCATGTTCCGCCTCTATTGCCAAGGCTTTGTGCAATCGTATCCAATCTGGTGTGTCATTAGTCATTGGTCAGTAGAGTTAAAAGTTAGGAGTGAGGAGTTAGGAGTGAGGAGTTGTAAGTTTTGAATTAATAACTCATAACTCATAACTCATAACTTTATTCATACCAACTTGCACGCCATACAGCTTCGGCTTCCGCAACTGCGCGTTCCCGTTGCTTTTTTTGATACTCTCGTCCTAGCTTGTTTAGTTTAGCTAAGATATTACGAATTTGCTTGCGACCAGACGAAAGTGCCGAATCGGCAAATTCAATTTCCCCCAGTCGTAGATTAATAGTCATAATCTGTGTCAGTCCACTGTTTTCTACATCCTGTTCATTTTCAATTTCAATTACCAAGTTTAGAAGGTTAGGTGGCCCTGGCATCACCTCGGCAGATGCTTCTGATGCGGCCGCAGCCGCTTCTAAAATGGGTTCTGGTAATTTTTTCGGTAAAATACCAGCTTTTTGTAATAAAACATTAGCCTCATGGGAGACTTTTTTTAGCGTCTGCTGTGTCAGATATTCCAGGCTTTGTTGCCATTTTGCCAATTCTAGAGGGTTAGATGGGTCAGGAGAAGTCAGGTAGGGCAGAGGTATGGTGTAAATCCCTGGAGTGGGGTTTTCTGTAGGATTGGGGAGATTGGGTAAATTTGATTCTAAATTCTCTTGTTCCAAGCTGCTTATTTGCTGCTCAGGAAGTTGCTCTTCTACTTGCTCTACTTTCTCTACCTCTTCTACTTCCTCTGCTTGTTTTACTTGCTCAGTTTTAATATAAGTGAGCAATTGCTCAGCTGCATGTTGACCCAATTTACGAATGGCTTGTTGCAATTGTTGCCGTTGATTCAATGACAAACTCAAAAAGTTTTCCGGATACCCTTGAGTACATAGGTGGTAAGTGGCCAGAATCAACTGCTTTTGTAAAGCTTGCCCGGCATGAGTTAGATAACTAGCATAAGCGCTATGGAGTTCTTTTGCGATCGCGCCTATCGCTTCTTGCAGTGCTGCAATATCCCGCTCAATTTGCTCAATTGCTCTTGCCATATCTTTTCTTGATTGCCCACCTGAACCTGGTTATGGTACAAATGTACGTAATTATTCTAAAATAATCATCGTCAGAATTTGAGATTTTAAACTTTATATTAATAACTCAAGACGATTTATCACCAAGCATCTCCTGAAAACTAATAAAATACAGGTCAGTTTAAACTATACTGACCTGTCTGGGAAAGAGTCATCAGTCATTTGTCCTTTGTCCTTAGTTTTCATGACTAATGACTAATGACTAATGACCATTGACTAATGACTAAATTTACTTGCTACCCATTTGTGCAGCAACTTCCTCAGCAAAGTTACTTTCTTGCTTTTCAATGCCTTCACCCAGCACATAGCGAACAAAGCGCTGTACTTGGATGTCTTCACCGACTTTAGCCTTGACTTGTTTTACTAAGTCTTCTACGGAAATACTTTGATCGCGAATATAAGGCTGATCCAGCAAGGTCAATTCTTTCAAGCGTTTTTCAATCCGCCCTTGAACTATCTTTTCTTTGATGTTCTGTGGCTTGTTCCCCAAATCATCCCGTTCCATTTCAATGTCTTTTTCTCTTTGGATAACTTCGTCGGGGATTTGGTCTACGCTGACATACTCGACATTGGGACAAGCTGCTACTTGCATGGCGGCATTTCGAGCTAAGTTTTGAAACTCTTCATTAGCAGCAGCAGACTCGGTTTGAGAGATCGCCTCAACTAACACACCAACTCTACCGCCAGTGTGAATGTAGCTGTCTACTACACCTGGCGTACCTTCTGCTAGTGAAAAATTCACAAAGCGACGTAGCTGGATATTTTCACCCAGATTGACGACGACTTGCTTGATGAAGTCTTCTACGGTCAAGCTTTCGTCTTCAATATAGGGTTGAGCTAACAAAGACTCAACAGTATCAGCAGTCGCAGCTTGTTTAGCTAGATTCTTAACTAAAGCTTTAAAAGCTTCGTTACGGGCAACAAAATCGGTTTGGCAGTTGACTTCTATGAGTACACCTACTCTACCATCAGGCTGAATGTATGTGTCTACTAGACCTTCTGCCGCAATGCGATCGCTTTTTTTACCCGCCGCAACCAAGTTCTTTTTGCGTAGCCAGTCTATGGCTTGTTCGATGTCGCCATCAGTTTCTTTCAGCGCTTTTTTGCAGTCCAGTATGCCAGCATTAGTTTTTTGGCGTAGCTCTTGGACGAGTTTTGCAGATATTTCCGCCATGTTGCCTTAATTCCTAACTTGACCTCGAGTTGTAATTACTCACGGGTGTTGAGTATTTCTATCTTACTCAGAAGGATGATATGTAAAGTATGAAGTCAGAAGGATGAAATTTTAGCCTCTGGTCTTCTAAAGCTCAAGCACATCTCGATTGCATAATTACTCCTAAAGGTTGGTGACAGATGACAGTTATCAGTCATCTGTCATCGGTTATCAGCCATCAAAATTATGCAATCTTAACGTCTAACAGCTTACTTCATCATCCTTATTCTTCTTCGTCTTCGTCGTCGGGAATCAGCGAGTCGCTATACTCGCTTTCATCATAGTCGTAATCTTCCTCAGCACCCTCGTAATCTTCGTAATCTTCTTCCACATCCAGTTGACCGTGGCGACCTTCGTAAATAGCGTCTGCCAATTTGCCTACTATCAGCTTGATTGATCTAATAGCGTCGTCATTAGCTGGTATGGGAATATCTACTACATCTGGGTCACAGTTTGTATCTAGCATGGACACAATGGGAATACCCAGTTTTTGACATTCTTGAACTGCATTGTACTCTCGCCGTTGGTCTACAATCACTACGACATCAGGTACTTTCCGCATTGTTTTAATGCCACCGAGGTATTTTTGAAGCTTCGCCATTTCCCGACGCAGCATAGAAGCTTCTTTTTTCGGCAATAAATCAAGAGCGCCACTTTCTTCACGGCGTTCTAAATCTTTGAGGCGGTCTGCTCTAGTTTTGATGGTAGCCCAGTTGGTGAGCATTCCACCCAACCAACGCTGGTTGATGTAGTGAGAACCACAACGGGCTGCTTCTTGAGCGATAATCCCTGCTGCTTGGCGCTTTGTACCAACAAAGAGAAATTTCTTCCCTTGCTCAGCTTGGGTTCTCATGTAGCTATAAGCATCTTCCATCAATTGGGCAGTTTGCACCAAGTCGATGATATGTACACCATTGCGAGCAGTGTAAATGTAAGGAGACATTTTCGGGTTCCAACGGCGGGTTTGATGCCCAAAGTGAACCCCTGACTCCATCATTTGAGCCAATGAAACGACTGGCATATATTTTTTAACTCCTATTCGGGTTAAACCTCCACCCAGGCGTATTTCCCAAAGCAGGAAACACCCGAATTCCTGGATGTGCGGAATTTAGTTAACTTTACTAGGGTAGCATATTTTTTCGATTTAGGAGTGATAAGTTATGAGTTGAGAGTTATGAATTACTAACTCCCAACTCCCAACTCCCAACTCCTAACTCCCAACTCCTAACTCCTAACTCCTAACTCCTAACTCCTAACTCCTAACTCCTAACTGTGTTTTGGCGTAGGCTTCATACACGCCTTTGACGTTGTACCAATTGAGGAAAATTCGGGCGATTTCTAAAGCTAGCTGTGGTTTGCCTAGGTCAATTAGCCATTGTAATAATGGCGACATAGTTTTTTCGTTAAGTGTGCCATTGAGTGAGAGAATTCCCCAAAGTAAGCGGTGTAGCCAAGTCATTTGAATCATCATTCGCACTTCCCATGTGGGATGCTTTTGATAAAACAAAACTCCCATGCGTCCGCGTTGAATTTCTTTTTCTATCAAACTGGGGATTTGCTCTAATTTAAATGCTGGATGCCAGTGATAACCTACTGCGGCTGGGCATTTAATCAGTTTTAAACCTAGTTTTTTGAGCCTCACACCTAATTCTAAATCTTCCCAGCCGTAGAGTTGAAAGCTAGTGTCAAACAGTCCAGCTTTTTCTAACCAATGTTTGGGTATTGCTACATTGCCTGTGGCGAAAAAAGCTGCGGAAAAATCTGTCAGCTTATAAGGTTCTTCTGTAGGATTATCGAAATTACAAGTATTAATAACTGCACCGTATGTGAAAAAGCGATCGCTCCCTAATTGCTCTTTTCCTTGCACGAGCGCTTCTGCATGAGCTTGCAAGAAATTTTTCAGCACTACTAAATCGCTATCAATAAAAATAATAATGTCTCCTAGTGCCTCTTTTACACCCAAATTACGCGCCGCAGATGGGCCAGCATGAGCTTGCTGAAAAGGACGCACATGGGGAAACTCATCTATGTGTGCTGCTAACCACTCTAATGTGCCATCACAAGAACCATCATCTACCAAGACAATCTCATAACCAGTAATTATATTTGATGCACCTAATTCCTGCACTTCCAAGGCTTTGAGGCACTTTTCTAAAATTGGCTGGCGATTATAAGTCGGTATCACAACGCTGAAAAACACAGTCTCACCCACAACAGTATTACCTATCTCCAGGATAGGACAGGCGGGCACTAGACACTGTTCCTGATAGATTCATTAGACCTTTTGCATAAATATTTTTTTGCCTGACACATTCGGCAAAGCCGTTCTCGTACCCCTACGCTTAAGCAAGCTAGCAAGAGCGTCTTTGCTAAAAGAAGAGTAGTCACTAAGATGCCTACAAGTCTATTGCTGAATACGTGTTTTCATATAAATACTACCTAATTACTAGTCAAACTGATTCTTTTTTTGGCTGAAGAGAAAGTTGTGCGATCGCGCTACTCATTTTTCAGTCAATAGAGAGTTCAACTGTTGCAAAAATAAGCGAATTATGCAATAGAGATAGTTAGGTTTTTGATTTAGAAATAGAGTTTATCTGTTCATACTGGTGACTAAAATTTATTATTTTGCAATTATGCACATGTTAAATATACGTTTTCATAAGTTACCAAACAATTATTTTAAGTAAAAATACTTACTTTATTTCAAGAAATTACACTTTTACTTTTTTTCTTACTTTTCCTACTTTGACAAATCCTTATTAAAAAGGTAATCAAGACTGTAGAATTTACGCATTTAAAAAACATGAAATAGATGTATAATCAGTGCCATTATTTTCAATGCTGTTAGTAGTCATGCTAGAAATATCAGTCAATTGACAAAATAATTTTTATAAATTGACTTTCAGAATTTTTGAAGCCAAAAAACTCACATCAGGCTTATTCCTTGATATGTGCCAAAGGCTATTTCTAGTGGAATTTACTCAGTAAAAAAATAGTACAAATGAATAGTACAAATAAATAGTAAAATTGAATTTTTGGATTTCAAGTTATTTGTTTGCTTCTAAATCAGCAAATTATTCTGAATTTAGTGGTTTTCCTTAACTATTTTTGATAAAGCTTTTGTCTGGTTTGCAAATTAACACCGTAGAATTGTTAAATTTTGTGCAACTGTATTGATAATATGTAGTTACTTTAAATTATTTCAGTAATCCTACTCATGATACTTAAGTAACAGATGCGGTAAAAGAATTGTAATCTCATTTACTAAAAACTTCAAACCCAGAATAGTAGATTGAAAATCAACTTATTTAGACGAGATAGAGACCAAGCGAATACGGCGAAGCGTCAATTGCTCCTGGCACTCCGTCGACGTGATCGAGCTGCTATTAATACTTTGATTGTACGATGGCAAAAAATTCTAGGGGGAGAAAAGTTAACTGATGTGATAGTTAAAGAGGTTATGTCTGAATGCGATTCTGATAGCCACCGTTGGTTTTTGGAAACTTTTTTTGGAAAATTAAAGTATCAAGAAATACAAGAGCAAGCGCAAAATAATGTCTTTCGCACCCTAGTAAATACGGGTTTGGAACCAGGTAAAGATTTCAGCTTTGGCAGAGATGGCAACATGATTATCAGCGATCGCGCTAAGCAAACTTTACTCAACCAACTGCCACTGAAAAATCAGAAATTGTTGGAAGCACAGTTGCAATCTCTCCCAGTCACAGATCCAATTATCGCCATCGAAAAACAGTTAGGATGTGCTTTTTTCACCAATCTCACCAAGATTGCATCCCAGAAAGTCAGGTTACTGAGTAATTCTCAAGCAGCCGCTTATCTAGGAGTACTGCTGGCTGGTTTGGTAAAGCGTCATCCTGCACTTCAAGATGTAGACTTTCCTACACGATTTATTTTTAGCGTTCTCCAAGGTTTGTCACCAGAAAGAGCAACGGCAATCATGAATGATGAACAGACAGATCCCAAGTTTGATGAAAGTATCATCTACCAGGATTTAATCGCATCACTGGGAGAACACAAATCCCATAGCTTTGCTCAAGGAAAAAATCTGATCAATTCAGATCATCTCACAAAACTGGATTTAGTCTGGTGTGGTGAGCGTCGGATTTCAGAAATAGTAGCTATGATTGAAGACTGGCATCAAAATAACAGATAGGCAGATGTGGAATGGGGGATGGAAAGACAAATCAATTCAAAATTTGCTCATAGTACTTGCCTAAGAAATAACCGAAACCCTTATTTTCATGTAGCGGCAATTTATGAAGGCCTGAAAGTGGGGTGTAGGTTTGCGTAAGTCCTCACTAATAGGACTTACACATTTTTGTTGGTTGAAAGTTAAACTATGCTGGGACTACAAATTTCTCGCTACCAGCAAGCCCAAAAGCAGCATGAATGACTTGCAAAGCCTTAACACCTTGTTCTTGTGCGACTACACAGCTGATTTTAATTTCTGAGGTAGCAATCATTTGGATATTGATTTGGTGTTGAGCTAGCGCTTCAAACATTTTTGCGGCGACACCTGGTTGTCCTACCATACCTGCACCAACAATACTGACTTTAGCGATCGCACAGTCTAATACAACTTCACCCCATCCTAACTCTGCTGCCACTTGGGTGAGGATTTTTTGTGTATTTTCCCCATCAACTTGGCTAACGGTAAAGGCGATATCTCGTCTGGGAACATTATCAATTACTCGACAGCGCTGAGATTGGATAATCATGTCAACGCTGATGTTGTGTTGTGCCAATAGTCCAAACAGCTGCGCCGCCATCCCCGGCCGATCTGGTACTTGACGGATAGCAAGACGTGCTTGGTTCATATCTAAAGCAACACCGCGGACTAGGGGGGATGAGGGGGATGAGGGGGATGAGGAGGATGAGGGGGATAAGAGAATTAATTTTTCTTTCCTTGCTTCCCCTGCTTCCCTGCTCAACAGCTCCCCTGCTTCAATCTCAAAGGCTGTGCGAAGTGCTGCTACGGCGCGATCGCAGTCTGCTGCGTCTACTACGCAACTGACTTTGACTTCGCTGGTGGAAATCATCTCGATGTTCACTTTTGCTTGTGCTAGGGTGGCGAACATCTTGGCAGCAACGCCAGGACGCCCTATCATACCTGCACCAACGATGCTGACTTTGGCAATATTTCGTTCTACCATCACCTCCGCTTCTTCAGATTTGGGGCTGGATTGGCTTCGCAGTGCTGGAGCGATCGCAGCTGCCACTGCTTCTGCCCGCTTTAATATTGGTGTTGTCACGGTAAAGGCAATGTCATTACTATTACCTTCATGAATTGACTGAATAATTAAATCCACGTCTACATTTTGCCGAGAAATTTCACCAAATAACTTGGCTGCTACACCTGGTTTATCTGGTACGCGTAATAAAGCGACCTTTGCTTGGTCGGTGTCAAATTCTACATGGTCTACTGGACGGGCAATTTCTAAATTAATCAGCGATCGCTCTTGGACTTTGGCTGATGTCACCCAGGTACCTGGGTCATCTGTCCAGCTAGACCTGACTACTAGGGGTACACCATAGTTACGAGCAATTTCCACAGCACGGGGATGCAGCACTTTTGCCCCTAAGCTTGCTAGTTCCAGCATTTCATCGCAGGTAATTGCATCCATTAACTGGGCTTCGGGAACTAGACGGGGGTCTGTAGTTAAAATCCCTGGTACGTCTGTATAAATTTCACAAAAATTTGCTTTTAAAGCTGCTGCCAAAGCTACTGCTGAGGTATCGGAACCACCACGTCCCAGAGTGGTGATTTCCATTTCTTCAACGCTGGAGATGCCTTGAAAACCGGCGACAACAACTACTTTCCCATCCTTGATATAACGACTAAGGCGATTGGTTTTAATATCTAAAATTCGAGCGCGGGTGTGTTCTGCTTCGGTAACAATTCCAACTTGACCGCCAGTCATAGAAATTGCTGGTTGTCCGAGTTCTTGTAATGCCATGCTGAGTAAAGCAATGGTGACTTGTTCACCAGTGGAAAGCAGCATATCCATTTCTCGGCGGTTAGGATTTGCAGAAATTTCCGTAGCGAGTTTGACGAGTCCATCGGTGGTTTTTCCCATTGCTGAAACCACTACAACAAGTGAGTTTCCAGCTTGAACAGTTTTATAAACCCGCTGTGCGACAGCTTGTATACGTTCGACTGAACCGACAGATGTACCACCGTATTTCTGAACTATGAGCGCCATAACTTTTATTTAATCAATGTGCTTGCTTTTATCAACACCCGCGCCGGATTAGGAAGCTTTGAAAGTATTAATAGATATTTAGTTTACTAATTTATCAGAATCAGTTGACACAAAAATGCTGAAATTTACGTTTCAATAGTGATTTTTTGTCTAGTGTATCTGATTTAATATGCTGCCACTAAGTAGCAAGGGTCAGAGTTAGTGTACTCCTGGCTGAGTCAGTTGAGGATATCTTGCTAATTATACTCATGCCATGAGAAAGCGATCGCTGATCAGGAAGATTGCTTCCCAGACTGAAAGTCTAGTCTCACGTTCGCGCTTATTACTTAATATATAACGAGCAAAGTGATGTTTTTACAGCCTTGGAAAGTTTATCAATGCTCAGTTTGAGATTATTCAAAAATGACATCTTCGTAAAGTGATGTCATGGTTTCTTCAAAATCTACGCTGTTGAGTCGAAATGATTGATTGTCTGATGTGTATGATTGCAAAACCCACAATCCTTGTTCATTGCGGCGAAAACACTCGACTTGCTGACGCTTAGTATTAATTAAAACATATTCTTGGAGGCTTGACAGTGCTTGATAATCGGCGAATTTGTCGCCCCGGTCAAAAGCTTCGGTAGAATCAGATAAAACTTTGACAATTAAACAGGGAAATCTTTTATAAGCTGGGGTTTGGTTGTCTCGTGGGTCACATGTCACCATAATATCGGGATAGTAAAAGCGATTCAGAGATTCGACGCGTGCTTTCATATCAATAATGTAAACACGACAACCAGAACCGCGTACATGATTACGGAGGAGAGTAAACAAGTTCCCGGCAATGGTAACATGAGGGTCAAGCGCACCAGCCATTGCGTAGATGTAGCCGTCGATGTATTCATGTTTGACAGCGTTTTGTTCTTCTATTTGCAGGTATTCTTCAGGGGTCAGATAGTTTTGTCCGGGGGAGGCTATCATGGTTATAACTTCCAGGTTTGAGCAATACTAATAACCTGTGCTGAGTTCTAGGATAGCGTTTGCTGTTGATTGAAGTTGGTTTTTGAGTGCGATCTTGAGTCTACATTTTAAGTCGAGCGATCGCTTTCACAACACCATGATTGCACCTCAGAACTCGAAACTCCGAGTTCAAAGCATGAAACTCCGAGTTCAAAGCATGAAACTCCGAGTTCAAAGCATGAAACTCCGAGTTCAAAGCATGAAACTTCAAGTTCTGAACTCGAAACTCCGAGTTCAAAGCATGAAACTCCGAGTTCAAAGCATGAAACTCCGAGTTCAAAGCATGAAACTTCAAGTTCTGAACTCGAAACTTTGAGCTTTTAGCTTGATTGTTCAGGTTAAGAACTGAAATTTTACTGCTGTGAAGGTAGGCGATCGCAAAAAATTGCCAAATTTTCATGAATAATTTATAGGGTGTGCTACCTTGGTGCTAGCGCACCAGCTATACCACTTGGAAATTTAGCTAGTAATTAAGGATTTTTAAGAAATAATTATAGCTAGGGACTGGGGACTGGTGACTGGGTGAAAAGTCTTTTTGTGTCTAGGTTTTATTATCTGTTGATGTCCTAACACTACTGGCGACTGCTATATATATCTTCTGCCATTGGGCATCTTACCTGCCCTAAATAATGGGACAGGTGAGGACACCCATCCCACAAGAAAAGTTAGGATATTTTTGATTGATAAGATTCAATTACTTCTAGCAAAGCTAACTTCAAAAATTCCTAATAATGATGCTGCTAATAGCAAAGGTAAGAAGTAATATATTGCTCGATAAGCTAATAGTGAACCTAAAATTGCTGCGGCAGAAATTTTAGGAGAAAGAATTAGCAAAATCACAGTTTCAAATACGCCTAAACCACCAGGAACATTACTCACAACACCTGCAAACATTGCTAGTAAGTAAATTCCTAAAAAATCTAGGTAGGAAATAGATGTATTGATGGGAAGCACTGCATAAAGAACTGCTGCTGCTAAAATCCAATCGCAGCTAGAAATTGCTATTTGAATTAGAGATATTTGCAAACTAGGAAAACGAAATTCGTGACCACGAATAATTAATGTTTTTTTAATCAAAATACTTCCCAACAAATAAGCGACAATTAATAATATAAAAATTACGCCGATGGGACGTACATTGGTAAAAGGTAAATGTAATTGGGAGGGAATGGTCAAAGGATTGATTAGAAAAATTAACCCAGCAACGGCGAACATTCCTAGCCAAAAAGTGAAATTAGCAAAGGCAATTATTTGAGCGATGGATAGCGCTGAGACTCCCCAAATAGTATAAAATCGATAGCGGATAGCACTACCAGTAAGTAAAGCAAAACCTATTGTGCTGCTAAAAACAGAACTAATAAAGTTAGTGAAGGCAATCTTATTCCAAGTAAGGGAACGATTGATATAGTTAAAACCTAAAATGTCGTACCCTATCATTACTAGATAGCCCAAACCTGTCAGCCAAATTGCCGAACTTAAGCGACTTTTGGGAATGGCTGCTAGAGAGTTCAGGATATCACGGTAATTATACTCGCGCAATTCGCTAGCGATCGCCCCCACAGACAGCACTAGCAGCAGCAAAGCAAACAGTGTACCGAAATTTAGTTGCAGCTTTTTGAGCATTTTAAAGTTTCAAGTACTAAGTAAAAAATAATTTTGACTTAATTAGTCGCAAATTTTCCATCACCTTGACACATAATTGACAAATCATTTGCATAAGCTTTCAAAGACAAGCACTAAGCTGATGTGCGTCTGGGTTGACCGCTGATTAAGACCGTCATTAGTCATTAGTTCTTTGTCATTTGTATTTACAAAAGGCTAATGACTAATTACAAAGGACAACCACTACGAGTGATCATGTCATTTATATTAGTCATTACTGCGGAAAAAGACCCCATATTGACCGCCAGGATGGGAAATAATTTAGCAAGATGCTTTGTGAATGGTACTCATTTACATTTTGCCAATGCTGGACATTTGATAATGGCAGAGTGTGCTGAGTTGGTTAATCAGGCGATCGCTATCTAGAACAACTTTATAAAACAGACAAATTACCACCCAGTATCATCATTACACCAGATGGTAACGACAAACGCGGCTCTAGTCCATACCATAACCCCCAATATATTGATGGCCCCAATGGTCAAGTTTCTACAGCCGTTGGCGATGAACTTGTGAGAGTTGTCCAAAGCCGTTATCGTACACTACCTAATCCAGATTTTTGGGCGATGGGAGGATTATCTTCTGGTGGTTGGGGCCACTCAATGTAGGATTGCATAACTTGCGGAATTTCTCGATTTTATTTAGTCATAGTGGTTACTTTAAGGATAGTAGCGGCCCTCAAAACAGCCCAATATCTTATATTAAAAATATTCCTTTGCCAGCGAAAAAAAGTCTGCGAGTATACTTGGATGTAGGTACATCAGATATTGAGGAACTTGACGATGCCAGACAGTTTACAACAGTACTCAGACAACTACAAATTTATCATATGTTTCGTCAGTTTCCTGGCAGCCACACTTGGCAAGACTGGCGTGAACACTTAGCAGATTCTTTGACATTTGTTGGTGAGCAATTGAGGTTAAATGAGATAGCACACGCCTCTGATGATTTAAATTTTGATCAGCCGAAAAATAGTCAAAATCATTAAAAGAGAGTGGGAAATGGTTACTATTTTTGAGTATAAATAATTCTTGTGGAGTTAATGTCAAGAAACATGCATATTCAATACAATAAAATTAGCTGAATTTATTGTATGTTTTAATAATATGAAAAGATATAAAATTTTCATGAGCATAGTAGGAGCGATCGCTATCCTCACTACTGCTGGTTACTACTATGTATTTATATTAGGTGCGCCCCAACTAGATCCACCTCAAGAACAAGTAGATACTGGGTTAAAATTCAAGTTAGAAACCTTCAACTCGCAAGCTATGGGCACAGCCCGGCAATACGGCGTTATTTTGCCCCCTGGTTATTACAAAAATTACCAAAAGCGCTATCCGGTGATATTCTTACTACATGGTGGGCATGATGATGCCCGTGCTTATGTTGATAAATATGCATTATTAGACGTACTACATCAACTGTATAGAAATGGAAAATTGCCGCCATCGATTGTAATTACACCTGATGGCAATGATAATCGGGGTTCTAGTCCTTTGTACGACCCTGATTATTTTGATGGCAACAATGGTAAAATTGGCACTTTAATTGGTTCAGAATTAGTAAAAGTTGTCAAGTCACAATATCGCACCTTGGATGAACCTAAATTTTGGGCGTTGGGAGGTCTTTCTTCGGGGGGATGGGGAGCGTTTAACATTGGGTTACGTTATTTAAACAACTTCAATATTCTGTTTAGCCATAGCGGTTACTTCACCGATAACAGCGGCCTACAAAATAGTCCCCAGCAATTTGTGCAACAGCTATCAATTCAAGATCGGAAGCGATTGCGCGTGTATCTCGACGCTGGTCTGAACGATACTAATTTTCTTGCTTCTACTAAAGCCTTCCATGAAACTTTGAACAAGCTAGGAATTGCTAATGTATTCTATGCATTTCCTGGAGGACATGGTTTATCCGGTGCAGATATAGGCTGGAATTACTTCCATAAGCATCTTAAAGATTCGCTTTCCTATGTAGGAAATCAATTTAAAAAAGATAATAATTTGAAAAATAATAGTTGATGACAACTGACAAATAACAAATGACCAATGACTAACAATTTAAAAACTCAAATTGGGCTTTGGAGTGCAACATTACTAACAGGTTTAGTCGGAATAGTCAATTTGTTATCAGCTGTGACACCAAACCTGTACGGGCGAAATCACTGGTTGAAACAGTTTTTGCCATTTGAAATTCGTGCCAGCGGTCATATATTTGCAGCACTAACAGGCTTTGTTTTGCTAGCACTTGCTGCTAATTTATTACGCCGAAAACGAGTTGCATGGTTATTGACTATTGGTTTGTTAGTGATTTCTATTATTAGCCATCTGCTCAAAGGATGGGATTATGAAGAAAGTCTGCTATCTGCATTTTTACTAGTGCATTTAATCCTGATACGCCATGTGTTTACAGCACAATCAGACCGTCCTTCAATTGCGCGAGGAGTGCGAGTATTGATTGGCGCTTTGCTGTTTACCTTAGCATACGGAACAATCGGATTTTATTTATTAGACGGCAAATTTTCAGAAAATTTTAATTGGCGTGAAGCGGTAATTCAGACTCTAGCAATGTTCTTTACAGAGGATAATTGGGGTCTGCAACCAAAGAGTCAATTTGGCGATTTTTTTGCTAATTCTATCTATATTATTGCCGTATGCACAATTACTTTTGCAGTGGTGATGCTGCTACAGCCAGTGTTTATGAGTAATCCGGCTACACCCGGCGAACAGCAAAAGGCAAAAGAAATAGTACAGCAGTATGGACACTCTTCTTTAGCAGCTTTAACACTTTTAAGTGATAAAAGTTATTATTTTAGTCCCTCTGGTCGCAGTATAATTGCTTACGTTCCCAAAGGCAGGGGTGCGATCGCACTAGGAGACCCCATTGGCCCGGTTGAAGACCGCAAAGAAGTAATTGTGAGTTTCCAGCAGTTTTGTCAACGCAATGATTGGTATCCTGCTTTTTATCAAACTTTGCCCGATGACATTGAACTTTACAAGTCAGTAGGTTTTAAAGTACTCAAGATTGGAGAAGAAGCGATCGTTGATTTGAAAACTTTTACCTTACAAGGAAAAGCTGGGAAAAACTTCCGACCATCAATCAATCGTTTGACGAAATTAGGATACGAGATTCAATTTTTTGAACCACCAATTCCTCATAAGTTGTTGTACCAATTAAAACCCGTGAGTGATGAATGGCTAAAGATAGCGCAAGGTTCAGAAAAACGCTTTTCTCTGGGTTGGTTTGACGAAGATTACTTAAGAAATTGCCAAATCGCTGTTGTGTATAACCCTGAAGGTGAAATCAGCGCTTTTACCAACATTGTACCAGAATACCAACTCAACGAAGCAACAATTGACATGATGCGACACCGCCAGTCTATTGAGAATGGCACAATGGACTTTTTATTTATTTCTATACTTCAATATTTTAAAGAGCAAGGCTACGACAGCTTTAATTTTGGTCTTTCTGCTTTAGCTGGAGTCGGAGAAAACCCAGAATCGCGACGCTTAGAGAAAGGATTACACTATCTTTACGAACATTTGAATGGTTTCTACAACTTCCAAGGACTGCACGCATATAAAGAAAAGTTTCGTCCTCGTTGGGAAGGGCGCTATCTAATTTACCCCAGTTTAGCCGCTTTACCCGATGTAGTTGTAGCATTGATTCGAGCTGACTCAGGCGATCGCCTCCTCGATTATCTCAAACCCGGAGCATAAAAAGTGCAGTCATCATAAATTTAAAGTAGGGTGCGTCGTCGCAAAGCGCAACGCACCCTCAATAATTCCAAGTGCTTTAGCCTAGTGGCTGTGCAGTTATCAGCCATCAGTCAAACGCAACTTGACATTAATATAGTATCAATGTACTATAAAGGTATGAAAATTCGGTAAGTTTGCAAAGCAATGCCCAAAGTTTGTAGTAGTTGAACGTTCATAGTACTAGCTTCATGAATGCAACTAATACCAGATAGGTTTTATGTTGTATGTAGGTTTACTCTTCAATCCTATTTATAAACATTGCTCATGAAATCAAACTAGACTTGAGCAATTTTGGCTTGAAATGAATCTTGACCTTTATAGAAGGTAACAACATGACAAATAATAAAATTTCTCTGCTAGAACTCATCAAAATTTTTGCAGAATATCGTAACTACATAATTATTAATATCAAGCATCTACAAGAGAATTATCGCCGAACAACTATCAAGCGACTTCAAGGTATAAGAGATGAAAATGGAGAACTAATTCAGCCTTGGCTACGAACAGAATATTTAGATAAAGTCCAATATGTTGGCATGGGTGAGTTTAAATTTAATCGTAGCAAAGCTACCATTAATATGCTTGTCAAACGGCAAGTAAAACTTGTCAAACTTGAGGATAAAACCCCAGTTATTGAAGTTGCAGGCTTGCTGGTCAATGACCTAAACGCCTTTAATAACTACACGATTGTGAGTGATGGTAAAATTAATGTAAATTCCTTGCAAGTCAAAATTAGTAGTAAAAAAGTTTTTGAATTGCTCAAACAAAAAGGTGTATTAAACGCAGATAAATTTGATTTTCGTTCTGAATACACTATCCAGCTAGATAACTTACCCCTAGTACCTATTAATGCATCTTACAGCAGCATTGATGGTTTATTTGATCAGCTAGCAGAAATCAAAGTACTTTCTAGTATTATTTCTGCTCATTTGAAAGGGCAGTCAGATGTCTTTGTCCAACCCCAGTTGGATGAATTACAACATCATTATCTTTCCAAAAATATTTACACTAATTTTCCCACGACAACCGAATATACAAATCTCAAAGAAGCTTTAGCTAACGGTACTATCGACTCACGAGTCAGTTATAAAATTGACATTGGTAATCAAGATATTCTGAATTTGAGTAAATTGCCTTCAGCGAACAAATTCCTCGATAAGATGTATCGGGTTTATGACAAAGAAACCGGAGAAATTTTCACTAAGCCTCGGTTTGAGATGGCATTCTCTGAAAATATTGCCTTGAGGCACAAGCTACTATCATCGCGCATCAAAATCACGAAAGTAGATGAGTTCATGAAACCGATTTTTGATGACTTTCTCGGACTTGAGAAAAATGGCATTGTTGCAAATATTCTGGTCAAAGTAGGTGCTGATAGTTTAGTCCAACTTTTACGAGATAAACACTCTGGTAAGTCCTTTAATCAAGACCAAATAATTACAGCATTGACAGAAGCGAATACTAAGCTAGAACAATATGTAGAATCAATCTACCAAGATAAAATTTCTCCCTTAGTATTTTATATTGGTGCTATTGGTAAGTTGCCAGACAACATGGCAACACCAGCCATGACTGCTGAGGAACTTGCTGTCAAGTACCCAAATTTACAGTTTTCTAAAGATGAGCAACAAGGCACATTTTTTGAAGTTGGTGACAGCATTATTAGTGTATATGCTCAGACTGAGTATTACAGCAAAATTCTGGCTGTTAGTGTAGAAAATTAGATTTATAGCTGGGGACTGGGGACTAGGGACTGGGTGAAAAGTCTTTGTCTATTAAAGTTCAGATCGGCACAAGCCGCCGCTTTTAACTTTTCGCTTTGTATCTAGGTTTTATCATCTGTTGATGTCCTAACACTACTGCCGACAGCTATAATAGTGAATTAGAGCTAAATTGAACATACAGTTAGGGTAGCACAGCCGTGCTACCTTACTACTTGCAATTCCAATCAAACATATTTGCTCGTTCTTTATCATTAGTCATTAATCCTTTGTAAATACAAATGACTAATGACTAATGACTAATAACGGTATTAACTAAATAGTTTGCAATATTGATACACATTAGCTTACTATTTTTCAGATTATTTTGTAGTTACAAGGCGCGTAGAGATTTAAGTTGTAGAATAGGAATTTCTATGATGAATTTTGCTCCCTCTCCTGGGGATGAAATGCATCGTAAGTGCCCTTGATGTTTTTCGGTAATAATCTGATAACTAATTGACATTCCTAAGCCAATTCCCTTACCAACTGGTTTAGTTGTAAAGAAGGGATCAAATAGACGCTGTTGAACTTCTTTTGAGATTCCTGGGCCATTGTCAGCAATCTCAATCACAACCCAATCTGAGTTGAGTAAATAGGTGCGGATAGTGATTTGTGGATGGTCATGTTGACCAATAACACACAAACTTTCTAAAGCATCGATCGCATTAGTTATAATGTTCATCAATACCTGATTGAGTTGACCTGCATAACACTCCACTAGTGGAAGTTGTCCATACTCTTTAATCACTTCGATTGTCGGATGGTCAGGTTTGGCTTTGAGGCGATTTTGGAGAAGCATTAAAGTACTTTCAATACCGCTGTGGATATCTACCGCTTTCATTACCGCTTCATCCAATCGTGAGAAGTTCCGCAACGACAGTACAATATTACGAATGCGATCGCTTCCCATTTTCATAGAATGTAGCAATTTTTGTAGGTCTTCAGTGATATACTCTAATTCGATTGTTTCTATTGTTTCTGTAATTACTGGTGTTGGGTAAGGATATTCTTGTTGATAAAGTTGTAGCAGTTCTAGCAATTGTTGTATGTATTGTTTAGCATGGATGATATTACCATCAATAAAGTTAACTGGGTTGTTAATTTCATGAGCCACACCAGCCACTAGCTGTCCTAAAGAAGACATCTTTTCGCTTTGAATCAGCTGTGCTTGAGCCTTTTGTAATTCCTCAAGGGTTGTTTGAAGTTGTTGATTTTTTTCGGTTAATTCCTGTTCACGCTGTCGCAAAGCTAACTCTGCTTTTTTGACAGCAGTAATATCTAAACCCATTTCCACAACCATTGGTTCACCGTTCATATCCGTGAACGGATAATCGTAAATCTGATACACATTACCTGTTCTAGTATCTACCCATTCCCAAAGTTGTGGAGCATTAGTATCAAAAACTCGAAAGGTAGTACAGACTGAACAAGGTTGCTTTAATCCAGCCATCGCTTCATAACAAGGTTTCCCTGTCGGGTCTCCAAATACCTCTTTAAAGCGTTTATTATAAAATCCTACCTCATAACTCTTGGGTTGCAAATACAGAAAAGCTGGTAGCTGATTCAGTAGATTATAAAGGCTTTCCCGTTCAGTAGAGAGCGCTTGTATTTGTCGCAGTTGTTGGCTGATATCTCTCCCTATTCCATAGGTAAGTCCCTTTTGAGAAGTTGACAGACTCCAAGTAAGCCAGCGATAGCTACCATCTTTGTGAAGAAAACGGTTGTCCCACTGCAACTGTTGCACTGGTTCAGTTAGTAACCGACTATTTGCAATATCCTCCGGATGTATTAACTCTAACCAAGGATGTCCGATTAAGTTTTCTACTTTCCATCCTAAGACTTGTTCCCATGCTGGATTCACTTGCAGGTAACAACCATCTTGCCCGATGATACAGAATAGGTCAGTTGAAAGGTTGAAAAAATCTTCCAGATCAAACACAGTAATCTTGTCACCAAAATTCTATGTTCAAGCTAACTAAGCATACATATTATTTACAATGTTAAGATTACTGAAGAATTATATTTATTTTCAAAAAAGATTGAATTTTTTATTAAAAATATAATAATTATATAAATTCAGTGTTAATATAAATTGTTAAAAAACTCATATTTAAAATAATATTTATCCTGCCTCCTCAAAAATTTAGAACTGAGAACAGTCATCAAGCCATGTTTGCATAGCTACTGATTTGAATTTGCAGAAATAAGATTTATAAAACTGGGGTTGGTGAATCCGGCGATGAATTTTACCTCAACGCTTCAAACGCTCTGGACGCAGAGATTAAGAATCTTAATTTAGCCCATTTATTCATTTCAACCTTCTATTCAGCCACGCCATCAAACCTATACTTTTGCATCGTGAGTTTGGGTTCAATATCTGACAAGTAATTTTTGTTACCAATAGTCTGATCATATTTTTCGAACAATTAAAAAAAATACACAGTAATTAGGCGGTAGAATAGCAGCTTCTTGGTATTATTTTTGATGCACTTACTATAAACAACAATGGATGAACATCAGCGCCACTCTTATTGGCGTGCTAATACGGCTTTAATTCGTAATCTTTTAATTGTTTGGGGACTGGTTTCCCTAGTTTTCAGCATTTTGCTAGTTCAACCATTAAATAATGTACGTTTTTTCGGCGTACCTTTGGGTTTTTGGATGGCGCAGCAAGGATCAATCGTCATATTTGTGGGATTGATTTTCATTTATGCCTTTCAAATGGACAAATTAGACCGCAAATATAATAACAAAAAGTGAGGAACAACCGTGTCAGTTGAAATTTGGACAATTATATTGGTTGGACTCTCTTTCCTCCTTTACATTTACATTGGTTGGCAATCGCGAGTCGAAAATACTAAAGACTTCTTCGTAGCAGGTCAGGGAATACCCTCAATTGCTAATGGTGCAGCTACCGCCGCTGACTGGATGTCCGCAGCCTCGTTTATTTCTATGGCGGGGCTGATTTCTTTTTTGGGTTACGACGGTTCTATTTATTTGATGGGTTGGACTGGTGGTTATGTACTACTAGCATTGCTTTTGGCTCCTTATTTGCGAAAATTTGGTAAGTATACGGTGCCTGATTTTGTAGGCGATCGCTACAACTCTAACATTGCTCGTTTAGTAGCGGTGGTTGCAGCTATTTTCATTTCTCTTACCTACGTTGCTGGGCAAATGCGGGGTGTCGGTATTGTTTTTAGCCGCTTTTTGCAAGTAGACATCAATACAGGCGTGATCATCGGTATGGTGATTGTAGCCTTTTTTGCAGTACTGGGAGGTATGAAAGGCATCACCTGGACGCAAGTAGCACAATACGCTGTATTGATTGTAGCTTACTTAATTCCAGCGATCGCGATCGCCTGGAAGCTGACAGGTAATCCTATCCCGCAACTCGCATTTACTTTTAGTGATATTGCTAGTAAGCTCAATCAAATCCAAGTTGAATTAGGGTTTAAGGAGTATACTCAGCCATTTGTCAATAAGTCAATGATAGATGTTTTGTTCACTACCATAGCCCTGATGGTAGGTACGGCTGGTTTGCCCCATATTATAGTCAGATTTTACACAGTACCCAATGTACGTGCTGCTCGTTTCTCTGCTGGTTGGGCATTGTTATTTATTGCTATTCTTTATACCACTGCTCCTGCTCTTTCCATGTTTGCCCGTTATAACTTGATTGATTCTCTGCACAATCAAACGATTGCAGAGGTGCAGCAATTAGACTGGGCTAACAAGTGGGAAAAAACTAAATTGCTGGCCTTCGATGACAAAAATAAAGATGGGCGGCTTCAGTTAACTCCAAATAAAGAAACCAGTGAAATTACAATTGACCGAGATATTATTGTGCTTTCCACCCCAGAAGTGGCTAAACTTGCTCCTTGGGTGATTGGACTGGTAGCAGCTGGCGGGTTAGCGGCTGCATTGTCTACAGCATCGGGTTTGTTACTGGTAATCTCCAGTTCTGTCGCCCACGATGTCTACTACCGGATAGTCGATTCAAGTGCTTCAGAACAAAGACGCGTGTTTGTTGGGCGCGTCATGATTGGACTTTCCGTAGTGCTGGCGGGATACTTTGGGGTAAATCCACCAGGATTTGTCAGCGAAGTAGTAGCCTTTGCCTTTGGTTTAGCAGCCGCTAGCTTCTTTCCCGTGATTTTCTTGGGGATTTTCGACAAACGCACCAATGCTCAAGGTGCGATCGCTGGCATGTTGACGGGTTTAATTTTTACGATAATTTACATTATCGGTGTCAAGTTTGGAGGTATGCAACCTTGGTTTTTTGGGGTTTCTCCAGAAGGAATTGGCACTTTAGGTATGGTGATTAACCTCATAGTTACCCTAGTAGTTTCTCGCCTCACCCCACCCCCTCCCCTAGAAGTCCAAGCGCTGGTAGAAGACCTACGCAGCCCAAATATTGAACAATAACCCAGTGGTCTGCCAACCCAAAATTGTTGGGTAAGGTCTAAAGAAAGGGGAAAGGGGAAAGGAATTAATGGGACTTAGACAAAAACTGACCAGAAAAAACACTCAAATGTATATACAGAAAGACTTTGACATCGATTTGGTTATTTTTTTGATATATCTGGGTTTCAAGCTTTTTTGAACAAGGGGTGTATTTTCTTTGTCCTGTATGGATTTGAGGCTTGTTTCTACCCCAAAAATGTTTAAGTCTCGCTAAAAACCTTTTCCTTTCCCCATTTCCCTTTACCCCACTAAGTTCTGTGGCGATATTGTTCATAGTTTAAGGCTAGAGGGGGTGGTGCTGGAGTTATACAACATGGTAGTAGTAATGCCACAGGTGTGTTGTCCTATGGCGATCAAGTTTTGCTTTTGACGAAATTCGGCAGATGGTGACAGTGGAATGAGAAATGATTCAAGTCTGTAAAGACATAGTATTTCAAGCCTTTTGACCATTGCAAAATCTGACACTGAACATGTGCAAAATCACTTGGAGATTCAACAAAGATGGCTGATGTAGTCTTTAATCTCTCTGATCTGGATGACAGCATTCCCAATGCCGCTCCCCAAGTAGACTTAAATGGCAGCGATGAGGCTGGTATTGATTTTGCCACTACCTTTTATCGCGGCACTCCAGTCTCTATTGTTGATAGCGACTTCACCTTGACAGACGCCAACAGTAGCACTTTAGTGGGAGTAACTATTACTATCGACCCTGTTTTTGAAGGTGCAGCCGAGTCCCTAAACGCTGATACTACTGGCACGAGTATCACTGCTAGCTATAATTACGACTCAAGTACACTAACAGGTATTCTCAGCCTGACGGGGACGGATACAATAGCCAATTACGAGCAAGTATTGCGTTCGATTACTTACAACAATACTGCCCCTTTAGTAACAACTATAGCCCCCCGCACTATTCAATTTATCGTCGATGATGGCGAAGCTGAATCCAACACCAGTACGGTGGCTACCACAACCCTCACCCTCACCAATCAATCTGCCAATTCAGTAATATTTAACCTCTCTGACCTGGATGGTTTCGTAATTAACGGCATTGATGCTGGTGACTATTCAGGCCGCTCCGTCAGTGGTGCAGGAGACATCAACGGCGACGGCATCGACGACTTGATTATTGGGGCACCCAGTGGTTACGGACAGTCTAGTCCTGGGGAGAGCTACGTAATATTTGGCAACAGTAGCGGCTTTAGCGCCAGCCTCGACTTATCGTCCTTGGATGGCAGCAACGGCTTCGTACTCAAAGGCATTGATGCAGGCGATCGCTCAGGCGTCTTTGTCAGTAATGCGGGGGATATCAACGGCGACGGCATCGACGACCTGATTATTGGGGCACGATATGCCGACCCCAACGGAAAGGATAGGGCTGGTGAGAGCTACGTAGTATTTGGCAGTAGCACAGGTTTTAGTGCCAGCCTCAATTTATCGTCTTTAGACGGTAACAATGGTTTCGTACTAAACGGTGTTGATGCCTATGACTTATCAGGCTCCTCCGTCGGCAGTGCCGGAGATGTCAACGGCGACGGCATAGATGACCTGATTATTGTGGCATCGGTTGCCTACCCCAGTAATGGTGTGGAAAGAGCTGGGGAAGGCTACATAGTCTTTGGCAACACTAGTGGTTTTAGTGCCAGCTTCGATTTATCGTCCTTGGACGGCAGCAACGGCTTTGTAATCAACGGCCCCGAACCATTTAGCTATTCCAGCAGAAATTTCGGTAGTGCAGGGGATATTAACGGCGACGGCTTGGACGACCTGATTATTGTAGGAAATGGTTCTCAGAATATTTACGTAGTCTTTAGCAAGAGTGAGGGCTTTGGTGCTACTCTCGACCTACCGACCTTGGACGGCAGCAATGGCTTCGTGTTTAGAGGTATCTCTGGAGGTGAGGACTCAAGTCCAACCTATAGTAGTGCAGGAGATATTAATGGTGATGGCTTCGACGACCTCATTATCGGGGCAAGAAGGAACTTCGGCAACGCCTTCTATGGTGGGGCAGCCTACGTGGTGTTTGGCAAGAGTGATGGCTTTAGTGCCAGCCTCAACCCATCGTCTCTGGATGGCAGCAATGGTTTTGCGATTAACGGTATTAATGACTATGGCTTATTGGGTGATTCCGTCAGCAGTGCAGGGGACTTTAACGGCGATGGCTTCGATGACTTGATTATTGAGGAAGCTGGTGGACAACAGTTTTTCTACGTGTTATTTGGCAAGAGCAGTGGCTTTAGTGCTAACTTCGATCTATCTTTGCTAGACGGTAGAAATGGCTTTGCGATCAACGGTATCAACGCCAACTCCTCTGTCAGGAGTGCAGGGGACATCAACGGCGACGGCTTTGACGACCTGATTTTTGGGGCATCCTTTGCCGACCCTAACGGACGGGAAAATGCCGGACAGAGCTACGTCATCTTTGGTTTTGCTACTGGGTCTATTGATGAACCTCCAGTGGCAGTGAATGACACAGTTACAACTGACGAAGACACCGCTGTTAACATTTCTGTCTTAGCCAACGACAGCAACCCGGATAATGATTCTCTGACAGTGACGGCTGTCAATAGTAATACAGTCACTGTTGGCATTCCCATTACTTTGAGTTCGGGCGCTTTACTCACTCTTAATGGTGATGGCACTTTCACTTACAATTCTAATGGTCAATTTGACACTTTGGCTGTGGGTGAAAGCAGCAGCGACAGCTTCACCTACACTGTTAGCGATGGTAGCTTTACTAGTACAGCTAGCGTCAACTTGACTATCAACGGAATTAATGACGCACCCACACTTATTTCAGTTCTCAACGTATCATCCCTAGACGGCAGCAACGGTTTTGTAATTAACGGTTTTGATAGCCAGGGTAATCTAAATACCTCTGTCAGAAATGCCGGTGACATTAACGGCGACGGCATTGACGATCTGATTTTCGGGTCAGTCTTTGACGGCAAGGGTTATGTGGTGTTTGGTAGCCGCAGCAGTAGCTTTAGTGCCAGTTTCGACCTAAACATACTATCTTCACTTGATGGTAGCAACGGCTTTGTGATCAACGGCATTAATGCAGATGAAGGCTTAGGCAACTTCGTCAGCAGTGCAGGAGACATTAACGGCGACGGCTTCGACGACTTGATTATTGGGACAGTCGGTTCCTTGGCGATATACGGTGAGTATGATGCAGGGCAGACCTATATCGTGTTTGGCAGCAGCAGCTTTGGTGCTACCTTCAACGTCTTATCCTTGGATGGCAGCAATGGCTTTGTAATTCAGGACGCAGGCACTTTCATCAGCAGTGCGGGGGACATTAACGGCGATGGCTTCGACGACCTGATTATCGGGGCACGCTTTGCTGACCCCAACGGAGAGGAAAATGCTGGGCAGAGCTATGTAGTGTTTGGCAGCAGTACAGGACTTAGTGCCAGCCTTAACTTATCATCCCTAAACGGCAGCAACGGCTTTGTAATTAATGGTATTGATGCAGGTGACAGATTAGGCTTCTTTGTCAGTGGTGCAGGAGATATCAACGGTGACGGCATCGACGACTTGATTATCGGGGCATATGGTGCCGACCCCAGCGGACAGGAAAATGCCGGGGAAAGCTACGTAGTATTTGGCAGTACTAGCGGCTTTAGCGCCAGCCTCGACTTATCATCTTTGGATGGTAGCAACGGCTTTGTGATTAATGGCATTAATGCGGGTGACTACTCAGGCGGCTCCGTCAGCAATGCGGGGGACATCAATGGCGACGGTATCGACGACCTGATTATCGGGGCACGCTTTGCTGACCCCAACGGACAGGAAAATGCCGGGGAAAGCTACGTAGTATTTGGCAGTCGCAGCGGCTTTAGCGCCAGCCTCGACTTATCATCTTTGGATGGTAGCAATGGCTTTGTGATTAACGGCATTAATGCGGGTGACGGTTTTGGCGTCATCAGAGTCAACAATGCAGGAGACATCAATGGCGACGGCATTGATGACCTGATTATTGCGGCAACAGGTGCTTCTCGCAACGGACAGTTATATGCTGGACAGAGCTATGTGGTGTTTGGCAGTAGTAGTGGCTTTAGCGCCAGCCTCGACTTATCATCCCTAGACGGTAACAACGGCTTCGTGATTAATGGCATTGATGCGGGTGAATTTTTAGGCGACTTTGTAGGTAGTGTAGGAGACTTCAATAGCGACGGCTTTGGCGATATAATTCTCGGCACAGCTGTGCTAAAGCACTACATTATCTTTGGCTTTGGAACTGGGGCTACTAGCAACGAAGATACTACCGTTAACATCCTTGCTAACAATATCCTACGTGGATACACAGATGCAGAGGGCGATCGCCTAAGCATCACAAACTTCACTAACCCCAGCAATGGCACACTGACGCTTAACGACAACGGTACACCCAGCGTCACTGATGACGACTATTTCATCTACACCCCCAATGCCAATTACAACGGCACTGACAGCTTCTTCTTTACCGTCAGTGATGGTAATGGCGGCAGTATTGATGGTACTTTTAACCTCAACGTCAAGTCAGTCAATGATGCCCCCATTGTTGCCAATGCCATTGCAGACATCACCACCACTGAAAACAATGCTTTCAGTTTCTCCTTTGATGCAGATACCTTTAGTGATGTCGATGCAGGTGACACCTTAACCTACACTGCAACCCTAGTTGATGATAGCCCCTTACCCGACTGGCTAGCCTTCAACGCTGACACCCGCACCTTTAGCGGCACACCAGATGATATAGATGTGGGCATCATTAGCCTAAAAGTTATTGCTACTGATAGCAGCAATGCAAGTGTGAGTGAAAGCTTTGATTTAACAGTCACTGCACTCAATTTCACCGGAACTAAAGGCAGAGATGTCCTTACAGGAACAAGCAGCAACAACATTATTGATGGCAACGGTGGTAATGATGATCTTTCTGGTGGTGCTGGTGATGACATACTCATTGGTGGCACTGGTAGGGATGTTCTCACTGGTGGTGCTGGCAATGACTTGTTTGTCTATACGAGTATCCGCGATGCCAGAGACACAATTACTGATTTTTCACCTAGTGCGGACAAGATTGTTTTGACTGATTTATTTGCCAGTTTTAACTTAGGCGGTCTCAATTATGAAACTGCAACTGCACAAGGTTACTTAGGTTTTAGGTCTCAGGGCAATAATACCACTGTCCTGATTGACCCAGATAGCTTAACTGGTCGGGCTGTAGCGACGAGTTTGTTGACGGTATTGGATGTATCGTCAAATACCTTAGCCAATGCTGACAATTTTGTTTTCTAATTTCTAATTTGTAGTGGCAAGGTTGTTTGCCCTTTTTGCTGCGACTCTATTCTGTTTGACTCGGCATTCATCACTATTCCATAGATAAATCTCATGAAAATTTTTACTTTGATCAAAAATTCAATACTTGTTTACAAAAGTTAAGTAGGATGCCACAAATAAGCTGTACTTGTTAAACCCCTAATCGCTGTATGAAGATAAAGAAGATTAAACAAAGTGGACAAAATGATATTTATTAGAGTTTAATGAATATTGTAATGACTCAAACTAGTTTTGAGTTGTTGCAGGAAAGGTTAAGCTTTCTGAAAAGTAAAGTATTATCTCTTTACGAATAAAAATCTCGTTCAAGGTTATAGAATTAACATCTTAGTAAAAATTCCTAAGTTGTTCAATAACCAAGAAAAAACGCCATATAATTTATGACAAAACGTTCCGCCAGACAAGTAGAGAATAGGAAAAGGTTCTCGAAAAACTAATGTGGAAGTAGCCTAAAATGTCCGGGGAGGGGTAAAACCTGAGATGTTCGTCGGGGTCGTAAACTTCTCATATTTCCAAAAAGAAATATCAGAGAGGGAGGAAGGCTTTCATCCGTTGTCCAGTCAGAAATAATGTGCTTCCAAACATTATGTGATACAGGCACGGACAAATTCTCTCAAGAACTCTTAAATTCATAATCAGAATTCTCTTGAATTCTATGGATTCCCTGCAAAATGTCTATTTTCAATTCCCATTATTTTGGCGTGGCGGCGTCATACATTATATGAAATCATTAGGGGAGCGACTACCTTAAAAGGTCGTAAGTGCGGAGAATCAATCTGTATGGTGAGTTTAGCTGAAGTTTTCATTGAAGATTTCAGGGAGGTTTTAGTAACTCAGAGAGTCACTTTTAGGAAGATGTTCGTAGGATGTTAGTTATTTTTATTGATTTTCGCGTAATTTGGAAAAAAGAAAGTAGGCACTTGGATAAAGAGAAGTCCTCTGGATTTTCAAATTTCCCAGCGATGGGTAAAAATGACTGGCGAACGTCTTGGTGGCAAAGTCTCCTCGATCGCGATCGTTAAGCCTTTCAGTACTATAGTAGTAATACTAGAGAAATATCTCGTGTCTAGATATAAAGCAAGACCTTTCTTTTAACTGTCATTTGTCATTTGTCATTTGTCCTTTGTAAATACATTTTACTAATAATCATTGATAAACAATATTCATATTAAGTAATTGTTCATATGGTTCAAACAACATTTACCAAACAAAAACGAGAACTAGCCAAAGCAATCTCATGGATTGAGAAAATCAGGGCGCAAGAAGTGCGCCATCGTAATTACAATGCTCAAGACGAACTGCAAGACGAAATTCGAGAAACCTATGTAGATTATTCTCCTGAAGAAATTAGTCTTCATGTTTTAGAGATTGTCAAAGATGTAGTTAGTCAGCACGGCGCACGGCAAAAAGCAAACTCTAATAATACAGGAACTTTTGACTGGTATGGAATTTCTGTAGAACTGACTGTACCACAATTACGCGCCCTACAAAGTGCCCACACTGTTCTATCAGAATTAGTCCGCAAACTTCCTAGACGAAATCCTAAACTTATTTACAATACCACAATTGATAATCGTCCAGCCTTTGTCCATGTCAAACAAAAACACGAAGAAAAAGAAACTCGATACGTTCCCTATGAAGAAGATTCGAGTACCAGAGTACGAACCTATGAAGAACACTATAAAGTCATCAGTCACTATACTCAAAAAGTAGAAATTGATTATGGTCTAGAGATTAAACTACTGAATGAGTTAGGCGAAATGATAGATGATTTAGGGACGGCTATTCAAGTAGCTATTGATGAAGCAAATACTAAAGGTCGAGAAAATGACCCGATTATTGATGATGTTATAAACAGAATCAGCCAAATAATTATTAATAAATTACCATCACTTCCAAATCAAGATTAAAAATTAAACAAAATAAATATTGAATTGCTTATGGTGCAAATGCAATTATCATTAGCAGGTGATGGGCGTTTAGTAATTTTAACCCCTCAAACAGTTCGTGCTGCATTTTTTAAATTAACTTCAGTAAATCAAGAATATACAAGTCGTGAAAAATTTCCTCTCAATCGTCCTATTTATAAACCATTTAAATTATGGAAAGATGAAAATAAAAGAGATGGAAGCGTATTGAGAACTACTTATGCACCATCTCGTATAGCACAGCTTTATTGGAAAGAAACTGAAGCAACTTTGCTTGATGCTTTATATCGAAAGTATCTAGATAGAGAAAAACTCTCGCATTTACACAAGAAAGATATTCAATATATAGAACGGGAAATCAATAAACAGATAATCAGGAATAATTTAGCTTTAGTTGATGAAGAAGGGTTGTTATTGTTAGGTTATGGCATTTGCCAAGAAATAGGTAAAAATCGCGAAAAAGTTAAGTATATTCGACGCTATGGAATGATTTTTATTCTAGAGCCAATTACGCGTCAAACTGTCCTGAAAGCAGAGAATATAGATTTATTTCTTCAGGATACGAATTTTGACTTTCATCTCGTTCGCTATCAGGGAGTACTTTTATCTGCTTTGCGATCGCGCCTTAAGTTATTATTTCGTCATCGCTTAGATTTTTCCATCACTTGGACTTGTACCCTTGATAGTTTTCAACCCCGCCAAATTTTCCGAATTACCAGAATTTATCCTTGTGATGGCTTTCGCATCGTCAATTACGGTTAGCAAGTTTAGCTATAGATGCAGAAAACACAAAGTCATATAGGTTAAAGAGGAAGCTTTTGACAGGGCTATAGTTGCAGGACTAATGCAGATTGTAAAGATTCTTGTTGTTTTTAGTGCCTTGATGGTTTGATAAATTAGGCTATTAAGCGATTTTTGCATAAGTCCTGAGTCAGTTTCTGGAAAAGACATTTTGCCTTGTGTAGAAAACTTCAACTATTACTTGATGCTTAAATAGGCTTAAGAGGGACTTATGCTTAATCGAGCTGTAAACTTAATCTTTGTAGATTCCTTTGCATTTGTAATTAATGCGACATTAGGTACGGTACTTCGCAGTAAAATCTGCAACTACTCATGGGATGGAAAACCACAGGGTGAAACTCAAACAGAAGAAATAAAATTTAATCAAACCGTATCAACTCCATTATCTGAAAATATGGATGATACTGATTCCAACGAATATTTCATCTAAGGTAAGAAAGCCCTAGTGAGAAGAAGTTGTGATTATATAAATGTAGTCCGCCCTCGCGGACTATATTTTGTATCTTGATACTATCCGATCAGCGATCGCTCTTTTTTTCCTAAAGTTACAAAAACAAGGATCTCACCGTTAAATCCTTGAGGGTGATGGTAAAGTCACTCTGTTCTTTTGTAGCAATGAATGAGACAATTGCTTCACACGCCACAGCAACAGTTAACATAACCAAGTTTCTTGCTAATGGATAATCGCAGACATCATCATTAACATCAGAAGGAACGCAATAAACGTCATTCCAAATCACTTCTGCATAATCAGCTGCTAGCCCAGCATGAAGACAAGGAATGCTAAATTGCTCAGCATAATCCTTGACTGCTTGACGTGCAACGCTGTTGTCAAAGACATCGACAATTAACTGACTATCTTTGAGTAGTTGAGTTGTATTTGCTGCTGTTAACTCCTTTGTCTTGGCATCAATTTTAGTACCAATTGCTCGGTATAAATTGTTAGCTAATATTTTCGCTTTGAATGCTCCTACATCGGAACGGTAGTAGGGTTGGGTGGAAAGATTCCGCTCCTCAATGCGATCGCGATCAATGACTGTCAGTTTGTCAAAACCAGACCGAGCAAGGTTTTCAGCAATATTAGCTCCTAACGCGCCCGCCCCACAAATTGTTACAGGATAGTCTTTCAGCTTTGCCATCACAGCATTGCTGCGATAAAGTTGTTCGTGAAAAAAGATACTCATAATAATTCGTAATTCCTAATTCGTGAGGCAGCCCCCGTCTTGGCGGTTCCCGTCGATGGGGGACTGCCGAACCCGGAGGGTAATTCGTAATTACAACAATTTTCAAGTAAATAAACCCAGTCATCAGTCAACAGTCATCATTCTTGTTGTTCCATTACACCTACTAAGGATTGCAAGTCAAAATCGCGATCGCGTCCACTTAGACAAATACCAGAACTGATCACAGTCAAGTCAGTTTTAGCGATCGCACTACTGTGGCGCACACCATCACTAGTTGTCCAATCAACTGTCCAGTAATCACCGCGATCGTGAAATTGGCGTAATTCACCACCGCCCATTTGTAATGCTTTTCTAAGCCGCTTTTCATCTTGTTGGGGTTGAGTAAAGCCTTCAATCTGCTTAGTTGCTAATTTATAGACTGTGCGAATTTCTGGAGTTATGCCTTTAAATTGCAATTCTTCAGCAGGAATGAGTTGCTTGAGGGCGGATTGCAGACTTTCAGGAATTGTCGGATCGGTACGGCGATCGATTTCCTCAAACCAACAGGATTGTCCATTCCAGCGGGTGATGATTTGCTCAAAGGCTACACCTTCAGTTACTAAATGTACTGCGATCGGCTTTACCACCCGCAACCGTTGACGCATATCTGCTTCATTGACAGGGTATGCTAACCAAGTTTGTCTTTGCAATCGGTGTGCTAACCGTAGGCGTATTTGGGGAAAGTTTTGCAGATATTCTGCAATTTGGGGTAAGTCAGCTTCTTCCACAACCGTTGCAGTCTTCTCATCCACAGGCTGAAAGATGCCCCAACCTTCAAATTTACTAGGCTTTGGGGTGAAGGTGTATACCATCCCGGCTACGCGTGTGCGGACTCGTCCACCCTTGACACAGGGTGCAAGGAATTGGGTAGTGTACAACTGTGCTTCTGCACTAGCAATTTCGTTAATTAGCTTAAATATATTAGTCATAAATAATACTTTTCTGAAACAAAAGGCTAGAGATGCAACTCTAGAAAGCTGGATTACTCATATCTTCCACCAGCTCTTCATCCCGCCAAGAAATTTATTTCTTGGCTAATAGCTAAAGTCAGATAAATCTGACTAGCAAAGTGTTTGAGTCCGTTAAAACGGACTTGTGCTATTAGCATGAGAATTTATTCTCAGGCGGGATATGGGGTAGATGCAAGATATTAGATCAAATCGAACTTTCTTACCTAAGAATTAAATTGCGTGCAAGTTGGTGGAGCATTGCGTGTTCTCAGTTACTAGGGGAACTCCGCTGGTGAGTTGTTACACACTCTTTCAAAGATGGCTACTTCTAAGCCCACTTTCCAGGTTCTTCGCACTCCCCGTTCACAAACGCCCACTGATTTGACAGTGTTACCTTCCTCTCGTACTAGTATGTAGGCTCCACGAGTTAGGTCACGCATGAGATTATTATACTACATATGCTACAAAAATAATTACTACTTTTCGGAAAATATTTTGGCTGCTGGCGATGCCTAGAAAATATTGAAAAAACGAACCACAGAGACACAGAGGACACGGAGAAATAAGAATTTTAGTAAGATTTTGTAGTGGAGCGATCGCTATCATTTCACCTCACTCATCAATCTCCTAAAATTATCATTGATGACACTGGTAATATGGGTGAACTGGTCAAAAGCCAATATATTATAAAATAATGAATAAAATCAAGTGTAATCTTTGAGATGGCAGAATATGACAACCTTTGTAAGCTACTTGTAGAAAAGTATCCCGTTGATTTTATTCGTTGGTTATTAAATCAAGAACCGCAAAGAATTGAAATTTTAAAAACTGAGTTGAGTATTGAACCGATACGCGCGGATTCAGTTATATTTCTGCAAACAGAAAATCGTATTTTACACCTGGAATTTCAAACTACCATCAAATCCCAACAACCAATTTCTCTACGGATGCTAGATTATTACGTGAGATTGACACGTAAATATCAACTTCCTGTCACCCAGGTAGTAATTTTCTTGCAACAGACAAACGACGCGATCGCTTTTACTGAGGAATATGTCAGCGAGGTAACAATCCATTGTTATCGAGTGATCCGGATGTGGGAGCAAGATTCAGGACTGTTTCTTGGCAATCTGGCGTTATTACCTTTAGCACCCTTAACGCGAACAGATTCACCCCAAACCTTATTATCCCAGGTTGCCCAGGAAATTGCTAAAATTCCAGATATTGAGACTAGACAAAATACAGCTGCATACACTGAGATTTTAGCAGGGTTAAAGTTTGAAAAACTTTTTATTCGTCAATTATTGCGGGAGGAACTTATGCAAGAGTCAGTAATTTATCAAGATATTTTGCAGAAGGGAGAACAAAGAGGAGAGCAAAAAGAAGCGTTGAAATATACTTTACGTCTTCTAAATAGACGCTTTGGTCAAATAGATTCATTAATGATTGAACGTCTACAAATATTATCTACCGAACAATTGGAAAGTTTAGGAGAAGATTTTTTAGACTTTTCAAATGTATCTGATTTAATTGCTTGGCTTGAGCGAAATACAAATAGTTAAAATTGATAAACTAGGTAATGCTTATTATTTGTAATCATTAAGTATTACCATACTTTATTTAATTGTTGCAGAGTGATCTGATGCAAGAATCAGTGATTTATCAATATATTGTGCAAAAGTAAGCGTTAAAATATACTTTACGCCTTTTAAATAGACGCTTTGGTGACATAGATTCAGTAATAATTGAACGGCTTCAAGTCTTATCCCCTGAGCAATTGGAAAGCTTAGGAGAAGATGTTTTAGACTTTTCAAATGTATATGATTTAGTTACTTGGCTTGAGCAAATTTGCGTCTTTGCGTGAGACAAAAATCATCCCATTATTCAGCAACGCCGAAATTTCTTACTTAATACTGTTAAGTATAACCAATTAATAAAGCTCAGGTCACTGTCCACAAGTTTTAAGTGGACAGTGATACCTTTACCAACTCTACTTATCCTCTCTTACAGGCAACGGCATATCGAGAATTTCCATCAGCAACTCTAGACGAGAGGGACGCGTCAGGAGGGGAACAAGGTTCGGTAAGCTGTAGTAGTCACCGGCGAAAGTGAAGGTTTCTACAGGTGCTTGCTGCTGCTTGAGTTGTCCCTCAATCCAGCTGTAATGACTACCCACACACACAATCACCACATTGGGTACAACTGCAAACTCTCGACAGTAAGTCTTATAAGCTTCAGCGAAGTAAGGAGTTGCATTTTCCCCTTCATCTGTCACCAGAATAATCTGGTCAACAACTTGCTTCTTCTTCCGCATAGCTTCCAACGCACAGCCGATGCTAGTACCACCGCCTGCGTTGATGTACTGGAAAGCACGTTCCCAATCGGTCAACTCCTTGCCTTTTGCAGTCACAGCGTAAGGAATCGTGTCGAACGCATAGACAAACAATTCAGCTTGAGTGATACCAGAGATTAAAGCAGCGAGTTGCTTACCAATAGCGATCGCATTCTCCATTGAACCAGACTTATCCACCAATAAGGCAGTTGGACGCGCAATTGTACCGCGCCGCTTCACCTGTTCATTGGTGACATTTTCCAGTCGTGCAACGGTGTCTGCATCTAAATCTGCGGTGTCTGCGGCTATCTGTGCTTTGAATGCTGCTACCCGTGTATTCTTAGCCGCTTCTTCCAGCTTAGAATCAATCAGCTTCTTCACCTCTGGATGTTCCATTGCACCTCTAGCCTGGAGAGACTTGAGGTTATTGATCACTTCCTGGGGAGTCATGCTGTTGATCAAAGCTACCAACACAACCGGTGTGAGTTGCTTGATTGCACCGATCGCGATCGCATAAGGAATATTGAACTCCACAATCAGCCGTGCTTGTTCTGCGGCACTTTCTGCCTTAGCAATCTGCTTTAGCACACTTGCCAAAGAACCCTCTGGCGGAGTATCACGGAACAAAATCGCATTTGCTCGTTCATTCGGCTTAATGTGCAGCGAAGCATACAGATGCTTCATAGCCTGACGACCTCGCAAAGCAGCGCGATCGAACATTGCAACATTACTTTCCCGCGTCTTCAAATAACGTCGTACCGCAGTACGAGCCGAACGAGGTAGCTTATTGCGCTGCTGCTTCATAAAGTCTACCACACGAGCCACCTGATAAGGCGGAAACTCTTGCAGCATCATAAATCCAGCATCTCGGTGTTCAGTCAGATTGCTAGTGAGCAAATGAGCAACAAACACTTCCTTATGGTCGCGCACATCACCATGACGCTGATACCAAACTGCCAAATGTCCGTAAAAGATAGGATCAACTTCAACAATTAACTGATGAATTTCTGCAACTTGCTCAAGCTTGCGGTGAGGAGTTGTCAGCAAACTATTGAGCATTTCCAGACGCAGATCACGTTCTGCGTTATTCATAGAAACCTCCTCTAAAAATTTTAGATTTTAGATTTTAGATTTTGGATTATAATCCAATAGATCAAAATTGCAGGAGGCAGATGTTGCACGCTAAGCGATAAAGTCACCACGCAAGTTTTAGAAAATTAAAAATTATAAATTAAAAAAGATAAATTTTTATATTTTTAATTTTTCATTAATCAGGGCGCAGCAACAACTGCCAATCGATAAATTTGTCTCTAGAAGTCATAATTCATTTGCGAAAAGCTTTGTCTTTCTTCTTCTCTTGGCGTCCTTGGCGTCCTTGGCGGTTCGTTTAAAAAAATAAACTTTCACAACGCAGATAAAACACAGTTTAGTTAATAAGACTTACACACTCGCGACGAAAAACTAAGCTTTTGCGATTACTTCGCTTCGCTCGTAATGACATGAAGTAAAATCGTAGTCCGTGCGTAAGTCTTGATTAAGCATTTCTCTTTTTCTCTGTGTCCTCCGCGCCTCTGCGGTTCGTTTAAAAAAAGAAACTTTCACAACACAAATAAAACTTCTATCACCTCAGAGAAACCACCGCCCCCGCCTCCTCAAGCTCTTGCTTGAGACTATCAGCCGCTTCCTTATTTAATCCAGCCTGAACCACTTGGGGAAGCGATTCCACAAAGTCTTTAGCCTCCTTCAGTCCCAGTCCCGTCACAGTCCGAATCACCTTGAGTAAGGCAATCTTTTTCTCTGCTGGAACCGATACCAACAAAACATCAAACTCCGTTTTAATCTGAGGTTGTTCCTGATCTTCATCTTGCCGATCAATCCGAATGACTTTCGGTGTGGAAATATCAACATTGAAGGTTGCTTCAATCTGCTTCACCAATTGAGCAGTTTCATTAAAACTTAAAGACTTGAGTTGTTCTAAAATTTCTATAATTTTCACAGACATAGCAACCTCCAATGAGTTGCAATTAACTCATATTTGAAATGAATAAAATCACCTCGTGCAAGTTGCAAAAGCTGTTGATTCACACACGGGGCTTGAACCCGTAATCGCTTGATCTTCAGTCAAGTGCCTTTACCAATTAGGCTAGTATGTAAGCTTTTACGGTTAGGGCACGAAGTGGAAATTTTAGTTTTGAGAAAGTTGATTTAAGATAAATCGAATTTGCTTCTTGTTACACTGCCGTTTACTAACAGCGTAAATCCTGCGACCTCTGTATATTGCAGCAGAACGGTGAATTAAACCTTTGAGAACATCCGTCACGTAATTATCTGGTGGCGGTGGAAAATCTGCAAAGCTGATTAGATACCAAATATCGTTCAACTTGTGGTATTGATGATAATCATCAACAATCACAAAATCTGTTTGTTGCTGCTTTGGCTTCTGCTTGCGGGGTGCTTTCTCAGATGCACAAAGAATTTTAGTTTCAGGGTGGATATAAAAGCGATCGCGGTAACTCACATCTAACTGAGTGCGATAACCTTGGTAAGGTTTGCTGTAAAAAGCACCATCAATTATTTCCACATGTCGCTCAACGTAATCCCACAAATGACTAAGAACATGCTGTCCTGCCATTGTCTTTGTATCTAACCGTTGACACAGTTCGCTGTAAACATCATTCCAAGGCTGTCCGACTTTGGAACGCAAAAACCGACGCAGAGGGCCGAGATGGTCTGAAAGATACTTGGATTTGTTTATTGGTTTAATCAGGTAAGGGCTTAACAACCCATCCTGACTTGCTTCTTCGGTGAGTTTGTCTAATTGCTTTTTAAAACCCTTGTATTTTTTGAGGCTAATTCTCATTCCACCGCGAGGACGTTCAATCACAATCTCGCTCAAACGATGTTCGCTCATACCTTACTTTATTAAAATGCAGTTGTATTGATTGATGTGTGATTAAAAATAAATTAGCGAACATCATTGACCTCACCTCCGCATATATGATTTCGTGAAAATTATAGATAAATACGATTTAAATAATTAGAATTCCGCACAAGTTAGTAAAGCAGTTTTCACAGTTGCCTATACCAATTTGGCCACGCTTCCATCAAAGGAAGCGGCAGGGATCGAACCTGCATTTCCGTTGCCGGAATGTGTGTATGCTTTAAAAGTTAGGGCGCGGAATAATTACTAATTCGTAATTCGTAATTCGTAATTAAAAGAGGCGGAACACCACGCTAAATTTTTTTTGAAAATTAGCGGTCTTGAATTAGTTGGGGTCTAAATCCAAACTAATTCAATTACGAATTACGAATTATCAATTACGAATTATTTTAAGGGCACGGATAAATCAAGACTTTAACCATAGACGGCTTCAGGACGGATGAGTAAATCACCACTGGGACGGCGATCAACTACGTAAGCAGAAAGGCGATCGCTATTCACATCTAAATGCCGAGCAACCTGCTCCTTGACTACCCCATCATTCATGCTTGGGGCAATTCCTAATTGTGTTTCTGTAACATCAATAGAACGTCCTTCAAATCGAATATGTACCATTGCAATCACCTCCTGTTTTAATTACGAATTAGTATTAGTGACTTTAATTGCAACTAAGGCAAGTGGAACCGTTGGGAATTGAACCCAAATCCTGCAACCGTCCGTTTGTTGGTTTCGGAGCAGTCGAACACCAATCGCGGCCCCAAAAGTTGCCTTTGCCGATGGCGTTATTGCGATCGCTACACCCCAAAAATTACCATCTATGGAGTTGTCAAGGTTCTGAGAGGTTTTGGTTTTGCCTCTTGAGGAGGCTTTTGTGTTGATACTACATTTGTAATACAAAAACTACATAATGTCAAGAGGATACTACAAATTTTTTTGGCAAGTCAGTTATTAGTCATTAGTCATTAGTCATTAGCAAAAGATAACTGACAAAGGACAACCACTAAGAGTGATCATGCAGATGACAGCAAGAGTGTTTGGCGCAAGATTAACGAGTGTGGGTTTGGGGTAGCTTGCTTTGCTGGGGTTGCATGTTTGTGAGGAAACAGACTCTTTGCGTAAGTCCTAATTCAGTTAATTTTATTGACTGGCAGCACTAGAAACAAAGCAGGGATTGCAAAGACGCAACAATCATCAAGCTTATTGCTTTCAAAGAACCCCATAACTTTCGTCGCATAAATACCAAAGCAATGAACGATAAATTAAATAGCTACAGTCACCCGTCACCAGTCACCAGCTTTAATATCTCTTTGAACTGTAGTTTGCATTACTTTAACTATTTTTTCATTTGCTCAAGATAAACAGAAAAAAATGTGACATTTTCGATACAAATTTGTTAAGAATAGTTACAGCACCCCCGAAACACAAGGAAACACTTATTATGGTAGATAGACTTGAAAATAAACCACCCCACCAGGTTGTAATTGTTGGTGGTGGCTTTGGAGGACTGTATACTGCAAAGGCGCTTGCTAAAGCCCCGGTAGAGGTTACTCTCATCGATAAACGTAACTTTCACCTATTTCAACCACTTTTGTATCAAGTTGCCACAGGCGCGTTATCACCTGCGGATATTTCTTCACCCTTGCGAGCAGTACTCAGTAAGAGCAAGAACACCAAAGTATTGTTAGGCGAAGTCAGTGATATTGATCCAGAAGCACAAAAAGTCATCTTGGGCGATGAAGCAGTAGCATACGATACATTAATTGTCGCCACAGGTGCAAAGCATTCCTATTTTGGTAAAGATAATTGGGAAGAATTTGCCCCTGGTTTGAAAACTGTAGAAGATGCCATAGAAATGCGTCGGCGGATTTTTACAGCATTTGAAGCAGCGGAAAAAGAAACTGAAAAAGAAAAACGCCGTGCTTGGTTAACGTTTGTGATTGTAGGTGGCGGCCCTACTGGAGTAGAATTGGCGGGTGCGATCGCAGAACTAGCATACCAAACTCTCAAAGAAGATTTCCGCAACATCGACACCTCAGAAGCCAGAATTTTACTTTTAGAAGGCATGGATCGCATCTTGCCACCTTTTGCACCAGAGTTATCACAAGCAGCGGAAGACTCTCTCAAGCAGTTGGGTGTGGTTGTGCAGACAAAGACATTGGTAACAAATATTGAAAATGATATTGTTACCGTGAAACAAGGAGATGAAGTCAGAGAAATTGCTTCAAAAACGGTATTGTGGGCAGCAGGTGTGAAAGCTTCACCAATGGGGAAAGTTTTAGCAGAACGCACTGGTGTAGAATGCGATCGCGCCGGACGAATCATCGTCGAACCAGATTTGAGCATCAAGGGTCATGCTAATATCTTTGTAATTGGTGACCTGGCGAATTTTTCCCATCAAAATGGCAAACCTTTACCTGGTGTTGCACCCGTAGCCATGCAGGAAGGAGAATATGTAGCGTCACTAATTCAACAGCAGCTTCAAGGTAAGACATTACCACAATTTACTTACAGCGATCGCGGTAGTTTAGCGATGATTGGGCAAAATTCTGCTGTTGTAGATTTAGGTTTTATCAAACTCAAAGGTTTCTTTGCATGGCTATTTTGGCTATTAATTCACGTTTACTTTTTAATTGAGTTTGACAATAAATTAATTGTGATGATTCAATGGGCATGGAACTATATCACACGCAATCGTGGAGCCAGATTAATTACAGGTCAAGAATCACTGTCACAAGTAGGAACCAATAACATTAATAGTTATTACACACCAGCAGAAAATAGACAACCAGTTAATGTGTAATATCATTTCCGTTTGAACACTTATAGCTGGGGACTGGGGACTAGGGACTGGGGACTGGGTGAAAAGTCTTTTTGTGTCTAGGTTTTATTATCTGTTGATGTCCTAACACTAATGGCGACGGCTATATCATATCTGTGAAGGTTGGTAATGGGTCATAGGTAATAGGTAATGGTAAAGAAAAATACAGTTTACCAATTACCAATTACCAATTACCAATTACCAACAAGGATATTAATTATTTTGAAATGGCAAGCTGACAATAAATGTTGTACCCATTCCTAATTTGCTAGCATAAGTAATTTGTCCTCCATGTAAATCTACATAGTGTTTGACAATTGCCAGTCCTAAACCATGTCCGGGAATTTTACCAACGTTACTACCTCTGTGAAATGAATTAAACAAATTTTCTTGGTCAGCTTCTGGAATTCCAATACCCTGGTCTTGAATGCGGAAAATAGCTTCTCCCTGTACACAAAATAAGTCAAAATGCACTGTACTACCTTGGGGCGAATATTTAACTGCGTTAGATAGTAAATTGGTGAGAATATGATGCAATAGTTTTTTATCTAAGCCAGGCAATCTGTGTTTTGTAGTTATTAACTGTGAATTAGGGACAGTATTAGTATCGTCTTTGATTGTACAAAGTCCCTCCATAGAAAAGATGATTTTGTAATTATCACCTACACTCAATTGTATTTCTGAGACTAAATTTTTACAAAAATTCTCCAAATCTAAGGGTGATGGATTAAAAGAATCTCTACCAACTTCTGATTTACCAATTAGCAAGACATCACTTAATAAAGTATCTAAATATCTAACAGCATTTTGAATTTCATAGATATACTCTTGTTTTTTATCTTCACTCAATTGGTTACTTGAATTGACTAATAATTCTGTATAATTGAAAATATTACTTAATGGATTACGAAACTCGTGGCTAACCATTGAAACAAAACAGGACTCCATGTTTCTGCTTTGTTTTTCTTTTTCTAGAGCTTCGCGCATTAACAATTCTGTCTGATGCTTATTGAGAGCAATTTCAATAGTACTAATTAATTGATTTTCTTTAAATGGCTTAATTATATAACCAAATGGTTGCGTATTTTTTGCTTTACTTAGTATGTTTTTATCAGAATAATCAGTTAGATAAACTACTGGTATTTGGAAGAAGTTTGTAATTTGTTGAGCAGCTTCTATACCGTTCATTTTACCTTTTAGCATTATATCGATTAATACTAAATCTGGATGGAATTCTGCTACTTTTTCAATTGCTTGTTCTCCATATCCGGTCACAGCAGGAACAATATATCCTGAATTTTCGAGACAATTTTTAATGTCACAAGCAATAATACTTTCGTCTTCAATAACCAGTATTTTTGCTTTCATTGTTTTTCCCCTAGTTTGGTGTGACGAATTTAATTGTAAATAAGGTTCCTAAATAGAAGTAAACTTTTAGAACATCACAATTGCCATAGTTTCAAAACTGGAAAAATAAGAAAAAATGTTTAAATTTGTCTACTGAGTATACGCCGCAAGATAATATGATAAGATTTAAGCTAGTATTTTTACTAGCAAAATATTGGATATTCAGTATAAATACGGCTGGTAAATTTTGAACATTAAAAGATTAATGACATTGCTACCCAAGTAAATAAAATCTCAGAATAATAGCTGTATAGTATGGATAATGACATTTTTACTTAAAAGCTTAGAACTTTATTAGTTCTATGATGATAGAGTAAGTCATAATTAATATGAATACTTCAGTAAAATTACTTATATTAATTCAGTAATTTTTAAATATATTTTATTTGAATACATTTAAAATAGAGTATATATACTCAGATGACGTTAGCGACCTTTGTAGCGTCACCCAGAAGGAGCGACTGCGAGTTTGTCTTGAGGGCAACTTGGATAACTCTGCGTTTTTTGGTGAGGTTAACCAGTAAATTAGATATGGGCAGTAAAAAATAAATTGATGAATGCGATGTCTAACGACAAGCCGCCAAGTGTCTACGCCTCTACTCTTGCATCTACCGTCGGCGAAGAAAATGTTGTCTGTCTTTGGGATAATCTCGAACTCAGCCAGCAAAAACATATCCAACAAGCGATCGCTTCTACAAACCCTCCCAGCTGTATTGTCTATCCGCGTACTACTGAACAACTAGCGGCTGTCATCGCAGTTAGTCATCGTCATAACTGGCGCGTTCTGACTTGTGGTAGTGGTAGTAAACTCACCTGGGGTGGTTTAGCCAAAGGTGTTGATGTCGTAGTCAGTACAGAACGTATCAATCAACTAATTGAACACGCCGTTGGTGATTTAACTGTCACGGTAGAAGCTGGGATGAAATTCTCTCGTCTGCAAGCAATTTTGGCAGCCTCTCGCCAATTTCTGGCACTTGATCCCACAGCAGCCGAGTCAGCAACCATTGGTGGTATCGTGGCTACAGCTGATACAGGTTCCCTGCGACAACGCTATGGTAGTGTGCGGGATCAGCTTTTGGGTATTACTTTTGTGCGTGCTGATGGACAAATTGCCAAAGCTGGGGGACGAGTGGTGAAAAATGTTGCCGGATACGACTTGATGAAGTTGTTTACTGGTTCATACGGCACATTAGGGATTATTAGTCAAGTAACTTTTCGAGTTTACCCATTACCAGAATTATCGGGTACGGTGGTGCTGACTGGCACACCAGAGGCTATATCTCAAGCTGCCCAAACTCTGCGAGGTTCTGCGTTAACACCAACTCAAGCTGATTTGCTTGCAACTTGCCTAGTTTCTAGCTTAGATTTGGGTAAAGGGTTAGGATTAATTGCTCGTTTCCAAAGCATTAGTGAAAGTGTCCAAGAACAATCAAACCGACTTTTAGAAGTAGGAGAAAAGTTGGGTTTAGCTGGGGTAATTTATTGGGGTGAGAATGAAGCTAATTTATGGCAGAGATTACAACAACGAATGCATTCTCCTGCCACAGAATCAGAAATTAGTTGCAAAATAGGAGTGTTACCTTCTGCTGCTGTGGAGGTTTTGACTCAAACTAAAATGGGTCTGATTCATCTTACTAGTGGTTTAGGGTGGTTGCGGTTTGAGGAACAAAATCAGGTTTTAGCAATGCGCGATCGCTGTGAACAAAATGGCGGTTTTTTAACAGTTATGGAAGCACCAATTAGGGTGAAAGAGCAAATTGATGTTTGGGGTTATAAGGGTAATGCTTTACAGCTGATGCGCCGCATTAAAGAAGAGTTTGATGGCAAGGGTATTTTAAGTCCTGGTCGTTTTGTGGGTGGGATTTAATTGAAACTAACCGCCAAGACGCCAAGGACGCCAAGAGAGAGGGGAGAGAATTTCAGATGCAAGTTTCAGATAATTCTGTTAATAATACGGCTAGTATCAAAAATTTGAAGGGTTTTGATGTTAATCATCCACCAGATCCAAAGTTGATTGATAGTTGTGTGCATTGTGGGTTTTGTCTTTCGACTTGTCCTAGTTATCGAGTGATTGGCAAGGAGATGGATTCGCCTAGGGGACGCATCTATTTAATGGATGCAATTAATGAGGGTGAAATTGCTCTGAATACGGCAACAACTCAACATTTCGATTCTTGTTTGGGGTGTCTTGCTTGTGTGACAACTTGTCCTTCTGGCGTGCAGTATGACAAGTTAATTTCTGCAACTCGTCACCAGGTAGAACGTAATTATCCTCGGAGTTTGCCTGATAGAGTTTTTCGCCAACTGATATTTTCTCTGTTTCCTTATCCCAACCTTTTACGAGTTTTATTGGTTCCAGTATTAATTTATCAAAAGTTGGGTTTTTCTAAGTTTTTTCGCGCTACGGGTTTACTTAAGAATATATCGCCTCGTTTGGCAGCAATGGAATCAATTTTGCCAGAGGTGACTCTCAAATCTTTTCAAAGTAATTTACCTACTGTGATTCCGGCTCAAAATAAAAAGCGTTATCGAGTTGGTGTAATTTTGGGATGCGTACAACGGCTGTTTTTCTCGCCAGTGAATGAAGCTACGGTGAGGGTTTTAACAGCAAATGGTTGTGAAGTTGTGATTCCGCGATCGCAAGGTTGTTGTGCAGCACTTCCCGAACATCAAGGACAAACAGAACAAGCCAAAGCTTTAGCTAGGCAAATGATTGATAGTTTTGCAAATACTAATGTAGATTTTGTAATTATCAATGCTGCCGGTTGTGGTCATACTTTGAAAGAATACGGTCACATTTTAGAAGATGACCCAGAATATCGGCAAAAGGCAAAGGATTTTGCTGCTAAAGTTAGAGATGCTCAAGAGTTTTTAGCGACAGTTGGGTTAACAACGCAACTATCACCATTGACAGATAAACCATTGAATTTAGTTTATCAAGATGCTTGTCATTTATTGCATGGACAAAAAATTAGTGTGCAGCCTCGTCAGTTGTTGCGACAGATTCCAGATGTAAAATTAAAAGAACCTATAGACGCAGCTTTGTGTTGTGGTAGTGCCGGAGTTTATAATATGCTGCAACCAGAAGTAGCTGAGGAATTAGGTAAGCAAAAAGTACAGAACTTGCTAAATACTGGTGCTAATTTAATTGCTTCACCTAATCCAGGTTGTACATTGCAAATTACTAAGCATTTGCAATTGCAAGGGAAGGAAATTTTAGTTATGCACCCGATGGAGTTATTGGATTATTCGATTCGGGGTGTAAGGTTGGAATTGTAGATTGGTAATTTACTAAAATTTAAAAAAATAGACTTCTTGCATAAATCAAAAAAAAGAACCCCACCCCGCCAAAGCGACGCTTTGTCTCCCCTCCCCTTGGTAAGGGGAGGGGTTGGGGGTGGGGTGTTTTTATTATGGTCAATTTACCGGACTTAATATTATTAGTCGTAGGGTGTGTTAACGCGACACCGTAACTTACCTATCATGTGTTAAGCGGTGCGTTACGGCGTTAAGCCTAACGCACCCTACTGACTGACTCTAGCTTTTTGAAAAATTTCTACTGATTTCCTGTTACCTTTTGTAGGTAATTTTCAACTTTGTCTATTACACTAGTAGCATTTTGAGAGTTTTCAGGACGCTTCATTTTATTTTTATCAGCATCCCCTTGAACTTCATTAAGACCTGCTTGTGATTTTGATTGCACTTCTTCTAAGCTAGGAGGTGCAGAACGAGCGACTTTATCAGTTTCCTTTTGAATACCATTTAATTGTGTAGTTCCTTCGGAAAGATCACTTTTTGAGCTACCAATTGCAGCTGCGGGGAAAGCGTTAGTCAAAAGTAAAGTCAAGCATAAAGCGGCTGCAATTACAAAACGGAAAGGACGGATAATAGGTTGAATGAAACGCATAAAATTCATCATTTTTCTCCTTGGTAATCAGATTAAACAGAAAATTTCACTAAATTCTACTTGAAATGAGTTGAAGCACGTTTAAAGGAAGTTTGTAGTTCATCCCAAGCGCTTTCTAAACCTGCTTTAATATCTTGCCAAGCATTGCCACTAGATGCTTTCAGTTCTTGTAGTTTTTCACGAGCTATTGCATACTTATCATTTAAAACTTCAATCTGCTCATGATATTTATCTCTAGCATCTGCTTTGGCTAAAGATGCTTGAACTTTCAACTCATCAATTTTAGTATGCAGTTTGGCAATTTGCTCTTCCATTTCTGCTTGATATTCTTCCTTTGTTTTCATGGCTACCTCTTTAATGGAACAAAACGGTTTTCATAGTTGCAAGACAAATAAAATTGTCTTTTTTTCAAATAAAACTTTAATTTGAATGATTTTCTCTTGGTTGATTATTTACTCAACTTCTTACTGATTTAGTTATACTTGAAAATTTATTATCCCCGAATCAATCTCAAGGATAAAAAGAAATAAAAATCTACCAATCTGTAGAAGCTATTATCCAATTTGAAAATAATCCTCCAGATAGAATACGCATTCAGGTAAAAATTGTTTCAATAGGAATATATATAAAGTCATATTTTTTTAGTCAATATTTTTTAAAAATATTAAAAATAAAAGGAGAATTGGAAATTATATATTTTCCAACCCTCCATAGTTGACTTGTACTACTAATTTTGTGTTAATTTGTACTTCAAGTTATTCTTTCTTAGCGTCCTTGGCGTTCCTGGGAGTTTGTTAGCACTTGATAATAGTTGTTAATCGTATTCACAACTAGTGGACTGTAGATATGAAAATATTCTACTCTATTAGCCTCTAAAATAGTTCTTGCAGCTGCAATTTGAATATCAGTACCGCCAATCACTACTATATAACTGCCTGAAGCTAAACTATTTTTATAATGTTTTGCAATATTGTCAGGCATCCCCAAAATAGTCAAGTCATCTTTAATAACGACATTCATTTTGCTAATGCTATCATCAACAATTGTATTTTGGGTAAATAAAGAAACTTGACTCATAGGATAGCCAGCTTCTTTTAACTCAGTTAGAGCTTGTTCTGCATTTCGGTATTTATAAAAAAGACCAGCTGCATTTTTATAGCGACATGTTGAAGGGGAAGTTAGTGTATAAACTCCCCATTGTTGAACTCCAAGTTGTCCAAAAAATCTCTCAGCAAGGTGAATTGCTTTTGTTCCACTTACTATCACTAAATAGTAACCTTGAGAGACTAAATCTGTGTAAACTTTGGCTTCTTTTTCAGGAATACCTAAACCTGTCAATGCACCAGCTAAACTACTAGCAGCAGCACCAACAGCACCACTAGTTAGAGTAGTTGCAAGTGCTGTTGCTTCAGCACCTGCAAATATGATAGACCCAATACCAGGAATTGTTAAAAGTCTTAAGCCAACTAACAAGCTACCTAATGCACCGCCAGTAAATGTTTCAGCAACAGCTTTTTCATCACCTTTAGTATTAGTAAGTTCTTTAACTTCAACCCCAGCAATTTTATCTTCTTGTTCTGTGTTGCGTACAATCACAGATACTTTATTCATTGGAAAGTTGGCTGCTTTAAGTTCAGAAAGCGCTAATTCGATATCTGAACGTTTGGCAAAAACTCCTACTGCTCTCTGCTGTACTCCTGATACCATTATTCTGCTTTCTAAACTAGAAATGTTTTTAAAAGTTGTTAATTCAAGTGAGTTAATTACACAGCGCGCCTAGTGAACAAACCCCACAGAAAAATTAGCAACATAGCACCGAGAACGGCAAAGATAATACTTCCAATAGATAAAGCACCCGCTGATGCAGCAGCAGCACCACTACTACCTAACAAAAGTTGACCAAGATAGCCACCTAGTAATGCTCCCAAAATTCCTAATCCAATAGTGGCAAAAATACCACCACCTTGGTGTCCAGGATACAATGCTTTAGCTAATGCACCCGCGATTAAACCTAAAACTAACCAAGCGATAATGTTACCCATATTAATGACTCCTTTCTTTCTTGTTTAAATTGATTTGTTGTTTTACTTTTAATTCATCCTAAAACATAACTTTGTTCTTCATACTCTATCTGGCGAACTAATATTGAAAATCCTTAGATAATATTTAATTATTTAAAATTCATAGGAAACTCATAGCAATTTTTCGCCTCCATAGGATCTACCTACGGTTGCAAAGCCTTTTATCTTTCGATATATTTGCAAATATTTGGCTCTATCTGGAGATTATTATTTAAAATCTTGAAACTGAATTTAGCTATGAATAAACTCTATTTAATGGACAGAAAAAAATGAGAATCTAGATTCTCCAGATAGAATACTAAAAAAAATTAACCAGGTAATCTATAAATAGTTGGATGGCTTAATAAGCCTTTAGTAAATAATCAAAAGAACAGGAGATAATATGAGCCTTGAAAATAGAGCGCAAGCTGTAGCCAAAAATATCGAAGGTAAAATTCAAGAAGCAATTGGTGAGATTACTGGTAACCCAAATGACAAAGCTGAAGGACAAGCAAAGCAAGTAGAAGCTCAAGTGATTCACACTGGTGAAAATATCAAAGATGAAGTTAAAAAAGCTTTGCAATAATCCAGTAATCTTTCTCTATTTCAGCTTTAGTTACACAGCCTAAAAACTACTTTCAGTAAGTGTATAGTTACAAGAACCGTGTCTTTTCCTTTCCTATATCAAGTGTTCGCAGTGAAAATCTGTGAACACTATTTTATTTTTTTATCTCATTACTAAAAATCCTATAAAATTTTTGAAATTAAGCTTTTATTTTAATCCAGATAAAAATTGTTATATTTTTACTTATAAATCAATTAGATTTGCTATCTAGGGGTAAACTTATAATAAATGTACTTCCTTGACCTAGTTCAGATTTTACTTCAATTGAACCTTGATGCGCTTCGATAATATAACGAGATAAATATAGTCCTAAACCACTACCTGAACCTTGATGTTTTCCAGTCCGAAAACGCTCAAATAACATAGCTTGGTCTTGTTGAGAAATTCCTGGGCCTGTATCTTGAATTGCAATCAACACATGATCTTCAGCTATCTTCAAGTCAACATCAATATAACCTTTTGGTGTAAATTTAATTGCATTACCTATAATATTTGTCAAAACACGTCGTAACTCTACGCGATCGCCAGCTATTGTAGTGCTTTTTACGTCTTGTTGTTCAGTTATAACTTCTGCTAATTTAAATTTTAATTCTAGCCCTTTTTCTTCTGCCAGTGGTTTTAATTGTTGAGTCACTTCGTTGACTAATTCCTGAATATTAAATTGAGAAATATTTAATTCTTTACAGCCAGCTTCATGTCTGTAAACTTCTAACAATGTATTCACCATTGCTAGTAAATCGGTATTGCTACCAATCATTGTATTAATTATTTCGATTAATTCCGGTGTTACAGAACAAAACATGCCTTCTCGCATTAATTTTAATACTCTGTTGGCAGCGACAAGAGGTGTTCGCAAGTCATGAGTGAACCGCGAAACAAAATCTTCTCGCAGGTTAGCCATATGGTCGCGTTCGTCTATACTATGTTTGAGACGCAAGAGCGATCGCACTCGTGCTTGTAGCTCATCTGGGTCAAATGGTTTACGAATAAAATCATCAGCACCCGTATCAAGTCCTTCAACGACGCTAGACTGAACATGAGCAGTAATGAGCAAAATAGGAATGTATGGTAGCGCCTTATTTTGCCGCACACGATGAGTAAATTCATAACCATCTAATTCAGGCATCATCACATCTAAAAGTATTAAATCTGGTCGGAAATCCTCAACTAGACTCAAAGCAGTTTTACTATCTTCCACTAATTTAATTTCATAGTCATCATGTTGTAAAATTGCAGCCAAGAGTAGTAAATTGTCGTAAACATCATCAACAACCAAAATTCTGTCTTTTGTAGCTTTTTTTGGGGAATACATAGTTTGTTATCTATAAAGGGTTTAATTCTACAATATTCAATCGTGATGAAAAGTTTGTTTATCCGCTCATGAAAGTTTATTTTAATTTTCAACAGTATTCTTGGGTTTAACACCCCCGTCTCTAGAGACCGTCTCGAACCAGGAGGGGTGCGAGGAAAAAGATTATATCTAGTTCTGTCGTCTTTGCTCCTATCTTCCCTACCCCCCTTCCACCCTATCCCCCATCCTCTTGTTTCCTCCTGACTCCCACCTGATTTAAGGTTGTTACCACTACAGTAGAGTTTTTTTATGACTTATGATAGATGTAGTTTAATAAAAAATACTAAATATCTATCGCTTGGTATAAACTTCCAAATATAGCGACGAAGTATTTTATTCTGTACTTTAGATAGATTCGGGTAGAGGTAACCAGCCATGAGTGAGATTAAGGTTCTTGTGATTGAAGACCACAACCTTACCAGAATAGGCTTAAGGGCTGCTTTACAAACCGAGGCAGAAATCAAAATTGTTGGCGAAGCCGCCAATGCAACGGATGGATTGCAACTGCTCAAGACGCTTAAGCCTGATGTTGCGACTATTGATATTGGTTTGCCCGACATGGATGGTATCGAACTGACACGTAGGTACAGGAAATACCAAGAAGAAAGCCCAGAATACACAACAAAACTACTAATTTTAACCATGCAGAACAGTGAAGAAGCTGTATTAGCTGCGTTTGGCGCAGGAGCAGATTCTTACTGTATGAAGGATATTGAAAGTGACAAATTAGTAGATGCCGTAAAAACTACTTATACAGGTAGCCCGTGGATTGACCCAGCAATTGCAGATATTGTCCTACGACAAGTACGGCAAGACAATGTTAATGGAGGAATCAGTACAAAAAGGGTGATGATTGGGGGTCTTGACCCAGAACTTGAAAAAACCATAGAACATTCCTCCTTGACTCAGCGGGAAATGGAAGTTTTAGAGTTGATTGTTGCTGGATGCGATAATGCAGAAATTGCCAGCAAACTTTACCTGACTGTAGGTACTGTCAAAACTCATGTTCGGGGTATTCTAGGCAAACTCTGTGTTGCTGACCGCACGCAAGCCGCCGTCCGCGCTTTACGTGCTGGTTTAGTGCAGTAAGGGGAAGGAAGAAGGGGAAGGGGAAGGAGGAAGGGGAGGTTTTAATGTTGCCTTGTCCAAGGCAAAAGGACATAGATCAAAATTCTACATTGTCAAAAATAATTACTTTTTCCCTTTTACATACCTTTATTCCTTGCCCTTCTATGATATTAGCGATCGCTTGTGCCTGAGTCCGCGATAAAATTCTCAAGCACAACAGCGGACTTCATTTCCATGGAAATTAACTGGCAAACCACCAAAACCTACGAAGATATTCTGTATCACAAAACCGATGGTATAGCCAAAATCACCATCAACCGTCCTCACAAACGCAATGCTTTCCGTCCTAAAACAGTCTTTGAACTGTATGATGCTTTCTGTGATGCCCGTGAAGATACATCCATTGGTGTAGTACTATTTACGGGTGCAGGGCCACACACTGATGGTAAATATGCTTTCTGTGCTGGTGGTGACCAAAGTGTCCGCGGACATGCAGGCTATGTTGATGATGCTGGCATTCCCCGCTTGAATGTGCTGGATTTACAACGCCTAATTCGTTCCATGCCCAAAGTAGTCATTGCTTTGGTAGCTGGGTATGCGATCGGTGGTGGTCACGTCCTACACTTAATTTGTGACCTTACCATCGCCGCTGATAACGCCATTTTTGGCCAAACAGGCCCCAAAGTCGGTAGTTTCGATGGTGGCTTTGGGGCAAGCTACCTCGCCCGCATTGTTGGGCAAAAAAAAGCGCGAGAAATTTGGTTTCTTTGCCGCCAGTATAATGCACAACAAGCCCAAGAAATGGGTTTAGTTAATTGCGTTGTTCCTGTAGAACAACTAGAAGCAGAAGGCATTCAATGGGCGCAAGAAATTTTAGAAAAAAGTCCGATCGCAATTCGCTGTCTCAAAGCAGCATTCAACGCTGATTGTGATGGACAAGCTGGCTTACAAGAACTTGCCGGAAATGCTACCTTACTCTACTACATGACAGAAGAAGGAGCCGAAGGAAAACAAGCATTTCTCGAAAAACGTTCACCCAATTTTCGTAGCTTCCCCTGGTTACCTTAAAAAATGTACAAATCGCACCTTGCTGAAAGCCAAGGTGCGATTTTTGAAGCAAGATGTCAAATTTTACAGCACTAGAAATTTTAAAGATAAATCTTATTGTAAGCAGACCGAACGCGCGTCTAATTATCAACGCTGGCTAAATTCGTACTGCCCTAGCCTCAGCCTCTTGTAAGGAGCAGTTAACTATTTCCTCAAAAGGGGCAACAGCCGCATTATCTACATTAGAAGCCATAGAGCCAGAAGAAGCTAAGATCCTTGTTGCATCTGGTAAGCTCCAAGCATCTTCTAAACTTTCCCAAGAAGGTGCAAAAGGTGGAAGTGCCAAAGAGCAAGCTTTCCAACTTGCTTGAACTGGCGCTCCCAACTGCTGGCACATTCCGCCACGGCGACCCTCTGGCTTGTAATGGCGACAATATCGACAGGCAGATGTCAAGAATTTAATGGGTTTCATTTTAGTTCATCTTTAGTGCCGTTTCGGGCTGATTTGCATCCCTATATTTTGCTACTAGATATAAACACGGAATATAGCCAAAAACCCGTTATTGTCTCTATGTTCTAGCGATCCCCAGCCAAAAATAAACTTTAGGATGTTTTTAGATTCTTGTTATATTTTTAAATGATTACTAAAGTAAATGCATACTCAATTTTGACTAAAAATGACTGGGGATCAAGGCTAAAAGTACTATTATAGATTTAAATAAAATTTTTACTTTATCCTTTAGACATATATTACTTATCTTGTTTATGCTAAATGACTGTTCATCCCTAAATCTAGTTAGCATTATTTTCTATAAATTTCCCTAATGCCTCAAAACGATAACTTGTCTCACCAAACCGCAACTTAGCTGAGGTTTTCTCCTCTTGAACTAATAAGCGCCAAACTCTTTTGCCAATAATTAAGTTGAGACTGAAAATTAAATCCTCTCTGTTATCTTGTGGACTTCCCTAGAAATAAGGTTTTACTCCCCTCTCCTTGTAGGAGATGGGGCGGGGGAGAGGTCAAAACAGCACTTGTCGAACTCACGTGAGTTTAGGAGTGATAACACGAGAGTTGCTAACCCTCGCAGTTGCAACCGACTACAAGCGAAGCCACTGCTTTGAATTTACCTGTTTGCTAGATGAATCTGAATGTCTTTGGCAAAAGCTAACACTCAAACTCCTTCCCAACACTTTCTAACTTTTTGCTCAAAGGCTATCTCTTACACCCATATTTCTTAATATTTGCCAAACGATGACCGTTAAAGGGTTTTCAAAATTCACCTTGAGTCTATCTAAAATAACAATTGCTCTACTTTTGTGACTAAAACATTAATTTTGTTGAGAAATATTTATACAGCCATCAGCTTTTGACTGTCCACCCATGAGAATTGTTCCAAATATCAAAACAGAATGGTCATTAGTCAATGGTTATTAGTTAGGAGTTAGGAGTTAGGAGTTAGGAGTTAGGAGTTATTCTCCCCCAGCTTCCCCAGCTTCCCCAGCTCCCCCGCTCCCCCACCCCCTTCCCTTTAATTTGATAACTGCTTGGCAGCACAGAAAGAACAGACTTGCCAGCGTTGGAGTTCACCGGGTGGGGTGGGACATTGACATTGGGGACAAACAGGTAAACCATGCGATCGCGCTTGCATTTTCTTTGCCCAGTTCTCAAAAGCAGTATTCGCATTTTCAATAGTCGGCGTTTCATCACGGCGGGAGCTACTAACATCGCCCAGATAACTAGGATGTTCCTGTGGCAAAATCGTTGCTGCTTGCTGAATCACCTCTGGTAAACGCCGCCATTCAGCAGTAGAAAAGCGAATATCTACTAAAGGTGTGGGTAGCTTTTGATTTAACTTTATAAGTAGAGTCTGGCGTCCAAAAGTTAAATTCTGTGCCCAAGCAGCACTAGAAGTTGCCACTCGCAAAACGTCACGCTGAATCGACAATGGTCGAGTATGGGCAGCAACCACTGCTCCTACAACTTCTGTCCAACACTGGACTAAACGCGCAAATGGCTGCTCTTGCCATTTAGCCTGCTGTTCCAGAACGCCTAAAATATCATTGACTGATTTGAACGACATCTTTAAAACTGGGGAGTGGGGAGTAGAGAGTGGGAAAATGAGGCAGAATAACAACTAAAAACTAACAACTGACAACTGACAACTGACTTCTTGTAGATAATTTTCGCTACTATTGGCACAAATATATCTAAAGTTCATCCAGCACTACACGTTTCAGGCACGAGGCAATGAGTCAAAACCCTTTGATAGATTCCGGCACTCAATCGTCTAAAACATCTGGGTTGAAGCCGAAATTAGCGGCAGCACTGGCGAGTTTGGAGGTGCAACTAGATCAGGAGTTAGCACGATACCGACGCACGCGAATTGGTATGAGGACACCAAACCAAACCCGTGTAGGCAGTTACATCAACAGTCAACCCCAAGAGTTAACGGACATCACTGCTACAGTGCTTAAAACTCAGCCACCAGTAGCAGAAATCAAAACTGATGCACCACCTGCATCTGTGCTGGATGAGACTCCTCAAACTCACCTAGCACCAGCGAGGCCAAAGGCTGAAACACTGGATAATCCTCAAGTGTTCTCTAACTCTGAATCTATCAAAACAGAAGATCCACCGCCCTTATCAAATACTAGTAGCATAGTGCCTGCGGCAGTTCAGGATACTCAAAAGGAAAATCTCCCACAGGCAAATGATACTCCCAAACAGCCAGATGACTATTTGGAATCGAGTGAGGCACTGCTGCGAAGTTTGACAGATGAACAATCGCAAACTAAAAAGCCCAGCAATTCTAACGACAGTCTGTTATCACCTTTGGGTATAGGCTCTATGCTGCTGCTATTAGTGGCGAGTATCACCTTGGGTTATGTAGTGTTTAATCCCAAAAGCTTGCCACAATTGAATCTAGGCAAATTATTTAATGGCAACTCGTCTCCTAGTCCAGAAAATGCTGCCTCAGTTGAGAATAATCCCCAATCTCAGGAATCTCAGCCTCAGACTGAACTCACGCCCATACCCAAGTATCCGAATTTAGCCGCCAAAGAGTTTGCCCCGCTAAGAGATCCTAATGATGTAGTTGGCTTACAGCCCAAAATTCAACCAACCCCTACAACATTACCTAACCCGATTTTTAGCCAAACTCCTGTCAATCCTCCAGCTGTCAACCCACTACCAGTCAATCCGCTACCACAGACCCAACCCATACCTCCGGTGTTGCCTCCCATCTCACAGCTACAACCTACACCCGTGCCAACTACAACCCCACCAAAGGCGATCGCTCAAATCACACCAGCAGCAGATGGGTTTTATCATATAGTCACAGACAATCAAAATAATAGCTCTTTAACTGCTGCACGGAAAATAGTTCCCGATGCTTATTTATCACGCAGCCAAAAATTAATTTATCTAGCTGCTGTGAAAACTAAAGAGGAAGCACAACAAAGATTACAACAACTACAGGCCAAGGGAATCAAAGCCCGAATTGACCAGCCATAAGTTGTAAATATCTACGATAGGATGAGGGAATTGGGGATTGGGAATTGGGGATTGGGTATTGGGGATTGGGTATTGGGTATTGGGTATTGGGGATTGGGTATTGGGGATTGGGTATTGGGTATTGGGTATTGGGGATTAATTATTACTCTTTTCACCAGTCACCAGTCACCAGTCCCCAGTCACCAGTCACCAGTCACCAGTCCCCAGTCCCCAGTCCCCAGTCCCCCAGCCTGGCGCGAAGGGTTTTGAGCAAAAAGTGGATGGAAAACCGACATGGAACTAATTAATCGTATCCTGCGGGTGATTCGCGCTCAAGCGAATAGTTTAATAGGCAGTGCAGAAGATCCTGAAAAGGTTCTAGAACAAGTTGTCACACAGATGCAAGAAAATCTGGTGCAATTGCGCCAGGGAATAGCACAAGCGATCGCTACCCAAAAACGCACCGAACGACAAGCTGTGGCTGCTCAGTCAAACTCAGAAGAATGGTATCGCCGCGCCCAACTAGCAATACAACAAGGTAATGAACCTCTAGCACGGGAAGCTTTGACTAAACGCCGAGCTTACACTGAAACAGCAAAAGCCCTCTGTGACCAAATAGGGCAGCAAAACGAGGTGGTAACTAGACTCAAAAAGGATATGCGGACGCTAGAGTTAAAAATTGCTGAGGCCAAAACCAAAAAAGATATGTACATTGCTCGCGCCCGTTCTGCCGAAGCATCCTATCGACTTCAAGAAATGCTAGATGGAGTTTCTGCTAACAGCAGCCTGAATGCTTTTGAGCGCATGGAAGAAAAAGTTTTGCAGATAGAAGCCAAACAAAGTGCGATCGCTGAACTTGGTGGTGATGACCTACAAAAACAATTTGACTCTTTAGCATCTGCTAGTGACATCGATACAGAACTAGCAGCCATGAAGGTACAGGTATTGAATGAAGCCAAAAACCCGCCGCAACAGTTAAGCGAAAGTCCACAGCCTTGAAGATGAGGCAACTACTAAGCAGGTGGGCATAATTAAATATAAAATGTCAATCAGAAAAACCCACTCATCACAAGGGTTTTCCCTCCTGCCTCCTGCCTTTTAGTTAAAGTTAAAGTAGATATTAACAACAAACGGGTGTTGGCATGTACCGAACCCAACTGGAAAGATTACATTGAAATAGGAAGCTATTAAATACTAAAAAAGCTAACTTTCTGACAAAGCGCGTAAACTCCAAAAGGAAAAACAAAGTTATGGGATTATTTGATCGTATTAGGCGAGTAGTTAGTGCTAACCTCAACGACCTGGTTAATAAAGCTGAAGACCCAGAAAAAATGCTAGAGCAAGCCATCCTGGAAATGCAGGAAGACTTGGTACAGTTGCGTCAGGGAGTTGCTCAGGCGATCGCAGCCCAAAAACGTACAGAAAAACAGTACAATGATGCCCAAAATGAAATTAATAAGTGGCAACGCAATGCCCAACTAGCATTGCAAAAAGGTGATGAAAACCTAGCCAGACAAGCCCTAGAGCGCAAAAAGACTTATACTGACACCAGCACGGCTCTCAAAACTAGCCTAGATCAGCAAAGCACTCAGGTTGAAACCCTCAAGCGCAACTTAATCCAACTGGAAAGCAAAATTTCTGAGGCCAAAACCAAAAAAGAAATGCTCAAAGCGCGGATCACCACTGCCAAAGCCCAAGAGCAACTCGAAGGTATGGTGCGGGGGATGAATACCAACAGCGCTATGGCTGCTTTCGAGCGCATGGAAGAAAAAGTCCTAATGCAAGAAGCCCGCGCCCAGTCAGCAGCAGAGTTGGCAGGTGCAGACCTAGAAAGCCAATTTGCACGCTTAGAATCTAGTAGCGATGTTGATGATGAATTGGCAGCTTTGAAAGCGTCACTAGCACCCGCGAGTCCCCCAAATCAACCCCAACTGCCACCCCAACAACAAACCACCCCTTCCACCAACCCTACTCAATCTCATGAAGTGGTTGATGCCGAGTTGGAATCCCTACGCAAGCAATTGGATCAAATGTAACAATTGCTCTCATCTCATTTGCATTAGTAGTCCCACGCCTATTGGTTGTGGGATTTTGTGTCAGTTGTCAGTTGTCATTTGTGAGGCAGTCCGGTCTTGGGGGTCTCCCCCATGAGGAACTGCCGAACCCGAAGGGTCAGTTGTCAGTTGTTATAGCTGTCGCCAGTAGTGTTAGGACATCAACAGATGATAAAACCTAGACACGAAAAGACTTTTCACCCAGTCACCAGTCCCCAGTCCCTAGTCCCTAGCTATAAAAGGCAGAAGTTCAGTGTTATTCTTTTCATTTCCCTCATCCCCCCTGCTCCCCATCTCCCCCTGCTCTCTCCTTTATCCACTGACAACTGACAACTGACTCTCAGTTTGGGATAGAGTATTTTGTGTGCCAACTTTGAACGATGCCACCTAATGGAGACTGCAATGAGTAAGGGTGTAACCACCATCACTGATGCTGAGTTTGAAACCGAAGTGTTGCAAGCCGAGCAGCCTGTATTAGTTTATTTTTGGGCTTCCTGGTGTGGGCCGTGTCAATTGATGTCGCCAATGATTAACCAGGCTGCCACCAAATATAGCGATCGCCTGAAAATCGTCAAGATAGAAGTTGACCCAAATCCTGTTACTGTCAAAAAGTACCAAGTAGAAGGTGTTCCAGCCCTCAGACTCATTCAAGGAGAAAAACTATTAGCATCCACTGAGGGAGTTATTGGTAAAGATAAATTACTCGAACTCTTAGATAAGCATTTAAATAGTAATTAGTCAATAGTCATTAGTCCAGAGTCAATAGTCAACAGTCAATAGTTTAAGAGTTATTGACGACCATTGACCATTGACTACTGAACATTGACTACTGACCATTGACCATTGACCATTGACTAATATGCAATTTGCAAAGCGTTTACAACCCCTACAATTCAATGTCTTTGCTGAGATGGATAGAGCCAAGGCAGTGGCTCGCTCAGCAGGACGAGAAATCATTGATTTGTCGCTAGGGTCTTCTGATTTACCTGCCCAAGCACACGTCATTGAAGCGATCGCCCAATCTCTGTATGACCAAAGTACCCACGGCTACTTACTGTTTCACGGTACTCTAGCATTTCGTCAAGCCGCAGCTAACTGGTACGAACAAAAATTCGGCATCAGTGTTGATCCAGAAAGTGAGGTATTGCCTCTGATTGGTTCCCAAGAAGGTACTGCCCATTTACCCCTAGCACTGCTTGATCCAGGAGATTTTGCTCTGTTGCTCGATCCGGGCTACCCTTCCCATGCTGGGGGAGTCTACTTAGCTGGTGGACAAATCTACCCCATGCCACTACTAGCAGAAAACGATTTTTTACCAGTATTTACTGATATTCCTACCCCTGTTTTGGCTCAGTCGCGGATGATGGTGTTGAGCTATCCTCATAATCCAACTGCGGCGATCGCTCCTTTATCTTTCTTCCAAGAAGCTGTAGTATTTTGTCAACAACACAATCTTGTTCTGGTTCACGATTTCCCCTACGTAGATTTGGTATTTGCAGAATCTCAGGACTGGGGACTGGGAATTGAAAAAAATCTTTCCCAATACCCAATCCCTAGTACCCAATCCCCAGTACCTTCTATTTTGCAAGCTGACCCAGACAAAAGTGTTTCGATTGAATTTTTCACCCTTTCAAAGTCCTACAATATGGGCGGATTCCGTATTGGCTACGCCATCGGCAATGCTCAGTTGATTAACGCTTTACGCCAAGTCAAAGCAGCCGTCGATTTTAATCAGTATCGGGGAATTTTGAATGGGGCGATCGCTGCTCTGGCTGGGCCACAAGCAGGAGTAACAGATTCAGTCAATATTTTCCGCAAACGCCGTGATGCCTTCATCAATGCTTTACACAGCATTGGTTGGCAAGTTCCTACTCCCAAAGCGACTATGTATATCTGGGCTAAGCTACCCTCACCATGGAATCAAAATTCTGTAGAATTTTGTACTCAGTTGGTTAAACAAACTGGTGTTGCTGCTTCTCCTGGTGCTGGTTTTGGCAAATCTGGAGAAGGATATGTCCGCTTTGCTTTAGTGCATGAGCCACCTTTGTTAGAAACTGCTGTCCAAAGAATTGCGGAGTTCCTTTAATTAAAGGATAAAGTTTTATCTTCGCCTCATAGTAAATTCATATTTTGCCACCTGTACTGAGTCTATTTTCGGGATAAACTACGAACAAAGTCTCTGCAAGTATTAAATATACTAGTGCTGAACAGTGAACAGTATCTTTACTATTTGCCTGAAATTTTATCCCCAAAAGCTCAGTAACACAGTGTGCATGGTAGGCAATCTCAGAAAAATAGGCATTTGTGCTTTAACTTTCGCTGTTATTGGTGTGTTAGAGCAGCGTCCTCTTTGGGCGTTAACTACTGCGTCCACATCAGCTACTCTCCTCACAGAAATTTATCCTGATGTCGGTAGTTACCAAGCTGCAAATACACACAGTATTGGGGAAGTTACAGATAAAAGCAATCTAGAGACAAATGAGTTAATATTGCTAGCCAAACGCAATACAGAGGAAATCAGTCAAGCTAGTCAAGTCACTCAGGTGACAGTTGACGACACAACTCGCTACTACATCACTCAAGAGCCTACTGCTACACAAGAAAACTACACACCTTCATATAGAAATACCTTCGCCAAGGTAACTAACGCGCCCCGCAAACGCAAAGTGCCAGAACCCTCAGCTCTACTGGGACTCATTGCCATGATTGGCTACTTTGGAACTCAGGGGCGAAACTGGGGAACTGACAAATCAAAAAATATCTAATTGTATCTGGGCTTGCTGGTTTAAATCTGTTACTGAATTTTAGAGAATTGGTATTGTAAATATTACTGAATTGCAATTCACCATATTTCTCCCTCATCTCCCCATATGAGCCAATACGGTTCAGTTAGTGAAATTTAAACATTAAATATCCCCCTAAATCCACGCCACTTGCAAAGGCTGTCGGCAAAGCCTTTCGGTAGTCGCTCATGGGGGGAACCCCCAAGACCGCGCTGCCTCACCAACGCAGTGGCTCCCCTTCAAAAGGGGGACTTGAAGATTCTTGTTCCCCCCTTGAAAAGGGGGGTTAGGGGGGATCAAAACCTTAACTGAACTGTATTGCCATATGAGCGACCTGATAGCGAAACTGTATCAGTTATTTTTTTACAAATTATTTAACTTGTAACTGTGGAATTACTGTTGTTTTTCCAACTATTATGTACATAATAGTTTAGATATATTGATTCAGAATACATAGCACGTTTTATTTTCAAAAAAACTTAAAAAATTCTTAAATTACTGCCAAAGTAAGCGAAACCATGATTAGATTTAAGTGAATTTTCATTGCTAGCTTAATATCCTTAAGTATGAAAGCACACATAAATTAACATAGATGTAAAATCTAGCTTACTGAGACACATAATTGTAGCAATTTTATTTGATTTTTGAAAAAACTCAATAGACTTATACTGCCTTTTTGCTGTTAAGAGTTAAGAGCCTACACAAGTAAGTTTAAAAAGCAAAACAGACTGCCATAGCATTTTCCTAAGTTTAAAACCTTGTGGATATATACCATTCAAGCTTCTTAGCCAAATAAGTAACTTTTGACATCAGATAATAGGTAAAAATGACAGCCAATCTACTTACTATAAAACGACAAATAAAGTCGCATCAACCAAGAAGAATTCTACTAATTGAAGATAATGATGTCAATAGAATGTTGCTGAGCGATTATCTCAGCTATAGTGGATACGATGTCCAAAGTCTTTCAGATGGCTCTGCTTTATTCGCAACTATAGAAACATTCCAGCCGGAGTTATTGTTGTTAGACTTGAAATTACCAGGCATTGACGGTTATTTACTACTAGAACAAATTCAACAAAAACCAGATTTCTCAAAGATACCTGTCATTATAGTTTCAGCTTTTGCTTTTAAAGCCGATAAAGAACGAGCTATAAATTTGGGTGCCAGACATTACCTGATTAAACCGATAAATCTGACTGAACTGCTACTGACAATTGAAGAAGAGTTATCTTGCATTCATATCTAAAGTTTATTGCTTCGTCGATATTTATTTAGTTTTTTCATTATTAATAAATTCTTCAACACTTTCACTCAAGTGTTGTACAGAATTGCCTATTTCATAAATTTTTTGTTGTACTTGCGCTAGTAGCAAAACTGCTGTTTGTAGTTCGTTTAATGCTTCATCCATAGCCTCGCGGTAAGTAGATTCAAATTCTTGTAGATTCATAAATTACTCCCTCTTGATATAGCTTTAGTATTTATAATTACAATGATAGTCAGAGATATCTGTTGCTAAAACCGTTAATTCGCTTAATATTTGACGTTCGGTGAAAAATCCGAAATATTGCCTATTTAACTATGACTGAGCAAAATTTTGATTTGATTAATTAATGGATATACAGAGTCATGTTTAACAAGGCATAGTCAGATAATCTATGAGTTAGTATACACAAATTTCCAGAATAACAATAAACAATAAACTTTAGAAGTTCAAAATATATATAAAACTCAAATTCGTTTTTCCCAGCCAGAAAAAACTTATAAATAATACTAAAATATGTAAGTAAGTTAATGAGACATCATAGTTCAATAGCTGTATTTTTGCAGTTTAAAAGTTTAAAAACTTGATATTAACTTGATAAAGAAGTCGTAAGATCAACACAAAAAAGTCATTTATTCTTAAAATAGGAAGTAGGTAAATTTATAAAATTACCTAAATTAGGTTGTGACTATATCTGCTCAAATACCACCACTACTTAAAGATCCAGAACGTCTGGAAAGCCGTCTAGCAGAAATTCCGCCGGAACCGGGAGTTTATTTCATGCGGGACGGAAATGATCGCATTATATACATAGGTAAATCGCGCAAATTGCGATCGCGTGTCCGTTCCTACTTCCGGGAAGGGTACACTAAAAGCGAACGCATTGCTACAATGGCTAAACAGGTGAGCGAAATCGAATTTATCGTCACCGATACCGAAGCCGAAGCCTTAGCATTGGAAGCCAATTTAATCAAGCAGCACCAGCCGTACTTCAACGTACTGCTAAAGGATGATAAAAAATATCCTTATGTCTGCATCACTTGGTCAGAAGATTATCCGCGAATTTTCATCACTCGTAAACGCCAATTCGGCAAAGAAAAGGACAAATTTTACGGCCCTTACACTGATGCTGGTTTGTTGCGAGAAATCTTACGAATTAGTAAGCGGATTTTTGCACTCAGACAACGACCTCAACCACTTTTCAAAGACCGTCCTTGCTTAAATTATGATATGAGGCGCTGTCCCGGTGTGTGTCAACAGCTGATTTCACCAGAAGAATATCGCAAAACTGTGCAAAAAGTGGCGATGGTATTCCAAGGCCGGACTCAGGAACTAATTGACATCCTCACAGAACAAATGCAAAAATCAGCCGAAGCGTTGAACTTTGAGTCAGCAGCGCGGATTCGCGATCAAATCGCTGGGTTAAAGTCGCTGACTGCGGATCAAAAAGTCTCCCTTCCAGATGATACAGTTTCACGGGATGCCATCGCCCTAGCCGCCGATGCCCAACACGCTTGTATTCAATTATTTCAGATTCGCGCTGGGCAATTGGTAGGACGTTTAGCATTTGTAGCAGATGCACATGCTGAACCTGGAGCTATTTTACAACGAGTCTTAGAAGAACATTATCAGACAGCTGATGCGGTGGAAATTCCCATCGAGATTTTGGTACAGCACGAATTACCAGAAACAGAGATATTGGCCGATGTCTTGACGCAGCGCAAAGGAAGAAAAGTGACGATTTTGGCTCCCCAGCGCCAAACCAAGGCAGAATTAATTGAGATGGTAGAACGCAATGCTCAGTATGAATTGCAAAGAATGCAGAAATTGAGCGATCGCAACCACGAAGCCATGCAAGATTTAGCTGCTATTCTCGACTTACCCGATTTACCCCGGCGCATCGAAGGTTATGATATCTCACATATTCAAGGTGCCAATGCTGTAGCTTCTCAAGTTGTGTTTATCGATGGGATAAGCGCCAAGCAGCACTATCGCCACTACAAAATCAAAAATCCCACAGTGACAGCTGGACATTCAGATGATTTTGCCAGCTTAGCTGAAGTCATCCAGCGACGATTTCGTAAATATAGCGAAGATCCACAATTACCAAGAGCGGGTAATCCTGACTGGCCTGATTTAATTATGATTGATGGTGGTAAAGGTCAGTTATCATCGGTTGTTGCCGTTTTACAAGAGCATAATTTATTAGAAGACTTGCGAGTTGTAAGTTTGGCAAAACAGCGAGAAGAGATTTTTTTACCGGGAGAATCTCAACCGTTGGAAACCGATGCAGAACAACCAGGCGTGCAATTGTTGCGGCGCTTGCGGGATGAAGCACATAGATTTGCAGTCACTTTCCACCGTCAGCAACGCAGTGATAAATTGAAGCGATCGCGCCTAGATGAAATTCCTGGCTTGGGACACCATCGGCAAAAACAGCTTCTAGGGCATTTTCGCTCAGTAGATTATATTCGTCAAGCTACACCTGCACAACTAGCTGAAGTTCCAGGAATTGGGCCACGTTTAGCTCAAGAAATTTACGATTATTTTCATCCTTCTTCAGGTGACAACTAATATCTTGGACTAGCCCTTTCAAAGTGTAATGTATTTTTCTTAGTGTCTTTGTGCCTACCCTTCGGGAAGCCCTTCGGGTGACGCTCCTGCGTCGCTAACGCTGCGCTAACAGCAGTTACTCCACTTGGGGAAACCCCAAGACCGTACTGCTTCACCGCTGACGCGTCTATGTGGTTCAAAAGTCTATTTTTCAACTTTTCAACCACAAAGACACTAAGACACAAAGGTAAAAAGCCCAAAATCAAATTGCTGAAATTATTGTATAGTTTTGTGTCAGTATAAACACAATTCATAATGCTGTGTCGTTAATAAAGATTAACCAAATCTTAAGACTGATATTCTGTTACCAAAGATACAGTAATTTATTGGTTTTGATTTTTGAATACAAGAACAGCTTTTTTTGCGTTTGTCTAACAAGGCAACAAATAAGGCTCTCTCAAGGCATTAATCATAGGGATCACTCAATCTCTAAACGATATTCCATCAGGGAATTACTTTATGTACCTAAAGTAGGATGATGAAATCACCTAGATTTCTACATAATACATAGAAAGAAAGACAAAAGTTTCAAACATAAAATCTTGTTTAAAATCATCGGTTCATATCTGGTTGTTTGTTAACTTGGGTCAAACTAAAATATTTGCTTGCTGAATTAACAGTTTTTTTTCACACGATTCTAATTCCGACCAGGGGTAAAAAATGCATACAGTACAAAAAATTCACTGCCCAAACTGCGGCTGTGAAGCAGAACGTCATTATATTACTGAAAGCCAAATCACTCGGACACAATGTCCAGCTTGTGACTACTTAATGATTAGCTGTACCCGCACTGGTAAAGTCATTGAAGCTTACGCCCCAGGTATTCTTGCCAGAAGGTAAAATTAAGTGAATGGGGACTGGGGACTGGGTATTGGTGATTAGAATAGTCAACAAAGAATAGTTATAGTGTGCGTTTTTCATCCCAGTACCCAGTCCCTAATACCTAATCCCCAGTCCCTTTTAATTTTTACTTGCACGTAGTTGTCCACAAGCTGCATCAGCTTCTAAACCACGGGAATAGCGGACGCTAACAGCAATTTGTTGTTGTTTGAGGACTTTGACAAAAGCTTGAATGCGATCGCTAGTCGGGCGCTTGTAGTCAACTTCTGCAATGGGGTTGTAGGGAATCAAATTCACATGACTTTGGAATCCTCGCAGACATTTTGCCAATTCCAGTGCGTGTTCTGGCAAATCGTTCACCCCAGCGAGGAGGATATATTCAAAAGTGACTCGGCGACCTGTAATTTCTACGTATTCCCGACATTCAGCCAGTAAATCTTCTAGAGGGTAAGGGCGGGCGCTGGGTATCAGTTGTTCTCGCAGGGTTTGGTTGGGTGCATGAAGACTAACAGCAAGCGTGATTTGCAAATGGTGTTCAGCTAACTGACGAATGCGATCGCGAATACCCACTGTAGAAACAGTAAGCGATCGCTGTCCAATGCCGACATCTTGATTTAGGCATTTCAAAGCTGCTAAAACATTTTCCGTATTCAACAATGGTTCACCCATGCCCATGAATACCACATGGCTAACCCGCTGCTGAAAATCTTCTTGTACAGTTAACACCTGATCGACAATTTCATGCCTGCCTAAATTGCGCTTGTAGCCGCCTTTACCAGTAGCGCAGAAATCACATGCCATTGGGCAACCCACCTGAGTAGAAACACATACTGTTAAACGCTTATCCGTGGGAATGCCTACAGTTTCAATAATTTGACCATCAGCGAGTTGCAGCAGATACTTAATTGTGCCATCGGGTGCAACAGCGCGGTGGTGTATGCTTGAACGTCCAATGGGGATTTCTGCTAATTCTTGCCGCCATTGTTTAGAGAATACAGAAATATCACCAAGCGATCGCACTCCCTTTTGATAGATCCACTCATGCAGTTGCTTTCCTCTATAAGCAGGTTGTCCCTGCTGCTGCACCCAAGCAGTTAACTCAGTAACCGAAGCACCTAGCAAAGGGGGAATTATTTCTGATGTTTTTGAGTCAACCAAAGAAACCAAAGGCGTAGCAGGCATAAAAAACAAGAGGTAAAGGGGACTGGGGACTATTGATTAGGGACTGGGGTGATGGGTGATGGGTAATGGATAATGGGTAATGGGCCAGATGTGATGACTAATAGTAAAATTCAATTACCCTTCGGGTTCGCCAGTCGCTCATGGGGGAGACCCCCAAGACCGCGCTGACTCACCAATTCCCTATTCCCCATTCCCTATTCCCTATTCCCTACCCCGAAGGGGTTTGTTGATACTGGATCTCTATCCTACAACTTTCAGATTAATTCGGTTGCTGCACAGGAATTTCAATCACAAATTCAGCCCCTTCTCCAGGTGCTGAAATACACTCTAGCGTACCGCGATGTTTATCCACCACAATTTGATAGCTGATGGATAATCCTAAACCAGTACCTTGTCCCACAGGTTTAGTAGTGAAGAAAGGGTCAAACAATTTAGTTTTAACTTTCTCTGGGATTCCTGGGCCATTATCTTTAATGCTGATTATCAAGCGCTTTTGATTTTTCACTTGAGTACGAATGATAATGCGACTAGGGTTTTGTAGAATCTCGTCTTGAGAGCGGTGATGAGAATATTCATGTAAAGCATCAATTGCATTACTTAAGATATTCATAAATACCTGATTCATTTGCCCAGCATAGCATTCCACAAGAGGCAAATCTCCATATTCTTTAATAACTTCAATGGGCGGTTGGTCTGATTTGGCTTTCAGACGATGCTGCAAAATCAGTAACGTGCTATCAATACCTTCGTGAATATCAACAAATCTCATTTCTACTTGATCGAGTCGTGAGAAGTTACGTAAAGTTTTGACAATCTCACATATCCGACTCGCGCCAACTTCCATTGAAGATAAAATTTTTGGTAAATCTTCTATGATAAACTCTAAATCGAAATTATTAACTAATGCTTGAATTTCCAGGTGATTGTGAGGATAAAGTTGCTGGTATAGTTTGACAAGACTCAATAAATCTTGAGTATATTCTTTAACATACTTGAGGTTCCCATAAATGAAATTTACAGGATTATTGATTTCATGTCCAACACCAGCCACTAACTGTCCTAGAGAAGACATTTTTTCAGTTTGAATCAATTGAGATTGGGTTTGCTGCAACTCATGAAGAGTTTGTTCTAACTCTTGGGCTTGTTTTGCGGCAGTTTTAGCCAAATATTCTTGAACTTTGAGTGCTTTTTCTAGCTGTGACTGTCGCTGTTTGAGTTCATCTGTTAATTTTTTAACATCTTCTAAAGCGTTATTTTTAGCTTTGAGTAAAAATATCAAGTCAACAGTTTGGTCATGAATTGCAAAGTCTTTCAGTCTAAGATTGTAAGCAGATATTGCAGCTAAATCACTTACCCAAACAGAGCAGAGGAAAAGCATAACATCCTGCTCCTGGATATACATCATTTGCCCTTTGAGAAGGATGCCATTATCAAGAGATTCAATCAAAAATAAAGAGTGAAGCCGCTTGGCGATCGCACTAAAATTAATCCGAATATTCGGACGCCTAATTTGAAAATGTTCCTCAATTAAATTACCATGCAAGGGTTCTGGGTGAATACGTTGCAAAACTTCCCCAACTTGTAGAATCTTCCTCTCACGATTGAACACAATATGAAATGGAAAGGCTTGGTTAAATAATTGTGGTGGAATATTGAATTGGGGGGAGTTCATGAAATAGTTAGTGATGTTTGTACTCTATCAAGAAAGCATCATGGTCAGCACCCTCTTCTCGATCTTGAATTTGGGTAATGTTAACTTTTGTATTAAATCTAGCTCCTAAACCTCTGAGTAAGCCTACAACCATTGGAGCTAGTCCTTTTCGCTCAGAATGGTAGTTCAATTGCAAAGCATTTTCTTGCGCTTCAGTGCATTCAAACGAAGGGGGATTATATTGTGGAAAATGTACACTTAAACGAGTATGAAGGTCATCCAAATTTTCTAGGAATTCAGCTAAACTATCACCACTCATATCCATCATTGCACCGTAGCCAGCCTTGCCAGTGTACTGTATCCAATACTCTCCAAAGGCTTGCATAACTTCCGTAGGAGTTAAATCAACAACTTCACTTGTCGCCTTCACCAATTTGTGAGTCAAGTCATCAGGATAAGTTTCCATCCTCAAAAAAGTCTCTAATTCTAGTTCTGCCTTTTTTTTAATTATCTGCCAAGTTTCCTCCCCAAAGCGATCGCACACCATATCTTGAAGCGCTTTATTTATTAGACCGTACATCTAGTTTTCCCTTTTACTTGGATTTGTGTATCATTGATTTCATCATATCTAGTCAAGTTACCAAATAAACAGTCAAAATACTCCTGTCAAAATATTTACACGTTTATGTAACTATCAACCAAAAGTCGTGCCGTTCCAGCCCCACATTGCACCTTTGGCATCCGCAAACTCAATATAAATGCGATTTTTAGGCACACCCAAAGTTTGGTTAATCTGTTGGCAAAAGTCCTGACTCATAGCCTCGGTTTGGTCTGGCTTCATAGTGCCAACGCTCTTAACTTCAACGTAGCAAACAGGGTCTGTAGTACCAGCAAATGTCATGTTAATTCCCGCTTCAAAAGCTGTCATCACATAGGATTCTGGTTTGCCCAAATGTTTTGCCAACTTGCTTGATAAGCTCAAAAGCATTGCCTCAACTTCAGCTTTTTGCACAGCAGATACAGAAGTTTGCACTTTAATTAAAGGCATAGTACTGAATTAGAATTTTCAATTTGATTAACATTGTTAAGTTTATCCAACCACGGGGGATATGAGGATAAGTAGAAATGCGGAGATTGGGAGATGAGGGAGATGAGGGAGTGAGGGAGAAATAACTAATAACCATTCCCAATTCCCCATGCCCCATGCCCCATGCCCCATGCCCCATGCCCAATGCCCAATGCCCCATGCCCAATGCCCAATTCCTACTGACTACTGACTGAAGAACGAAATAAATGATTATGTTCAGGATGATATAAACGCGATCGCCCTGTTGTTGGTAAAAGTGCTGGACTAATTACATAAAGTGTGGTGCGAATCAACTTTTCTTCATGAGTACAGTCTGCCATTTGATTCAGGGGAACGACCCTAATTTTTTCATCAGGCCATCCCAAACGAAAGCAAATGGCTACTGGGGTTTCGGCTGAGTAGTGTTCGAGTAGTTTGGCTTGGGCATTTTCCACATGACGCGCACTGAGATAAAGACAGAGGCTAGCCTGATGTGCCGCAAGATCAGCTAATTCTTCGTTAGCGGGAACTTCTGTACGTCCACTGATACGTGTCAGGATAATAGTTTGGACTAAACCTGGTACAGTCAGTTCTATTTTGAGTTTGGCAGCTGCGGCTTGAAAGGCGCTAATACCTGGTATGACTTCAAAGGGAATGTTAGCCTCACTGAGTAAGTGTATTTGCTCACCAATTGCACTGTAGAGACTGGGGTCACCGGAATGGAGACGAACAACAGATTTATGCTCTTGTCGCACTCGTTCTATCATCAGCGCTAAAATCTCTTCTAAAGTCTTATCAGCAGTCTGAATAATTTCTGCATCTTGTCGGCAAACTTGCAAAATCTGTTCGGGTACTAAAGAATCAGCAAATAAAACTACATCTGCAACAGCCAGCAACTTCTGCGCCTTCACCGTTAATAAATCTGGATCTCCGGGGCCTGCACCCACAATATACACTGCGGATTTTATGTAATCTAAATTGTTTCGCATACTATATTTTGTGTTGTATTTAGGTAATTTCAACAGACAGAAAATTCTCAAAAAATTTTTTTAGTATTTTCTCAGTATCTTTCCGGATTTAGGATCTTGGCTCTAGTAGAAAGAAATGGTAGATGCACCCTGGTTAAGCCCTAGAGTAAACTCTGGGGCATTTTTTATTTTTGGGAATTGGGCATGGGGCATGGGGCATGGGGCATGGGGAATTGGGTATTAGTTATTTCTCCCTCACTCCCTCACTCCCTCATCCCCCTCATCCCCCTCATCTCCCTATCCCCCCATCTCCCCATCTCCTTTCAGGGAAGAAACTACATCAGGCAGAGGGCGTTTACGTATGTAAAGCCAAGCTAAACCAGCTAATCCTAAAGCAATTCCAGTGAGGCTGACAACCTGTGCAATCCGCAACGGCCCCAGCATCAAACTATCAGTGCGAAGGCCCTCAATCCACAAGCGTCCTAGACTGTAGGTTGCCAGGTAAACCATAAACAGCGTACCCACTCGCAACCGCAACTTGCCAGCGACACCCCGAAAGAATAACGTCAGCAACAAAGCAAACACCATTAAATCCCACAGAGATTCGTAGAGGAATGTGGGATGAAAATACTCAAAACTAGCTAATTCTGGAGGACGGCTTTCTAGTGGAATATACAACTTCCAAGGTAAGTTGGTAGGATCACCAAAAGCCTCAGAGTTAAAGAAATTACCCCAACGCCCGATCGCTTGCCCTAAAATCAGAGAAGGAGCCACTAAATCAGCCATCTGCCAAAAAGAAACTTGCTTGAGTTTGGCAAAAATTAAAGCGGCTATTGTGCCACCAATAATTGCTCCGTGAATTGCAATGCCCCCTTGCCAAATTGCAATAATTCGCTCAGGATACTGGGCATATTCTGACCACTGAAATAAAACGTAGTACAGCCGTGCTGCTGGTATTGCCCCAATCACCAACCAAATTGACAAATCGCTCAGCAAGTCTGGATTGACGTTACGACGCTTTGCTAAGTATTGAGAAAGGCTGACACCGATTAATACGGCTGTGGCAATCAACAAGCCATACCAGCGGATAGTTATTGGCCCTAGCTTCACCAAGATTGGCCCTGGTGAAGTAAATTGAAACGCCAAAGGCAAAGTGGAAAGATCCAGTGCCATGCAAAAGTACCTAGTTGACTAATTTTTCAGCTGTGATCAGCTTCTAACCCCACAATTGAAAGGGGGTTTTTCTATATAAACAATTAGAGCAGGTTTTGCTTGACTGGGGACTGGGGACTGGTGACTGGGGACTGGTGACTGGTGACTGGGGACTGGTGATTGGTGATTGGGGACTGGGGACTGGGGATTGGGGACTGGGGATTGGGGACTGGGGACTGGTGATTGGTGATTGGGGACTGGGATAAAAAACTGACACTAAAATTACATCTTTTTTCCTAATCCCCAGTACCTAGTACCTAATCCCTAATCCCCAGTACCTAGTACCTAATCCCTAATCCCCAGTACCCAGTACCTAATCCCTAATCCCCAGTACCCAATCCCTAATCCCCAATCCCCAATACCCAAGCTTTCGATATAATTACTCAAGCAGCTTTAAGGCACCTAAGTACCGTGATTGCTATTTATCCAGGTAGCTTCGACCCCATCACTTTAGGTCATCTTGATATCATTCAGCGTGGTAGTCGGCTGTTTGAGAAGGTGATTGTTGCTGTATTACGGAACCCTAATAAAGTTCCACTGTTTACTGTGCAGCAACGACTAGAACAGATTCATATAGCTACGCAACATCTACCTAATGTAGAAGTAGATAGCTTTGATGGTCTTACCGTTAACTACGCCCAAAAGCAACACGCAGGAGTTTTACTGCGGGGTTTACGAGCAATTTCTGACTTTGAAGTAGAGCTACAAATGGCTCATACTAATAAAACTATTTCAACTCAAATAGAGACAGTTTTTCTGGCAACATCAAACGAGTATAGTTTTTTAAGTAGTAGTGTGGTAAAAGAGATTGCAAGGTTTGGTGGTTCTGTCGATCATCTTGTTCCCCCACACATTGCTTTAGATATATACAAATGTTACAACCACAACTCCCCAACGGCGAACCCAATGACAACGGAAACTATCTCCCCCCGCAAGAGTATCCCAACGGATCTGGAAGTGTAGATATTCAGGAAGAACTCAACCGGCTGGAGGAATTAATTATTGATGATGGTTTCCGCATTCCGCTGACGGGACGCACACTAGTAGACGAAGAAAGGCTATTGGAACAACTAGATTTCATCAGAGTTTCCTTGCCATCAGTGTTTCAGGAAGCAGCCGCTATCCTAGAACAAAAAGATGAAGTTTTGCTGGAAGCAGAAGAGTATGGGCAGCAAATTGTTGAGGCCGCCCAAGCCAAAAGAGCGCAAATTTTAGCCCAAAGCGATATTATCAAGCAGGCAGAACAAGAAGCTGAAGAACTGCGGCGAAAAGTACAACTTGAATGTGAGGCAATGATGCAAGAAACCCTCACGGAAATTGACCTCAAGCGGCGTGCTTGCCAGCAAGAATTAGAAGAAATTAGAAAAACAGCGATCGCCCAAGCTCAAGAAATTGAAAACGGTGCTGATGAATACGCTGATAGTGTCCTCGAAGGTATTGAGCAAGACCTTCAAGATATGTTACGAATTATCACCAACGGACGGCAACAATTACGAGCCGATTCACCCTCTTCCAAGAGGAAGTAAGTTACTTTGATGAAAATAGGGAGGAGGGAGATAAGGGAGATGAGGAAGATGAGGGAGATGAGGGAGACAAGGAACAGCACTGTTGGTCAGGAAATAATTTTTCGCTCCTCAACAAATGACAATTGACTATTGACCATTGACTATTGACCATTGACAAAACAAAGACTTGTATCAAACTCTACTAAATTGAAAGGATAAAACCGTTAACTTAATGAAAGCCATAAATGTAATTCAGGCTACATAACAATGCGACTAGAACAGTTGCAAGCCTTTCTGGCGATCGCGGAAACTGGCAGCTTTCAACAAGCAGCCCGAAAATGTGGTGTCACCCAATCGACTATCAGTCGCCAAATCCAGTCTTTGGAAGCCGATGTCGGGGTAGAACTATTTCACAGAACCAGTCACGCCAAATTAACTCTGGGAGGTGAACGTCTACTACCACGTGCCCGCAAAATTTGCCAAGAGTGGGAGATTGCTACACAAGAATTAACAGATTTAATGGCAGGAAAGCAGCCAGAACTATGTATTGCCGCCATTCACTCACTTTGTGCTTCTTACCTGCCACCAGTGTTGCAAAAATTTTGTCACGATTATCCAGAAGTACAATTGCGAGTCACATCATTGGGTAGCGATCGCGCCCTCAAAGTCCTCAAGGATGGATTGGTAGATCTAGCAATTGTGATGAATAATCGCTTTTTAACCACTGGCAGAGATATGGTGGTCGAAGTACTATATGATGAACCAATAGAAGTCTTAGTTGCAGCAAATCATCCCCTAGCCGAATATGAACGCATCCCTTGGTCGGAGCTAATTCGTTATCCCCAAGTGGTTTTTAAAGATGGATATGGAATGCAACGCCTAGTACAAGACAAGTTTGAGCGGTTGGAAGCGAAACTCCAGGCAGCTTTAGAGGTAAATACCTTAGATGCCTTCCGGGGAGTGGTGCGACAAGGCGAACTCATAGCTTTGCTACCTCGTTCAGCACTCATAGAAGCACTGCATGACCCCACCTTGGCAGTTCGTTCCCTAGCTAGTAATAGCACTGGTGCTACATCCGACAATACAGGCTTAACTAGGCGGGTAGTTATGGTAACCACAATAGACCGTCTCCAGATTCCCCCAATCAATCACTTTTGGCAACTGGTACAGGAAAATATCCCACCGCAATTTCAGCAGCAGCGATCGGCTTCTTAAAGTATGATTAGTCAAAAGTCCAGAGTCAAAAGTCCACAGTTCAAATTTTGACTATTGACTATTGACTATTGACTATTGACTATTGACTACTATGAGCAATGTATTTAGAGAATTGCTGAAAAAAGTAGGCAGTGGCAACCACACGGGAGAAAATTTAACTCGTGCTGAAGCAGCCACCGCTACTAGAATGATGCTGCTTGGTGAAGCAACACCAGCCCAAATAGGAGCATTTTTGATTGCCCACCGCATCAGGCGTCCCACGGGGGAAGAGTTAGCGGGGATGTTAGATGCCTACGATGAATTGGGGCCAAAGCTACAACCCATTGCCTCGGCACGTCCAGCGATCGTTTTTGGCATACCATATGATGGTAGAACGCGCACAGCACCAATTGCCCCAATAACGGCTTTATTACTCGCCGCTGTTGGACAACCAATTATCATGCATGGTGGCGATCGCTTGCCAACAAAGTATGGCTTACCCCTAGTAGAAATTTGGCAGGGATTAGGAATTGATTGGACTAGCTTACCATTAACCAAAACTCAGCAGGTGTTTGAGCAAACAGGAGTAGGCTTTGTCTATACACCGCTTCATTTTCCTTTAACTAAAACTATTTGGGAGTACCGTGACCAACTCGGCAAACGTCCCCCCCTAGCCACAATGGAATTAATTTGGTGCCCTTATGCTGGGGATGCCCATATGATTCCTGGGTTTGTTCATCCTCCCACAGAAGCCATGTTCCGAGTAGCCTTGGAGTTGCGGGGCGTGACAAAATTTACCTTAGTCAAGGGATTAGAAGGTAGTTGCGATTTACCACGCGATCGCACTGCAATTATTGCTTTATCAGTACCAAACGCGCCAATAGAAATAGAAAGGTTACTGCTTGCACCCCATGATTACGGCTTTACCACTAAGAATGTAGCCCTTGGTAGCACCGAAGAACTCGTTGCTGGTATGCATGAAGTGTTGGCTGGTAAATCTGGAGAACTCATGCAAACAGCCTTGTGGAATGGCGGGTTTTATCTGTGGCAAAGTGGCATTTGTCCAGATATGCGATCGGGTATAGCCAAGGCGCAAGAATTATTGACCAGTGGCACAGTAGCTGCCAAACTTCAACAACTGGGTAAGGTAGTAAATTCCCTGTTTCAGCCAGTATGAACCGCACCGATAGGGTAGACACATAAGGGACTTCCAACTAAAAAAATATTCCATCGCTGTGTATGCAGAGGAAGCAGAGGAAGCAGAGGAGAAAGAATCTGCCACTATGAACATGGGATAATTTATTTTTTGGAAGTCCCTAATACAAATAGGACTTACGCAAAAATACACCCTACTTTGGGTAATTCATGAATTGCCGCTACATTAATTACGAATTACGAATTACGAATTACGAATTATTATGTCGATACTACAGCGGGTAATTACTTGCCCTATTTGTCGCCTACCTCTAACCCAAGTTCCACAGCCATGTGAGATATGCCTTGATTATTTCAAAAATGAACTAGAAAAAGCTCCTTCATCCTTAATAGATCTGACTCCTGATGCCGTACACAGTCAAATAGAAGGTAACGCTGTCCAGACAAAACCTCTACGCACAGAGTTATTCCGCTCTCCAATTATTTCTTTTTTCTATGAACGCATCCTACCCCCAATTTGGGCTATGGGACTGCGTAACCTTGGCGGTATTGATGTAGAGTTCCAGCAGTGTACAGAATTCTTTGGCGAAGATCCAGAAATCGTAGTGGATATTAGCTGCGGTACAGGAATTATGGCGCGACGCTTAGCACTACTGGGAAAGTACAAACAGATCATCGCTTTAGATTATTCTGAGTCGATGTTGGCACAGTTACAACAACAGATGAAATTAGATGGCATCTCACCGTCCCAGATAACTATCATCCGTGGTGATGTAGAAACATTACCCTTAGCATCAGATTCTGTAGATGCTATCTATGCTGGAGCCGCGATGCACTGCTGGCCCAATGCCGAAACAGGAATAGGCAACATTTACCAAGTGTTGCGTAAGGGTGGCAAGCTGTTTGCAACTACTTTTCTCAAGCCATTGCCCAGCATTGTGTTTCGTTTTTTCACCGTAGACGAACTACGGCAGATTTTACTCACAACAGGCTTCCATCCAGACCATGTGCAAGTAGAAGCTCATGGACTATATGGAATCATCAGGTGTGTTAAGTAGTTGTCAGTTGTCAGTTGTCAGTTGTTAGGAGTTATTTTTCCTTCATCTCCCCTGCTCCTCTGCTCCCCTGCTCCTCTGCTCCCCTGCTCTTTTTTACCAACAGGTAGCACCAAACCTTCACAGGCTAATAATGCGTTGGGAAACACAGATTGAACTTCCAGTTGCACTTTGTCAAGAAAATCATCCTCGTCATCTGGATGGTGATGAGAGATGATTAATTGCTGCACACCTGCACTGTGAGCTAAATCTACCGCAGTTTGCCATTGTAAATCAGCTGAGTCATGGTTGTTGCATGTTGGAGGGACATAAGTAGCATTGGCAATTAGCAAATCGACACCTTTAATAATCTCTAAAATCCGCTCGCGTTCGGCTTCATCGGCATTGTTGTGCAAATCTGTGGTGTAGGCAACGCTATATTCTTGCCAAGTGACCCGGTAGCCAACTGACCGCTGAGTTTGATTGATCAATCCTGTTGTAATCGTGACATCATCTAACTTCACCTCATTACCCAGAATCAGATTGTGGAACTGCAATTGAGACTGCATGACTTGCAAAGGGTAAGGAAAGTGTGGCTGGAGCATCTGGTCACACAAGCATTGTTTGATAGAAGCTCCATTTGAGGCAGCTATACCATAGATGTGGAAGCAATTTTTGGCAATAAATGCAGGGGCAAAAAAGGGAAACCCTTGTATACGATTTGATTGGGAGTTGCTAAAAAACAGATGGGCTTCTAGCGGTTGTTGTATTTGCTGCCAAGATTTACCCAGTATGCGTAAGCCAGTACCCCCATCAAAAATTAAGTGCTTGCCGGCCACATGCATTTCTACACAAGTAGTATTGCCACCATAGCGGTTAGCATTGCTGGCTGGGGTGGGAATTAATCCCCGTACACCCCAAAATTGCACTAAAAAATTATCCACTGGGTTACTTGGCGGGGTAGATGGCTTTTCAGTTAGGTAGGTCTGGGAATCCGACAGCTCTATATTTGACATTTTCTTTGAAATTAGACCTTAGTGAGCAGGTCATCGTAGTGCCGCACTTCTAAAAGTCGGTTTTTTTCGTCTACGAGTACTACTGTGGGAGAGTAACTTTTTAACTCTTCTGGAGTAAACTGCCCGTAAGTCATTATAATCAAGCGATCGCCTATAATGCCTAGACGTGCGGCAGCCCCATTTAGCTCAATTATTCCTGAATTGGCAGGAGCAGGAATTGCATAAGTAATGAAGCGCTCACCATTGGCATTATTTACTACTTGTACTTGCTCGTAAGGCAAAATCCCTGCCTTTTCTAACAAAGTTTTATCGATGCTGATGCTACCCACATAATTGATGTTCGCCCCTGTGAGGGTGCAGTTATGAATTTTTGCCAAAAGGATAGTGCGGTGCATTTGGTTTAGGGGGAATCAACGATTTAAAAGTTAGGAGTTAGGAGTGAGGAGTTAGGAGTTAGGAGTTAGAAATCAAAATTCATAACTCATAACTGATAACTCATAACTCCAATTCCTAACTTTCCCATTATCCTTTAAAAGCTCTGATGGACTTTTCTACTAGGGCGTTGACTTGCTCTACATCTTGCCAACCGAGAATTTCAGTCACCTTTTTTTCTAAATTTTTATAACTGCGGAAAAATTCGGCAATTTCATCCAAGCGGTGTGGCGCTATGTCTTTGAGGGATTTGATTTGGGTGTAGCGCGGATCTTTATCCGGTACAGCGAGAATTTTTTCGTCGCGATCGCCACCGTCAATCATCTCCAAAAAGCCAATGGGTCGTGCTGCAATCACACAACCGGGAAAAGTAGGCTCGTCGATGATCACCATACCATCTAGCGGATCGCCATCATCAGCTAAAGTGTTAGGTACAAAGCCATAGTCATATGGATATCTTACCGAAGAATAAAGTACTCGGTCTAAGGCGAAAGCTTGCAGGTCTTTGTCAAACTCGTATTTATTTTTGCTCCCGCCTGGAATTTCAACCAGAACATTGATGATACCAGGTTTCGGTTGGGCAGGAATACGGGATAAGTCCACAAAAAAATCCTCAACTAATGGTGAATGGTAGGGAAACTACTTTAGTTCCCCGTGTAGAATTTTAGGGCCAAGATGGACTTCTTCCCAAAGTATTCGTGAATTTAGGGAATTGGGCATGGGGCATCGGGCATTGGTTTTATCTTGTGTTTGGAACGGCAAGTGTGATTTAACACAAACAATAAAAAGCGTTGCGCGGTTTATTGGCAACGCTTTCGGTTAACTATTTGGTTGAACTTAACTTACCTTGAAATTCCTGTGCAAGGTAATTTTACTTTTAATCAGCCGTGATTTAAATCACAAAAAAATCAGACAAATGCTCATGAATTTTAGTTGACAACGAGGAAATGAAAATTTTTATTCTCAATTTCCCATGCCCCATGCCCCATGCCCCATGCCCCATGCCCTATTTTTAGAGATATTGTTCACTTTCCACCTTTTGGTAATGTGTAGGTCAAAGGTTGCTGGTTGTTCTGCACATTGCTTGAAGAAAAATGTGCAATGACAAACACAGGTAGCGTTAGAGTTAATAGAGCGATCGCAGTTCCCACTATGTCTGCCAAACGATGGGAATACGTTTCGGCATTGGCAGACTGACTATTTGAATTCATACAAAATTATTGAAATTCGTCACATCACTTAGAGGTTTACTCTCTAGACGAGAGTCTTGATGATATTCTATCTATTTTTTGACTGTCAACTGTGTTGCAGCCAAGAACATGAACCAGTTTGGCAAGTTTCATAATAGTAATTTGTTACATAATAATCTTGATACAAAGTTACGGTTAAGCATTTCGGAATTGACCAAGTAATTAATATGTTACGATTCCTTGCTGCAATATGTAATCTTCGTAATCTTGAGGTTAAGCATTTCTTAAGAAATTGTCGTCTAAACTACATTTTTTCAACTGGTAGAGATTAATTGTTAACCTTTATCAGGTGAGTATGCCAGCATTATAACATCTTCAAATAAGCTGGCTGACGCTAGTTTTAGCAGTTTAGCTTGTTTTTACTACCTTTGATAGATACCGAAATGTTACCGAAACATAACACTAGTTTTTCACCATGCAGTAGCAGTTACACCCAAACATTGGAAACTTAAGAATAACTGGATAGTCAGAATTTTATCAACTATAAATCTACACTGAATAAATACAGATGGATTAACCAGGTCTTACAATGTTTCTTCAGTGATAACACTAAAAAAATACTTCAAAATCAAAATCATCAAATCTGAGTGATATTACTTTGATTTTGTCAATCTATATAAGGGATTAGGTATTAGGGATTGGGTACTGGGGATTAGGGATTGGGTACTGGGGATTGGGTACTGGGAAGAGTTATTTTTGTCTCCTTTCCAGTCACCAGTCACCAGTCCCCAGTCACCAGTCACCAGTCCCCAGTCACCAATCCCTATTGTCTGCTATAAGCACTCATGGGTTCTTTGAGAAAACGAATGTAAAGATGTTTAAAGGTTGATTTAATCACGCGGGGCATCGCAAAATCGATGGGCATTAACTTGTCTGGTAATCGCCAATCTTCTATTTTTAATAAGTCGGGAGATAAGTGAGGAAACTCAATAGCAGCAAGTTCCGGACAAACACCTAGTCTTTGGGAAGCTGCGACGGTGGGCACTTGATGAGGCGGGACGTTGAGAATTTCTACCATTGCCCGATCTAGGGCAAATACATCTGATGCTGCTGCTAAAATCCCCAAAGGTCGAGGTTCACCACCACTAGGGCCATTGCCTTCATGACCGATGATGCCATCTAAGATGGTTAAATTGGGGTTAATCGCCCTGGCTGTTTCTACTAACATTTCCCCAAATCGGTTGGCGTCTTTTCCGGCTTCCATGTGCCACCAAGCTTTCATTTTGCCAGGAACACAACCAAAGAGGTTTTTTACTCCTAAAGTTAAGGTTAGCTGGCTATGGGATTTGACTTTAGGCAGGTTAATCACCACATCTGCTTCCATTGCTTCTTTGCATAGCAGTAGGTGGTTAAAACTTTCATTAACGGTTTGGTAACGCTTACCATGAAATTCGATGATGGGAAGATTTAATTCTTGTAAAAGTGGCTGATAGCCATTTGCTAATGCAACTCCTTTGGCACTACCAAAAGCCGGACTATCCCCCAAAAATGGCTGACCACCGACCTCAATTACCATTTGGGCAACTTCGTAAACCAATTCTGGGCGCGTAGTACACTCTTTGGTAGGACGCGAACCTGTTAGTAGATTAGGTTTGAGTAAAACGCGATCGCCTTTTTTCACAAACGCAGCTATTCCCCCCAAAGGTTCTAGCAGTGTGACTAAAGATTCCCGTAAAGCCTCTCGTTCGTAGGAAGTAGCCCGAATCAGGCTGACAGATGGTTTTTGAGTCTGCATGGATACTAAATTACAAGTAGTAAATACGTCATCAGTTATCAGTTATCAGTCATTAGCTTATCAAGTCTCTAAAATCTTGCCTACTAACTCAATCTCTGCCGTAACCACAAAGCTAATAAAGGTAAAGCTATTTGATAACCTTGTTCAGCACTGTAAATTAAACCTTTGTGCTGTAAACCAGTCAGGGAACCCTGAAGGCTGCCACCTCTTGAAAGACCATGTTTTTGAATATATTCTTTACTTTGTGGTTTATCTGTGGGATCTAAAGCTAAAGATTCTAAAAGATGCACCTGATTTGCTGGTAATAACATCAGTAAAGATTCAAAAGTTAAAGACAAATCTTTGAGTAATCCTTCTATTGCTTGCTGCACTGCTGCTTCACTAATTAACCCATCAGGATAAGAAAAAGTTTGTAGGCGGCGAATTATAGCCATAGCGTCGCCAATATGTCCTTGTACAGCATCTAAAAATAATTGCTGTGCTTGGGAACGAGGTGCAAATTTCAGTTTTTGTGTCTGCAATATTTCCCTTGCCCACAATGCTAAAATATCACTAGCTAAGGGTGATAATTGTATAGTTTCTAGGGGATAATTTGTTTCATCTGAATGATAGCTTGTCTCTGCAATTGTTGCTATTAAAACGTAGCTGACATGAGTTTGAATATTGATTTGTTGCCTGAAGGTAGCTTCCCACAAATGATTGCGATCCCAAGAGCGAATATGTGGAAAACTCTGCAAAATTAGAACCACACGCTTATTCAAATTAACAGCCATGAATTGCAGCAAGTTGAGCAAAATTTCAAATGCTTGCCATAGCTGCTTTTGGTTCAGGGAACGCAATAACTTGAGTTTGCCTTCTGGAAGAAATACAAAAAACTCATTGCCAAAGTTAGTTACCCAGTCTTGAATTTGTGCTGCTTGCCAATTTTGGCTAATGGCTTCTGCAAGCAGTTGAATAAATCTTTCGCCATCGATCGCGCGGATGCAGTCTATCTCTAAAATGATCGCACCAACTTCTTGGGTAGCTACTCGCACTAAAGTCCGTCGCCCGCTACCCGGTACACCAGTAATTAGCAAGTCTCCATCTTGCGCTAACACTTCGACAATACGCTGAAATTCCAGCGATCGCCCAATCAATTGTAAAGAAGTAGACAGATCCAAATTCACTTATTTTGCCTTGGTTTTAATCCCCACCCTATCGGCAAGCATACTCACTTCTATGACCCCTGAGCAACCAGTAAAGGGGACTGGGGACTGGTGACTAGGGACTGGGGATTGGTAAAAGCGCGGAAAAATGATGAAATTTGCTCTTACCCTTGCAAATTTGTTGGGAATTTTTTCTCAGTCAATACTCAGTAGCCTCAAGTGTCGAGCGGCATACATAGAGCCTAACCCAAATTGGCGGACTGCGTGTAACCCGTAGCCAATTAAAGGTAACTATGATTATTATCAAATATTTTTAGTGCTATTTAAATAATAGCACTTATTTTTAGTGCTAAAACATATTTAACACTAGAGTAAAGGTATTAAGTATGGCACAGGCAGCATATACCATCGCACCCGAAGAGAAACAGTCCGGTGTTTGGCATACTTTAGAGATTTCTGAAGCGATCGCCCGTTTACATAGTGATGCTGAGAATGGTTTAAGTAGTGCAGTAGCAAAACAGCTATTGTCTAAAGTGGGGCCCAACGAACTCACAGGTAAGAAAAGCAAGCCTTGGTGGTTAAAATTTTTACTGCAATTTAACCAACCACTGCTGATTATTTTGTTGTGTGCGGGTTTAGTCAAGGCATTAACTGGCAGCTTGGTGAACGCTGGTGTAATTTGGGGCGTAACTACCACCAACGCCATCATTGGGTTTATTCAGGAATCGAAAGCCGAAGGTGCGATCGCAGCCCTTGCCAAAGCCATCACTACAGAAGCCACCGTTATCCGTAATGGTCAAAAAGTACGCATTCCTTCTGGTGAGTTAGTACCTGGAGATATTGTTTTACTAACTTCTGGTGATAAAGTTCCAGCAGATTTACGGTTAATACAAGTTAAAAATTTACAAATTGATGAATCTGCCCTGACTGGCGAATCTATAGCGGTAGAAAAAAATATTCAAATTCTCAAGTCAGATACCGCTTTAGCTGAACGCAAAAACATGGCTTATGCGGGTGGCTTCGTTACCTTTGGGCAAGGTACTGGTGTTGTAGTTGCCACAGGTAACACCACAGAGACAGGGCGGATTTCCCAGTTAATGGAACAACACACCGATATTTCTACCCCATTAACTAGAAAATTCAACAAATTCAGTCAAAATTGGCTGTATATGGTCTTAGGTTTAGCAACCCTCTGCTTCGTAGTGGGATTAAGCTTTCGCGGTTTTCAAGAAGCTTTAGAAGCGGCAGTTGCTTTAACAGTCAGTGCTATTCCCGAAGGATTACCGGCAGTAGTTACAGTCACCTTAGCTATAGGTGTTTCCCGCATGGCACGACGCAACGCCATTATTCGCAAATTGCCAGCTGTGGAAACCTTGGGGAGTGCAACTGTTATTTGTTCTGATAAAACTGGGACTTTGACAGAAAACCAGATGACAGTACAAGCAATTTATGCTGGGGGACATCAATATACTGTCAGTGGTATAGGTTACACACCAGACGGCGAAATCCTGATGAATGATAAACCTGTGAACCTCAACATTGATAGGGGTTTGCAAGAATGTTTAATTGCCGGGTTGTTGTGTAACGACTCTCACTTAGAGAACAAGAATGGTAGGTGGGTAGTCATGGGAGATCCCACAGAAGGGGCGTTAATTGCATCAGCCAACAAAGCAGGTTTTAGTCAGCCGACTTTAGCAAGACAAATGCCCAGGTTAGATGCAATTCCCTTTGAATCAGACTTTCAATATATGGCGACATTGCACGCCACACCCCAAGGTAAGACTATCTATGTTAAGGGTTCAGTCGAGGCAATTCTACAACGCTGCATCTTGATGTTGAACAGTGAAGGACAACTTTGCCCATTAGATTGTGTAGAAACATTACGACAAACCAGCATCGAGCGGGAAGTCAATATTATGGCACGGCAAGGCTTGCGGGTACTAGCTTTGGCAAAGAAAGCAGTACCTGACGGGCAAAATACAGTGGATCATCCAGATATTGAGACTGGGTTAACCTTCATCGGCTTACAGGGGATGATTGATCCGCCGCGTGAAAGTGCAATTAAAGCGGTACAAGCCTGTCAAGAAGCAGGGATTCAGGTAAAAATGATCACTGGCGATCATGCTATCACAGCCCAAGCGATCGCTCGCCGTATGGGCATCAACAAAAATGGTTCAGTTCTGGCTTTCACAGGTGCAGAACTAGCAAAAATGGATAAAACAGAACTCGCCCAAGTTGCCGAAGAAGGTGTAGTTTTTGCCCGTGTCGCCCCAGAACAAAAACTGCGTTTAGTCGAAGCCTTGCAATCAAAAGGTGAAATCGTCGCCATGACAGGAGATGGTGTCAACGATGCACCAGCTTTAAAACAAGCAGATATTGGTATTGCCATGGGTGGCGCTGGTACAGAAGTCGCCAAAGAAGCCGCCGATATGCTGCTTACCGATGATAATTTTGCCTCCATTGAAGCTGCTGTAGAAGAAGGACGGGCGGTTTATAAAAACCTGCTAAAAGCGATTTGCTTTATTTTGCCTGTTAACGGTGGCGAATCAATGACAATTTTAATTAGCACATTATTAGCCAGAGATTTACCAATTTTATCTTTACAAGTCCTCTGGCTAAACATGCTCAATTCTATCACTATGACAGTGCCTTTAGCCTTTGAGCCAAAAGCGCAAAACGTCATGCAACAAGCACCGCGTCATCCCAATGAACCATTAATTTCGGGAAGTCGTTTAAAAAGGATTTTAGCAATTTCTCTGTTTAACTGGATTGTGATATTTGGAGTATTTGAATATATTCGCCAAACTACAGGTAATGTTGATTTAGCCAGAACAATGGCGATTAACTCTTTGATTGCCGGACGGATATTCTATTTATTGAGCATTAGTCAATTAATACCGAACTTAATCGCCAAGATGGACGGTACAATTAAAGAGAATGTCGATATACCCGCCATTGGATTTGGGATTTTAGGGGCAATTCTTTTGCAAATTGTCTTTGCCCATGTGCCATTGATTAATGAAGTTTTTGAAACAGCACCATTAAACATACAACAGTGGTTGTTTTGTTTAGCAGTAGGTTCACCAATGATTTTGTGGGCGACAGTGGTAAATCGTTTCGATCCGCCAAATTAAAATCGAACCGCCAAGACGCAGAGAACGCCAAGAATTTGTAGCATTGCTGAATTTGGATATGAAATTCAAAAATAAAGTATTTTCAACTCTTACTCTCTGCGTCTTGGCGACTCTGCGTGCAAAAAAAATCATATTCTCAATCAGCAACGCCACTGCTTTTATTCTGGACTTAGAGGTAAAATACCACTCATCTGTTCTAGATTTAATACAGTAGCTAATTCTGCCTCACTCATTAACCCGCGTTCTAAAACAATTTGCCGTAAAGATTTGCCAGTTTCTAAAGATTCCTTAGCAACATTAGCTGCATTCAAATAACCAATGTGAGTATTGAGTGCAGTTACTAAAGCTAAACTGCCTTCAGCGTATGCTAAACAACGTTCTTTGTTAGCAGTAATTCCTTGGATGCAACGTTCCGTGAGTGCAGCAATAGTATTACCCAGAATTTCGATACTGTGAATTAAGTTATAGGCAATCAGCGGCATCATCACATTCAATTCTAATTGTCCGGCTTGGGCGGCAAGAGCGATCGCATTGTCGTAACCCATCACTTGAAAACACACCATCGATGTCATCTCTGCCATCACTGGGTTATATTTCCCTGGCATAATCGAGGAACCCGGTTGTACTGGCGGTAGTTGAATTTCTTTCAAACCAGTTTTCGGCCCCGAATCCATTAGTCGTAAATCGTGGGAAATTTTGACTAAATCCTGTGCTAAGTTGCGTAAAGCACCGGAAACATTGACAAATGGGGCCATACTCTGCATTGCTGCCATCAGGTGAGGTGCAGGTTCTAGGGGAGTTGCTATCAATTCAGAAAGAACTTCCACCACACGGGCGCGATATTGGGGATGAGTATTTAAACCGGTGCCAGCTGCACTACCTCCCAAACCCAGCACCATCAAATCACCAGAGGCAGTGTAAATGCGGTTTTGGTGTTCTGTCAAAATTTGCGCCCAAGCGCCAAAATTCTCACCCAAACGCACAGGTACAGCGTCTTGCATGTGAGTTCTGCCAGATCTGACGATATCTTGAAATTCTACAGCTTTGTTTTCTAGGGTAGCGATCGCTTTTTCTAAAGCTGGGTGTAGTGTGTGAAAAAGCGCCAATAAGCCACCGATGCGGATTGCCGTGGGAATCACATCATTGGTAGACTGCCCGTAGTTAACGTGGTCATTGGGACTAACCCGCTTGTAATTGCCCTTTTCGTCGCCAAGAATTTCTAAAGCGCGATTTGCGAGAACTTCGTTGACATTCATGTGGTGGGAAGTCCCAGCACCCGCTTGATAGACATCTACGACAAATTGATCGCGCAAACTACCCCCTAGAATTTCATCAGTGGCTTGCACAATTGCTTTGCTAATATCTTGGGGAATACAATTCAGTTCACCATTGACAATTGCTGTAGCTTTTTTAATTAGTAAACAAGCATCTACGTAAGTAGGTAAAGGCTTGATGCCGCTGATGGGAAAGTTTTCCGTTGCCCGTAGGGTTTGGATACCGTAGTAAACGTTACTAGGAATCTGGCGATCGCCCATGGAATCGCGTTCAATGCGGAATTGGGAATTATCTTGTTGCGTCATAGAATTATTTGGAGAATCTCAAGAAAGCGTGATGAGAATAATCTCACGCCAAGGCGCAAAGACGCAAAGAAGAATATATAGATGACGCTGCCAAATTGGATTACTTTTTCTCGCCTTCTGGGTGTACCGTTTCTGCTTTACGGTTTGTACAATCCCACATCACAAGCTAGATGGATATGCTTGACAATTTTCCTTGTTGCTGCATTAACTGATTGGTTAGATGGGTATTTGGCACGAAAACTCAACCAAATTAGCGATTTGGGTAAGTTTCTTGACCCTTTGGTGGATAAATTTCTGGTGCTTGCGCCGTTGCTGGTGTTGATTGAGTTGGGAAAAGTTCCGGCTTGGGGAGTGTTTTTGATTTTAGCGCGGGAATTAGCGATCGCTGGTTGGCGGGTGAATCAAACTAAAATTACGGGGGCGAATATTTGGGGCAAACTCAAAACTGTGAGTCAAATCATTGCGATCGCACTTTTAATTGCACCTCTATCACAAGAATGGCAAACTCCATCTTTAATTGCTTTTTGGATTTCTGTTGCTTTAACTTTAATATCTGGAGGTATTTATCTTTTACCACCAAAAGTTAGCACCACTGATTGAAAACATGTACTGTATCATTACGGTCAGTTTTGAGATTTTATTAGATAGTAATGAAACCACAATATATAGCCGTCGCCATTAGTGTTAGGACATCAACAGATAATAAAACCTAGACACAAAAAGACTTTTCACCCAGTCCCCAGTCCCTAGTCCCCAGTCCCCAGCTATAGTATTCTAATTCAATGGTCAAAGGAAGATCAAAAGTACATTGTTAGCCTACCTGAGTTTAGCCCTTATGCACATACTCATGGAAACACTTACGCTGATGCTCTCAAAAATGGTGAAGAAGTATTAGAGCTTTTGATTGAAGAGTATCAAGCCCAGGGAAAACCATTACCAGAACCACTGACTGCAAATGTTTCATTTCAATTTGTATAATCTTTGCCCTAATTATGAGCAGTTAGAACTAACGTTGCATCCCGCTATCTACAAATACGACGATAAAGTCAAACTAAATCTGGGCAAGAGATTTTCACTCCTTAATTCTGTGGGAAGGTTTCGCACTTCTACATCTTGTCCTTGGCGATAAATTTCCACTTGCTGCTGTTGAGGATTAATCAACCATCCCAATTGCACCCCTGCATTCATATATTCCCGCATTTTGTCATGCAGCATTTGCAAATCATCTGTTGCTGACCTTAATTCAATCACAAAATCGGGTGCAATAGGGGGAAATTTACGTCTTTGTTCCGGCGTGAGTGTCTGCCATCGTTTCTTTTGAATCCAAGCCGCATCAGGAGAACGGTCTGCCCCATTAGGTAACTTAAATACGGTGGAGGAACTGAAGGTAAAACCGAGGTCAGTTTGGCGATTCCAAATTCCCAAATCGATAATTAAGTCAGCTTCTCGATTACCGCTTTCACCTCCAACCGGTGGCATAATGATTAATTCTCCCTTAGCCGTTCGTTCAAACTGTAACTCGCGGTTATTTTGACATAATTGATAGAACTGTTCGTCACTCAAATGAACGGTGTCTAAATTTAATGTCAAAGGAGTCATAAGCCTAAACCTAGCCGCTATAAATATTAATTATATCATGCTATTATTTATTGACAAAACCATACTTATGTATTTTGATTTATTCAGAACTACAGTTAATTACTCTGTTGCTCAATAAATGATTAATTACGAATTACGAATTATTCGCTTAATACTAACTCTAAAGTCTTCTGCCAATCTGGTAGAAACAGCCCAAAGGTATTAGATAATTTCTGATTACTTAATAAAGAATAAGCTGGTCTTTTGGCTGTTGTAGGATACTCTTTGGATGTAATTGATATTAAATTCTGTAACTTTCGTTCACTGTGTTGGACATCATGGTTAAAAATCGTCTGAGCAAATGTATACCAGCTAGTTTGTCCGCTAGCTGTTAGGTGATAAAGTCCACCTGTGCTAACTAAAAAATCAGATACATTATGTCGAGCCTGAGATAAAATTTGGGCTGTAGTTTCAGCAATTACCCGACTCCAAGTAGGTGCGCCAATTTGATCAGCAACAACTTTAATTTCTTCCCGTTCTTGAGCCAGTTTTCGCATAGTTAATAAAAAGTTTTTACCTCGCAACCCATAAACCCAACTGGTACGTAAAATTAAATGCGGTACTCCACTAGAAGCGATCGCTTGTTCACCGACTAATTTTGTTTTCCCGTAAATGTTTTGTGGGTTAGGTTTATCTGACTCAGTGTAAGGAGTTGTCTTTGTACCATCAAAGACATAATCGGTGGAATAGTGAATTAGCGCTACACCTACTTTTTTTGCTGACTCGGCTATGACACCAGGCGCAATACCATTAATCGCCATTGCCAATTCTGGTTCTGACTCTGCCTTATCTACTGCTGTATAAGCAGCCGGATTAACTATCAAGTCGGGTTTGACTTGTTGGATAATGTCGCTAATGCTATTTGGTTGAGTTAGATCCATCTCGTTACGCCTTACAGGAATCACCTCACCCACAGTCATCAGGGTACGTTGCAATTCCCAACCAACCTGTCCTGTAATGCCTGTCAACAGTATTTTCATGCAAATATGTCTGTATTTAACAGCAATTTTGTACGTTGCAAAATAGCGAGATGAATTGGACAAACAGAGAAAGCTGGGGGAGAAATTATCCAATTCAGCATCAAATTAGGTGTATGAGATTTTACCCCCCTGCTCCTCTGCTCCCCTGCTCCTCTGCTCCCCTGCCCCCCTTCCTACGCCCAGAGTCCTTAAGCTTGCAGAATTTCCTCATCCAGAGAAAAATCTACTTCAGCTTTATCTCGCCCATTGGCCAGATAATCATTTTCAAAAGCATCAGTCAGCCCGGAAATCAAATCATATTTAGGCTGCCAACTTAATTCTGTCGTAGCTTTATTCACCGATGCAAAGAAATGCTGTACTCGCAATGGAAAAGCTTTGCGCTTGCCAAAATCAAACTTTTTCGGGTCGTAATTAATAATTTTGACATCATCGGGTGATTTGCCGGCAGCAACAGCACAAGCACGGGCTAGACCATTAAAAGTGACATAGCGATCGCCTGAAATATTATAAATCTGTCCTACAGCTTGCTGATTGCCTAAAACTTGAGTCATGGCTTGTGCCAGGTCTAGTACATGCCCTAACTGAGTGATATGTAAGCCGTTACCAGGAATAGGAATCGGGCGATCGCGCACAATTCTATCAAAAAACCAACTTTCTAACTCATTATAGTTACGCGGCCCATAAATGTAGGTTGGACGAATAGAAGTAAAAGGCAATCCCTGTTGAATTAGGTAAGCTTCTGTTTCGTGCTTACCTCGGTGGCGACTTTTAGGATCTACTGCATCCCCCTCTACATGAGGCAATTGGTCAGATTTGAGATACACACCCGCAGAACTCATGTATACAAAATGCTGCACCCGGTCAGTAAAAATTTCTGCCAGGGGTTGAGTATCTGTAAGTTCTCGTCCATTATTGTCAAAAATAGCATCAAAATTTTCTTTTGATAATTTTTCTTTGAGCTGAGTGGCATCAGTGCGATCGCCTATAATTTGTTTTACTCCCTGCAAAGAAGGTGCAGGACGATTACCACGATTGAACAATACTACATCATGTCCTTGTTCCACTAGCAGTTGAGTCAAGTAGACACCAATGAACCTAGTACCACCAATAATCAAAATTCGCATAAATTCCTACTTCTTATGTCAAATGCTTCGGGATTGGCGACTGGTGACTGGAGATTGGGACTAGGGACTGGGTAAAGATATAAAAAAGTACTCTCCCCAATACCTAATCCCTAATCCCCAGTACCCAATACCCAATCCCCAGTACCCAATTTGAGGTTATCAGGTTGCAGCATCCCTCTGGAACCTCTAGGGGGAGAATTACGTCTTTCGTTCAACCTGGGGCGCTTCCCGTTCGTTGATCGCAAAGGGAAACTTTTCAGTTAACCTCAATTTTCCTTACATATTTTCTACATTTTAAAGTTAGCTGTGCCCTTGAAATATGCTCTGGTTCATGAGTGGCTGACACCGAAAGCCACCGGCGGTTCAGAACTAGTTGTACGGGAAATTCTGAATCACGTTGATGCTGATTTATATGCTCTGATTGACTTTGAATCTAGCAATCCTGAAAGTTATTTATACAAACGTCAGATCGGTACGACGTTTCTCCAGCACTTTCCCTTTGCCCGCAACGGTGTGCAAAAGTATCTACCTTTTTTGCCGTTGGCCATTGAGCAACTGGATTTGCGAGAGTATGATGTGATTTTGTCTTCATCCCATGCTGTAGCCAAAGGAGTCTTGACTAGACCTGATCAGTTGCATATTTGCTACTGCCACAGCCCGATGCGCTACGCCTGGGATTTAACTTTTGATTATCTACGCCACAGCAAGTTGGGTAGCGGTGCAGTTGGATGGTTAACGAGGTATTTACTGCATCGTTTGCGTTATTGGGATGTATTAAGTGCAAATCGCGTTGATTACTTTATTGCCAATTCACAGCATATCGCTCGCCGCATTTGGCGCTGCTATCGCCGGGAAGCAACAGTCATTTATCCGCCAGTGAATATCGAGGCATTTCCCTTTTTTGATCAAAAGGAGGATTTTTACTTGACTGTTTCCAGGTTGGAGAGTTACAAGCAAGTATCTTTAATTGTCAAAGCTTTTAATCAATTGCAGCGACCATTGGTGATTATTGGTACAGGTTCAGAAATGAAAAAAATTCGTGAGATAGCCAACTCTAATATCCAAATCTTGGGATGGCAGCCCGATGATGTGGTAAAAAAATATATGGCTAGGGCTAAGGCATTTGTGTATGCAGCTTGTGAAGATTTTGGCATTGCCTTGGTCGAGGCACAAGCTTGTGGTACTCCGGTAATTGCCTATGGTGCAGGTGGGGCCCTGGAAACAGTGCGAGATATCGGCTCCTGCGGGGATACAGCAACGGGTATCTTCTTCAGGATGCAAACACAAGCAGCTTTAGTGGAGGCAGTAGAAAAATTTGAAATGTATGAAAATTTGTTCAATTATGAGTATTTGCGATCGCACTCTGCCCAGTTTTCACCCCAGATTTTCGCAGGGCGTTACCTAGATTTTTTAAATAATTGCAAAGAAAAAAGACCATCAATTAAAGAAAGGTCTGGATTTTTGTAATTGTTTTGTAGGCTTTTGGCAATTTTCCCCCAGAAGCACCTCCTTTTAGCTTTAAGATTGGGACTATGTGTGGTGTGGATTATTAAGGAGTATGATGACTGCCCAGAGCTCACTCCTCTCCGGCAAGCGAGGCCTACGGCAAGACGCTAGAGCGTCTACACGTACTTTCTTAAAACGTGGTCAAAAAACAAAGACGCCCAAGGTCAAACCCAAAAGTTTGTCTAGTGAGGGTTTAAACGGAGAGTTTGCCAAGCGACTGTTCGATATCGCATTTTCGCTGTCAGTGTTAATTTTGTTCTTCCCCGTCTACTTAATTTTGGCCTTGCTGATTGCTTTGAGTTCAGAAGGCCCAATTTTTTATGTTCAGCAACGGGTCGGTAAAAACTACAAACCGTTTAACTGCATTAAATTCCGAACAATGGTGAGGAATGCAGACGAAGTTCTAGTCCAAATCATGGAAACATCGCCTCAATTGCGACAAGAATTTGAGAGCAGTTTCAAGCTGAAACAAGACCCGCGGATTACAAAAATTGGTCGATTTTTGCGAATTACGAGCTTGGACGAATTTCCCCAGTTCTGGAACGTTTTAAAAGGAGACATGAGTGTTGTCGGCCCGCGACCTTTAGTAGCGGAAGAATTACCAAAGTATGGTTGTCACATAGACCAGATATTGACAATCCGACCAGGAATCACTGGATTGTGGCAAGTTTCTGGGCGTAATGACATTCCCTACCCTCGAAGAGTCCAAATAGACCTGCATTATGTCAAATTTAGGACTTTTTGGCTCGATTTATGGATCATGTTGAAAACGATTGATGTAGTTATTATGCCCAAAAATAACGGAGCATACTGAACAAAAACTCAACTATCACATGGGGCAGTTCCTGCCCCTAGTCATGCTTTGCGGCAGTCAAAAGACCTTTTGCCCATAATTTCTTGCAAAAATATCTTTTGCACTCTTGTAGGGAAAGGGGAAAGGTGAAAGGTGAAAGGCAAAAAAGACAGTATAGTTTCTTATTTTTTTGCCTTTGTCGCTTTTAAGCGCTCGAAGATCCTTCTTTTTGACCCTTTTGCCTTTACCTTTACCCAACAAATGCCACCAAGTCGAATCCACAATCTCAGGTTGATTCAGCCTTAACAAAAACTCAGGCTATATGAAGTTTTGGCAAAGATTAAAAAATCTATACAAAATAACTTAACAGTCTCAAGTTAAGCTCTTGAGAAATGACTTGTTAAATTACTTTTTATTAAGTATATTTGTTTACGGAAAACTTTTGTATCAATAAAATAAAGCCCGTAGGTTTCCCATTAGGCAATTTAGTCATTAGCTGCTAGGTTGTATCAATTAAACTGCAAGTACTTCATCAAAGACAACAAGGGATAATTGAGCATGACGCAAAACAAGCGCGCGTTGATTACTGGTATTACCGGTCAAGATGGTTCATACCTGAGTGAGTTTTTGCTAGAGCAAGGTTATGAAGTTCATGGGATTATTCGCCGGACTTCTACCTTTAACACAGACCGCATCGATCACATTTACGAAGACCCCCATAAAGAGGGAGTGCGGTTGCTTCTTCACTACGGCGACTTGACGGACGGTACAACGTTGCGACGCATTTTAGAAGAAGTCCAGCCTACAGAAATTTACAACCTGGGCGCTCAATCCCATGTCAGAGTCAGCTTTGATTCTCCAGAATACACAGTCGATGCAGTGGGAATGGGAACATTACGATTGCTAGAAGCAATTCGCGACTACCAGCGACGTACCGGCATTCAAGTACGTTTTTATCAAGCTGGTTCTTCAGAAATGTATGGTCTAGTGCAAGCTGTGCCCCAAAGCGAGACAACGCCCTTCTATCCTCGTAGTCCCTATGCTTGTGCGAAAGTTTATGCCCACTGGCAAACAGTGAATTACCGCGAGTCTTACAATTTGTTTGCTTGTAATGGCATACTTTTCAACCACGAGTCACCAAGGCGCGGTGAAACTTTTGTGACTCGCAAAATTACCAGGGCAGTTGCCAGAATTGTGGCTGGGAAACAGAAAAAGCTTTACATGGGTAATCTTGATTCCAAGCGCGATTGGGGTTATGCCAAGGATTATGTAAAAGCAATGTGGTTGATGTTACAGCAAGACCAACCTGATGATTACGTGATTGCAACTGGAGAAACCCACTCAGTACGAGAATTTTTAGAGTTGGCATTTGGTTACGTGAATCTCAATTGGCAAGATTATGTAGAGTTTGATGACCGCTATCTCCGTCCGGCAGAAGTGGACTTGTTAATTGGTGATCCTACCAAGGCGCGACAAAAGTTAGGCTGGACACCATCAGTCACCTTTGAAGGTTTAGTAGCCTTGATGGTAGAAGCAGACTTACAGGCATTGGGTCAAACTTCTCCCAATGGAAACGGTTCATCCGTTACTGAGGATATTGCAACTATTCGTCAAGAATTGGGTGCCCTTCACTTCTGATTCACACCGCCGAGGATAAAGATATGACCGCCTTAGAACTAAGCAACAAAAGGATTCTCGTCACTGGTGGGTCGGGTTTCCTGGGTCGTCAGGTGATAGATCAGCTGGGTAAGGCTGGGGCTGATATTGCGAAAATTACAGTGCCGCGATCGCGTGACAACGATTTGCGGGTATGGGAAAATTGCCAACGTGCAGTTGATCAGCAAGACGTGATCATCCACTTAGCAGCTCACGTTGGTGGTATCGGTCTCAACCGCGAGAAACCCGCAGAATTGTTCTACGATAACTTGATTATGGGAACCCAGCTAATTCATGCTGCCCATCAAGCTGGAGTAGAAAAGTTCGTCTGTGTTGGCACAATCTGCGCTTATCCTAAATTCACCCCAGTGCCATTTAAAGAGGATGACCTGTGGAATGGCTACCCAGAAGAAACCAACGCGCCTTACGGAGTCGCCAAGAAAGCCCTTTTAGTGCAACTGCAATCTTACCGCCAGCAGTACGGCTTCAATGGCATTTATCTCTTGCCAGTGAATTTATACGGCCCAGAAGATAACTTTGATCCTAGAAGTTCCCACGTTATTCCAGCGTTAATTCGCAAAGTTCACGAAGCCCAAGTTAAGGGAGAAAAACAACTCCCTGTTTGGGGTGATGGTAGTCCTACCCGCGAATTTCTGTATTCTGAAGATGCAGCGCGAGGGATTGTCATGGGAACTCAATTCTACAATGACTCTGAACCAGTCAACTTGGGAACGGGTTATGAAATCTCCATCCGCGATTTAATCACTCTCATCTGTGAACTGATGGAGTTTGACGGTGAGATTGTGTGGGAAACTGACAAACCCAATGGTCAACCCCGTAGGTGTTTGGATACTGAAAGGGCAAAGCAAGCCTTTAATTTCACTGCTCAGGTAAGCTTTGAACAAGGGCTGAAGAATACAATTGAATGGTGGCGTAAAAACGCAGCATAATAAAAAGTTAAGGTGGGCAATGCCCACCCTAATTTTTTCAGAAAAACCCTAAGCAGAAATTTTTAGCTCTTATTTATTGGCAGAAAAATTATTAAAATGGAATATCGTCTGGATCTGAATCTGGTTCTGGAATTGTAAAATAACTATCATACTCTCGTAGTGGTGGAGGATATGGTAGTGCACGAAACTCTGTTATTGTAGTCCTGGGGAACATGAATAACTGTTCTGTATATGGTTGGTAGGATATGAAAGTTCTTTTTTGAAAGGCTAAATAATTAAATTTAACTGAACTACGAGGTATTAATCCATTTTGACCCGTAAGGAGGCACTCTCTAATAACAGGTGGAATTTCTGGAAGCATCTTTAACGAGTGAAAGCTAATTCCTCCTTCAGTATAGCTACGTATAATATCTCCTTGCCCTATATCCCGAACGTAACTTTCTACTCTATTCAATAGTATGTTGGTGGAATTGTAATTACTTTGATCTGCTATGGCAAGAATGCTTCCTTCTGGCATTTCATTTACCAGAAAACCTATATTTTCTAAAAAAATATTTGGTTCTTTATCAATTTCATTTAAACAATTCTGTATAACAAATATCATGCTACTTTGTATATCATACTTGATAGACTTAAAAGCATTAATTTGCCGCATATCGGTTGAAAAACCATTTAAAGTAAAATAGCCTGCAAAATACTCCTTTAGCAAATAATTCTTTGTAATGTATCGACTATATCCCCATGCGTCAGCTGCCAGATCATATGCTTTAAACTCAGCAAATATAAGATGAGGAAACTCATTTTTTAAATAATTTATTAAACCTACAGCTTCAGGTGCGGGGCCTGCACCAAATAAACAAACCTGCAAGGTATTGTTACTTAATAGTAAAGTGCGTTGACTCAAATCTTTGAAAACTTGAAGAGTCATTGCAGCATATAAAGGATAGTAGCGTATTAAGTAAGCAGCTTGGATATTCAAATCACTATAATTAACTTTTACATTCTCTCTACGATATGATTGCCACAGACTGAGAGCGTATGGCTGTAAGTCTTTTAAGTATTTCTTCAAACTTTCATAACTACTAATTTGATTGATTTCGCAAATTCCATTCAGAATATTTTCGTAAATACGATGCATAGGTTTTAGCTTGCCTTAATTACAAAACTAGACATTTAACAAAAAGTGCAGCTAATTAATTACAAATATTTCGTTGCGAGTATCTATTGCAAAATCAAATTGGTTATTCTGCTATATGACTGTTAGTTGTATGTACTTACACTGATAGTGTATCATCAATATAAATGACTAACTCAAAAAAAAGCTGGATATTAGCCAGCTTTTTTTGAGTTCAATTTTAGTAACTTAACCAGTGCTTACGCAGCTGGCACACATATTTTCTGCGATGACAGTCAATAGTCAAAAGTATTGGGTTAAAAATCAAGGTTTTTTGGACTATTGACTATTGAATCTTGACAATACAGGCGAAAACAACATGATAATGCGCGTAAGTCCGATTAACCAAAAATAGTTTAATTAACGAAACAATATACTTATCCTTTAATTGAACGCTAGGTAATTTAAATTTTCAGGGATTATCTGAAGTATTTGTGAAAATTACTCTAAAAGTTAGGTTAATTCTTGGCTTGACTAGTTTTGATGTTTTAGGTACTTGGTGTTGCCAAAATTCTTGAGTTGTACCTTTCATAATCAAAAAACTGCCATGAGTTAAATTAATTTCCTGACTGACATATTTTTTGTATTTATGTCTAAACATGAAGCGGCGTGTTTCTCCAAAACTGACAGAGCCAATCACAGGATTTTTGCCAAGCTCAGGTTCATCATCACTGTGCCAAGATACACTATCTTTACCATCACGGTACAGATTTAATAATACGCTGTTATATTGCACATTTGATAAAAGTTCAATTTGAGATTTAATCTCAAGCAATGAAGAAGTCCAAGGCTCAGGATTCATTTTTATGCCTGAGTAAATATATGACTTACCGTTATCTCCATACCATGCTGTTAATCTTGGTAAAGGTACAGTCTTTCCATAAAACTTAATTGAGTCCTGCCTCCAACGAATATTATTGTATAATTCAGAAAATAATTTATCGCTTTTGGTTGTATCAAAGAGATTAGGGTAGATGATCACATCACCATCAGGCAAAGACAATTCTTGTGAAGCCAATTGTGGCTGTTGTGTGGTAGCTTCTGAGCTTTCTTGATATTCCCAAAGCTTAAGTTGTCTGTACATAAATTTTAACAGTAAATATTTAACTTACAATTATGAGGTTATTTTGATTCTGCCTCAGATACACAATTACTTATAAAACTTATATTGATTGTAGCAATTTTCTTAACCGTGATGAATAAAGCAGAACTACGTCGGACTCTGCTGAGAACAAGGCAATCAATGCCAACTCGAGAGTGGAGAGAAAAAAGCGATCGCATCTGCACCCAACTCCAAACATCTATCTTACTCACCCAAGTAAAAACCATACTTGCTTATTTCAGCTTTCGCCAAGAACCTGACATCAGTCCACTATTTGCAAACACTAATTGCCGTTGGGGATTTCCGCGTTGTGTGGGTAAATCCCTTTATTGGCATAGCTGGGAACCCAACGACGCTTTGCAAGTTGGTGCTTACGGCATTACTGAACCTCTTGCAAACGCGCCACACATCGATCCAGCAGAAGTGGATTTGGTTCTAGTCCCCAGTGTTGCTTGCGACTATCAAGGCTATCGCCTAGGTTACGGTGGGGGATATTACGATCGCTTGCTCAGTTTACCAGAATGGTCAGAAAAATTAACTATGGGAATTGTGTTTGATTTTGCTTATTTGTCGCAAATACCTGTTGAAACTTGGGATAAACCGTTACAAGCTATTGTTACAGAAACCAACTTTACTTACAAAGGCTCTTGACTTAAGGATGAACATCACCATAGTCCTTGAAACTGCCAAATATTAGGCTTTAGGTCTTTGAAGCGGGTCAATTTTGCCCAAAACAATATCAAAATCAAAAATTTACGTGGAACACCAATGAGTAATCTAAGATTATCTACAACTGAGCAGGCAGCAATGATTGACGAGATTATAGTAACCAGCCTGCAAGCCCAGCAGCAAACTGGCCCCGACCTCCGTTAAATTCACACTAAAAGTCACGGACTCATTTGGGGAGAATTTATTATGGAACCAAATCTTTAAAATAGTTGAAAATTAACTGCTTTAATTTAGTTTACTTTAAACATCTCGCGTCAGGGACAATTGTCCCTGACGCGTCAACTACAACGTTATGTAGATAGACAAATACAATTACTATATTATGACGTTTGGATATTAAAAGCAAGTAGTTTAGCATGATTATTTTATATATTTTTATTGCTAAATTGTGTATTAATTGTTTGAGGAATCTGAAGGTTTATAATTGGATTTCAATTTGTTAACTTATGGTTAATTATGAAATTTTTCAAAGGTAATTCACAACTGAATATTTTGGCGATTTATGGAATTTTAGGAGCGATCGCTCTCGTAACGCTCTTCCCGTTGCTGTGGCTAATTAGTACAGCCTTAAAATCGCCGACGGAAAATATTTTACAGTCACCACCACAGTTATTGCCAAGTCAACCAACACTAGAAAACTTTTCTAGGGTATGGGACTCCCTACCTTTTGCACAGTACCTGTATAACAGTACTCTAGTAGCGGTGCTAACTGTGGGCTTGAATCTGCTGTTTTGTGCGCTAGCGGCGTATCCTTTGGCACGATTGTCATTTCCAGGAAGGGATTGGATTTTTATCAGCATAGTCTCCACAATTATGATTCCTTTCCAAATCGTGATGATTCCCCTGTACATTTTGACAGTCAAGCTAGGTTTGAGAAATACTTATTTGGGGATGATTTTTCCCAGCTTAGCTTCTGCCTTTGGCATTTTTTTACTACGACAAGCTTTTATGAGCGTTCCCAAAGAAATAGAAGAAGCGGCACGTATGGATGGGAGTTCCGAGTTAGGTTTGTGGTGGTACGTGATGTTACCAGGAATTCGTCCAGCGTTGGTCACTTTGGCTATTTTCGTATTCATCGGTTCTTGGAGTGACTTTCTATGGCCTTTAATTGTGATTCAAGATGAAAACTTATACACACTCCCCTTGGGCGTAGCAAAGCTGGCGGGTACATTTTCTCTAGACTGGCGTTTAGTGGCCGCTGGCTCAATAATATCTATTGCGCCAGTACTGATATTATTTCTGTTTTTACAGCGTTACATAGTTCCTACAGAAACTGGTAGTGGCGTCAAGGGTTAAATATTTAGTTTTTGAATGCTGGTAAGAGCTAAAGTTGAATTTAACCTGTTAACTGCTGTTGAATAACTCCCCATTCTAACCTAACCTTTGGAAACATTGGGGAGCTAACAAGAATTGCTTTGCAGAAATTGGTTTCACAAAGGGTTAGAAACTGTAAGTTAAATTCTAGACAAAGTTACGCAAACCTTACTGATTGTCCACATCTTTAATCAGGTCATTCACCGAAGAAGGGAACAGGGAACGGGCAACAGGCAACAGTTTCCTGTTCCCGTTTCTGGGGAGTCACCAAGCCCCGCCCCTTGGGGCGATGGTATTGGACGGGGTAACAGTCCCCCTCCAATACCTGCGATCGTTGTATATTCTTGGGTAGCTTTGTCTAGGTTTCTACGAACGGTATGGTTATTTATTTATAGGACTTACGCAACTGGCACACAGATTTACTGCGATGGCAGTCAATAGTCAAGAGTCAATGGTGAGTCAGTGCGGTCTTGGGGTTTCCCCCTTCGGGTTCGTGAGTTCGCCAGACGCTCGTTCCTCGCTACCGCTTCGCTAACGACGCAAAGCGCTCCTGTCGGCGACTCGCTCACCAAGTGGAGCATCTGGCGTGGTTTCCCCGATGAGCAACTGACGAACCCGAAGGGTCAAAAACCTTGATTTTTGGACTATTGAACGCCAGTTCGTTCAAGTTGGGAAACCCGCCCACACGACTGGCTCCTTTTGACCTTTGACTACCTAAACGAAAAAAATATGACACTTGCGTAAGTCCTAATTTATTTTAATCAGGCTATAAATATTTCTTTACTGTATAGATGACTAAGTTGGTGTATTTCAAGGATTTTGAAAATTGCCATAATACTTCATTGAAGGTTTGTGTAAAAAAAAAATAAGTTTGAGATCAAGCCATATTAGTAACTGCTTATAATAATCCAAGAATCCAGTTGCATAGAAGCCGAAGATTTTGCACGCTTAGTAGATTCCCTATTTGCACACAGGCATTGGTTAGATCGTTTATCTACACATTCGGCTAGAACTTTTATTAGACAACCTTCACTCTTGGAAGCGACAACCGAACCAAACCGATAGTTTTAGTTGTTTGCTCAACTGCTGGAGCGTAGTTTATGTACACCCAAAAAGCGAGATTTGTTACTAGACTGGCTACGTGTCAATTAGTCAATCTTCAGCAGCGCTAGAGTTTAACTTCCTGTCCAATGGATTGCCGTGGCGGGGCCGCTACAAATTAAACCAGATGCGTATCAACTGACCAAATAATTACTAATTCGTAATTCGTAATTCGTAATTAAAAATTCATGAATTACTAATTAATTATTAATTAATTAATTAATTCAGGGTACAAACCCACGCCACTTGCTCCACTTAGGCAAAGCCCTCTTGGCCGCAGTGGCTCCTCAATTCATTGATGAAAAAAAAGAAATTTGATTCATTATTCAGAGCAAGCGGATTCATCCGTAGGGTAATAATTACGAATTATAAATTACGAATTGCGCGAAGCGCTTGACATTCAACGAAACCTTTGCACCGTGGAAAGTCAGCATAATTACTCCTGAGTGAGTTGCCATCTTGCACACCATTTCCTCCACTTGGGGTTTCCCAGGAATGGAGTGGCTTTGCCTAAAAATAGTGGCAAACTCCCGATCTCAAGAGCGCAACGCGATCGCGGTGTTACCCAAAGGGTAATTCATCACAATAGACTTCTTGCAAAAGTAACTTTTTCACTCTTGTGAAAAAAGGGAAAAGAAAAATTCTATCCCTTTCACCTTTCCCCTTTCCCAACTTAGGTAATAAGTCTAATATTTCAATCTCCAACTGTTCATAGGTGCATTTGACAGTGGACATCTTTAATTTACACTTGGAGCGATTTAGTTTCACGACATGAGTCAACTAAAAGGTAAATTTTTGAAGCTGATTAGTATTCTTTTCTTGGTCAGCTTCTTCAGTTTATTCGGGTTTTCGAGTTCTCAGATATTAGCTCAAACAACAAATCCACCGAAATAAATACACAGAAGACCCAGTTTTTACTTCTGACGTTAACATTGACCAGAATACATTACTTAATAGAGGATATGGTCTTCGTAAAGTTTTAGAATCAGGCAATCAATTTTACACCAATCCCTATACTCCTACAGATGGGATAGGTGAAGGGCCAAGAGGGCCTCGTGCTGCTCAAAAAAGAGCTTTATATCCTCAAGATCCGACATTCCCCTTCTTGAGATTGAATGGTCTTGATTCTCAGAGTTGTTTTGAATGCCATAACAGCATTGGTGAATACAAAGAACCAGGTACTCAAAGCAATGCTTTTCTACGCAAGCCTAGTGCTACTGGCGGCCCAGCAGGTTTTGCTAGCACTGCATTCATTAACCCTGATTTTCCTAACCCGTTCACAGAGTTACTTCGTAGCCCACCTCATGTTTTTGGTACAGGCTACACCCAGCAGTTAGCTGATGAGATTACTAACGATCTGCAATTTTGGAAACAGAGTGTTCATGACTTCGCTAGGACTCATCCTGGACTTTGGAAATTTGGTTTGGATTCTAAAAACATCACCTTTGGTTACTTTATTACCAGTTATAATCAAAGTACAAATAGATACACAGACGATACCTCACAAGTTAGAGGGGTAGCATCTGACTTGATTGTTCGTCCCTTCCAATGGAAAGGAATTGCTTCCAGTGTCCGTCACTTCGTCCGCGATGCTTTAGATTTCCACTTTAGTTTACAAGCAGTAGAGAAAGTAGGACAGAATAGTGACCCTGATGATGATGGTAAGGTCAATGAAGTCACTTTAGGAAACGTATCAGCACTGACAGCTTTTGTGGCCATGACCCGTCCTCCACAGCAGCAAATCCCACCAAATCAGGCAAGCACCGTCAGTCGAGGTCAACAACTTTTCGGTTCGGGAACGGCTAACTTGAACTGCGTTAGCTGCCATATACCACAGTTAACAATCAATAATCCCTACCTAACTATCGACAATCCTGGGATACCTTCGGCAACCAGAGCGGCTTTCCTATCTCAAGCCATACCCACTCTAGTCAATGCTGAGCCTTCTCAGGATGTACTACCTGTGATTCAGAAATTCAAACGCTACTACCAGCAGTTCAAGGAAGAAATAGCCAAGCGCGAAAAAGAAGGGTTTGTTTTTAAATCTGTAGATACGCCAGAAGAATTGCAGGCTGCTATTGAAGAGAAAAAAGCCATATTTGATCAGATTGTAGCGGCAGCAGAGCGTAAGGCAGCTGAAAAAACTGAAGCTTTAACTGAAGCTCAGCAATCACCAAGTTCATCAAGTGCTTATACTATCTCTCTAACTCCAACAGACAGCACTTTACCAAGCTACATCTTCCCGCGTTTAGCTCAAAACTCCGACCGCACAATTAATGTGCCACTCTACAGTGACTTGCGTATTCACGACATGGGTGAAGGATTGAAAGATTCAGTATCTCAACCTGCTGATGTTGATGGTATATCTGTCCCACCTCGTTACTTTTTGACTCGACCTCTATGGGGAGTTGCCGATACGGGCCCTTGGTTGCATGATGGTCGCGCTCGTTCTTTGCGAGAAGCCATCACGATGCACGCTAATCTGAACAATCCTAATGATGGTAGTGAAGCGGCTTCAGCAGTGCGAGCCTTTAATAATCTCAGTTCTAGCGATCAAAATGCCGTAATTCAATTCTTGAATACTATGCGCTTACCGATCCAACCGAACCTAACGATCCGCAATTAATTTCTACTCACAACCGCAACCATTGTTGAGACTTTCAAAACAATACAAATTTGAAGGATAACACTATGACTGCACAACAAGTTTTAAGCACCAGAATAGTTGATTTACTCCAAGTCCCGGCCCAACAACGAGGACTAGACTGGTTAAAGACTAGCTTGCAATCAGCTATTGAGTTGGAGTTATCCACGATACCGCCTTATCTTTGTGCTTGGTGGTCTATTCAAGATTCAACTACAACTGCGGCTACATTAATTCGCTCGATCATTATCGAAGAAATGCTGCATATGGGTTTAGCCTGTAATATGCTGACGACCATCGACGGTACACCAAACATTACCATCCCAGTATATCCGGGTCATTTGCCTGGAGGAGTTCGCCCACAGTTGACAGTGTATCTAGCTGGCCTCAGTCAAGACTTCCTAACTGATGTTTGTATGCAGATTGAATACCCCGAATTTGGCCCGATCGCATTATTTAGAGGTAGAAGTTATCCAACTATTGGCGCTTTCTATGATGCAATTCACGATGCATTCCATTTTTTAAATCCAACCTTAACCGGACATAATCAACTCACCACAATTTTCAGCAGTATAGGGCAGTCCCTTTATGCGATTACAACAATGGATGATGTCGATAGGGCTATTCATCAAATTAAGGTACAAGGTGAAGGTACTTCACAATCACCAGACGGAGGAGATTTTGGCAACACAGAGGAACTCGCCCATTATTACAAGTTTGCCGAAATCTATCATGGTCATGAATTAATTCAACAGAACGGTAGATGGGTCTATGAAGGCCCTGCTATTCCCTTCCCTGATACTTACCCAATGGCACAAGTTCCTGCTGGTGGTTGGCCCAATCCACCTCAAAATGTCCAGCAGCTTTTGAATGAATTTAACATGAATTTCCAATTAATTTTAACTCACCTTGAAAATGCCTGGAAAGATGGCAGTGAAGATGAGTTAGAAACAGCTATTGGTCTGATGTTTCAGTTGACAAGCCCAGCTACTGATTTAATGAAGATCTCATTACCAGGTGGTGGTGGTAATTACGGCCCAGATTTCCGTATGTCCGCAGACTAATAAAACTGACACAATTTTAGACTGATGTTGGGGGAAAAGGGATGATTCGTCCCCTTTCCCCCTTTTGCCTTGTTGTTTCCCTCTATACAGGTCATAGCTTAATAAGCTCCACTCTTTTTCAAGACCACCCCGATAGTTTTGAAAATCAAACTCAAGTCGTAAGCTATAGACCACTTACGCTGATAATCGATATCCATCTTGACAATGGTTTCAAAGTCTTTGATGCTGGAACGACCATTAACTTGCCATTCTCCTGTCATCCCTGGTTTGACTCGCAATCTTTCCCAGTGGTGTGGTTCGTAATGCATAACTTCGTCAGGAGTTGGTGGACGAGTACCAACTAAACTCATGTCCCCCATTAGCACATTCCAAAATTGAGGTAATTCATCTAAGCTACTACGCCGCAAGAATTTACCTACAGGTGTAATGCGAGGATCATTAACTGATTTAAAAATATGACCTTTGGCTTGGTTGTTGACTAGATGCTTGAGTTTTTCAGCATCAACTATCATGGAACGAAACTTCCAAATGCGGAAAGGTCGCCCGTTTAAACCGCAGCGAATTTGTGAATAAAATATGGGCCCAGGATTGCTAGTAATAGTTGCAATCGCTACAGGAATTGCAACCAAGGCTGTAACTATCAGCCCAATAATAGCTCCTAGAATATCAATTATTCTTTTTGTAATACTTGCGGTTGAGCAGTGTAAAGGCTGTTGTGAATAATTAACTGAATCAAGATAAGTTAAAAGGGCTAAATTCTCCATAGCACAACCTCTTTCAACAGAAGTAAAAGTGGGCATGGACATAACTTAAGTTCAATTTCTATTTATTTACTACTTAATACTGAGTTGTGATTAAGTGTAAATATAGACAAAAATTAGACAAATAAAAAACTTAAACTACAAATTTTATACAATCTTTGAATTAAACTAGGTATTTTAAATTTTGCGTATTTCTTTAACAAGAAAAAATAACATGCTTGTAGTTGGGTTGGTAAGGGCGCAAAGCTCTGCACCCATCATGAGTGGGGAAATATAACTTATGCTTTCAATTCAGCACATGGGTTTCCATCTGCTTGTTTTAGCTCTTTTTATTGTATGATATAAAACTCAGTAAGGCAAGCTTCTGAACTCAGGGCTAATGAGTAATTTCTAAGACGAAGTTCACAGTATAAGGTTCACAGAGCGATTGCTGAATACTAGTTTTGATAGCATCTAGATAGTGACGCAAAGCCAACATCTGTTGGGAATTGGGGCGATAAGTCAGATTCCCTTGTTTTTCAAAAAGTGGTGCGGCTGCGATCGCTTGGTAGTCAGAATTTTCATAGGAACTCTGAGTCAGCCAGGTAGCATCTAAACTTGCAGGTATCAAACCCGGAGGTAACTCACCTTCCAAGAAAGCCAACAGCCGTTGCTGACAAATACTAGTATTAATGCCACGACCCTCAAATAGTTGCAGAACTTCATTAAAAGATAGGGTGCGGTTGGGCAAAAGTCGCAGCAACTCGGTAAACAGAAAATAGTCAGTGTATTGTTGTCTGGGTTCATCTAAAACTTGGGGATGCAGAGGTAGCATAGCCAGACCATGGGCAACTCGGCTACAATTGGGAGCGCCGTTTTCCCCAAGATAAAAATCTTGAATAATCTTGGCATTGGGAAGTTTTTGCCGCAGCCAGCTGTTCACAACTGCCAAAGAAGCTACCCCACCAGTTAAGATAGCTTGATTAATTGCTTCTGTGGGGATGCCACGAGCTACCAATAACTTGTTGAGTTCTCGGTTGAGGCGGCGCACGAAGGGAACAAGCACTTGGGTTTCTAAATCTCGTCGCTGCAACACCCAGCGCTGATCGGCTAATTCTAGGGTAAAAGTATCTTGGTGTTGTAAAATTAGCTTTAAACTTAATGCTGCATCTAGCACAGCTTGTCCTAGCATCGAGCTTTCTAGATACTGCTGGAGGCGAATACGAGCAGTGATGTCTGGTTCCCCAACTCGTGGTAAATCTAATTCTTCCAACCTTAAACTCTGCCAATGCATTTGGTCTAAACCGGGATTGGCAGCTTGCCATTGCCAAGGGTTACTAGTAGTATTGCTATCTCCCTGGTTCTCAAAACGTGATTGTCGGTACTTTGGTGGAACCAGCAATTGACAAATAATATCCTGCTCAATTCCTTTACTAGCATAGGCAAAACCGTGGAGCATGAAATCTTGATGGGTTAATTGCAGCAGATTTTCTGGTAAATCCACTAGGGCCATTTCTGTGGCAATTGCTCCAATGTTGATAGCGAGGGTATTACCCACCACAGGACGATCGCTTGTCTTGACTGGACGCAAACCTTGTTGTTCGCTAATTTGTACTGTTTCACCGTTGCCGCCATCAAGTATGCTCAGTAGACTGGCGATCGCTTCTTCCACAAAAAATACTTGCTGTGGATGTTGCACTATTTTGCTAGTCAGTAAAGCTTCGCGTACATTAAAGCGATATTGTTCTGACCACTGTGAGGGACAAGTGCAAATCACACCAGCAATATTACTAATTATTTGATCAAAAGTTTGTGCCTCTAAACCAATAGCCGTAGCGATTAAACCCTGAGTTGTGCTGTGACGGTCTGACTTGAGAGTCAACAATAATTTTGAGAGCGATCGTACAACCCAAATCAAAGGGCCCGCAGACAAATCATTGAATTGTAATACAGGTTCCCATTTTTGTTGTCTACTTTTGTAGGGAATAGCTATTTGTAAATACGGTTTCAACTGCGCTGAATAAAGATTTTTACTAACAGAAGTGTTGACCTTCTCAGCAGTCTCGGCAACAGATGCAGGTGCTGTTGCTGAGACTGCTTGTGTACTTTCAGTTGCGCCATGAGGTACAGAAGCAGCGGGTAGATAAACCTCGGCTGGTAAACGAAAAGATTGCTGGAAAGAACCAGATGCTGCTTGGTTTTCTGCTGACCAGTAAATAGGATAAACAACAAAATTGGAACGATTCAACAGGGCCGCAGATATTCCAGTGGTACCTAAATCAATTCCTAAATACCAAACTGATTCTAGAGTATTGGGCGCAACTTCTATATTATTTTGAGATGGTGAATTTGCAATTAAAGAGTTCTCTTCAAAAGAAGTTGTGGCTTCCTTTTTTTTTTCAGTTGTCTGGCTTAGATCTGATTCTTCTGCTGTTTGCGGCAAGGATATAGGGGCAATTTTAGACACTTCTGCACTGGAGAAAGCAACATTAGGGATATTCTCTACTATCTGTTGCTCGCGGGGGAATTCCAAGTTTGTAGGCGAAATTGGATGCTGCAAATTTTGGCGATCGCTCAAACTCTCGCTACTATCTAAGCTACTTGCAGGTTCTAACTCGAAGTGTAGCTGTTGATCAAACTTGGCTAAATCTTGATGCAATTGCTGTAACTGCTCTTCGTCTAGGAAAATATCAGGTACGTTTGTCGGTTGGTTAACTTCTGGCGAGAGCAAATTTTCCTGTGGCGAAGCTGGAATGTAGGTATCTGATAATTGCTCCTGCTTTTCATCTTGATTAATTGGTTCTTCCAATTTTTTGGTAATAATTGTCACTGATGGGAGTTTTACAGGAGGAGAAACTTCTGGTAACTGCTCTTCATGCTGAGTTGAATTCAGTGGGGGGGATGCGGGGGATGAGGGGGATGTTACTTCTGTATCTTCTTCTTTACTAAATGTTATTTCTGAAGGCAAATTTGTATCAATCACTGCATCAGTTAATAAGTCAGTCAAGGCGGTGATTGTATCAGCATTGCTTGGCTGAATTTCGTAACTGTCTGTGGCTAAACTTTCTTGTTTTAGTAAGTTAGAAAAACCCACAGGTGTGGCTGGGTCTGTATCTTCCTCAAACTGCGATGTTTGCCATGATTCTAATGGTGAGTTGATGGATTGTATGGGAGGATTTTGTGTTTCTTCTGTCTCAGTGTCACTCAGATCAAAAAGGTCTATATCTGGTTTGTGCAGCCAAGGATCTGGCACAATTTCCGCAGAATCTACCGATTGTACTGGATCATTTGTAGATAGTGGTGGGGTATTGGGAATACTTGACGCTGACAAATCTTCTGTCACCACCTCTGGTTGTTCTGGATTTGTGTCAGGAGTAGATGCAACTTCTGCAATATTTGATGATGCTAAATTTTCTGGGACAATCTCTGGATTTATCTGCTGACTTGGGTTAGTCAAACTACTATTACCAAACAAACTGGCATAAAGTTGATCTACTTCATCGCCAATTAAATCTAAACTATCGAGATGCGATTCTGCTGGGGTGGTAGCATTGCCAGAAGACAAAGGCGCGTCTGGGTCGAATTCTAAAAGTAGTGCCTCAAAATCTTGGGCGATCGCACTGCCAACTTCTTCTGTTTGATTAACGCGATCGCTTAACTCTTCTTCATGACTGGGGAGTGCAGGTGCAGCCTGTGACTTGATAAATTCTAACGGTTGACTTGCAACTTTAGTACTTGTATGAGTTACAGTATTTGTCTGAGTTGGCAGTGATGGCGATGGAGGTAATGTTTCATTTTTTACTTCAATAACTGATGGCTGAGGAGTAACTGTTTGTTGCTGTAAATACTGGGTTAAATTGTTGAGAAAGTTAGCCATCAATTGCTCGCCTTGCACTCCTGTACTGTGCATTCTGGCTAGAGCTTGAGATAAGGATTCATGATAAGTATTAATATTGCGCTGTAGTGCCTCAAAGACGACATTTACAGTACCATCTAGTGATAATAAACGTTGATCTAACTCCCTGGCTAGCTGTGTTAACCGCTCTACTTGAGGTGATGATTCTAAAGCTTGAGTTGCAGAAGATGTTAACTCGCTACTTGCGTCATTGCTGGCTGTGGGAACATGAGAGGAACTTGCTAAAGTCTGAGCCATTTCTGGCGTTAAATTTGGCGCTAGACGATTTATAAGAACCTGCAAAAATTCGGAAATCATCTGTTCTTGGTTTGCCCACTGCTGACTCAGGGAGTGGTGATGGAGTCGCCTTTGCTCTAGTTGCCTAATTTCTTGCACAAGGTTTGCCCGCTCTTGCAACATCGCTGCTAATTCTGTTTGCAGGGGCTGTAAGAGTGCAAAGAATTCACTTTTGAATTGTTGGGGTATCAGATTACTTTGTTCTTGGTCAGGTTGATTGTGGCCTTGCTCAATAAATTTTGTCAACAGCGGGGATCTTTGCGGCTGTTCAGCGGACTTGTTTTGAGTATTTTGCTTAAGCGCCTCACTCTGTTCTAGCTGAACAAGGAAGTTGCGGATTCGTTCTAAAACCTCTCGTGGTTCCTGCGCCTGACTAGACAGAAGCCTAAAGAGGCGCTTACCACTGCTAGTAAGTAAGTTGTCAATATCTGCAATCAGTTTTTTAATTTCATCTTCGCGGGAAGTCACTTTAAATTACCTTAGCTAGAACTGTAGGTTAACTGTGTAAGATTTACTTTAGAAACAAGGAAAATACGGAAGTTTGAAAGCTGCCTTCGCACTTGTGAGTGCAATTATGTTTGGATAACTGGGAGTTGTAGCGATCGCCAATCAGCGCCGATTTGGCAAAATTAGCTTGAGAGCTAATTGAAGTCCAGGGACACAAAAGTTTTTTTGAAGTTGTCAGCACAAGGGGATTTACAAGGCGCTGTGCCCTTTGACTATATAGGCGATGTTACAGCCTCTCGGCTTCATAATTATAAAAAACATCAAAAAATGCAACAATTAAGCAAATAATCTTGGTTAAACCAACTCTGAGCAACCAAAACTGAATCTACAAGGCAAAGTCCTCCTGTTTACACCTACACGAGCAATTAATGTAGCCAAAGAGTAACTGAATGGCAAGATGGCATTTTTTAACAGAACATGGCCAGAACAGAGTGTAGGGTGCAGGGTGTGGGGTATAGGGGGGGGTGAAAGAGAAAGCTATATTTTTGTACACCCAGAAGCGAAACCAATAAGGTAAGAGAGCTAACACTGATTTTACCTACACCCACAAGAGCCATACCCCACACCCTTCTTCCTGACTTACATGTAGTTTGTCGTATTTCAACGTCCTTCGGGCAGGGTCAAAGCAAAACGGATAATTCTTTCTTTCCTCCTTCTCTTTCCTCTATGAAGTTAACTTAACAAAAATTAACTTACTTGATTATTATTAAATGTTGTTTGGATATATTTTCAATTCATCAAGTTTGTACTGCAATTAGCCTCTAAACAACCCCCTAAGAGTTGCTGTGTGCAAATGTTTGACGCTATTTTTATCAATTGATAAATATTGTCTACAAAAAAATGCTCTTGTCGTTTTCTGATGTCAAGTAGCTTTTTTTTAAATGGGCTGTGCCTTGATCGCTTAGGCTGAATATAGTGCCCTTGTTTATTGTATACATAGCAGCTTTAATAAAGATATCGTCATGGAAGACCGATATAGCTTGCAAGAAGCATCGACCAATCCCTGGATTATCTCGGCTCCCTTTTTTCAAGGGTTGCCAGAAGCTGTTGTGGAAGTTGCCCTGACCAATCTTGTTACCCGCACGCACCCAGCCAATCAGGTAATTCTCTTGGAAAATGACTGGGGCGGTTCTGTATATTTTATAGTTGATGGCTGGGTCAAAATTCGCACTTACAATCTTGAAGGGAAAGAGGTGACGCTGAATATCATTGGCAGGGGGGAATTGTTTGGCGAAATGGCGGCGTTAGATGAAGTACCCCGCTCCACAGACGTAATTACCCTCACTCCCACGGTGATTGGTAGTATGCCCTCTCAGGATTTTGTCAAGTTACTCCAGACAGAACCATTGGCGGGAGTGCGACTGGCACAATTGATGGCGCGGCGCTTACGGCAAGTGAATCGGCGTCTGCGCTTGCGGGAATCTGATAGTCAGTCGCGGGTGGCAGACACTTTGTTGTTTTTGGCAGAAGGACAAGGTAAACGAGGACAGACAGGAGAAACGAAAATTCCGAATTTACCGCATCGGGAATTGAGTAGTTTAAGTGGACTAGCGCGGGAAACAGTTACAAGAGTATTGACAAGGCTAGAAAAAAAAGGCTTGATTAAACGGGATCAAGACACTATTTCTATTCCTGATGTGTCAGCTTTGGAAAGAATGATAGTTTAACAACTTGTCCAAATGAGCATTTTAGATTCGCTGCCAGACGAGCCAGAAAAAGACCAATCCTCTGAATCTCCAACTCCCCGAAATCAAAGGTTAGATAAACAAGAGCAGTTAAACCCTGACAGCAGTCCCCTCAACTCAGTTAACCAAAACAGCCTCAAGCCTCCGCATCTGAAAGTTGATGCACCTTTGAGAATGGTGGAAACAGCGTTTTTGGCAAGTACTGCTAGTCTGATTTGGTTTATTAATTTTTACTTTCCTTTGGGGCCAGTTTTGCGGATATTTTTTCCTGTACCGATCGCTTTAGTTTACCTGCGTTGGGGCAAAAGAGCGGCATGGATGGCAGCAGTGACTTCTGGGTTGCTGCTGTCGGTGCTGATGGGGCCAGTCCGGAGTCTTTTGTTTGTCATGCCCTATGCTTTCATGGGTGTGCTGTTGGGGGCGACCTGGTATCGTCGTGTACCTTGGATTGTTTCCATCTGTTTAGGCACACTCTTAGGCACTTTGGGGTTCTTTTTCCGTATGTGGTTGCTGTCTGTGTTGTCAAGTGAAGATTTGTGGATTTATGTAATTAATCAGGTGACAGAAATTACAGAGTGGATATTTTTACAGCTGGAAATATTAGCTAGTCCTAGTGTATTTTTAATTCAAATAGGCGCGATCGCTTTAATTGTGCTAAGTAACTTTATTTATCTGTTTGTAGTACATTTGGCGGCATGGCTGTTGTTAGACCGCCTAGGAAATCCCATCCCCCGCCCACCACAATGGGTACAAGTCTTGATGGATTATGAGGGATAGTTATGAATTATAAGTTAAAAGTTAAGAGTTATGAATTAAACTTCCTAACTCCCAACTCTTCATTCCTAACTCATAACTCCCAACTCCTCACTCCTAACTCCTAACTCCTAACTCCTAACTTTCCAAGTGATTCGTATTTACACTCAAATAGAACAGGGTAAAGGATGGACTGCTAAGTATAGTGGCTGTTTACCCGTGTTTGCCTGCGTTTTAGGTTTTACTGAAACTGGCTTGATTCCAGGAATTTCAGCAGCTGGACGTACTCCTGTTGATCGCAAATATACTGCTTGTGCTGATGCTGAGTTTTTATATTACGGCCCCCAACGAAAACCCCAATATCCTCTGCCACCACTAGCAGCGGGAGCATCACCTGTACTGCTGACCCGCGCTGTGGTAGAGGCACTTAACATGCCACTTTATTTGTTTAATGCTGGTTTACCACAGCCTCCTGCTGTACCAACCATTGATTTGGGTGGTACGACTGCTAGCTGTTTAAGTCAAGGTATGGCTATGGAATTAGCAGTAGTACAACACTTACTAAAACAAGGATTGCTTTGGGGAGAACGCCTGGCTGCCAATATCCAACAGGAATATTTGATTATAGGTGAGTGCGTTGTTGGAGGAACCACAACCGCTTTGGCAATTTTAACTGGTTTAGGTATAGACGCGGTAGGAAAAGTCAATAGTAGCCATCCTGTTTGTAACCACGGGCAAAAGTGGGAAGTGGTGCGGGAAGGGCTTTTGAGGTGGAAAGCTGGGGGATCTGGGGAGATGGGGAACTGGGGAGAAAATTTTACCTTGTCTCCCTCATCCCTCCTACTCGATCCCTTACAACTCGTTGCGGCGGTAGGCGATCCCATGCAAGTGGTAGTAGCTGGAATGGCGATCGCTGCTAGTCGCAGTTGTGGTGTTATGCTTGCTGGTGGTACACAAATGCTGGCGGTTTATGCTTTAACAAGCGCGATCGCTCAAGCTTACAATTTATCTTGGCGACCAGCAGAAGTGGTTGTGGGTACAACTCGTTGGGTAGCAGAAGACCCAACTGGTGCCACCGTAGATTTAGCTCTCAGCTTAGGAAATAAAACTCCTCCACTACTAGCTACTGCGCTGAGCTTTGCTAATTCTCGTTATCCCCAACTCCAAGCTTATGAACAAGGTTTTGTCAAAGAAGGTATGGGCGCTGGAGCCGCTTGCATTGCCGCCCATCTCAGTCAAAATTGGGATCAACATCAACTTTTGGCAGCTATTGAAGACCAACTTGAGCGGCAAAGCCGAGTCAATAGTCAATAACAAAATAACCGGACTCACAAAGCTTCCGGTAAATCTGGAGAGTATTGGCTATTGAATAATTTGTCAATTTAGTGGATTCTCTCTCTGAGTAATTGTTCTTCTAAAGCAGCAATGCGATTGTATGCTGCTGTGAGTTGAGCTGTCAGTCGTTGGATTTGAATTTCTGGTGTTATGTTCTTATCTCCACCTTGACGGTTCATATCTAAATAAATGCCGTCTGTTAATACATCCTTATGTTCCAGTTCGGGATTAATATTGCTGTGTGCTTTTAACTGAAAGCGCCCAGTATCGCTATTTTCCAGATAATTATCCTTTGCTTGTGAATTCGCTAAGGAACACTCTGAAAAAGCTTGAGCAACTTTACCGTCAAGCTCCTCAATCACTTGATAAAGGGCATCGAGTTTATCGCTCAAAGTCAGAATCTGCTTTTGTAATGGCTCCATTTAATACCCTCGTCCGCATATTTTCTCTATGTTATTCAATTTACTAGCTATGTTAACCATACTTATGAATTATTTAATTTTTCAAAAATTATGTTGTCAGGCGATACCTAAGTAATTACTTTTAAATATAACTCAATATTTTTTATGAGTATTACTCAAATTTATTATTGAGAAAAATTAAGCTAGCAACAGTAATTACTAGTAAAACGCTTAAATATACTTACCCATTCGTCTTTGTTGAGCATTTGCTGGCAAATATGGCTGAATCAGCGCTTAAGAGCAGAAAATAGATATCAGTTAAGGAAAGCTAAAAGTCCTAATATTCTGAAACTATGACAATTAACTAGACTGGTTACAAGTGAATCAGCAAATCAAAATAGCAAATTAAAATTAAAATCTCTTGTTAATCTTTATGTTTAATTAAGAAAGCTTGGTGTCGAAATTCTACAAAATCGACGATAAAAAAGTTGAGAATAGTAAATCAGCCACAATTTTGGCATTTTATTGTTACTTGTACAGCAAGATAGACAATAGCTAGAATCTAAATAAAATCTAAAATAATTGCTGAGCTAATGCGCGTCTCAATTGCATAGTTACGCGTTAAATCAGTCATTAGTAATTTGTAAATAAAACTGACCGGAATAATTTGAGATTTTGGATTCAAGTCAAAATCTTAAATCTAAAGAAAGCTTTCAGAGCTACTGCGTTTCAACTATGGAACAAATTGAAAATTGGTTGACTAATACCAATTCTCTGTAAGGTTACACTTGATTGAGGTAGGGGCAATTCCTGAATTGCACTGACAACGTGAAGTGAGATAAAACTTTATTTGGATAAATTTACAGGTTTGCTGAGAAGAAGGGGGCTATTCTTAATCACACACTTTTTTAAGTGCTTTAGCTCCTAGCACTCATTTGCTTATATATATATGTATAGTCTAAAATATAAAATTCCCTATCCAAAATCAATGGATCGACGGTCTTTTTTGCTTACGACGGGTGGACTAGCACTTTCACAACTGCTGGTTGGGTGTGCTGGCAACAACCAGATAAAACTAAACGTGCAGTTATTGAAAGGATCTGTTCCAAGTCAGGTGGTTAATCAATTTCGCCAAAGCTTACAGGAACAGGTACAGTTAAAGTTTGCCCCAGTCGAGCAGATACGGGATTTATTTAAGCAATTGCAAGGTTGGCAAAACAAACCACAAGCGGCTGATGAGCAGGTATGGACTCGCTTCATCCCATTTAGGCAATCTCAAACAACTGCTGTGGCTGACCTTGTGACCTTGGGAGATTACTGGCTGAAAGCCGCAATTGAGCAGAAACTAATTCAACCATTGGAAGAAGCGGAGGTAAAACAGTTCAAACAGTGGTCTGCTTTGGATGAAAAATGGCAAAAACTGGTAAGGCGTAACGAACAAGGCGATTTAGATACTCAGGGGAAAATTTGGGCTGCTCCTTATCGTTGGGGCAGTACAGTAATTGTTTACAATCGTGACAAGTTCAAACAATTGAGTTGGAAGCCGCGGGATTGGAGTGATTTGTGGCGAGATGAATTGCGATCGCGTATTTCCTTACTTGATCAACCCAGAGAAGTAATTGGTCTAGTTTTAAAAAAACTAGGTCAATCATATAACACAGAGAATCTTAGCACAGTACCAGAATTAGAAAAAGAACTTAGAGCATTAAACCAACAGGTGAAATTCTATAGTTCCAACACCTATCTCCAACCTTTAGTTATGGGAGACACTTGGCTAGCAGTTGGTTGGTCAAGTGATGTAGTGCCAGTTCTAGGGCGTTATCCCCAACTTGCTGCGGTTACTCCTCAGTCAGGAACAGCAATTTGGGCAGACTTATGGGTACGCCCGGCAAGTGTTGCTAAAGGTGCTTTATCATCCCAATGGATTGATTTTTGTTGGCAACCAGCGATCGCCAAGCAAATTTCTGTGTTGACTAAAAGTAATTCGCCAATTTCTACAAATATTGTTGCTTCTGACCTCCAGGAATCTGTGCAGAATCTTTTAGAGAGTAATCAAGAAGTTTTCGCCAAAAGTGAATTTTTGCTTCCCTTAGCTCCATCAGTGGTAAAACAGTACGAATCTTTATTTACCAAAATCAAACAAGGTTAAATGAGTGAATAATCATCAATTATCTTCATCCTTTATCCTTAACCCTAACTTATTCTGAATATTCATTTGGATATTACATAACGCTGGACTTATTTGAAAGTTACAGGTGTAAGTTGCCAAAAGATCTTGCTGATAATTAAAAACACGAACGTTATATTTATCCTTACGTGATAAGTTACCTAAGCGATTCACAAAGCTGTAACGCTCTAGGTAACTTAGTAAACTCCAGACCTGCTGATTAACTATCAAGTCTACTCGACCAGGTTCTAACAAAGAACCTGGATAAGCTATCCAGTTATCCAACAACTTCTTCTCTGAGTTTTCTCTTGCCCACCATAAACTGGGAACGGTTAATCCTGTTGGGTCAATGGTATTAGCTGTAATCACAGTACCGTTTGGTTTGGTCAATAAATTGAGTTCCAGAGGAGCATTTGAAGGCTGTGGTATTGAGGACGTTTGTGCTAATGAAGCAGGGATTGGTAAAAGCGAAACTGTAGCCAGGCTAATAGTTAGGAGTAGTGGGAATTGGGCATGGGGCATGGGGCATGGGGCATTGTAAAAACTTATAACTATATATATATATCTTTCCCAGTCCCCATTGCCCCTTATCCCCAGAGGGGGCCCCGAGTTCCCCAATCCCCAGTCCCCAATCCCCAGTCCCCAGTCCCCATTGCCCCTTATCCCCAGAGGGGGCCCCGAGTTCCCCAATCCCCAGTCCCTAGTTCCCTTAAACTTTGATAGCAAAGATGCGAATTCGTCGGTAGTCTGCTGTCCAAATACCTTCGTGATAAAGTGTTGGCTTGAGGAGCTTTTCAACAGTGTGGGTTACTTGTATTTGTTGCTCACTAGACAGTCCAGCGAGGAAACTGCCAGCGAACATCTCAATCCAATTTTTTATACCTGCTTCTCCCTCAGCTAAGGGAGTGGGACGGGGAAATATAATGGCGTAGTTGACATCAAACCCTTGCTGTTCCAGTAGGTTGGCGTACTCACCAATACTAGGAAAATACCAGGGATTAAGTGATTGTGCGGGAATATTTATCTCTGCCAAAGCGGTATGCAAAGCTTTGACGATCGCCTCTACATTTCCTTTACCACCAAACTCGGCTACGAAACGCCCTCCTGATTTTAATGCCTGATGCACCGAAGCGATCGCGGCATCTGCTGGTTTTACCCAATGCAGGGTAGCATTAGAAAATACAGCATCGAACGGCTGTTGAAGCTGAAAGTTGCAGGCATCAGCAACTTCAAAATGTAAATGACGATAGTTTTGTCTAGCCTTCTCAATCATCGTCGGTGCGTTATCAATTCCTATGACTTCAGCCCCAGCTAAGGCAATTTTTTCTGTCAGTTGCCCAGTACCGCAACCTAAATCCAGAATGGATTCTCCTGGTTTGGGGTTGAGTAATTTCAGCAAGTCTTCGCCATATTGCCACACGAAGGCGTGTTTCTCATAAAGATTACTATCCCAATCATTATTGGGTATCAAAATTTGATTCATATTCTGTGAAATTACTGTTTCTCGGTTCGCTAATCATCAAATTTGGGCTTTCGGTTGATGACCGCCTGATAATTAGAGTAAAAAAGATTTCTAATGATGTCCAATATATTTTTCTACAATAACTAATATTTAAAAGATATTAGTTCAATTAACAGATGGAACTACGACACCTGCGCTATTTTGTGACTTTGGCAGAAGAATTACACTTTGGACGGGCGGCGGAAAGATTACACATTGCCCAACCTCCCCTCAGTCAACAAATTCAGCAGCTAGAAAAAGAATTGGGGTTTGAATTGTTTCACCGCACTAAACGAAATGTGCAATTAACAGAAGCCGGGCAAGTGTTTCTGGGTGAAGTGCAGCAAATTCTTAGACAATTACAACAGGCAATTCAAGTTGGACAACAAACTAGTAGAGGCGAAGTTGGACAGTTGGTGGTCGGCTTTGTCAGTTCAGCAGCGTATAATATTTTGCCAAATATTCTGCGGTCTTTTCGTAATTGCGTCCCTGGTGTGAGGTTAGAGTTACATGAACTGACCACAGATCAGCAGTTACAGTGGTTGCAGTCAGGTCGCCTGGATGTAGGCTTCGTGCGTCCACCTGTAGAAGAAGACACATTGAATTGGGAGATAATTTTTCAAGAGTCGCTGATGGTGGCACTTCCTGAGAAACATTGGCTAGCAAACCAATCTGATGTTTGTTTAACATCCCTTGCCAATGAACCGTTTATTTTATTTCCTAGAATCTTAGCGCCTGGACTCTACGACTTAATTATTAGTCTTTGCCAGCAAGCAGGCTTCAGCCCTACAGTTACTCAAGAAGCCATCCAGATGCAAACGATTGTTAGCTTAGTCGCAGCCGAGATGGGCGTGGCAATAGTGCCAGCATCTTTGCAAAACTTACAACGCACAGGAGTAGTTTATCAAAATATCCAAGAATCTACCCCAAAAGTTGCCATTGCCATAATTTGGCGACGTAACCAGACATCGCCAACTGTGCAGAGGTTTTTAAAGGTAGTTCGACAATTTAGGGAACTCGAAGAAATAAATTATTTTGGTTAAAGTTGTTGACTGATAACTGATGACTGTTGACTGATGACTGGGGATTTTCAATCCAAAATCCGTCTTGAAAAGCTTTGATCGGAGGAAACCTCCGCTCAAACTTTTCGCAAAATCTAAAATCCAAAATCCAAACAGGAATTATGACCGCAGTGCAGAGACACCCAAAGGGCCACGAGTTACACCCAGTTGATTTTGCAGTTTCAACTCTCGCCAGAGTTGGGAACCTGTAATTTCACCTTGTAATAGCTGATGATACCGTTGTATCGTTTTTTGAACTTGTTCCGGTGTCTCGTTGACAAATTCAATGCGGAAGTGACGCAATCCCAATTCTATTAGACGCTGTACGTATTCGGCTCCCGTTTGGGCAGTGCCATTAAATACAGTATTACGACAGCCTGCATCGGCCTGTAGGATATGTTGACTACCGACGCGATGTCTGTCGACAAGCCGCTTCGCGTCTACGCTCATCTTAACTTCATGCTTTTCACAAGGTCGTCCACAGTTAGTATAGTCTGTCCCTGTAGAAAGAAAAGCACAAAATACGCAATGTTCCATATGAAACATGGGCATATGTTGGTGAATCGTCACCTCAAACCAATCGGGCGGGCTACTGGTGAGTAAATCTTCCAGTTGGGTGATATTGAGGTCATAGGATGCCGTTAACCTTTCCAAACCAAAGCGTTGGTGAAAGTAGTCTGCGGTTAAAGGGTTAGCAACGTTAAGGGAAAAATCTCCGACACAACGGTCTGCGGCAAAGAATTGTAGTTGGTCATAATTCCGCACCAAATAGCCATCTGCCTTTGCAGCACGCACTTGTTGTAAAATCCAATTTTCTCCAGGTTTGGTAATTCGTGGTGGTGCAACCCAAATGGTCGGGAGTGCTGAGTAGTGCCTGTGTTGGTGTACCATCTGCACTGCTTCTCGGTAGGTACGGGGGTCTTCAAATTCGCAGTACAGTGTTTTTACACCAGCTTGCAGGGCGGCTTGGAGTTGTTTAAGGTTGCGTACTAGGACGATGAGTGAGGGGGATGACGGAGATGAGGGAGATGAGGAGGGGAGTAGGTCTTGGAAAGAAACATCAGAACGTAATTGCCAGCGTTTGGGTTGACTTCGCAATTCTTCCAACTGGGTGACGATTTCTCGCCGCATCCTATTCAACTCACTTACGGGTAGCATAACAGTACCGCTGAGGTGATTCGTAAGTGTTCCCAACGAGAAATGAGTGTTGCCAAGACGACCTAACTGTTCTTGCAAACGGTCTGTGTCTAGAGGTTTAGTGTGCGCCTCCACCAGTGAAATTACAGACTCTACTTGTACGATGTTACCGAATTGATCGCGCGCGATCGCAATCATTGGCTGACCAACTTCTCCATAAACTTCTAGATCAATGGGACGCTGAAATTGCGGATTTTCGCCTGCAAAACTCTGGCGTAATTGTTTATCGAGTTCTGGGTCACTGGTTTTCCAAACTTTATCACCCACATGCACCCGGCGCAGGTTCAAGTCACTGCGACCAAAGGTCAGTAAGGCTTCTTTACCTTTGTGAACCACTCCATAAACCCGACCGCCTTCTTCCTTGGACTCTGGGTGACCGCAGTCAAAGACAATTCCATCTCCTGGTTTAACTGGTGCTTCAAGCCTGACTGTAACTTGTTCGTTGCGGATGCGGGTAACTTCACCGAGATAAACTCCCCGCTTTTTACCAAAGTGGGCGTGAACCAGTTCTTGATTATTAATGCCACCAAACCAACCTGTGTAGAGTCCGCGAGAAAATGCCATCTCCAAGTTGTAGCGTTCTGAATTGCTTTGACCTCTCCCCCCCTCCGAAACTGAGAGGGAAGTATTAATTCCCCCTTCCCTTGCAGGGAAGGGGGTTAGGGGGTTAGGTTTTTCCAATTCTGCCATCACCCGATCCAAGGCTTGCCGATAAACACGGGTGACGTTAGCAACATACTCTGGCGCTTTCAAACGACCTTCAATTTTCAGGCTGGTTACTCCTGACTTCACCAAGTCGGGTAGCACGTCTAACCCTGCTAAGTCTTGGGGACTGAGTAAATATTTGCGATTTCCTAAATCTACAACTTCCCCATCAACAATTAACTCGTAGGGCATTCGGCAAGCTTGGGCACATTCGCCTCTATTGGCGGAACGTCCTCCCAAAGCTTCACTTGTCAAACATTGACCGGAATAAGCCACACACAAAGCACCGTGAACAAAGACTTCTAAGGGTAGCGAAGTATTCTGTTGGGCAATTTGCTGTTGAATTTTATTAATTTCCTTGAGGGAACATTCACGGGCTAGTACTACCAACTGGCAACCAAGGGACTTAGCAAATTCCACCCCAGCTGCACTAGTAATGGTCATCTGGGTAGAAGCATGGATGGGAAAATCTGGTGAAAGGTGACGGATGAGACGGCAGATACCGACATCCTGAACGATTACTGCGTCCATACCTGCGGCAATAATCGTCCGGAGATATTGTTGTGCTTCTGCTAGTTCTTTAGGAAATATGAGCGTATTAATCGTGACATAGCCTTTGACACCGCGAAGATGCAGGAATTTCATCAATTCAGGTAAATCAGCTTCCGTGAAATTTTGCGCCCGCATTCTAGCGTTGAATTTATCCAAACCAAAGTAAATCGCATCTGCCCCATTTTCCACAGCAGCTTTGGCGCATTCCCAGTTACCTGCTGGCGCGAGTATTTCAGGACGTTGAAGAGAGGGTAGGGAAGAGGAGCGATCGCTTTTCATTAGACTTGGATAAGGTTAACTAGCACCATAGTGATTTTATCTAAGTTATGAGGGGATGGTGGGGGAAGGAGAGCGATCGCTGTCACTTTATCCCAAGGAAATCCCACTAAATTGTTGGAATAAACTGGTAGCGTAAGAATCGGTCATGCCAGATATATAGTCTGTAACTTTAAGAATTTTGTTATAGGTATCTTCATCTGAATTTGCACTATTATATTCTTTTGGAAGCATATGATAGACCAAATTGCCTTTCTTACTGTTGTGCAGGACAGCATTAACAAATTCAGCAAATAGTTTCCCTAAAACTTCATACCCAGCAATCTGGATACTAACAACATCACGATGCTGGAAAACAGCCGCACGGGTTTCGTTTGCAATTTCTTTTAGATGGTTTGCATAAGTGCTTACAGATAACAAGTCTTTATCAAACTCTCCAGAAAGGATATCTTCTTCGTGTTTCAGAAAAATTTCACTTGCCTCATTGATGAGTTTATTGATAGCTATAGCCCGCAATCGCTTAACTGTTTCTGTATTGCTTTCACCGTGTTTTTCAAGTTCTTCATTTGCAATATTTGCAACCACGTTAAGTAATTCCTTGGTTTTTTCAAATGGGATGTAACCCATCCGATGACCGTCTTCTACATCAACAATTGAGTAACAAATGTCATCTGCTGCTTCAACCAAAAAAGCAAGTGGGTGTCGAGACCACCACGCTACATTATCATGACGACGAATTAGCCCAACCGTTTCTGCTACTTCAGCAAATAAATCTTTTTCTGCTTGAAAGAAACCATACTTTTTAATACTCCTACCTGGGCGACAGTTTAAGATAGATTCTGATATTAGTGATTCTCTAGGATACTTTGTGAAAGCAGCTAAAGTTGGGCACGTGAGTTGCATTCCCCCTTTTTTAGGAGGCATTTCAAGCTTAGTTAGGATACGAAAGCCTTGTGCATTGCCCTCAAATGAATCAAAGTCAGCTTTTTGAGACTTGCTGAGAAGTTCTTCCCCTACATGGTTAACAGTGTTGTACCAGGATTCAAATCCTGTACGAATAGCATCCTCTCCAGAATGACCAAAGGGAGGATTACCAATATCATGAGCTAGACAAGCAGCAGAGACAATATCGCCAAAGTCTGAAGCACGTAACCCATCCTGATTAAAGTCGTATTTTTTTACAATTGCCTCACCCACTATTCTGCCAAGGGAGCGACCGACGCAAGACACTTCAAGGCTATGAATGAGACGAGTACGAATGTAATCATTTGTAGACAAAGAAAAAACCTGAGTTTTATCTTTGAGACGACGAAAAGGTGAGGAAAACACTAGGCGATCATAGTCTCTTTGAAAGGGAGTACGATCAAACTGGAGATTTTCTGGTTCAGTCTTGCCAAGTCTTTTTGGTGTCAGGAGTTTCTTCCAATCCATCATTGCTGTTTTATGTGAAAGTAGGTTAGACAATGCCCTCTAGCTAAAAGCAATGGACAATGCCACATTGTAACTCTACTTATCATGGTGTCAAAAATTTATCCTCTGACATAAAATCGGTTAAAAGCTGGGTTTGTCTATCGCCCTGCAAAAGGTAGTCACACCTTTTGGACTCACCCACTGATACCTAATGAACCAGTCACCATTGCTGGTAAAGATGGAGATGATGCACCGCAATACCTTGAAAAGCAAGTCAATTTTGTTTTGAAGAAGCTAAGAGAAATAGAGGAGGAAAAATGAGCGATCGCTACAGTATGGTTATCCAATGGTCTGATGAAGATAACTGCTATTTGGTACACTTGCCGGAATTTCCTTGGCAACAATTTCATACTCACGGTAAAAACTATGAGGAAGCAGTCAAACACGGACAAGAAGTAATTGAATCTTTAATTGAATGGTATCAAGAACAGGGTAAACCTCTGCCAGAACCAATTGCTTTTTCTCAAAAACCGCTAAAAGTAGTGTAAAACTGGTTTTGAGTTTTATGGTAATGGGTGCTTTGTACAGGCTAAGGGATTCTTCACCTCAATTCCTCAGCACCAAGATTTTCGCCTTCCGACTCAACAAGCTGAAAATTTACTTTGTTATATAAATCTTGCAAGGAAATTTCAAAGGGTACAGTTGCAAGCGCGATCGCTTGATCTTCTTCATCATATTCACGAAGCGTCCATAGCTTTTTACCAGTCTTAGAAAATTGCTCTATATGAATCCTAGTTTGGTCAATTAACAAATATTCTTGGAAGGTAGAAATTGTGCGATAAGCCTCAAATTTACCCTCGCGGTCATAGCCTGTGGTAGATTTCGATAAAACTTCAATAATAACTTGGGGATTTATGATGATATCTCTACGGTTATTGAAAAATTCTGGTTCACCTGCTATTACTGTCACATCTGGATAACTATAGATACGCTTTTGGGGTATCCACAGACGCATATCGCTATTAAAAGCTTCGTAGTTTTCTTGTTGTTTAAAAGCAAAGTTCAACATTGCATAAAAATTGCCTGCAATTCTGTTGTGATTTACTGTTCCGCCTGGCATGGGAATTATTTGCCCGTTAATATATTCACTTTTGTAGTCAGCAGTTTCTTCTAGCTGTAAATATTCTTCTGGCGTGTAGTATCGCTTTTCTGTTATTTGCATAGTTTTATCATCCCATAATTTTAATTTTTAATTTATCCCCACAATCTCCTCCCAGCTTTGCCATTTAATCTTTCATGAGCATCTGCCAGCAAATCTGGAATATCCAATTTTTCGGGACACCGGGGCAAACAATCCCCACATTCTGTGCAGCGATTTGCTTTCATTCCAGTAAACCAATGTCCGGCATTTTCAAACATGCCATAACGGTATTTTCCATAGTCGGTCATATCGTATGCTACAGCGAGATTTCTTAACCGTAACACCTCTGGAATATTGATATTTTCTGGACAGGGTAAACAAGCATAACATTGACTACATTTATCAGTTGCTAAAGCAATTTTTTGCTGCTTTTCTAACCGCTCAAATACAGAATTTTCTCCTGATGTTAACTCCCCATCACTATCAGCAACCCGCAAAGGTTCTATTAATTCATCTGCCTTTGCTGGCCCCACACTCAAGGTAGTAATGCGCTTGTCACTCAGCAAAAAGCGATAATTTAATTCTAAAGGTGAAAACGGCTGACACAAATCTTTTAAAGTTTGGGGCGGCGTGTAAAGCCTTCCTCCCTTGTCAGCAGGGGAAATGATAAAAACGCCCATATCTTTCTTTGCGGCTAGCTGAATCGCTGGGGCGTTCCTTTGAAAAAAATAGTAATAATGCAGATTGACAAATTCAAAAAAATCTGTATTGATTGCTGCCAGAATCACTTCTAATGGGCCGTGGGTGGAAAAACCAACGTGTCGCACTCGACCATCAGCAACGGCTGACTGCACTGCTGACATGCAACCATTTTTGGCTTTCACCCACTCTAGATGCTCCCAAGTGTTTAAGCCGTGAATTCCGAGACAATCAAGATAATCGAGATTTAATCGTTCTAGGGATTCATCGATGTACCGACGCATACTGTCAGCTTCGGCTGTGGGTGGAATTTTAGTGGTGAAGTAAAGCTTGTTTCGAGGTACTGACAAGCCAGCTTTGATAGCTTTACCTAGATATTCCTCACTTTTGCCGTAACCTCTGGCTGTTTCAATGTGATTAATTCCCAACGATAAGGCTAATGCGATCGCACCCTGAGCATTTTCAGCATCAGCCAGGTAGCGCATTGTTCCCAAAGAAAAAACCGAGAGGCGTAAATTCGTTTTCCCAAAGCGTCGGTATTGCATGATGAACAGAGTTAGGAGTTAACAGTTAAAAGTTGAAGTAACTAACTCATAACTCTTAACTCATAACTTACAACTTTTCTAGCTATCACCATTGCCGAAGCGCTTGATTAAATCTTCGGGACGGAGATTAGAGATAAATTCGCGGAAAGCTTGCTGTTCTGCTTCATCAGCATCGCGATCGACAGGTATTGAAGCATCAGCAACAACTTCTTCCATAACCCAAATGGGTGTATTAGTACGGAGGGCGATCGCGATCGCATCGCTAGGACGCGCGTCAATTTCTTTTTTCACCTCGCCTTGCTGGACAATCAAAGCTGCATAAAATGTATCCTTTTGTAAGGAATGAATAATCACTCGCTCTAGAGCCATGTTCCATGTCTCTAAAATATTGACAATCAAATCGTGGGTTAAAGGTCTGGGAGGCTTTTGATTCTCCAGCGCACTCATAATTGCCTTTGCTTGTTCCTGACCAATATAAATTGGTAAAGCACGCCGATCTGAGGCATCTTTTAAAAGTACGATCGGGCTGCGGGTTATGGCATCTAATGCTATGCCAGCGACTTTCATTTCAATCATTGGCTAAGCCTCTACAATCCTTTAAGCGATTGGGCGCTTTGTGACAAATAATGCCCTTTTTTGGGTAAGTAGTGAACATAAGTAAACATAAGCATTGTTCTCTATAATTGCTTCTATTAAACTCCGAACTTGTTGTGAACACCAGAGTAAGTCAAATTGGTCTGCTTAGACAATAACCTTCTTAACCAAGTATGCCTTGTGATGGATGCGAATGTGTTAAGATTCTTATATTTAATAAAGTCAGAAATTATACTTAGAATGTTGAGCATTCTTGTGAGAATTACCAGTTGATTTCAGGCAAAATTAAGCAATAAATAGAGTTAGTTTTACAAAAAAGCCGTGTTTACAGGATTAATCCAAGGTTTAGGAACGATGAAACCCCTAGGGGGTGATTCTTGGCAAATTACTTGTGCAAGTCAATCTTCTGTTATTATGCAGGATCTAGCTTACGGTGACAGCGTGGCTGTAGATGGGGTTTGCTTGACAGTGGAAGAAATTTTAAAAGATGGATTTATCGCCACTGCTTCACCAGAAACTCTACGCCGCACAACTTTAGGATCTGAGCAAACTCAACAGAGATACGTCAATTTAGAAGCCTCGCTGCGAGTGGGCAGCAAACTCGGCGGTCATTTTGTCATGGGTCATGTAGACGGCATCGGTCGATTACTAGGAGCAGAACAAACGGCTACTTCCTGGGAAATGACCTTGACTGCACCCGAAGCGATCGCGCGGTACATTGTCCCCAAAGGTAGTATAGCTGTAAATGGCATTAGCCTGACAGTAGCAGCGTACGAGCCGGAATTATCTCAGTTCACTGTAGCGGTAATTCCCCTCACCTATGCCGAGACAAATCTCCGCTATCTTGTCCCTGGTAGTTGGGTAAATTTAGAAGGTGATATTCTCGGCAAATACGTGGAAAAATTCCTTTTTCATGGCAAAAACAGGCATAAACTTGCCGATGAAACCACTTTAGATACCATTACACCCGCATTCTTAACAGAACACGGGTATTTATGATTGGGTATTGGGGATTGGGTATTGGGGATTGGGAAGACTCTTTCCCAGTCCCCAGTCACCAGTCCCCAGTCCCCAGTCACCAGTCCCCAGTCACCAGTCCCCAATATCAACTACCTGGTTGCCGACTGACTTGGGCTGTTTGTGAGCTATGTATTAACTGACCAAGGGCAGTCTGTAGTTGTACGCCTGGGTCAACAGCAACCCAGCCGTTTTGTGTGAAGTGGCGAACTTCAAAGTGCAGGTGTGGCCCTGTGGAGTTGCCGGTGCTGCCAACTCGTCCAATCACGGTTCCTGCTTCTACCCACTGACCTGGTTGAACAAAGATTTCTGACATGTGACCGTAGAGGGTTTGTTGGGCAGAAGTGTGGTTGATTGTCACAGCTAAACCATAGCCACCCATCCAATTAGCAGCTTCTACTTGACCCTTGGCAGCAGCTAAAATTGGTGTACCTGTAGGCGCACCTAAATCTGTACCAGCGTGGAAGCGGCGATCGCCTGAAATTGGATGAACTCGCCAACCAAACAAAGAAGTAATGGGAGCCGGGATAGAAAGCGGATACATCATGCCGCCACCGCCACCATAGGCAACTGCACCACTAAAGGGGATTTGTGGCAATACTGATGCCAAGGCGAAATCGTAAGACACGTTACTAGGACGGGGTGCAACGTTACCCTCTGCCATTGGTGGTGGCAAAGTACCAGCACTCGGTGTAATAGGAGATGGGCTTACTGTTGTGGTGGCAAAATCGTTGGGGTGAGGGATAAACCGATTTGGGCGATACGCTGTTTTGCTTTCAGCAATAGAAACGCTCTTAGTCGCACGCCATCCACTGTTGTTGCCAGTCGAGGCGATCGCCCGTACTGGTGGCACAATGGGTAATTGAGCATTTTGGCTTTTTTTGAGCCAATTCGGTGCTGGTTTGCTATTGCTATCTGCTAAACGCTGATTTTGTGAGGGTGTTGTGCCACAAAGACCCCCTGATAAACCTTTCCCAGACGACAAAATGGTTCGACAACCGCTCTTCCGTTCTGTTAACACCACTGAGTCAGGTGCAGTATAAGTAACCCCAGTATCATTGCTGTAATTGGTGGGGTCAATATAGGCGTTATTGTAATCCTTGGTTTTCCCCGTTGTCGCACTTTCTGTGCGGTTCGAGTTGTTGGCTGGTTGGGCAACTTCAGGAACTTTCTTAGGTATAGAGCGAGGAGCAATAGGTTTAGCTACCTCGATTTTAAGTTTTTCTTCTCTAAGACTTGCTGCTGGTTGGGGAAGTTGCTGTTTGGGTTTTTCTTCTCTGAGACTTGCTGCTGGTTGGGGAAGTTGCTGTTTGGGTTTTTCTTCTCTAAGACTGGCTGCTGGTTGGGGAAGTTGCTGTTTGGGTTTTTCTTCTCTGACGCGCACAGGATTTACCCGCGAAGTTTCTGACCGATTTTCAGACTTTCTGACACGCAGTACAGGTTCGTTGATTGATGACTGTTGACTGCTAACTGTTGGCGCTGTGGTATTGGCAACCTCTGAACGGCGTAATTTCTTTTTAAGAATGGCTCGCCGTTGGGAAAAATTCGGCTGTGCTTGAACGGCTGCTGGCGCAGTAGTTTCTTTTTTTACTATCTTTGCAGTATTTGCAGCCGTTTTTGGTTGGGAATTTTCAACAGTGGGAACAATGTTATCTATTTGTGTTGACGTTTGAGCAAACACTATGCCGCTACTGAGGAAGCTGACGCTACTTAAAACACAAAAGCTTTGTGCTGGTAAGGTAGATACATAAATGCGGAGTAGGTTTTTGTAAGAGAAGCGTCTTGTCATCAGACCTTGCTGCCTTGAGTTGTGTAAACGGTTGTGGGCAGAATTATTGCGCTGCGTCATTTGTTCTCTCAGTTGTTTCTAAAGTAATCCAAAGATAGACGTGTTTAGATTTTTACTAATTCAATTGAAGTAGTTTTTGGTTCGCTATTTTTTAAAGTTATCCAATAGAATTTGCTGTCCAGATGAAGTATCAATGATGAAGTCTCCGGGAGCCTTGCAGCCAAGATCCCGTGCTATGATCTAAACTCCATACATAATTTTAGAGGCATCGGATCTAATTCTTCTGTGGTGCTTTTATCCTTTGTTCGGTCAGTGGTTTGTCTTATCCTACATAGCGTAATTTTAAACAAAGCTAACAGTTAAACATACGAATTTCCATAGCAATTTTGTTGGAGTTATGAAAATTCTCATCATGTTTGTCATTAATCCTTTGTCACTACTAATGACAAAGGACTAATGACAACTGACAACCTTTATGAGTTTATCTCACAAATCATTTAAAGCGCCTACGTATCCCAAACTGATTTTACCTGGTTCAACAGAAAGTTCTGGTTTTATCAGTTCATCTGTATTATCTGTTTCCATTCTGAGGCGGAGATTTCCTTGGGGCGTGACTCCAACAACAATGCCTGGCTGGTTATTGATGTATACCTTATCACCCATGTTTTTCAGTAAATCTAAATAGCGAGATAAGAGTATGCTTATTCCTTCTGTAGAAAGACACTGCATACCGGATTTTATTCCCAGTAAAACTGTGGAGGTTAGCATTTCAAGACTTGAGATTGGTTTGGTAGCTTGGGAAGCTTGCCATAATTCCAAATTGATGCCGGTTTCGGGTACTGGGTTTGCCCAGTTAATGCCAACACCGATGACTGCTTGGGTGATTTGTTTGTTGTTGACTTTAGTTTCTGTTAAGATGCCGCCTAATTTGCGACCATCTAGAACTAAATCGTTGGGCCATTTAATCCCGACGTTGACACCGCACTGGCGCAATTGTGCAACTATTCCCCAAGCACTAGCTAAAGTTAGCTGGTAGCTGGCATTAGCTTCTAGTTTAGGTGCGATCGCTACTGAAAGATATAATCCTCCGGTATGAGAAATCCATTGACGACCCCATTGTCCTCTGCCGGCAGTCTGCTGAGTGGCAATGACTACAGTACCATTTTGAGCGCCCTGTTTCAGCAAGTCCCAGAGAACTTGGTTAGTTGAGGAGACAGTTTCAAAAATATGTAAAGAAAATGGAAAATCACCAGACTCACACCCGGCTTTGAGGAAAGCTTCTAATATTTGCCGATTAATTCCCACAATAGATAGCCCAAATTGCGTTGTTCAAGTTAGCATGAATTGGCTGATTTGATTTCTGTTTAGGTTTGGTTTACGATGCACACTTGGCACTGGCACAATTGGCAAGGACTACCCTACCTGACTTGTAGTCTTTTAGAACATTGGCATCACGGTTTCTTTACTCACCAGTTTTGGCCGCGATCGCCACAGGAATTAACAACAGTGCTGCAACCAGAAGCATCAGCTTATCGCTTAAAGCAGGTTCATGGCAATACTGTTCTCACCCCAGAAGAAATTACCAGCATGTTAAGTACAGGCGGTAATGGTGTGGAAAAAGAAGGTGATTCTGCCCTGGTATCAGCAGATGGTTTAATCAGCGAACAGCCTCTACAAGCGGTGTGGGTAGCGAGTGCTGATTGTACACCTGTGCTGATTGGCGATGTGAAAACAGGACTTGTAGCTGCATTGCACGCAGGTTGGCGGGGTACAGCAGCGAAGATTGTCCCCCAAGCGATCGCCCGACTTAAAGCCAGAGGTAGCAAACTCGATGATTTAAGAATTGCCCTAGGCCCAGCGATCGCTGGTGAAGTTTATCAAGTCTCTGTAGAAGTGGCTGCGGAAATTGGAGCTAGTATTATACCACATCAAGACTCACATAATATTGTAGATGCATTACACGAGCTACCAAATTCACCGTTACTAGCAGATCCGAACGAGGGTAAAGTCAGGCTAGATGTGCGGCGGGTGAATATTTTACAGCTAGAAAGTTTGGGGATTAGTGGCGAACAAATTGCGATCGCGCCTTATTGTACTTACCAAACTCCAGAGCATTTCTTTTCTTACCGTCGGCAACAAGAGAAAAAAGTGCAGTGGTCGGGAATTGTTAGTGGGAAAAGATGACAAATAATTGCTAATTCGTAATTCGTAATTCGTAATTAAATACAGCACATTTTATATAAATGAGGTACACAGGGGCGGGCTTTCCTGCCCACCCCATAAGATTTATCATATTAAGATGTGTACTTCATTTACTTGCAAACGACTGTAAGTCAAGAGCAAATTGATTGATTATGTGTTTCTTAGATGAACACTTTTTTTTCCAATTACGAATTACTCTTCGGGTTTAGAAATGCCTATCAAGAGAGAATTGCTATCACGACTGAAGTCACAGTTAAGCTGTTCCACATTTAACTTGCATATACTGGCTGGGCAAGATGCCCACCCCACAAGAATTTTAAGAATTTAGTTATGCAAACTAAATGTGTTTTAGCTTACAAAAACTTATTTTGTTTGAGGACGTAAAAAGACTTTTGCAAGAGGTCTAATATATAGCTTTGTTAGTAAATGTAAACTAATTTGTAGATGCTTGCTGCACTGCAATTAATGTGATATGGTCGTTCTTTGCCATTGGTCATTTGTCAAAAGTATTTACAAAGGACAAAGGACAAATGACAGCCATCAACAAAACGGCAAAAGCCACGTTTGAGGACGAGGCTAATATTGCAAGCTTTAAGTCAGTGCAGCAGTTTTTAGTGTTTTTTAATACTGTTGAGGCCCTTTAGCATCACATTCTTTAGTCCAACACCGTTGGAGAAGTTGAATTCGCCAGCCGCGCGCAAAGCGCCGGGGATTCAACTCTAATTTAGAATCGCGGCTAAACAAGGGTTGGTTAAGATACTGCCAAATAGGGAATTTAATTTTGTTGTTTTGTGCGGTCATAGGAGGAACAAGTATTATAAAAGCGTTGTGGCAGTAGTTGGCATTTTGTGTGAGAACTGCCACATACTGATTTTCTAGTTCAAGATGACATGATATTTACTCAATTGTCTTGGTGACAATTGCGGAATCTCACTTGAACTTTTCTACCACATTCGGGCTAGACCAAAAGTTAGAGTAAAAGTTCCTCAGTAGGTTGGCACAAATTAAGTTAAATCGTCAAGGTTGTCAGTGGTCAGTTATTAGTTGTCAGTTGTCAGTGGTGGGGGTTTCGGCTATTTTGAAATTTTTTAACGTGTTTTATGGTGGGCGTAAATCAAGTTAAGTGGTATTTGTTGTCATTTGTCATATCATGTCCGGTTGATTACTTATTACAACCGGAGAACCCCACCCCGCCAAAGCTACGCTTTGTCTCCCCTCCCCTTACTAAGGGGAGGGGTTGGGGGTGGGGTACGATGATTGTGGAAATTATAACTAATTAATCGGTCTTCTAATAATGGGTACCAGTTTTGCGATGGTTGATAGCAGTGACAGCATCAGGTTGGATTAATTTACCGTTGTCAACGGTTGCATACACTACCCAGTGGTCACCACATTCCATACGTTGACTGACTGAACATTCAACATAAGCTAAAGCGTCGGTGAGAACTGTGCAGCCATTTTCGGCAACGGTGGTGCTAAAGTTGGCAAATCGGTCTTCGCCTGGGGCAAAACTCTTGCGGAAGTGCTTCATGTATTCGGAATGATTGCCTTCAGCTAAGATGTTGAGGGCAAATTTACCACCCGGATACATGAGAGATTCTATTGCTCGGTCTTTAGCGATCGCAACTGTTAAACCTGGTGGATTAAAGGTTGCTTGAGACACCCAAGCGCCCAACATACCGGTGGAAACATCTCCTTGCTTGGCTGTAATCACGCAAACTGAACCAACAATCCGACCAACAGCTTGTTCTGTGGGTGTAGCAGCTTGTTGTGGTACGCGGACTTTTCTAGCTTTTTTCAGTCCTTGAGCAAAGTCTGTACCAACTTCTTCGCAGAATTTGAGAGTGACATCATCGGGTTTAAACTTGACTTTGAGGGTTTCAAACCCAAAGCGATAGCCAGCATCTCTGAGTTTACCTTCAATTAAGTCAAAGGCTTCACCACTCCAGCCATAGGAACCGAAAACGCCTGCGACTTTATTGTTATCACCGACTTTCAGGACAATACCCAAAGCTGTATGAATGGGGGTAGGTGCATGACCACCGATGGTAGGAGAACCGATGATAAAGCCATCTGACTTTTCTACCGCAGCTTGGATTTCATCAGGTGTGGCAAATTCACAGTTGATTGATTGAACTGCGACTCCTCCTTTGGTTAGTCCGAGGGCGATCGCTTGGGCTAAAGTTGCTGTATTACCATAAGCTGAGGCATAAAGTAACGCTACAGAAATCTCTCTGTCTCTTTGAGAACGACTCCATTCACCGTAAGCTTTGGTCAGTTCAAGTAAGCCAGTACGCACCAAAGGCCCGTGACCGACAGCATACATTCTCACCTGCAAATCTGATATTTTCTCCAAAGCTGCTTCTACATGGGGAGCTTGGGGAGCCATCAGACAATTATAGTAATAACGCTGGTCTTCCTTAAATGCCTCCCAGTTATCATCAAACACTTCATCGCCACAGATATGAGTTCCGAATAGCTTATCTGTGTAGAGAATTTGGGTTTGTTGGTCGTAGGTACAAAGTGCTTCCGGCCAGCGGGGACTGGGAATAGGCAAGAATTTTAAAACATGACCCTTACCCAAATCTAGAGTTTCTTTCCCACGCATCGTTAATATATTTAAAGCGTCATCTGGGAAAACTGCACGTAAATGAGTAGCAGTCAGAACAGAACAGACAAAGGTAATGTGTGGTGCCAATTCTAAAATCGCCTTGATGGTTGGCACGCGGTTGGGGCTAAAATGGCCCAAGATGACATAATCCAACTTTTTCAAGTTGAGAGTCTCTTGCAATGCTTCTAAATAAATGGCGGTGAAGCTTTCACCAGGCGGGTCAATAATTGCGGTTTTATCACCTGCTATTAAATAGCAATTGGCGGTAGTACCTCTTTCTAATGCATATTCAATTTCAAACCGCAGACGTGACCAACTACGCGCTCTGAGGACTTTAGTGTTTGTAGCAATGGGGAGAACTTGTACGTCACGGGGTTTGGAATCGATCATAGATTTACGGTTAAGTGTAGAAAAAAAATGGAAAAACCGGGTAGAGTGCGCCCAGTTTTTAGCAGATTGAATCAAGCCAGTCAGGGTGTTTAGGAAGCTCATGGGTTGCTGGCGGGGGGGTGTGGGGGGATGGGGAGATGGGGAGATGAGGGGGATGAGGAGGATGGGGGGATGAGGAGGAGAATAACTAAACCCATTCCCAATTCCCAATTCCCAATTCCCCAGTCCCCAATACCCAGTCCCCAGTCCCCAATCCCTCTAGTAATAATTTCCTACTTTGCGGTGGCGAACGGCTGTGAGTGCATCGGGTTTGGATACACGACCTTCATCGACGGTGCAGTATAAAATCCAGTGGTCGCTGCACTCGATGCTGCTTTGTACTTCACATTCCATGTATGCTAAAGCGTCTGTCAAAATTGGAGAACCGTTTTTGGCGGTGCGGGTTTTGACTCCGGCGAAGCGGTCAGCACCAGGATGCAAGCGTTTGAGGAATTGCTTTTTGAGTTCTTGATAATTGCCTTCTTCTAGGACGTTGAGGACGAAGCGATCGCCTACTTGCATCATGGAATCAATGGCGCGGTCTTTGGCTACGGCAATTGTAAATCCTAATGGTTGCAAACTCGCTTGCGATACCCACGAAGCTAGCATGGCACCTGATACGTTACCTTTTTTGGTGGTGACTATATATAGTCCGCTGCTAATCCGTCCTAAAGCTTTTTCCATGTTGACATCAAGAGATTTGATCTGCTTGATGTTGCGTTCTTTGACTAGCAATTGTCCTAAATCTGTACCGGCTTCTTCGCACAACTGATAGGTGGCGTCGGAAGGTACATCTTTAATGCGAATTGCTTCAAAGGCTTCTTTCACACCTGAGTCGATAAATTTGCGCCGCAGGGTATCAATGGGTTCATCATCGCCGCCGTAAGATTCAAACAAGCCTACTACTTGCTTGTTCTTGGCAACGGCTAAGAGTGAACTAATACCAGCAATAGCAGCAGTAGCAGTACTTGGGGGCATTCCGATAATTAAACCAGATGCTCTACCTGCTAGTTCTTGGATTTCTTGTATACCAGCGGTACTGAGGTCGATCACTTCTGTGGCGACACCGGTTTTTTGAATGCCTTCAGCTATGGCCATAGCCAGCTGATCGCTATATCCGTATTCGGAAACATAAAACAAGCCGACGGTGGTTTCTGCCTTTGCTTGTCTTTGACTCCAGCTTTGATAACACTCGGTTAGCACATCTAAATGATGGTGCAACAGCGGCCCGTGACCGTTAGCAATAATGTTAATCTTGCCTAATTCGTTCATTCTCTTCATGGCGTTCAAGAGAGAACGAGCGTTAGGCCCCATGAGACAGTCATAGTAAAATCTAAAGTCAGCTTCGATCGCCTCTAAGTTTTCATCAAAGGTGCGTTCGTCACAGAAGTGCATCCCAAAGGCGTCGCAGGTGAAGAGGGTTTGGGTTTTGCGATCGTAACTAAAGATGGTGTCTGGCCAGTGCAGATTAGGCGCACTCACGAATTCGATTTCGTGTCCTTTACCAATGTTGATGCGATCGCCACTTTTCACAATCCGCTTAGAAAATGGCTCGTGTACTAAACCTTCTAAAAATTGCAGTGCAATTTTTGAGGCTAAAACAGTAGCCCTCGGTGCCAATTGCAGCACATCTTCCACTAAGCCGCTATGGTCTGGTTCTGTGTGGCTGACAATAATGTAATCAATAGTCTTGGGGTTTACAAGCCCTTTCAATGTGTCCAGATACAGCTGACGAAACTTCTGGTGAGAAGTATCAATCAAAACTGTTTGTTCGCCCCTAATTAGATATGAATTGTAGGTCGTACCGTTTTGCAGTCCGAATTCGATATCGAAGCGATCGCGATCCCAGTCAAGAGAGCGAATCGCTGTGGTGTTAGGGGCAATTTCTACAGTCTGTATAGTTAGCCGATGCTGAACGTTCTCTGCGATCGCTACCATTATTCGTCTCCGAGCGCAAATAAACAGTATTGTTTCTCTGCCCCCATTGTGCCTGCAAATCTTTTTTAAAGTTGTAATAAAGAATATATTTCGGAAAATTCAAGTTGTATCAATTATTGCTGTTTTTCAGCATTGTTTTTAACTCGAAAAATCTCCTAAAATTTACTTTATCTCTCAGTAACACTTTTTAATTTTTGATATTTCTTGGCATAATTTAAAATCCCAAACATATCATACATAACTTATTTTATTTGACAAGCTTTTGGTAACAAAAAGCTTGAATAAGAATTCAGAAGTCAGAATTCAGAAGTCAGAATCAATCAGTAAATATTAAGTAGGGGAGGCAAAAAGCGACGTGGATTTTCCTCCCGTTTTATTGCCGTTGTGTTACGGCGTTTGCAAAGATTTGCGAGTTTGAGAGAGTATGGATTAGCCGCAGGGCACCGAGAAAGACAGTGCGTTATAGCAACGCTTAACGCACCCTACTGGACTGACACAGCTAAAATGTGGCAATATTATTTTCTTGTGGGGTGGACATCTTGTCCGCCCTGGACGGGCGAGACGCCCATCCCACAAGAGTTTGACTAATGCACTATTTTAGCTGTGCCACGCTACTACAATTTGATGAAATCAACTACTTGGGCGAATTTTAAGACTTGTGTGTACACCGTAGCCTTGCTTGCGGGGTGGGGTTCTTTTTTTGATTTATGCAAGAAGTCTAATATTTTTAACCACTAAGGCACAAAGACACCAAGAATCAGATTCTAAGATACTTTTTTGGTAAATTTGGGAATTTGCTTTGCTAAGTCTTGTTGTAATCTTTCTAGTCCTGTGCTGAATTCCCAAGCTTTTTTCAAGACGTTCAAGGTTTTTAGTCTTTCGTCATCACTTATTTGAGTAGGAATTGTTTTGGCATTAGGTAAACCCAGCCATTTCAGCAGTGTTTTCACTTCTTGGGTGCCGCCTCCAAGGAAATAGGTTAAAAACCGCCACTGTGCAACTTCATATGATTTATCTGCTGATTGATCTGCGTAATAAACGCTATCTAGAATTACCAAAACATTATTGAAGTTGAGTTGTTCTATCTTGCCTAATGCCTTTGTTACACTAGAACGAACATCTGAGTCAACGGATTTATCCTTAAGGAAGTCAAGGATGTCTTTAACGTAGGGTTTGGCAACTTCCCCCAGATTTGCCAATGCCTG
>NZ_AP018288.1:302947-493781 GCF_002368335.1 Nostoc sp. NIES-4103 | reverse complement strand
TGCTGCACTAGAACGAACACTGAGTCATCGGTTTTATCCTTGAGGATGTCAGCGATGTCTTTGACGTAGGGTTTGGCAACTTCCCCCAGATTTACCAATGCCCATCCTGCACCAGAACGAACCAATGCGTCATCGGATTTATCCTTGAGGATGTCAGCGATGTCTTTGACGTAGGGTTTGGCAACTTCCCTCAGATTTAGGAATGCCCATCCTGCACTAAAACGAACACGAGCTTCATCGGTTTTATCCTTGAGGATGTCAGCGATGTCTTTGACGTAGGGTTTGGCAACTTCCCGCAGATTTCTCAATACATATGCTGCACTAGAACGAACACTTGAGTCAACGGATTTATCCTTAAGGATGTCAGCGATGTCTTTGACGTAGGGTTTGGCAACTTCCCCCAGATTTCCCAATGCCCATGCTGCATCAGAACGAACAAATAAGTCAACGGATTTATCCTTGAGGATGTCAAGGATGTCTTTGACGTAGAGTTTGGCAACTTCCCCCAAATTTGCCAATGCATATGCTGCACTAGAACGAACACTTGAGTCAACGGATTTATCCTTAAGGATGTCAGCGATGTCTTTGACGTAGGGTTTGGCAACTTCCCCCAGATTTCCCAATGCCTTTGCTGCACTAGAACGAACATATGAGTCATCGGTTTTATCCTTGAGGATGTCAGCGATGTTTTTGACGTAGGGTTTGGCAACTTCCCCCAGATTTCCCAATGCCTCTGCTGCACTAGAACGAACCGATGAGTCATCGGTTTTATCCTTGAGGATGTTGGCAGCTTTCTGAGCAATATCCTCTGGTTTCTCAACTACTGATTTCAAATTTCGCAAATCATATTCCCTGAGTTCGTAAAAAGCAAGTTCCTTAACTTTGTCGTATCCATCATCAAGGGCTGCTACTATACCGTTTATTTGCCATGCTTGTGGCTTGGGTTTGGGGGTTTCTTTGGCGCTAACCCAAGGTAGAGAGATAAAGAAAGTTAGGAGTAGGGTGAAACAGAAAAGGAAAAAGAGCGCAAGTTTGCTGTTCTGGCGGGGTATGATGACCATAATTTGGGGCAAAATGGCAGATTAAACGCGGTTATGGGTATAGTAACAACCTTGCAATTCCTAATTCCTGATTGAGAAAGTTGAATTTTGTGGGGTAAGCTTAAGCTCTCTAACCCTCACAGTTCACAAGACAAGCGAGACGCTCATCCCACAAGAAAAGTTAAATATTTTTGAGTTGAAAATGGTTTAATTTTGATTGACGAGTATTAAAGACTCGTCCACGAGTATCAAAGACTCGCTCACAAGTATTAAAGACTCTCACGCCAGTATTAAAGACTCTCACGCCAGTATTAAAGACTCTCACGCCAGTATCAAAGACTCGTCCACGAGTATCAAAGATTCTCGCGCGAGTATTAAAGACTCTCACGCGAGTATCAAAGACTCTCACGCGAGTATCAAAAACTCGTCCACGAGTATCAAAGACTCATTAATGAAGAAATAGGCGGTTAGAAACCGCGTCTACACAAACAAAACCCGCCTGCGCGGGTTTAAAATTTTGATTTTGCGTGCTTTTTGCGTAGGCGGACTTGGTTTGTGTGGTAGCGAATTCCATTCGCCTAGGCTTAAGTTGACACTTGACCAGTTTTAAAGTGAGTTCGACAGATTTAAAAGACCCCGCTTCCATTCCTCTCCCCTAAATGGAGAGAGGCTTCAAAAGCTAAATTTTTCGTTTTTTATGCAGAACTTTAAAGCCCCTCTCCGCGTCGGAGAGGGGTTGGGGAGAGGTTTATCGAACTCACGTCAGCTTTACTCTTCATGGCTTTAAAGCGATCGCCCAATTGTTGAGCTACAGTTTTTAACCTTGGAGTTTTCTTTGCACCAGTCTTGACATAATCATACACTGTCAAACTGCTGCCCATTGCTTCACTGCCCACAGCCATTAAGGTATCATCTACTTGTTCTGTGAGTTGTCGCAGTCCAATCAGCAGTTCGGTGAGTGTAGTAGCTAATTGATAATCGCGCACAAACTCATCTAAATCAAAACTCGCTGGAAAATGTCTCGGTTAGACTGGGCAGCAGTCAAGCTATTGCTGACAAAAGCCAGGCTTTTTAACTAAAAAAATCGCATTGTTATTCTCAGTATAAACCCTATGAATTTAATTAGAAATCTTGGGAACAATAGATTTATAAACCATGATTGAATCCTCTCCTCCAGACTTGCCCTGCAAGCTCTGGAGTTTTCTATTTCATACCATTTTGGATTATGCATTTTGGACTATGAAAGAGTTGCTATAGCAGCTTTTTGGCATTTTAACAGTGAAACCCTCTTCCCTGTTCCCTGTTCCCTTTTTGAGTAAAAACCTAGATATCATGAATTTTATCTTTTAAATTTCTCAACATAATTACTAGGATTAACAGTTTTGATTGTATCTTGATTTCCAGAATTTTTAGTAATCTTACCGCAGCAAAAGTTAACTTTATATGAATAAAAATAATATATAGTTTCTCAATGTTTAAACTTTATGTTTTTAAAGAAATTCGGTGGTGTAGTATCGGTATTTGCCGTAGGTATTGGTATAGCTATCAACCTTTCATTTGGTAGCACAGCGATCGCTCAAACAGCTAACAGCAATCTTTACATTCAAGTAGGCTCTGATATTAATGGCGAGCCAATCATTCTTGATTTGGCATCCGTTAAAGGAAGCGAGTATACACTCTTACGCAAGCATGGAGATGGTACAGCACAAACTACTCTGAGTGCTTCCTGTGTTCAGCACCGGTTGTTTTCCAAAAGATTTTCTTTTTACAACTCGGCCGGCAAATTGATCCGTGATGATAAAGCCAAGCGAGAGATTGTCCTTAAGCGTGGTACTCCTGAGAGTAACTCTATGGAGATTGTTTGCCAAGCAGCAGACAGTCGTAGTAAGTAAGGGGGATAGGGAGATGGGGGGATGAGGGAGATGGGGGGATGGGGGGATGAGGGGATGAGGGAGAGAATAACTAATGACAAATGACAAATGACAAATGACTATTGACCAATAACATATTTACAGAAACTTTCCCAAGATTTTATCGGTCTGATTCTGCAAATTCTGTAATAAACTACTAATGTCTTTTTCTACTCAGGGTGTTCCGGGATTGCCCGATTTAACACATCCCACAGAACTAATTCAGTTTGGTAATCAAGTACTCAAAGCTTCCCTCTTATTAGTATTTTTAATCTTAGCTTTAGGAGTAGCGATCGCTGTTGTCGGTTTTGCCTTTCGTCGTCATCAAAAAGAAGAAGCGATTTTTCTTGGTGAGTGGGCTGTGCGCTACTCCCAATTACTGGCAAGTTTACAACATTTAACTTTAGTATTAGTTCTGTTGGTGGTGGGATTTTTTCTTTGTTCAACTTTAAGCAATCGCTATCACCATTGGGAACAAGCAAAGGTGGCGCAAGTGGTTCAAAGTGTAGCCGGGGACAAACTAGAACAAATTGCCCCTCAAATACGTTACGTTACCCAAGAACCAATTTCTTATAATACTCAAGTTAACGGCAAAATAGTTAAGGTAAATGATACGCAACAAGTTAACCGCTTTCTGCCACTAGCAGGCTCGCAAGTTCAGGTAAAGCTTGACCAAAACACAGATGTTCAAGGCCGCAGTGCAGTTTATAAGGTAGATTATGGTGCTGACTATAAATTTGTCAATCGACTCAAGGATGTTAATAGTTTTTTCTTTGAAGCACCAGCACCCAACGGCTACTCACTACTTGCTAACTATAAAATAGAACGCGATCGCGCTCGTTTAGAACCAATTAATCCAGGTAATTATAGCTTTCCCTTCCAGCTACAACCAGGGGAAGAAACTACCTTTCGCGTTACCTATGAAGCCAGAGGAGGGCCGCGTTGGGTTTACAGTACCGCAGGGCAATTATTATCTAACTTCCGCCTCACAGCAATTGCTAATTTTAGCCCTGTTGATTTTGCTAGTGGGATTGTACCTAATGAGATTAAAACTGATAGACGTAGCACTCAATTTACTTGGATATTTAATGATAATGTTGCGGTAAAAAATCCCTTTGGCGTATTTACTAACACTAATCCTATTCGCAACACTGGCATTATTCCGCGTCTTTTATTGTTAGCACCAGCCATATTTTTATGGTGGATATTATTGTTATATTTATCTTTACCAATGAGTTTGAAAAATGTAGCGATCGCTGGTAGTATTTTCTTTGCTTGTTTGTTGACTTTAACTTATCTCAGTCGCTTCATGAATGCAGAGTTAGCATGGACAATGATTTCCCTGGTGTTACTAACCTTAACTTGGGGATTAGGTTTAACTCGCAGTGCTTCTCTGGCTGCGATCGTTTGTACCATTGCTGGCGCAGTATTGCCAGTTTTGGGATTATTAGTACCATTTAGCGGTCTGACTCTCAGCGTCGCAGGCTTGCTTTCAGCTGTTTGGCTAGCGGTGCGTCACTGGTATGGATGGTATGGTTTGCAGCTAGAAGACAGTAAAAAATAACGTCAAACTTTAGCTACGCTTACCCCCCTTTCATCCCCCCTTGGTAAGGGGGGACAGAGGGGGGTAGGGGGGTGCAATGATTGTGGGAATTATAACTAATTAACCGGACATGATATTAGCCAAAAATTCGTACTGTCAATTTTTGTGATGGAAGTTTTTCTGTACGGTATGAAGCAATAATATCTACTACTATGACTGTATCACTGGTTTCACCCGGTCTCAGGTCTTTATTTACTTTAAACTCGAATGGGGCTGAAATTTTTCCGGCTGGGATGGAAATAGTTTGTTTAGGTACAAGAAAAGGATCGCTACTCTCAATATTGATCTGAATACGTTCAGAGGGAAAAACTTTATTGAGAGTGATTGTCCCCCTGACAACCTCATCTCGATAAGCTTTTGTTGTGGATAGTACAAGAGACTTGAGTATTGGAGAAACTGGAAAAATTGATGTTGGTGTTGGTGTGGGTGTTGGTGTCGGCGTTGGTGTTGGTGTTGGTGTTGGCGTGGGTGTTGGCGTTGGTGTTGGTGTCGGTGTCGGCGTGGGTGTTGGTGTGGGTGTCGGTGTTGGTATTGGCGTGGGTGTTGGTGTTGGTATTGGCGTGGGTGTTGGTATCGACGTAGGTGTTGGCGTTGGTATTGGCGTGGGTGTTAGTGTCGGCGTTGGTATCGGCGTGGGTATCGGCGTTGGTGTCAGTGTCGGCGTGGAGGAACCTGTAACAAAAGGCTCCTCTGGTTTTTCTCTTGGTATAAACAAAGGCAAGATTAACCAAATTCCTAATCCACCTAAAAGGAATATTGTAAAAATACTACCTAATCTAATTAAAGGTGGAACATCTGCTGGATTTGAATTATCAACCAACTCGTGCTGAGGCTCTTGATCTGGTGGTAAGGGGGGATTTGAGAGAAACTGGAGATTATGGTTGGTTACTTCTATCCCGGCTTGATCGTTTAATGATTCCCTGATGCGTAGAGCTTGGGTTAAATAAGTTTGAGCTTCTGTAATCTGATTTAAGCAAAGGGCGCGAGTACCTAATTGATGCAAGGCAAAGGCTTCAGCTGCCTGATTACCTGTGATACGTGCCGCTTCAAGTATACATTTCAATAAGTTTTCCCATGTGCCCCATTTACCGCTCAAAGCCAGACCGCCTTCTATGGCTTTCCCCAAAGTCAGCACATCCGACCAGCGACCAACCCCAATAGCCCATTCTACAACCTGAAGAATGGCATCAGATTCTTCTACTAAACTTCCTGATATTCCCTGATGTTGTGGTATCAAATGAGTAAAGTAGGTGACAGCACGTTCCATCCAAGTTGTGATGTCTGAGTTTTGCTGTAAATCTTCAACTAAAGAACTGGCAAGGCTGTAACGTTCACCATCTACTTCTATTAAGTTGCGTCGAAGCAATGTATCGAGCAGAGGCTTCACTTCGGCAAGTTCAGTTAAATCTGCAATCCGTTCTGCCCCCAAAGCAATATTTGCGCCTAAAGCAGCTAGCAATACTAAAATGATACGCTGGGGCTTTTTTAAAGAAGACAGCAGTTGTTCAGTCCAGGCATTGTTGGTAATAGTTGTGAATTTTTGAGCGATCGCACTTAAAGAAAGATTTTCCTCTCTCACCAGTGCTACAGCTTGAAGAATCCGTAGTGGATGACCCTCTAAAGCTGTGCAGAGTGCCTCAGCACTTTGATGTTCTTCTGCACTTAGAGTATGCCCTAATTCCCGTGCTACTAGGGATACAGCATCATTTACAGCCAGTCCGCCCAGTCCTACAGGATGTCCTTCGCCCCAAAGTTGCCGCTCTAAGGAAGTAAAAAGGAATGTAAAGCTTGGCAGGTCGTAAACTATACCTTGTACTTCTTCTCGCGTCAACCTCGCCCCATCTAACACAATGAGAGCTTTTTTATCTTTGAGAGCCTGGCGAATTTCGATATCTGGAGGTTTAAAGGTGATGCTACTTTCATAGAAACCATGAAAGAGAATTTGTAGTAAATCTGATACTGGCTCCTGGCGGGTACAGTGATGATAAATAATACCGTCACCGAAGGCAGGAGTAATTGAGGGATGATGAGCTAAGTATCTTGCCAGCACTGTCTTTCCTATGCCCGCCAAACCATAAAATTCTACTGATTGGTCATAAGGCAAGGCATCAAGGGCTACTTTCACTTCTTCCCGACGACCGAGTAACAACGGAAACGCACGAGGAGGTAGGACAATGGGGAGGGGGCGCAGCTTGGGAGGGAGTTGATTTTCAAACGGGGCGATGCTGACTTTCCCCCCGACTGTTGGGTCAAGTTTGAGAATGTTGATAGTTCCTACTTGACCAATACTGCCGAACAAAATAGCGTTATCACCAGCAGACTGGGAAATGGTGTTGGTCATTACTCACTCCTATCGCTGAAGGTTGATATTCCCTACCTGTCCAATGTTTCCAAACATAACCGCGTTATCACCTGCGGTTTGAGTGGCTGTATTACTTGCAGGAATGTTGTTTTTTTCGGAAACTGGAGATTCTCCAGGCGGTGTATCGGCTGGATTTGTTTGCTGTTCTGTCTTTTGATCGTGATTAGAAGATTGTGATTTAACTTTGATGACCGGGATTTCTGATTGGGGAATTCCTTCTAAGTCAACTGAAGCACAGCCGATTTCAAAACAATCTTCATAGTTATGCCCAGCACCTAAAGCATCATAAAATCCAATGGCAAATGCGATCGCAGCTACATCGCCAATTGTCTGATTCATGCCAATCACATAGTCAATGTGTTGGTGAATTGCTTGTGCTTGAGCTTCTGAATAGCAGGCGTTGAGTAAAATACACTCAATTTTGCTATGAAAAAATTTAAATAGCCTAGCTAAAGATTCTGTACTCACCAGCTGCATTTGTCCTGACTGATTCTCTAGAATTAAGCCATTACTTCCTGAACCATGACCGGAAAAATGAACAATCGTTGGTTCATGGTCTAACAATGCACGACGTAAGTCTTCAACTCGTACAGCCCACTCAGTGACAATTTCAAACTGATCTCGTTTTTTGGCGCGTTTCAGTGATGCTTGGATTTCCCGTATTTCTTCATCCAAGCGCAATTTATTTGTATCCTTGGGATTAGCTGATAGTATTAAAATTTTTTTCACTATTTTTATTGATTTTGTTATGCGGCTAAGTGATTCAAGTCGGCTGGAGTCAAGTTTGAATGTACCACTTGACCGTCGCGGAACCAAACTATGCGCCCTGTTTGACGGGCGACTTCTACTTCATGAGTAACCATGACAACTGTGATTCCACTACTATTAAGTTCGGTGAAGATATCTAATACTTCTTGTGTTGTGCGAGAATCAAGGGCACCGGTGGGTTCATCGGCTAAGAGGACGACGGGACGGTTGACAATGGCACGGGCGATCGCTACCCTTTGTTGTTGTCCTCCTGATAGTTGCGTTGGTTTGTTGTTGAGACGCTTTTCTAAACCGACTTTGATCAAAGCTTCTGCGGCGCGATCGCGTCTTTCGGCTGGGTCGATGTTAGCATACACCATGGGTAACATCACGTTTTCTAATGCTGTGAGTTGGGGTAACAAATGGAATTGTTGAAACACAAACCCCAATTTCTTGTTACGAATGTGTGCCAAATCTTTATCGTTCATTTGTGCCACGTCGATGTTATCTAGATAATAATGTCCGTCACTGGGACGGTCTAGACAACCGATAATATTCATGGCTGTGGATTTACCCGAACCAGAAGGCCCCATAATTGAACAATATTCGCCTTCGTCGATAATCAAATTCACATCATTCAGTGCTTTGACTTCGGTTTCACCACTGCCGTAAACTTTAAAGATATTTTCTAAACGAATAATTTTTGTCATTTGTTAGTTGTTAGTTGTTAGTTGTCAGTTGTCAGTGGTCAGTTGCTAGTGGTCAGTCATCAGCGCTTATTTGCTATCCCTCTCCCCTTTTATAGGATAATATTTAGGTTTGTTATCAGCCAACTTATGCCAATACAAAAGTACATAAATCTCTAGATGGCAGAATACGACAGCCTGTGTAAAGTCCTCGTTGAAAAATATCCCCGTAATTTTATTCGCTGGTTATTGAATCAAGAACCACGCCAAATTAAAATCTTAAAAACCGAATTGAGCATTGAACCAATTCGCGCCGATTCTGTGACATTCTTGCAAACAGAAAATCGGATTTTACACGTAGAATTTCAAACTACAGTTAAATCCAAAACCCCCATTGGACTGCGAATGCTAGATTATTACGTCAGATTAACACGTCAATATCAAGTTCCAGTGACGCAGGTAGTCTCAAATCTTGCATCTGCCCAATTTACCGCCAAGAAATTTATTTCTTGGCTCATAGCTCAAGTAAGCTAAAGCTTACTAGACATAAATTTTAGTCCGTTTTAACGGAGTTTAGCTATAAGCCTTGAACTTAAGTTCAAGGCGTACTCAGGTAATGGTGCAAGATCTGAATAGTGATATTCTTACAACCAACTAATGATGAAATCGCCTTGACCACAGAATATGTCAGTGAAGTCACAATTCATCGTTATCAAGTTATCCGCATCTGGGAGCAAGATTCAGCAATATTCCCCTTTATCACAGAGAACCGAATTTTTCTTGTTTCCCCCCTTATAAAGGGGAGATTAAGGGGGGTAATTCGACTGCAATTGTTATATCAGCGATCGCATTTACAGCTTTTGCGATCGCATTTACAGCTTTTGCGATCGCATTTATAGCTTTTGCGATCGCATTTACAGTTTTTGCGATCGCATTTACAGTTTTTGTGATCGCAGTTACAGTTTTTGTGATCGCAGTTATAGCTTTTGCGATCGCAATTGTTATTTCAGCTATTCCTGTTGCTGATTGCACTTATTCTTCAACAACAAATCGATATAAAAAATGAGTAAAAACACAGACAATCTCGTAATTACGTCGTTGAACTTTTAATGAAATAAATCCACAAAACTACCCATCTCAGCCTCAAGCATACTCCACTATGTTGAAAAAAGGATTATTAAAAAAGGATATCTCATGTCTCTAAGAACTCGTAGTTCTGCTGCTATTGACAAAGCCCAACTTCGTATCGCCTTGCTTAAATCCATTAATGAAAATCTGGATTTAGGACATGGGTTAAGTATTGAAGCCTACAGCCACCTAATTAATACTACCCGTGCGGTGCTAGAAGCTCATAACACGCTGGTGTCTAATCTTGAAGAATCGCGTAAAACAATCACCCAGATGGATAAAGCCCTCTCGGAAATGTCTGAACGAATGCTAAGTGGAGTTGCAACTGTCTACGGCAAAAACAGTATAGAGTATTCCAAGGCTGGCGGCTCTAATCGAAGACGAAGTAAACAAGCTACAAAAGTTACTTCAGTGACAGCAATTCTTACCCCTCAACCTGCTCAAGCTGCAATTGCCAATGCATCAACTAACGGTAACAACACAACTCCTTTGCTGCAATAACCCACCCGCTAAGAGCTGATTCGTAATTTGTAATTTAGAAACTTATAAGCTAAACCACATTTAGCTTGAACTGACAGAAGCCTCTCACTTACCGCTATCGCGGTAAGTGATGAGATGAATGGCGTTTGTGTGTTGACGACAGTTCCCTGACCAATGCCGATAGGCGAGGGAAGGGAACATGGAGGAAACGAACAATTCTTAATCTTCTGGTTGTTGCTGATTTTCAATGTATTTTTTCAAAGTTGAAACGGTAACACCCCCACAACTAGCAATAAAATAAGAACCATTCCAAAAAACATCTTTACTATAAAAAGTTTTTAAATGTTCAAAAAATTCTTGTCTCAATTTTCTAGAGGAAATAGACTTTAAGTTATTGACCAACTTACTAAGTTCTAGGTCAGGATGATATTGGAATAGAAGATGTATGTGATTATCTTCACCGTTGAACTCAACAAGCTTGCAATCCCACTTTACTAATAACTCTTCAAAGATAGTGTGCAAGCGTTCTAACATTGCTGTGTTAAACGCTCTACGCCTGTATTTTGTTGTTAAAACAAGGTGGACTTTCAGGTCACTAACAGACCTCCCTTTGGAAACAAAGTCATTTTTCATTGGATTGTAGACTTCAATAAAAATCAGTGTATACTAAAAACCTAGCACTGATTTACAAAGGTGGTGATAAACAGTTGAGGACAACGTATCAGTACAGATTACGCCCGACAAAACAACAAGCGACAGAAATAGACAGATGGTTGTCTATGTTGTGCGCTCAATATAATTACTTGTTGGCTGATAGATTCAACTGGTATGAGCAAAATTGTTGTCCTATCAACGCTTGTCCTCTTGTTTGTCATTTACCAGAATTCAGAGATAACCCGGATTACTATTCTCAAAAAAAAACTTTACCCGAACTCAAGAAAACCCATCCACATTACAGCGAGATTTACTCGCAAGTTTTACAGGATGTAGTCAGGCGAGTTCAGGTAACTTTTGATAGGTTTTTAAAGGGTGATAGTAACGGTAAACGCAGTGGCAAACCCAGGTTTAAACCTCGTGACCGTTATAGAACTTTTACTTATCCTCAAATGAAGGATGGATGTTTGCAGGGTAATTTAATTAATCTTCCGATGCTTGGCAAGATTAAGGTAATTCTGCATCGTCCTATTCCTGATGGTTTTAAGATTAAAACCGCATCTGTAACTAAAAAAGCCGATGGGTATTACCTAACTCTTAGCCTAGAAGATGCCACAGTTCCAGCAATCAAGCCTGATTTTAACCCTGAATCGATAACAGGTATTGATGTTGGACTAAAAGAGTTTTTGACAACTGCTGAGGGTGAGGTAGCTCCTATCCCCCAACATTACCGCAAATCTCAAAAACGTTTACGAGTCATTCAAAAACGTGTGTCACGGCGCAAAACAGGTAGTAAACGCAGGCTAAAAGCTGTTAAACAATTGGGTAGGCAGCACAAAAAAGTTGCTGACAAGCGCAAAGATTTTCATTTCAAAACCGCTAATAATTTGCTTAAAAAGTATGATGTTATAGCTGTTGAAGATTTGAATGTTAAAGGACTTTCACGCTCTAAGCTAGCAAAGTCTGTACTCGATGCCGGATGGTCAAGCTTTCTGTCAATCCTGACAAACAAAGCCGAAAATGCTGGTTTGTTGGTTATCCCAGTTAAAGCATCTGGCACTAGTCAAGATTGTTCTAGATGTGGGGCAAAAGTTCCTAAAAAACTGCATGAACGTTGGCACGATTGCCCCAATTGCGGGTGTAGTCTTCACCGTGACCACAATGCAGCAATAAATATCAAAAATAGAGCGGTAGGGCATTCCGTTCTTAAAGCCAAGAGCCTCCTAAGCAATAGCCGGATTGTCTTGGAAGCCTACACTTACCACGAAGTGGAAGTGTAGGAGTATGTCACTTTGCATAATCTGAAATTGTACATTTCTTGTGGGGTGGGCATCTTGCCCGCCCAGTATATGCGAGTTAAATGTAGAACAGCTTATCAAAATCCCCGACTTTTTATAGAAGTCGGGGTTATTTTTGTTACTAACACTTTTTGTAGTTTTAATTTTGTGAAAATTCCCCCAAATCACAGCCCAAAAGGGTTGATTTGTCGTCAAGATTTTTTAAATTAATGAATAATAAGTATAAAATTATACTTTAATATAGTAAACATGAGGAAGGTGATCGCCCTTGAGTTACGACAACACCTGTAAATACCTCGCCGAAAACTACCCAGGCGAATTTGTCAGATGGTTACTTCCTGGGGTTGAGTCAGATATTCAAGTCTTGAAAACTGAACTCAACCTGGAACCGATTCGTGCAGATTCAGTGATATTTTTGCAAACCTCTAGCCAAATTTTACACCTAGAGTTTCAAACTTCACCAACCTCTACACCACCACTTGACTTTCGGATGCTTGATTATTACACCAGATTGAAACGGCAATATTGGTGTGAAATCGAGCAAGTATTAATTTTCTTACAAGCTACATCATCAGAAATTGTGTATAACACAGAGTATGTAGACAAGAAAACCAGACACGAGTTTCGAGTCATTCGCTTATGGGAAGAAGATCCCACACCACTGCTAACTAACGTTGCACTTTTACCACTAGCGACATTAGCACAAACCGACTCACCAACAGACCTATTAACCCAAGTTGTGGCTGCTGTCGATATGATTGAGGAAACAGACGAACGACAGAATATATCAGCTTGTGTACAAGTTCTGGCTGGTTTACGGTTTGACAAAAATTTGATTCAACAGTTGTTTAGAGAGGAAATTATGCAGGAATCTGTGATTTACCAAGACATTCTGCAAAAGGGATTGCAACAAGGAGAAGAACGAGGAAAGAAACAGGAGGCGCTAGCATTGATTCTACGTCAGCTAGCACGCCGCCTTGGTGATATTCAACCACAGATAGAACAACAAATACGGACTTTATCCATCACTCAACTCGAAGATTTAGCTGAAGCGCTGTTAGATTTCACGAGTCAAAGCGATTTAGTCAATTATTTAACTAATATCTCTCCGTCTTAAGTTCATCTGGAAAATTAGGCGATCGCTTTGTTGCAAGATAGAAATTATACTTAGTTAACAAGCGATGCCTAACGGCAAGCCGCAAAGCATCTACGCCCTTTGTTTAGAGAGGAAATTATGCAGGAATCTGTGATTTACCAAGACATTGCTTAATTCCCAATTCCCAATTCCCTATTCCCCATTTTGGTTATACCAATCTTCGTTCGTTTCCCAATTAGAAACCTCATTGTCAGCATCATCAGTGGGGTAAGGTTCGGCTTTGGTACGGCGATTATCTGGTTTGAGTGCTTCTCGTTCTCGCAACGTCAGCGGTGTTGTTTCATTAATTGGCAAACGTTCAACTGTTCGCCTTGGGGGTTTTTGGCGTGTAAAGGTTTTCCAAGCAGTTTTAACGCCTACAAAAATGCTGCGTGTACCTACTTGGAGATTTTGAGCTTGTTTTTTAGCACCATCCAGACTTTGGTCAACTTGTTTCACGACTTGAGTAGCGCTTTTGACACCTTCACTAACATCATCCGTTAAATCAGTGATTTCCAAACCAGTTGTGCGGATGGCATTGAGAGTAGGTGGTAATTCTCGTGAGAGCGTATCAAATAGCTTTTCTGCACTACGAGCTGCGCGTGCTAACTCCTGCAAAGCTGGTATAGCCGCCACCAAAACAGCAGTGAGACTGGTAGCGACTAAAAGTATGGATAGTCCCAGCCAAAACAGGGGATCAATCACGGTTGTATCATCTATGAGTGTTCTATTTGCTGGGGAAGAGAATCTGAGTCTTCTTGCTCTTTTTGTCGCTTTAGCACTTGACTTTCACGTTGACTAGCATCTACACCAGCTGCGATCGCTTCGCGCAGTCTCTCTAAAGTCTCATCCCAGTTTCGTAGTGCGCTAGCAGACAGACGATCTGCCTGAATTTGCACACTCGTAGATAAATCTTCTGCTAATTCTGGTAGAGCATTAGCAGATTTTTTCAAAAGTTTACGTGTTTCGCGCCCTGTGCGTGGAGCTACAAGCAAACCAGTTACAGCACCGATGGTAGCCCCTAGCATCAAACCGCCAAAAAATACTCCAGACCGGTTGTTAGACATTTTGTTGTTTTTCTCCTTACACCCATTTTAGGTGGGTTTCCTCCCCTTGCAAGACCTAAATGGTTGATCCAGTTAACTTATCTTGACAATATTTCCATCAGAAATGTTGCTTTGATTTATGAAATTATTTTACAACTGTCTTTTTGCTAAATTGATACCCCCGCCTGCTCAAAGAACGCCCCCAAAATCGTTTTCCTAAAAACAACAGGCTGACAATTTGCCGGACTTGTTGAATCTGTACCTGTAACCCTTGGTTCCCCTGGCGCAAGTTATGAAGATTCTGCTGGCTAGTATAAATATTTTTGGGAGCGTTAGATAGTACTGCATGAGTATTACGTTCATAGACAGTTAATCTATCTGCTATGAATGCCAGCTTTTGCTTGAGTTGCCACACTCGCCAAGCCACGTAAAGTAGTATCAGCGAGATGAGAATATTAATAACTACAACTACAGTGACCATTGTTTACCTTTGCCAACTCAGCTTTCAAGAATCGTTCGATGCGCTACTGATTTGGTTCTCACTTCATGATAGCGACAGTACGTCAACGAAAAACACTAATCGTGAGCAACCCACGCGGGGGAAGTCAAAAGTTAAAAAAATATTAAACCCTTGCTTTTGCGATCGCATCTTACAATTTTGCCCATAAGTCTTAATGCACATATCACTATCTTTGTCAATGTATAAGTCCTAGCCATCAATGCGTCAGAATATCTAGCGGCTGTGGTTGGCTGCATGAAGCGGCTGAGGAAATTTGCTGACTTTAACTTAGTTTTGTTTTTTCTTACCTAACTTATTTACTCAGCTTAAGTTTTTACTGAAAAAAGTAGGAAAAGTCGGAAAAGTAAGAGATTTCACCAAAATATTTGCTATTTTTCCTTAACTGTCTTATCTGTCCTTGATTTTTGATTCTGCTTTTAATACTATAAACATGCAATTTTTCATAAAAAAGCTAAAATTTTAGAGGATAGCTATGTCTGACATCAGAAAACTTGGTCAATCTTGGATATTTAGTTGGTTCTTTGGTTTTACGAATATCCCTACAGATGAAGATTGTTGCATTTATATGAAATCAGTTTTATGTTGCGCCAAAGGAGATGGAGTACTTTCACAAGCAGAAAAGGATTGGGCTGTTGGTTTTTGTGCATCTTGGGGAGTAGCAGACTGGGTGATTGAAGAGCTAAAAGCATATGAGGCAGATGAAGATATCAAAGAAGTCATCGCTCGCTCTCCTCAAGTTTCCATAGCACAGAGAGATTTACTTCTCACTGCAATTAGGGCTTGTGCTGCTGATGGAGAAATTCATGAAAAGGAAAAGGCAAAACTGAAAGAAATGGCTTCTATTATAGGGGTAGAAGAAGAAATAGTAGACCAGTTAGAGCAGCTACACAAAGAAGAATTGGCACTACGGCAAAAGCGCATTCAGCTTTTATATCCAGAGAAAAGCCCCTACTAATAATCTATATGTCTTAAGTAGTTATTCTCAACCCCAACGCTGACCAATACTATTCAAAATTTTCAGAAAATTTTGAAGTAATAATTTTGAATTAAAGCGAAGTATATGGCTTGATAATTTTGGGCTTTGCAGCTTCGTGTCTTAGTGCCAATGCACTATTTTAGCCTTGCAACGCCAGTAGGGTGCGTATCGGCGAGAGTACGGCACCGCAAGTCTCTGGCGATGCCTTAGGACTACCGTCCATAACGCACCCTTGTATCTTAGAAGAAGTGGTAGACCGTGGCAAGCTTAAAATAGTGCAATAGATTTCCTCTAATATCTCTGTGTTCTCTGCGCCTGGTGCGGTTCGTTAATGCACCATTTTAGCCTTGCCGCGCCACTACTGGACTCAAATCTTTTGTGGATAGGGTTTTTGACTTGTGTGTACACCGTAGCTCCGCTTGCGGGGAGGGGCTGGGGGTGGGGTGTTAAAAGACTTTTGCAAGAGGTCTAATTTTTTAACTTTTTCTGATTCACAGCTTGGCGAAAACCCAACACAATCAAGATATTAGCCAGCGTCAAAAATAATTCTGCACTGCCATGCAGCCAATCTACATTTGCCAAAGACTTGCCGTAATGTAGTTGGGCGTAAATCCCCGCTGGAATGGTAATAGCAACAAACACCAACGTGCCGTAAAATCCATACAAGGCTAAACGTGGCATTTGTTGACTACGGCCAATAAACCACAAGAAACCCAAATAGGGAAACAGGGAAAGAGCAAACAGGGTTTCTTTAGATATCATCTCTCTGATTTGATAGGTTTTGACTCAACAGTATTAATTGCAGCGTTGGTAGATTTAGTGGAACGCCAGATCCATACTGCCGCTGCCCAAAGTGTAAAATTACCAACTAAAGTCATAGTAGCTTGCAGCGTCACCAACCATTCTAAAGATTCGGCATTGTCGAAATAATGCCAGGTACAAGCGCACATGGCACTAACTAAAGCTGGTAACATGGCAAAGGATAGTCCCCACCAACTGCGATTACCAGTGAGTTCGCCGTAAGTCCAGATTAACCAAATAGCGGCAATCCACTCTATAACGCTAGAAACATGAATAATCCAAGTGGGAATTGAAAGGGCGTGCATGGTTGTCAGTGGTCAGTTGTTAGTTGTCAGTTGTATCCTTGTTTCTTCATCTTCCCACAAGCAAATTCATGTTTTTTTGGCAAAATGACGGACATCTCATCAACTATATAGAAAAAAGTTGATAATCCAAAATCCAAAATCCAAAATCTCAAATGGTAAAGATGCGGGCGTTATTGTCTGGGTATTACGGTAAAGGTAATGGTGGTGACGAAGCTTTGTTGGCAACGCTTTTGCAAATGCTACCATCTCATGTCACACCTGTGGTGCTTTCTGGTAATCCAGAACAAACTGGCGATCGCTACAATGTAGAAACTTGCGATCGCATGGCTCCTTTAGCTGTACTGCAAGCTTTACGCTCTTGTGATGCTTTTATTTGGGGCGGTGGCAGTTTAATTCAAGATGTTACCAGTACTATCAGCCCATTTTACTATGGGGGACTGATGGCATTGGCTCAAAAAATGAATTTAAAAACCGTTGCTTGGGCCCAGGGTATTGGGCCATTACTGCGTCCACAAACTCGTTGGTTGGCACGGCAAAACTTTGCTGGTTGTACTAAAGTCAGTGTGCGCGATCGCGCCAGTGCTGCATTATTATCTAATTGGCAGATTCCTTGTATCATTGCTCCCGATCCAGTTTGGGCATTGGAATCTAAACCAGTACCGGGACTTTGGGACTTACCAGCACCGAGAATTGCAGTGACATTGCGATCGCATCCTCAACTCACACAAGCACGTTTAGCAAATTTAACTCGTGCTTTAGTGGATTTTCAAAAAGCCACACAAGCTTTTATTTTATTACTACCATTTCAAAAAAGTGAAGATTTAGGTATCGCCCAAATTATTCAATCTCAACTTAAAGATGTCAGTCAGATTTTATCTCTAGAAGACCCACAACTTTTAAAAGGTGTATTTCGCGGCGTTGAAATGGCAATTGGAATGCGCCTACACAGTTTGATTATGGCAGCTGCTGAAGGTTGTCGCTGTTTTGCTCTCAGTTACGACCCCAAAGTCAACCGCCTGATGGAAGAATTAGCCATACCTGGGTGGGACTTGGCAACTTTACCAGATGATACTAATTTGATTGGGAAAACTTGGATAGAACATTATGCTAATGGCGATCCGCTTTTACCCGAACAAATTCAGTCTTTGGTAGATAGAGCATTAATGCATCGTGAGTTGTTGAATGAAGCATTAAAGGCATAAATTTAGTTATGAACCTTTAACTTATGCAATCTAATGTTTTAAACGATGCAAGGCGCTAAGACGGGAACTACCTCACCAAAATCCCAAATCCTATAATACCAATTCTCTAAAATTCGGCAACAGATTCAAACCTCAGAGCCCAGGCTGTAAATGAGTAGAGACGACTCGCCGAATCATCTCTACAAGTACGAATTACGAATTACCCTCCGGGTTCGGCAGTCCCCCATCGCCGGAAACCGCCAAGACGGGGGCTGCCTCACGAATTACGAATTACGAATTGGTATAAGTCCTATTGATGTGACTATTCAAACATCAGTTGCGGAAGTGAAATTTTCCTAAACGAGCTAATCTAAGATCCCGTTGCTTTATAAAAACCTACTCCAAGGGATATTCGCGCTTGGATGTCCCCAGGGATGATTTGGCTAGGGTTGGAGACGCATATGTCCTTTGTACCATTACATATTCACAGTGACTACAGTTTGCTTGATGGCGCAAGTCAGTTGCCAGATTTGATTGATCGCGCGATCGCACTGGGGATAAAAGCGATCGCCTTGACAGATCATGGTGTCATGTATGGCGCTGTGGAACTGATTAAAATTTGCCGCAGTAAAAATATTAAGCCAATTATTGGCAATGAAATGTATATTATCAACGGGGATATCGAAAAACAAGAACGCCGCCCCCGTTATCATCAAGTTGTTTTAGCTAAAAATACAAAAGGTTATAAAAATTTAGTTAAATTAACCACTATTTCTCACCTCAAAGGTGTACAAGGCAAAGGTATTTTTTCTCGTCCTTGCATCAATAAAGAATTATTAAAAGAATATCATGAAGGCTTGATTGTCACTAGTGCTTGTTTGGGTGGAGAAATCCCCCAAGCAATTCTCAGCGGCAGACCAGACGCAGCTCGAAAAGTTGCTCAATGGTATAAAGATGTATTTGGTGATGATTTTTATTTAGAAATTCAAGACCACGGTTCCCAAGAAGACCGCATTGTTAATGTTGAAATTGTTAAAATTGCCCAAGAACTAAATATTAAATTTGTCGCTACCAATGACTCTCATTTTATTTCCTGCTTTGACGTAGAAGCACACGATGCTTTGCTATGTATTCAAACAGGCAAACTCATTATTGAAGATAATCGGATGCGTTATAGCGGCACTGAATATCTCAAATCTGCTGAAGAGATGAAGCTGCTATTTCGTGACCATTTACCAGATGATGTCATAGCTTCAGCTATAGCCACCACCGAAGAAGTTGCCGACAAAGTTGAGCCTTACCAAATTATGGGTGAGCCTCGCATTCCCAACTATCCGATTCCTTCTGGTCATACTGCTGATACTTATGTGGAAGAAGTGGCTTGGCAAGGACTTTTAGAAAGATTAAATCGTAAATCCCGTAACGAAGTCGATTCAGTCTACAAAGACAGATTGGAATATGAATTAAAAATGCTGCAACAGATGGGTTTTTCCACATACTTTTTAGTTGTGTGGGACTACATCAAATTTGCAAGAGATAACAATATTCCTGTGGGCCCAGGTAGGGGATCTGCGGCTGGTTCATTGGTTGCCTATGCCATGCGAATTACCAATATTGACCCAGTGCATCATGGGCTATTATTTGAGCGTTTTTTAAACCCAGAACGGAAATCCATGCCTGATATTGACACAGATTTCTGCATTGAAAAACGGGATCAAGTTATTGATTATGTAACTCAAAAATACGGTGCTGATAGAGTAGCTCAAATCATTACCTTTAACCGTTTAACTTCCAAAGCTGTTTTAAAAGATGTCGCCAGAGTATTAAATATTCCCTATGGTGATGCCGACAAAATGGCGAAATTAATACCTGTGGTGCGGGGTAAACCCACTAAACTCAAGGTGATGATTTCTAATGAAACCCCAGAACCAGAGTTTAAAGAAAAGTATGATAATGACCCCAAAGTTCGCCATTGGGTTGATATGGCAATGCGAATTGAAGGGACTAACAAAACCTTTGGCGTTCATGCAGCCGGTGTGGTAATTTCTGCCGATCCCTTAGATGAAATTGTACCATTACAAAGAAATAATGACGGCTCTGTGATTACCCAGTATTTCATGGAAGACTTGGAATCAATGGGCTTGTTAAAGATGGATTTTTTGGGTTTGCGGAATCTCACATTGATTCAAAAAACTATTGATTTGATTGAACAAACCAATGGCTATCGTCTCGACCCAGATGAAATTCCACGTCAGGAAAGAAAAGCGCAAAGGATATTAGCCAAAGGTGAACATAGCACTTTACCAAAAGATGTACAGAAATCCTATGAACTTTTAGAAGCTGGTGAATTAGAAGGGATATTTCAGTTAGAATCTTCAGGAATGCGTCAAATAGTGCGAGATTTGAAGCCTTCTAATATTGAAGATATTTCTTCAATTTTGGCACTTTATCGACCAGGGCCATTAGATGCAGGGTTAATTCCGAAATTTATTAACCGGAAGCATGGACGAGAAGCTATAGACTATGAAACTTCTATTTTAGAACCAATATTGAATGAAACCTACGGAATTATGGTCTATCAAGAGCAAATTATGAAAATTGCTCAAGATATGGCTGGCTATTCTCTGGGACAAGCTGACTTGCTGCGTCGCGCTATGGGTAAAAAGAAAGTTTCTGAAATGCAAAAGCAGCAAGAAAAGTTTATTGATGGTGCGACTAAAAACGGCGTTAGAAAGCAAATAGCTGAGAAATTATTTGACGATATGTTAAAGTTCGCCGAATATTGCTTAAGCTATGAAAATGAAGTTTTGACGGTTGAATATGGATTTATTCCTATAGGTGAAATTGTAGAAAAACGTATTGAATGTAGTGTATACAGCATTGATAGTAATGGCAATGTTTACACGCAACCAATAGCACAGTGGCATCATCGCGGTAAACAAGAAGTTTTTGAATATTGTTTAGAAGATGGTTCAATAATTAGGGCAACAAAAGACCATAAATTTATGACTACTGATGGTCAAATGTTGCCAATTGATGAAATATTTGAAAAGGGTTTGGATTTGTTACAAATTAAGGGTTTACCGCAATAGAATTGTATTAGTTCAGGACTTACGCACGGGCTACGATTTTACGTCATTACGAGCTTAGCGTTGTAATCTCAAAAGCTTAGTTTTTCGTCACGAGTGCGTAAGTCCTATAGTTAAAAAACGCGATCGCTCTCATACTTGTAAAGATACAGCAGTTTGCAAGTAAATGAAGTACACATCTTAATGTTAAATCTTGTGGGGTGGGCATCCTGCCCGCCCTTTTGTACCTCACTCAAATGAAATATGCTGTAACTACAACTCAATAGTTGAACTGGCTGTTTATACAAAGTTTCGCTGAAGACGATGTGCAAGTCTTTGGATATCAATGTAACAGATGTGCCTGATGACACAATACAGTTCAGTTAGGCATTTTTCCCTTCTCTCTGAGTCCTCTGCGCCTCTGCGGTAGCCTGCGGCAAGCCGCTTACGCGTCTACGTTAAAAAAATTGACTTTAGCAAAGAGTTTTAACTCTAACTGAATCGTATTGCCTGATGACATAGCCTGAAAAAAATTAGCCAACAATTTCTATTCGGGTTCAGTCCAAGCTCTAATTGCTTCAATTACAATACCAGCAGGAGCAAATAACACTTTTACAGTTTCAATACCTGCTGCGATTATCACTCTTTGCAAACGTACTTTGAGGGGTGGATAACGTTTAATGGCTTGCTCAATAATTTGCGCGTCTTTGAGTACTGGATGTTTCTCAACAGCTTGATCAACAATTAATTGAGCTTGAATTGGCGTTGGTTTAGTCTGCTCTATTTGCTCAAGCAATTGCTGTAGTACTTTTTCTACTTCAGCAATATTTTGTATTGTTGGGTAATTATTTTGCGTGTTAATATTATCACCTTCAACATTTCCAGCAACATTGCTGCTATTAATAGAAGCATAAAAATTCATTTGTACTTTAGGAGTTTCCGACATAGTTTGATTGAGTCTATTTAAAGTATCAAGTAAAGGATCTGACTGTTTCTCTTCTTCAGATGGAGGAGAAGAAAAAATTGCATAATTATAAAACTTGCAAAGCTTTTGAATTACTAAAATCATATCTTTTTGATTAGTTGCAAGTTCTGGCATTAGGGTTAATAGTACCTCCCATATCTGGTATAGCAGTTCACATTTTATCAAATCATTATTTGATGATATTTTTGAATTTAAATGGATAGATAAATCTTTCCACTTATTCATTAAATTAGAGTTACTGAGAATACATTGCAGACAGTCATTACAAATTTGAGCTAACTTGTTTGCGGCAGTTTCAGAAACAAACGTGTTTTCATAATCATATGGAGAATTATATATATTTTGTAATACCTCCTTTACTAAAGAGTTGCGGATAGAAATTAATCCCTCTTTTGCCGTTGAGCAAATATCTGATTGTTCATCATTTAAGGCTTTTATCAAGGCAGGAATTGCCGTATCGCCGCCAATTTTACCTAATGCTTCAATCACCTTCAGACGAACTTCTGATTCTTGATCATTAAAGGCTCCTATCAAAGCGGTAACCGCAGTTTTGTTGCCAATTTTACCTAATGCTTCAGCTACCTTTAAACGCACAAAATATTTTTCATCATTCAGCGCTTTAATTAAAGTAGAAACTGCCTTGTCACTACCAATTTTGCCTAAGGCTTCAACCGCCCTAGAACGTATAAAAGGCTTGTCATCACTTACTGCTTCAATCAATGCAGAAACCGCTTTAATACTTCCAAGCTCTCCTAATGCTTCTATTGCCATAGAACGCACAAAACAATTTTCATCTTTGACAGCTTCTATTAAAGCTACAACTTCCATCTCTGAGCCAATATTCCCTAATGCGAAGGCTGCATGATAGCGGACACGAAAATCTTGATGATTTAATGCTTGTAATAAAATTGAAATAACTTGATTAAAGACTTTTTCACCTAATATCTTCTTGGCTTGATAATTTCTTCCTTTTAAATAATAATCAGAACCTTTTGGACTGATCAGTATTTGATTTTTTAACAAAATCAATAGTTGATCAATTGCTGTATCCGATAAAGTAATACTTTCTAACTCGGAAACAATATTGTGATACAGATAATCTTCGTAGTCATCTTCGTACTGTTCAGCCTCCGCTAAGCTAGAAATATACTCATCTTCCAATTGAATAATTGTAGACATTGCCTCATCATAGCCGACATATGCTAAAGCCTCAGCAACAATGTAATCATTTTTATAATCTCGACTATTCCATGCTTTTAGCAATGATGGAAGTGCTTTTTCAGAACCTGTTAAACCTAAAAGATAAAATTTGAGTTCCTGGGAAGTATTTAACCCCAAAACTAAGTCCACCGTTTTCTCCTGAAACTCCTTCCTTGCTTCCCCCGCCAGCCTTGCCCCTAACATCAAATCTACTTCCAAAGCTAAGTTTACTATTTGTACAGTTTGCTTTTCATTGTCTACCAACGCTAACATCAGCGCTAGAGATTCTGTCCACTTCAAATAATTAAGATAATCCCGTTTCAACCTTTCATCACTAATCTTAGAAAGCAGTTGGAACAGCTTTTCGGCGGCGTAGTATTCTTGAAGCAACTGGTGGCGAAACTCAATTTGATCATCTGTTCGCAGTTGAATCAGGTGATACCTAAGCAAATCTTCCAACCAGCGCCTTGCACAATCATCAGCAAAGGCTACTTTGCCCTGCAAAAATTCTGTCAAAATATTCCTAGCTTGCTGTTTAGAAATCGATAGTCGAAACTCTGTAGGACTATCACCTTGCATCATTACAAATGCTAGATGCTGCAATAACTCAGACTGCCAATTTCGTAAACCTTCAGAAATTGGAACATCTACCTTGAGTTTGTCATACTCTCCAGAAAACCAACGAAACAGCGAACCCAAGCTAGTCGGGATTTGTTTGCTGTAGTCAAATACCTCACACAGCATCGATAGTAACAGTGGCGTTTCTCCTAACTCTCGCAAACGCCCACCCAACCGCCGCAGCATCTCGTCACCCACCTCTGGCAAATAAGCCCGGACAAACTGCTGCATCTGCCCTTCTGTCAGGGGTTGCATTTCCAGCTTTTTCTCAATGCCTAAATCAACCCCTAAATCTCTGGTGGTGAAAATCATCGGTGTGACTCGAAAATATTTCTCCCGAAATCCATATAAATCTCGTCTTGCCTCTTCATTAGGCAATTCATTCAACCCATCAATAAGTAACAAGAACCGCCCTGTGAACAGCAAATTTTCAATTTGAGTTTCACTAAGTAACAATTGATTTTCAATCAAAAAATCCTGAATGATACCCAAAACGGAAGTTTTATACCGTCGCAGTTGTACCAAAACAGGGATTTTGGCTTGCGAGTCTGTTTTGGCTTTTTCTGCTTCTTCCCACAATAGCCGTTTTAAAGCAGTCGATTTACCTGAACCTGGTTTTCCTTTTAATAAAACATGGTTAGCTGCATACTTCCGTAACCCTTCGAGAACATTCAACCATTCAATTTTTTCTCTTTCTAATGGTTGCCCTTGCGGTTGTGGTGGCTGTATCGTCTGCACCATCAACCCCAAGTCCAAACGTCTTCGAGATTTTTTCAGTTCAATTCGTTGACGGTCTAAGGCATCGATTGGTGTATAAAATTCCTGCCACTCTCTGTATGTGTCATCTACACAGAGAAATTGTAGATATGCTTGAAAATCAATGCTTTTATCTTCAACCATGCCAGTGAATTGACTGAGAATAGCTAAACGGTGTTTTCTATACTAACAAATAAAATTTTTCAGTGTTAACACTTCGACCTTTAATCTTGTTTAATTTGGTTTTTTAGTAAAAATAAAATTACCGTAGGTGTGTTAGGCGCATACTTTTAGATGATTTGCCACGAAAAACATAATAAAAGCGCCTAACGCGCCATATAAATAGTGGTGCGTTAGGCTAAAGCCATAACACACCCTACCTGAAGATTTACTTTATAAAAAATTTCTTAATTTAGCTTAATTTATTTGTTGCTTTGATCACAATTATTACAAAAAAGTTTTTCCATAACACTCAACATTAGTTATTCTGTAACTTTCACTTCCAAGCACAAATATATTGGATGCAATAATGCCTAATGGCACGATAACAGAAGCATGAAAGCGTGAATACAAAACTCTTTATCTCTCCTCAAGAACTCACGTCTCTGTTAGCACAAAAATCATTAAATACTGTGGTTATAGATACGCGGAGCCAAGAAGAATATGCTGTCTCTCATATTCCTCAATCTATCAATATTAGAGAATTTTTTACTTATCTTTTAGAGAATTCTTACCCAGCAGGATTAAAGCAATTGCAAGAGCATTTTGCCAAAATTATGAGTGAGGTAGGAATATCTGGTACAGAAAAGATAATTGTATATGAAGATGCTTTAAATAAAGGTTACGGACAATCTTGTAGAGCAGCTTTTTTATTAAAGTATTTGGGTTGCACTCAGGTATCTGTTTTACAAGGAGGATATCAAGCTTGGCTAGCTGCTGGATTACCTACCACTGATGAAGTTCCTCAACCTGAAAGCAGCATATTTCGATTGCATCCTCAAGCTGACATGATGGTGACTACAACCGAGATGTTGGAAGCAATTAACAATCCAGAAATTATTAAATTAGATGTGCGCGATAGGGAAGAATGGCTTGGACTGAGTTCTTCTCCCTACAATCCTGATTTTTGTCCTCGTAAAGGTAGAATCCCTAACGCAGTATGGATAGAATGGCATCGTTTCATGAATTGTGATTCGGAAATTACCACGTTGCGATCGCCTGCCGAAATCCGAGAAATTTGTCAGTCAGTAGGTATTACTTCAGAGTCGATTGTCTATGTATACTGCTTTAAAGGTTCAAGGGCTGCTAATACATTAATAGCCCTTGAAGAGGCAGGAATTTCTGCTAGAAATTATTTTGGTTCTTGGAATGAATGGTCTCGTGACTTCTCACTACCCATTGATAGTACAGTCAAAATAATTACTAATTCGTAATTCGTAATTCGTAATTATTACTGTTTTTAGGTGCATTTGCCCTGCGCGATCGCAGCTGCGGACATATTAGATTTAATTATACTTGCAAAGATACCTGTACAATTGGCACAATTTGTAAATATATTTGATGAAAAATTTTACAACATGGAATCTCTGATTTTTTCAGTAGTATAAAAATATTGAATTATTCAGTATTTTGGTATGCGTCAATTATTTGATCATCTACGTACCTGGCTAATCTTGAGTTTAGTTTGTCTAGTGTTAGGCTGGTCACTTCCTGCACAAGCAGTCAGCGAAATTAATCCCCAACTAGAACAGCAAGTTTTACAAATTCTCCGCCAACACCCAGAGGTAATTCTCGAATCCGTCCAGGTGTACCAGCAGCGACAGCAACAGAAATTCAAGCAAGCACAACAGGCTTTTTTACAGGATTTAAAAAATAATCCCCAAGTTGTAATTGGCAATTCTCCTACTATCGGCCCGGCTCAATCAAAAACTGTATTAATAGAATTCTCTGACTTTCAATGTCCCTACTGTGCGGAGGCGCATAAAACACTTAAGTCATTGCTAGCAAATCATCAGAATGATTTAATATTAACTTATAAACATTTACCCTTAGCTGCTATTCATGCTGAGGCATTGCCAGCCGCACAAGCTGCTTGGGCGGCAAATCAGCAGGGTAAGTTCTGGGAATATCACGATGCTTTGTTTGCTAATCAAAAGCAACTTGGTGAAGATTTGTATTTAGATATTGCCAAAAAACTCAATTTGGATTTGCAAAAGTTTCAGGGCGATCGCTTGCTTGCAAATACTGCTATTGGGCAAGATATCCAACTAGCTCAAAAATTGGGTATTGCTGGTACACCCACTTTTGTAATGAATAGTAAAAATTTCTCTGGAGCGGTGCAACTATCAGATATTGAAAGTAAACTGGCTGATACTGAAAATAAGTAAATTCAGGTTCGCAGTTAGTAGTAAAGCACTAACCGTGAACCATAAAGAATATTTCTTACCTACTCAGTAACCGACAAACAGCTTAATCTTCCAGTGATTTGGCTGGTACTTCAATTGCCGTTACATCAATTGTGCCATCTGGCGTAAAACGCCGAAAATGACCATTTTGTACTAATATGCGTTCTCCGCAATTAGCGCACTGCAACTGGCTGTTATTTAAACCAGTAAATTCATATCCGCACACCGGACACTGGTCAGTAACCAAGTTACGTTGCAGCCACCAGCGAAACCCGAAAAAGGCAATCACAGGTGCTAACAGCAGCAATCCAAAAATAATCAATAGCGAATTCACCAACCAGCCCAAGCCCAATGATGCTAGTAACCAGAAAACTGCTAACACAGTGAGCCAAGGGCGAAGATTGACAAGATTTAGCTGAAAAGATTTAAGGCTCATTTTTTAAATATTGTCTTGCTCTCCCTCTAGGATAGCGAGTTTAGGGAGTAGTCAATAGTCAGTGGTCAATAGTTAATAGTGAAGAAAGGGGAGATGAGCGGGACAATTGATGACTGATGACTGGGGAGATGAAGGGATGAGAAATAATTCTTCACTCCTGCCTCCTGCTTTTTAACCACTGACAACTGACAACTGACCACTGACCACTAACAACTAACTCTTTTGGACTATAAACTCTGGACTAGAGACAAAAGCTGTTTTTGGAAGGCATCCACGCCAAAATTGGCGATCGCTTGCTCTCGTAACCACTGTCCATCACAACGTTGGTCATTACCTTTAAGAATTTCTATACAAGCTGCTGCTACTGCGTCGGGATTACGGTGGGGCACTCGCCATCCCAGCTTACCATCAGCCAAGGGGTCAGCTGAGCCATCGTTGTCACCGGATAGCACTGGTATCCCACAAGCCATCGCTTCTAAATAAACAATGCCAAAGCCTTCTTGAGAAGGCATAATATAAGCGTCTGCAAGGTGGTAGTGTGCCATTAGTTGTTCTGTGGGAACGAAACCTGCAAAAATAACCCGCGAACTCACACCTAAATCTTTGGCTAGCTGGGCTAATCGCGGTTGGTCATCGCCACGACCAATCACCAAATATTTCACTTGTGGGAAAACTTCAGCTATTTTGGGTAAGGCCCGAATCGTCACATCGACGCCTTTGTAGATGTCCCCTGACCACAGTCGCGCCACGGTCATTAGCACCTTAGCGTCTGTTAAACCATACTTTTCGACTAAATCCGGTAGTTTAGACCCAGGAGTAAATTGCTCTCCATCAATGGCACAAGGTAGCATTTTCACCTTATTGGGGTCTAGATTATTAGCAGCACAGGCGCGATCGCGGCTATAGCGACTAATTGTCCAAATTCCCGCTGCTGATGCTAGGGCGCGGCGTTCTTGAGGTTTGAGTGGTTCCCAAACTTCTTTGCCGTAAGTTAAGACAGTGTGGGGAATGCCCAGAGGTTGGCAAAGGGTTTGTACTAGTACTGCTAGCTTGATGTGACCGCAGAAAACATGCTGGGGGCGTTTTTGCAATAGATACTTAAACAGAGCTACAGCCATTTTCACCCTGCCCATCTGAGGAGACTGATTTTGAAAGTAATTAAACTTTAAATCATCGCACTCGAAAGGATTTGAGCAATCAGAACTATCTCGTAGCACAAAGACTTCTGCTTGATAACCAGCACTTAAACCCAAATATGCACGAAAAATATCCTTTACGTATGATTGAATACCACCTTCACGTAGAAAAATTTCCAGAAACACGAACGCATGGTTGACTTGTTTGCTAACATTAGCACCTGAATTTAGGGTTTCTTTGACTGTATCAATTAGCATTTATCTTTTTTATACTCCCAGAGAGGATGCACAGGCGGGTGTCACCAGACCATTTTGCAACCGCTCCATATCTGTTTTTACCATTTTCTCTACAAGTTCCTCAAAGCTGACTTGAGGTTCCCAATTCAGATTCTTTTTCGCTTTGCTTGGGTTGGCAACCAAGTGAAAATGTTCGTCTGCTCTTAATAAGCTAGTATTAATTACTACAAATCGTTGCCAATTTAATCCCACACACTCGAAGGCTGTAGAAACTAATTCCCTGACACTGTGGAGTTTCCCCGTACCAATTGCATATTCTTCTGGCTCATCAACCTGTAGCATTCGCCACATTGCATCAACATAATCTCCAGCAAATCCCCAATCGCGTTTGGCATCCAAATTGCCCATTTCTAGGGTTTGAGTTAAACCCAATTTAATCGATGCAGCTGCTAAAGAAACTTTGCGAGTAACAAACTGAGGTGGACGTAGGGGAGACTCATGATTGTACAAAATTCCACTACAAGCAAATAAACCGTAGCGCTGCCGATGATGTACCATTGTCCAGTGGGCGTGTAACTTAGCAGCTGCATAGGGATTTTTCGGATGAAAGGGGCTTTCCTCATCTTGAGGAGAACAAGATACATCCCCAAACATTTCAGAACTGCTGGCTTGATAAAACCGTGTAGATAAACCAGCCTGTCGCACTGCTTCTAATAGGCGAGTAGCAGTACCGGTGATTAAATCCAAAGTACCTAGAGGGTCTTGCCAGGAATCAGGAACAAAACTAGGAGCAGCCAAATTGTAAATTTCTTGGGGGCGCAGTTGTTCAACCGCAATCAACAGCGCCTTACTGTCTCTCAAATCAACTGTGTAAATTTCTACCTGAGTTGCCAAATCTCCCAGTTTTGCTAAATTCGGTTGTCGATGTGGCGATACTAATCCCACAACTCGGTAATGTTGCTTAAGAAGCAGATGGCTGAGATAGTAGCCATCTTGACCAGTAATTCCTGTAATTAAGGCTGTCTTAGTCATATATTTTTCCCGATTTTTTCTATCTCTGTCAGCACTAAACGGCTCTTATTGGAAAACACAAATTTCCTGGAGCCACCAAAGTTAGTAAGCTGTTCTACATCAAAGTTGCATATGTTAATTTGTAGACTGTTCCCAGTTGACTGTTAACGGCCCTGACGAATGTGAGTATGCAATGAATATGTGTTTTAGCTTAGATACACTAATTTTTATCAATTAATAGCATCACTAGGCGTGGTGAGCCGTCCCTCAACAAAAGTTAAAATTACCAATTACTTGCTGCCAAATCCTAACAAAGTATTAGCTGCAACTCGTATGCTGACTTTACTGGATTAAGTATTTTTTTTTATACAAATTTTTATGTATAATTAATTGAATAACTCTAGTATAATTACGTATATAAAGGCATAATGAATTGAGGTGAGTGCAGATCCCTAAAAGTGAACAGTGTACTTAATAACCAGGGGTCAGAAGCCAGGAGTTAGAAAATATGATGACTTCAACTCTTGGCTTCTGACTCCTTGTTTTTATACTTGACCTTCTTTGGCATATTTGACAATCAGCAAACAATTCCTATCATCTGCACTGCGTTCGTAGACAACACGGTCAGCTAAACGTCTCAGGAGAAACCATCCGTAACCCCCTGCTTGCAGAGTACCTGGTTCTGGCTCTGCGATCGCATCAGGATTAAAAGGTTTTCCATAATCCCAAATTTTTATTTCCAGTCGGTCTATCCATAAGCTAACTTCAATCTCTATGGTTGTTTCTGGTGGTAAAGCACGATGAGCATGACGAACTGCATTGGTAAAGCCCTCTGCTAATGCTAAGTTGAGGCGATAAAGTTGACTTTCTGACCAGCCAAGTTGAAACAAATATTTTAGACAAAACTGCTCAAACCATTGTTGCACTTGGTTTAGAAGGCTCAGTTCGCTCTTCACCGTCAGATGGTCTTGCTGCACTATGCTAAACATTGACGGTGTTTTGAATACAAGTAAACATAAGTTGCTAGTTATTGAATTTTGCACTTTTAGCAAAATTTCTCTGATAGCTAAAAAAAACCTAGTTTGGCGGATTTTTTCTACCAAAATACAAAATATGGCTGATTTTGGCATTATGAGGATTGTAACTAGCAACTTAACATTAACCTAAATAAACAGGGACTAGGGATTAGGGACTGGGGAAAGGGAATAATAGTTAACAGTTATCAGCAAAGAATTTGATAATTGATTAACTGTTTAAGTACCCAGCACTTTGTCCCAAAGCGGTATTTTTACCTACACTCATACAAAGGTGTAGTGCGATTACTCTGGCGCCCTTAAACTCGCGCTTGGTCGCGACAGGTGAAATATGTTTATATTTGTTGTGTTTTAGTGATTTGAGATTTAGGAATGGCTTTTCCATCCAAAACTTTCAATCTCAGATGCCAGTTTGATTATTAAAATTGACGCCTGTCAATTTTTTTCAAAAGCACATCTATAAAATATGCTCTTGAAACTCACAGGCGTCAAAACTCTTTGCAGTGACTACTTTAGAAAAGTCCCAAGGTCAAAGATTTGTCTAATGGTAAAGCAGCACCAATACCTAGCCACAGAGTGACGAGAGTGCCAAAAAGGAACACTGTAGTCGCTACTGGACGGCGGAAGGGGTTTTGGAACTTATTAACGTTCTCAATAAAAGGAACGAGAATCAGTCCCAGAGGTACGGAAGCCATTGCTAACACTCCTAAGAGTTTGTTAGGGAGCGATCGCAAAATCTGGAATACTGGATACAAATACCACTCTGGCAAAATTTCCAATGGTGTGGCAAAAGGATTGGCTGGTTCACCTGTCATCGCAGGGTCTAGCACAGCTAGAGCCACTATACAAGCGAACGAACCCATGATTACAACTGGAAATACATACAATAAGTCATTGGGCCAAGCGGGTTCGCCATAATAGTTGTGGCCCATGCCTTTGGCGAGTTTGGCTCTTAATTGAGGATCGCTCAGATCGGGTTTTTTTTGCGTTGCCATTTTTAAATGCGCTCTCCTGCTTAATTTCAGTTAAAGCATTTGTCAATCCATCAGCTATTTGGTATCCCTAAGTCGCGGCTAGCCCCACTGTCGAGTTCATGGGGCAGCCGCCCCCAGGGTTCTACAGCTTTCAGCTACAAATACAAGTGTTTGTTCTTTTTAGTAACTTATGAGTTATCTATTGCTGATTTTCCCTCAGTTTAAAACAAACGACTTGATCTTGGAACTGATTGCTGTTGCCTTTTGACATTTGAACTGATGGAATTACAAAGGCCCGGAAATACCTTGTTTGCGGATCATCAAGAAGTGGAATAGCATGAAGACCGCAATCAGCCAAGGTAGCACAAATGTGTGGGCGCTGTAGTAGCGAGTCAGGGTTGCTTGACCAACACTAGAACCACCGCGTAGTAGGTCGGAAATCAAAACGCCAACTACGGGAATTGCTTCTGGTACACCACTAACGATTTTCACAGCCCAGTAGCCGACTTGATCCCAAGGTAGGGAGTAGCCTGTTACACCAAAGGAAACTGTGATTACCGCTAAGATAACGCCACTTACCCAAGTTAACTCGCGGGGCTTTTTGAAACCACCAGTCAGGTATACCCGGAAGACGTGCAAAATCATCATTAGCACCATCATGCTGGCAGACCAGCGGTGGATGGAGCGAATTAACCAACCAAAGCTGACTTCATTCATGATGTACTCCACAGAGGAGTAAGCTTCAGCAACTGTTGGTTTGTAGTAGAACGTCATGGCAAATCCAGTGGCAAACTGGATGAGAAAGCAAGTTAGGGTAATTCCACCCAGGCAGTAAAAAATATTGACGTGGGGAGGGACGTACTTGCTAGTTACGTCATCAGCTAGCGCCTGAATTTCCAAGCGTTCCTCAAACCAGTCGTAAACGTTGGCCATACAATCTCAAATTCCTAAAAATCGGTTGCGGTTGATCAATATCCCAATTAGCAATTTTGGGATTTTTTCACAAAGAGGAGTTGGTTTGTTTGCTTTTGAGCTTTCAAAGTGATAAAAGTTTAAAAAAACTTAACACTCTGCAAATATGGGATATATTGCGTTCTCTTTGCAACCCAACACAGAAAATGGTGGACACAAAGTAGATCTTATCGTTTGTTGAGCGCGATGCATCAGCATCAATTGCATTAACAAGTTGATGAGAACAATGCATCACTTCTATAAAAAAAGTAACATAGTCGAGAGATAGATTTCATCAACAACAAGGTAATTGGGCAATTATAGGCAATTTGGGTTGAGGTGGGATTGAAAATGGGGTTCATGCACAAACAGACTTTTCGCTTTGGATTTTCACTATTGATGGCTTTTTGCTTGGCGCTGTTGGTACTCATCCAGCCAGCAGCGGCTTTGACACAGGAACAAAAGCTAGTTTCAGAAGTTTGGCGAATTGTCAATCGCACTTATCTGGATGGCACGTTTAATCATCAAAACTGGGCAGCGGTCAGGCAAAAGGCTCTACAACAGCCGCTTAACAACTCTAAAGCAACTTACGGGGCAATTCAGGGAATGCTTAAAAGCCTTGATGACCCTTTTACTCGCTTTTTAGACCCAGAACAGTACCGTAGTTTGCAGGTGAATACTTCTGGAGAATTGACTGGGGTGGGTTTACAAATCGCCCTCAATCCCCAGACAGGAAAGTTAGAAGTGGTGTCTCCCATCGCGGGTTCACCAGCGGATAAAGCCGGAATTAGACCACGCGATCGCATTCTCAAAATTGAAGGCGTTTCTACAGAAAATCTCACCCTCGATGAAGCAGCAGCCAGAATGCGCGGCCCTATTGGTAGCCTGATTACGCTGTTGATCGAGCGAGACGGCGAAGGAGAAACGGAAATTAGAGTAGTACGCGATCGCATCACTCTTAACCCTGTTGTGGCAGATTTACGCTTTTCTCCACAAGGTACGCCAATTGGCTATCTGCGCCTAACTCAATTTAATGCCAACGCCTCTATGGAATTGGCACACGCTATTTCTAGTCTAGAAAAAAAAGGCGCTGCTGCCTACATTCTCGATTTACGAAATAATCCAGGTGGGCTATTACAATCAGGCATTGATATTGCCCGTCTGTGGTTAGATTCAGGCACCATCGTCTACACCGTGAATCGTCAAGGCATTCAAGGTAGTTTTGAAGCATTCGGCCCAGCCTTGACAGACGATCCTTTAGTAATTTTGGTCAATCAAGGAACTGCTAGTGCCAGTGAGATTCTCGCCGGCGCACTACAAGATAATGGTCGTGCTAAGTTGGTAGGTGAAACTACTTTTGGCAAAGGTTTAATTCAGTCCTTGTTTGAATTGTCGGATGGTTCTGGCTTGGCAGTCACAATTGCTAAGTATGAAACTCCTAATCACCGGGATATCAATAAATTAGGTATTAAGCCAGATACAGTCATTACTCAAGAACCAATAACCCGCGAACAAATTGCTACAGAAGCAGATCAACAATATCAAGCAGCAGTGGAACTATTAGCGACTGGAGTTTAGATTAAATAACTCAAGAAAAAGCGGTCAAGACTGTTGAAGTTACAATGTTTTGGTCAATGCTGATATTTAGACAAAAATAACAGCTTGACCAAAACATTACGCGATTGTGTTCCAACCATGTGCTTTATAGTGCGCCACCACTTTACATGGTTCGACGACTCGCATAATTTTTGACCACTCCGACTTTTAAAACATTATCGAAACAATCGGGTCAAAAACCTCGCCTTTTAAGGCGAAAAGTTTTTGGAACGGGGTATAAATCCTCGTGACAAAAACGGCCTCCTGCCTCCTGCCTTCGTTAACTTACACTAAATTAGCTAATTTACATATTTGTTTGAGTTTGTTAATATTAACTTTAATATTTGAACGCTGTGGTTTAGTAGTATCTCCTGGAACTTTTTCACCTAACATATAGAAATAATTTGCCTGAGAATAACTTCCTAAAGCATAGAAGAAACCATCCCTAAAACTGAAAGGAACAATTTCAATAACTGTTGTACTTTCCCTAATAAATAGTAAATTTGTTAAACCCGAACCAGTTACTGAAATTATTACATCTGCATTGTAAAATATTTCAGCTTGCTCCTGCATTGTTCTCCCCTGCATTTCTAATGCTTCAAAGCCTATACTTTCTAAGTATTCTATAACTTCATTATCATTGATTACCTCACGATGGTTTACTTTACCACGTTTTACATATAAACGTTTTGGATATTTACTATTTGAATAATTTTCTTTAGGCAAGAAGATATTTCTGGAAAATCTGTAGGCAAAAATACTTGGATATGTATGAGATTCTTTTTGTACTTTTCTGTTAATTACACAAGTTATTAACCTATCAGCTTGGCAGGGGTAATGAACTATTTGTTCTTCTTTTATACCAAGTGCCAAGAGAGTTTCTTTTTGGAAATTTGCTATTGAATCACCGATGTAGTAATAATCGATTTCTTGTTTATTGATAAACTTCCAATATATATCAAGTTGCGGTATGGCATAGAGCAACCAGTGACCATAATTTTGAGGAACACCATTTGATAAATACGCAACTGTTCCCTCTAATTTTTGACAATTCACTAATTCCCTGAGATATATTGGTATTTCATTCAATTCGAGGTTTTTTTCATATATTACATTTAAATTAGGATCTATTGTGAAACCTCGCCAAAAAATAAATCCTTGTTTTGTAGTATCTATGACTACTGATTCAAATTCACTTTTAAAATTAGTCCAGACTTTTAAAAAATCACCTTCTAGAAATTTGGCTTCTTGACCATGAGTACCTTCATCATGAACAAATTTATAAATTTTTATATCTTTGTCATCACCAAAATATGTATCAGCATTATCAATGCTGAGTGGAATATACCCTCTTGGGAGAGGTTTTGAAAGAATGTAACGCTTAACCAGATATTTCAGCTTACGGGATAATTTTGAAGCCATATATCTGATATAGTTGCTATCTTGGCTCTGCAAAAGCTGACGACGGTTTATCATGACGTATAACCTTTGTGTTCAAATTTATGGACAGTAACTTGGAGCAAGCACTAACTCTAAAATATTTTGCCAATCCGGCATAACCATTTTAAAAGTATTAGATAATTTATGATTGTCTAATATAGAATATGCTAGCCTGCGTGCAGTTGTAGGATACTCCTGTGTAGTAATTGGGATCAACCTTTTTAACTTGCGTTGACTCCACTGAAAATCATATTCAAAAATTGCTTTGCTAAAACCATACCAGCTAGTTTTACCACTTGCTGTTAAGTGATACAGTCCACCTTTACTAGCGAAAAAATCAGCTGTATTGTGCAAAGATTGAAAAACAATTTGGGCTGTAACTTCGGCAATCATCCGGCTCCACGTCGGTGCGCCAAATTGGTCATCAACAACTCTGATTTCTTCTTGCTCTTCAGCCAGCCTCAGCATTGTCATTAAAAAGTTTTTCTCTCTTTGTTGTAGCCCGTAGACCCAATTGATACGGAAAATTAAATGGTCTACACCTACGGCAGCGATCGCCTGCTCGCCTGCTAATTTTGTTTTACCATAAATGTTCGGCGGCTCTGCTTTATCTTCCTCTTTATACGGTGTATTCTTAGTGCCATCAAATACACCAGCAGTAGAATAGTGAATCATGGCTGCACCCAGTCGCTTTGCTTCCTCTGCCATTACACCAGGGGCAATACCGTTGATTGCCATCGCCAAATCTGGTTCTGACTCTGCCTTATCTGAGGCTAGGTAAGCAGCCGGATTAACAATCAAGTCGGGTCTTAGTTCCCTAATTATGTGGCGAATGGTGTCTGGCTGCGCTAAATCCATATGTCTGCGCCCTACTGGAATTACTGTACCCAAAGGCATGAGGGTACGCTGTAGTTCCCAACCTACTTGTCCAGTTACACCTGTTAATAGGATTTTCATCTATACACCTGTGCTTGTTGTAGTAACTTACCAGCCTGATCCTTGGCAGACACAATTGCTTGCTCTTGAATTGGCCAGGCGATCGCTAAATTAGGATTGATCGTTCCACACAATAGTCCGTTCATGCTGCGGTGTGTAATATTCCGTAGTTTTGTACAAGAATTCCGCATAATCAGAAAGCACCACAAAACCGTGAGCAAAACCTGCTGGTATCCATATCTGCTGTTTATTTTCAGCTGCCAGATGAACACCAACCCATTGACCAAAAGTAGTGGAGTTTTTTCGCAAATCAACAGCTACATCAAATACTGAACCTACTACTACTCTTACAAGTTTTCCTTGTGGCTGATCAATCTGGTCATGCAAACCACGCAGAACATTTTCAATGGAACGGGAATGATTATCTTGTACGAAGTGAGATGATATTCCTACTTTGTCTAAAAAAGCTCTTTCGTTATAACTTTCATAAAAAAAGCCGCGCTCATCTCCAAAAATTTGCGGCTCAATGAGTAGCACATCAGGAATATCTGTCTGTACAACCTTCATAACTTCACCTTTTTGCCTGAGAAAATTCTGGTACGAGAACAGTGTCTAATATATTTTTGGTGTTTTGTTGCTCTGTTGTTTTCAGAATATTGTGAGTCTCTTCTTCTAGAATTCGCATCCGATAACGACCATAACTACTCTTACCCATAGATTCAGCTAACTGACAAAGCTGGGCTTTTTCGATATATCCTTGACGAATTTAGCAGTATATTCAAGGTGTCTGTCAGCTAACCAAATTGCCTTGACAGCCGCATCTAAAAAGAATTAATTGAACTAACAAACTTTTTTGCGTTAGTAAGCACAATTAAATATTTATCACTAAATGCAAAGTTACGTAAATTTATTTACTAAATCTTGAATAAATTTACTGACATAAAATATGATACTTAGCTTGTATATATAATATTGCTAAATAACTCAATTAATCTTAATAATATTTTTTTATTAAAAAAACAAGATATTGTTAAATTTAATTTCGTTTTTGGCATCCATAAATTACTTCATTAAAAAAAAATAATTTAATGATAAAGAATTATACTCAAAAATACATAAGCTAGTTTTATATTTAAGCTGAAATAAATATCCGCTCTAGCAAGAATCAAGTTCATATAAACTTTATACAATGCTTTGAAGCATTGGATGTATCCAAAAGTCAATGCCTCAATGTAATTACTATTTTTTTATTTTTGTAGTGGCAGATTATGCCTCAATACAGTTTAGTTAAGGATAAAAACTAAAACTGATGTAGGTTGGGTGAAGCGAAGCGCAACCCAACAAATGACCAAGCCTCGTTGGGGCGGGCTGAGTGGGTGTGGGGGAAGAGATAGCCCCAACCACCCAAGGGTACAGAGCTACGCCTTTTCAAGACGATAGCATTGGTGGAGGTTCCAAGCCTCCTCCAATGCAGTCTTCACTACACCCTACCCCCACTCACCCCACACCCTAGTCTTGACACCGCAAAGCGCTGCCTCTCATACTCTAGAGCGATTTGTCAGTACCTTAAATTATCGGCTGTATTGGCAGCAAAGCTGGTAAATCCAACAGAAGCGAGGCGGTAGTAAGCATTATCTATTACACCTTTACCCCTGAGAAAACCTGTATTTGCACCCGGACAAATATACTGGAGAGTTTCTGGTGTAAAGCGGTCTAACAAAGACTGGAGACTTTTAATCTGCCTGGGCCAGTGGAAGGTTTTTGCTGTGCGTAATGGCATCGGTTCACCTTGGTGGTTGGGAAGTAGATGTCGTCCAGAAAACAGTACGCCTCCCAAATCACTGTAGTACAGGCAAGATGAACCAGGAGAATGGCCTGGTGTCCAAATTAATTGTGCTGTGGTAAGGGTCAACTCTTGGGCAAAGGTGGTTACAGTTAATCCTGGTAATAAATAAGCTTCTTGTTCTTGAATCAGAACTTCGCAGCCCATAGCTTGCTTCCATTCTGCTGTTTTACCAATAGCACCGCGATGGGTGAGAAATAACCAACGCACGCCGCCATGCGATCGCAAAAAATCTTGATTTGTTTGCACGAAGGCAGGGCAATCTATGAGGATGTTGCCTTCGTTTCTTACAATAAAGTAAGATGTTCCTCCTAATGTGTCCCGATTTGGTGGAAAGGCAAAAATGCTGTTAAGCACAGCATGTGGTGGCTTAGCTGTTGGACTTGGCTGTTGAGGTAAGGGGCACATGAGAAAAAACCAAAACTGAGGAGTTGGGAAAATCTGGTGACAGAGTTGAACTTCTCAAGAATTGATACTTGAGAATTAACAAGCGCTGTTAACCGTTGGAGGAAAGTGGGTTTAGAGTCTGCCTTGTAGTTTCAGCCCTGATGCTGGCACTCATGGTAGGACATTTTTTCAAAATCACTGAAGATCATGACATTTTTTTGGTTTCTTCTCCTACTACTGGGACTAGCTACTTATCTAATGGTGCAGCGTAGTGTCGCTAACATTACTCGAACACCGGTCTGGTTGTTGTGGCTAGTTTTGATGACACCAGCATTGGTATTGGGCGGGTGGACGCTCATCCATGGGGTAAAACAACCTCCGCCGCCATCACTGATCATCTGGCCGTCAACTTTCTGCCTTCTGTTATACTGGCTTTTATTTCAATTGGGGCGTCGAGTACCAAAAGATCAACAAACCCAACCTCAAGCTATTGAATCACAATCGGCTATCCATCCTACCGTAGAACCAGTACCAGTGCGTCCCATCGAGCTAACGGAAGAAACCCAACTGCGAAATTGTTTTCCCTGGTCGGTTTACTACATCCAAAATATTGAATATAGACCCCAAGCTGTAATTTGCCGGGGTCAGTTGAGAACTACACCTACCATTGCCTATCAACAGATTAAGGCAAATGTGGAAGCAGAATTTGGCGATCGCTTTTTGGTGATTTTTCAAGAAGGCCTCAATGGCAAACCTTTCTTTGTACTTGTTCCCAACACTCAGGCGGCTAAAGCAGCAAATGCAGGTAAACCAGAAAAGTTAACCCGACCAGGATTAGCATTATTACTGCTATTAGCGACTTTAGCAACTACTACCTTGGTGGGAGCCAGAATTGCAGGGGTTGAACCAACTCAAGTAGAATCTGATCCAAGTGTGCTTTTGCAAGGACTGCCCTATGCTCTAGGGCTAATAACTATTTTAGGCATTCACGAACTGGGTCATTATTTGACAGCTAGGTTCTACAAAATTCGCTCAACGCTGCCTTACTTTATCCCCATGCCTTTTTTCTTGGGAACTTTTGGGGCTTTTATTCAAATGCGTAGTCCCATTCCCAACCGCAAAGCTTTATTTGACGTGAGCATTGCTGGGCCAATTGCTGGTTTTGTCGCTACATTACCCTTATTAATATGGGGTCTGGCTAATTCTAATGTGGTGACTTTGACTGAAAAAACGGGACTGTTAAATCCTGATGCTCTTAATCCTAAATACTCAATCTTACTAGCATTACTCTCAAAATTAGCATTAGGCAGTCAGTTAACTGCAAAATCAGCTATTGATTTGCATCCCATAGCAGTAGCTGGTTTTCTAGGATTAATCGTCACAGCATTAAATTTGATGCCCGTAGGACAATTAGACGGTGGTCACATTGTCCATGCGATGTTTGGACAAAGAACTGCAATTGTGATTGGGCAAATTGCACGCTTGTTGCTGTTACTACTTTCTTTAGTGCAATCAGAATTTTTTGTTTGGGCAATCATTTTATTGTTTATCAATCCAGTGGATGAACCTGCCTTGAATGATATCACTGAACTGGATAACGGACGTGACATTTTAGGATTGATAGCAATGGCTTTATTAGTGATGATTGTGCTGCCATTACCCCAAGCGATCGCTAACTTGTTACAAATTTAAAAAAGAGAAGGGGAAGGGGTAGGGGGAAGGGGAAGGTAACAAGGTCACAAATCACTAAAAATCTCTCTTACCAAAAAGGGGAAAAGAAAAAGAGGAAGAGGAAGGGAATTAAAGTTAAAACTTTTCCCCACATGGTACAAAGCTCCTATCTTAATTGCCCAGAATATTAAAATCAGATTTTACCAGATACGTAGTGCGATAAAAATCAGCAGGCAAATACTTGAAACCCCTGTTTTTAAATATCGCGTTCCCTTCCCCTTCCCCTTCCCCCCTTCCCCTTCCATTAACTAGATGAACTAGCAGTCTCTGACACTTTTGTAGTTGATGGGATACCACCCATACGAATTTCAGAGGTGAAGTCAGCCATACTAAAGCCGTCTACACGCTTGAAGACACGCGCACGCATCCGCAAGTTGGGGCTAGCAAACCATAAGCGTTCTTGAGAATACATGGTTTCTGACTTGACACTTAGAGTCAGCGCACCATCACTGCCAATTTTATAACGGCCAATTACAGGGGCTTCCTGAGCTGTTTCCCGCAGTAACTTGCCTTCATCAGGATTATCCACATCGGGTACTGAGACTATCACAGTAGATCCGCTGTGTTTTTGTTTATTCCGTTCTGTTGTTTGGTTCCAGGTAACTCTGGCACCACAAGCAGCTGAACTAGGAGCAATTTCGTATAGTTGACATAGTTTGATTACCTCTGGATGGTCTGTTGCCAGTGGCTCAATGATGATATCTGATTTACCATCTTCAGATTGATTAAAAGCCAAATGGTGAGTACTACGATGGGAAAACCATTTACCAGCACTCAGCTGAAAAAACTCTTCAATATTCATGAATGAAATTACCCTGCATTCAAATGCTAAAAATCCCACTAAATTATTGATTAAAAAGATAGTAGGAGATACTAATATTAAACTTGATTTTCTCTTTCCTCTAGTCTTTTGAGGGAAATTTTTGCTGCTTGTTGCACATTAGCATGGACATCTTTTTCCAAGTATTTTAAAGCTGATACACTTTTGGCAGTGGGAAGATTACCTAAAGCTTCTGCAAGACGTTGCCGAACTAACCAATCCTCTGATTGGGCAAAGCGCAGGATATTGTCCACAGACTCAATATCTTCAATTTCTCCTAGTGCAGAAATTGCAGCTTGTTGCAAAACTACTTCCTGGCTATCCAAAGCCTGGATGAGGATTTGACGAGCGCGTGGATCTTTGAGATTACCTAAAGAAACAGCTGCACTAAAACGTACTAGCCAATCAGTATCTTCATAAAATGCCCGCGCCAGCACCTCAAAGGCTCTAGCATCACCTAAATATCCTAAAGCACCAGCAGCATCAGCGCGAATGCCATAGTCTGGGTCATTTTCCAGAATTTTCACCAAAATTGGATAATTTTCTGCCGTTGGCTTGATTCCCAAGGCAAATATTGCCATTGAGCGCAGTTGCAGAGATTCATCGTGCAATACTTTTTTAATTAAAGGTACTGCATCTTCGGGGGATACATCGCGCAGGCTGGCAAGAGCTACCATGCGATCACGTAAATTTGGACTTTCTAACTGAGTAGATATTTCCTCTAAGCGTAGAGCAGCCATTTTGGTTCTAAGCACCTTCTTTACTTATCTTTACTTTACCTGATTCGTTCATCAGCCTGTCACGGTGATGGCGTAAGAGTTTGGTGGCATTACCGAACAGCACCATTTTGTGTAAAAAAATACTAAATATTAATTGGACACTAAGTTATGTATTTGATTTAGCAGTCAGAATTAACAGTTAGCTGTGCCTTTTGTATGAAGAGAAGACTGGATGAGGGACTTAGGTTAAAGAGGTGACTTTTAAGTAAAGGGTTAAACCTTTAGGAGAATAACAATGGTTCAACTTAGCGAACGTCCAGGTACAAAAAAAATCACTAACTTGCACGATAAGTTCCTCTACAAAATTGGGGCTATCTACGATGCTGAAATTCGCTTTTTGGAAGGACAGCAGTTAAGCTGGCAGTATTCTCAACATCAACAGTTGAAGTCCTTGATTGAAACCCATATTCGGGAAACTGAGCAGCAAATTAAGAATCTAGAGCAGGTTTTTAGCACCTTGGGGCAGCAACCACAACGAGTCAATTCTGATGTGGCAGCTGGTCTAATTAGTGATGGTCAGAAATTAGTACTACTAGCTAGCGATAATCCAACAATTGTAGATTTGGCACTAGTAGGGGAACAAGCGAAGGTCGAACAGTTAGAGATTGTCACCTATCGTGACTTGATTAAGAATGCTGAGGTGTTGGGGCAGAACCAGGTTGTGCAATTGCTACAGCAAAACTTGCAACAGGAAGAGCAGACCGCTCAAAAACTTGAGCAGTTGAAGCCACAGCTAATTCAAGAGGCACAGTCCGCTCAAGGTTCATCTACAGGTTCATCTCATAAGAAGTCTCGCTAACCGTCTGCAAACAGAATGCTAGTTCAAAGTATTTAGTTAAGCCACAGCTTTACATCTGTGGCTTTTCTTGTGAAAACTTTCACAATATACTTCCTGGCATGAGTCGGGAAATTGCGATCGCAAATACATAGACTTCACTACTCTTGGCCTAGCTAGGTTTCTAGAGTAAGCTTCTAAGGCTTAACTAAATCGCCGTACTTGGTACTCCAAGTCAGTGTGGGTAGTTCACTTTCTATCGTTAACTACACACCCAAAATCTTAGCTCCATAGATAGACAGCTATATACGTAGTCAGAGAGAAAGAATACTTTCAATAAACAAGGTAAGATTTGCTTGAATCCTGATAATTGCTGTGTTTTAGGAATTCATACAGCGTAACAATGGCAATATTGTTGCAAAAAAACCCCGATTGTTCAGCGGGGTTTTTTTGGGTGTTTGCACCTACTGCGATCGCTATTTTTTCTTGTTAAAATTTATTTATATGCAACAAAAGTTATAAATTTAAAAACAAACTACATCTAACCCATTGAAAAACCTACAGCCAACGACACGACTAGCTTTCAAGAAGTGTTTTTTGCCTATAAGCAAAATTTTCTTTTCGTTATTCACGGAATTTTTTATCTGAGACAAAAGTGCTTATTTTAACTTCTAAAACGCTTATTTTATCTACTCGCGTATAGGAAATATTAATTTATTAAGTATATTTACGGCAGTATTAGCTGATACAGGTTTTTTACCTTACTAAATAAATAACATCTCACGGATACATGAGATGAATAACTCACTTAATTAAATCTCTAAAATAAGTAATGACGAACCTATAACAAGTAGTTAGACTGAAGTTCCAAAGAGATTCCCGATAGGTAAAGAGCTGAAGTTGTAAAACGCCAATTTTTTATAAAAGGCTAGAGTTCAGTATTTCACTCAAATAAACCGTAGCAGTCCAACTACGGTTTTTTTGTTGGGAAAAAATCCAAAGCTCTTACTACTCACTTTTTGACAACGCCACTTAGAGGTTCCCGATTCAAGACTTTTGATCAATACTTTGCCCCAGACTCAGGTATCCAGTAATATTCGACATTAGGTTGACCATTGATTTTGTTTGTTGACAGCTTGCTGACTTTAAAACCACTACGCAAAAGCTACGCTTTCGTTCCCCTCCCCGTTGACGGGGAGGGGTTGGGGGTGGGGTGCAATGACTGTGGGAATTATAACTAATTAACCGGACTTGATATCAGTTGTTTCAATTCCCCATGCCCCATACCCAATTCCCAATTCCCAATTCCCTTTTATATCTGCGGTTGAGAGAATGTTACGTTGTAAACACCAGCGAATTAAGTAGAGGGCTTCTGCTTCACCTAATTGCTGCTGATGCAATTGCTCGATTAAGCTGGTAGTCGCCAGTGGTTTGGTGCAATAGTCTCGCATGGTCAACAGGTCAAAGTTACCCAACCACCGGACTAAGTTACCATCAGGCAAAGCGATCGCTTCTGTGCATTTTATCAACCCATTGATGTAAAGTCCTGTCATCTTGGTTTGTCCAGTGTAGTACACCATGGATGGCAGGGCAGTATTATTAAAAGATGGTTTTGCTGAGTTCGTAGGTAAAGGCTGATTGCTAGATAAGGAATTGATATTAGATAGATGCCGCAACTTTGCTGAAATAACCGCAGTTTCAAAGCGACTCTATAACACTGCTCAATTTACACAGCGCCAAGGATTCTTCTATGGGTGGGGAACGCAATCACAAGCAAAATTAGACATAATGTTTAAGGAAAATGAGCATTACAAAGCACTCCCTGCTAAGGTTGCACTCAACTAGCTGGGCGAATCATTGCCGATGGTATGGAGCATTTTAGCAAGTTCCGCGAAATCGAAACGGTACTGCGTATTTATCAAGATGGGTCGGCGGCTAATGGCGCTAGACCAGCATACCTGAGAAATATTACGCCTGCACCTAGTGATCATTCAGATGTTAAAGAAGCCTTAGATGGGTATCACAGACTTCTCGGTTACTTGGAAGCAGCTTATGCAAAAGGAGATATGGAAGATGCCAACAATATTGTCTGTGCACGTCAGGAAATGATCAACTTGCAGGCGATCGCCAAAAAGCTAGCAACTCAGGGATTTGGCATTCCATTTTTCGAGCCTTACCCCAGTGAGTGAAGTAGATCGCTAATACCAAATTCACGTAGGAGCAATTCATGAATTGCTCCTACAGCGTGTAATTTTGCGTAAATCCTAATTGTGAATTTCAATCTTATTTATGTCATCGTCTTTGCTTGAGTGAAAAAAATAATTTACTTCATATAAAAATCACTGTAATAGTATTAATCGAGTAATTATACTCTAGTAATTATTACTTATTATATAAATTAAAAAACAAAATATTTCTATGTATTGTCCTCGATGTAGTCATTGATTTAAAGTCGCTAATATTTAATATAGAGCCTGAACTATGGCTCACTCAGGTGGAGATAAATATCAATGCATCTCCAGAAAACATTAGCGATTAACCAACTAAAAGTAGGGAAATTAGTGTGTAAATTATACCATTTTGGATTTTAAATTTTGGATTGGTAAAGGGTTAGTGGCTAAGCTTTTGGATAATCCATCTGTCGCAATTATTTTTCAAATTGGTATTATTGTATTTCACTGGTCTAATGCAGAAGCAGTTAGTTTCTGTATTGCAAGTTGATTATACCAGTTTTAAACGATTGAAAAATGAACACACTAAACCTTCATTAATATAGAATTAACTCAATATTATCGAATAGAATTCAGGAGTCAGGAGTCAGAATACAGGCGCGAATTCTGTGCGAATGCCGGATGAATAAATGGGTTTAAAACCCCCTCAGAAGAGTGAAATTTGGTTCGCCAGTTATTCATGGGGGAAACCCCCATGAATAACTGGCGAACCCGTGAGGGTGGTCTTCAATCAGTCGGGGATTCAGACCCGCGACTGATTGATTCTGACTCCTGAATTCTGACTTCTGAATTCTTCTTCAACATCATTTTTTTATATTTTGAAGTATAGATATACTTTTTAACTGGTTATCATCTGATAAAAAAAGATATGATTTCACCTACAGACAACCCTATTTTGATAGTTGATGACAGCCCGACTAACTCCACAGTTCTATTGGGTATGTTACAACAGTCTGGTTTCAAGGTTATTGTTGTTAATAGTGGGGAAGCTGCTTTAGAAAAGGTGGAAATGATTTCGCCTAGTCTAATTTTATTGGACATCATGTTACCAAATATGGATGGCTTTGAAATATGTCGTCATTTAAAGTCAGTAGAAGTAACACGAGATATTCCCGTGATTTTTATGACAGCTTTATCTCAAACAGAAGATAAAGTCAAAGGATTTAATTTAGGGGCTGTCGATTACATTACAAAACCTTTGCAAAAAGAAGAAATCTTAGCACGAGTTAATGTTCATCTCAAGTTGAGAAATTTAAACAAGCAATTAGCAGAAAAAACTACAGAATTAACTATTGCATTAGACCAATTGCAAAAATCCCAAATTCAGTTAATACAAAATGAAAAAATGTCCACACTAGGACAGTTGGTTGCAGGTATTGCACATGAAATTAATAATCCCATTGGTGCTATTAGTGCTAATTCTATATATGCATCAACCTATGTTAACGAACTAGTTGAACATTTACGACTTTATCAGCAAAAAGCAACTGATGATGAGATTATTAACCATGCAGAAGAAATAGAGTTAGACTTTTTAATTGAAGATTTAACAAATATCTTAACCACCATGCGAGAAGGTGCTATGCGAGTGAAAGATATTAGTGAATCATTTAGAATTTTTTCACGCCATGATAACGAAGATAAAGTTTCTTTTGATATTCATGAAGGGTTAGAAAGTACATTATTAATTATTCAACATAGATTAAAAGCCTACGATAAGCAACCGAAGATTGAAGTTGTCAAAGACTACGGTAAATTACCTTTAATTACCTGCTTTCCTGGTCCATTGAATCAAGTATTTATGAATTTATTAGTAAATGCTGTTGATGCTTTAAGAGATTATCATCATAAATATCTAAATAGCCCAAAAAAACCTCAAATTAAAATTAAAACTGCCTTGAATGCTGAAGGTACACATGCTGTAATTCACATTCAGGATAACGCAATGGGAATTCCTGATGAAATTCAAGAAAAGATTTTTGGATATGCTTTTACTACAAAGCCTGTGGGGAAAGGAACAGGCTTAGGGTTAGCCATTGCACGACAAATCATTTTTGAAAAGCACGGCGGCTCTTTAGAGGTAAACTCTACAGCAGGTGAAGGAGCAGAGTTTATAATTTATCTTCCATTATAAGCTGAGGAATAGAATATTAAATTTTCCTATTATTGCTTATACAAAAAATTATTAAATAAATCAAACAAGTTTAACTGAGATCTAAATTTATGCTTGTATCTCTTGATTCTGTTTTAAAAACAGCTAACCTCTCTCAGTCGCTATTTGATAACCCAATAGAAGATAATCGCCAACGTTTTTTAAGTTTCCCTGTTGGTACATTTGGAAATAGTTTGATTCCGCTCGAACAAATCACAGAAATTATGCGAATCAGCCTGGATGATGTTTTAAGTGTTCCAGAAACTCCTAGTACTGTCTTGGGTGCTTATAATTGGCGAGGTGAAATGTTATGGTTAATTGATTTGGAACATATGACTGGTGGTACACCTCTTTTTGAGCAAATGCCACTATGCACTCAACCAATTGCTATTGTTCTCCAAGTCAATAACTATTGCTTTGCATTAGTTGTGAAATCAGTCAATGAAATTGAATTACACGACATTAAGAAAATCTTACCAGCAAAACCTGGTTCATTCTCTGCAAGGTTACTTCCCTTTATTACAGGATATTTACCACAAGGCTCAACAGTTTTTAATCCCAAAGCTGTTGTGCAATTCTTTCTGAAAATATGAACTGGGGGCTGGGGACTGGATACTGGGGATTAGCGATTGGGAGAAAACTAGCGATTTTCACAGCACTTACGTTGTTACCCATTGAAATTTCATAAATATAAAAGATTTTGCGATCTTTTACTAATTTAATCGTGTAATAGGAATTAGAAATTAATTATGACTGCTGAACTAGATTTGACAAAAAACGGTAGTACAAAACCACAAAATAAAACCCAAACCAGAAAGCCTTCAACTTCTACCAGGTTATCCAGAAAGCAACCAGAGTCTACAAATGTTGAGAAATCCATTGAGGTTACTCCTGCCCAAAAATCGCAAATTCAAGGATTAATTTCAGAAGATTTGCTTGCTGTATTGAATCAGCAAGTTACAGCAATTGCTCAAAAAATGCAACAAACTTCCTCAGTTACAGAGCTTTATAAAATTGCCGTCACGTCTATCCGTGAGACTTTAGTAACTGAGCGCGTATTAATATATGAATTTGGTGAAAAAACTTCTGGCGCTGTTGTTGCTGAGTCTGTTGCGCGTGGTTTTACACCAGCAATGCGTGATGAAATGCCTCTGGTGGTGTTTGGTTTTGAGCAGTTCACAGACTACGAAAAAGAGTCAGTCATTCGTTATGATGATATCGAAACTGCGCCGTTAACCCCAGACCAATGCAAACTCTGGGAACAATTTCAAATTCAATCTAGCTTAAATATATCTTTGCATCTGGATGGCAAAATTTGGGGAATATTATCTGTTCAGCAATGCTCTAGCCCCCGCATTTGGCAAGAGCAAGAAATTACTTTCCTCAATCAAATTGTGCGCGATTTGTTGCTGTGTATGCAACCATTGCGATTTCAAGCATTGCTACAAGAACGCTCAGAACAAGAACAATTAATTACCCGAATTACACAAAAAATCGGTCAGTCACCGAATTTTGAGAATTTGTTTGGTTTTACCACAGTGGAAATTCGTCGCCTGTTGAAATGCGATCGCGTGGGTATTTATCATTTCCACGAGGATTGGTCTGGAGAGTTTATTGCCGAATCTGTGGGTGGCGGTTGGATAGCAGTGTTAACCGCCCAGGAGCGTGATAGTAGTTTGCGCGGTAACTTAGCAGAATACGATCGCTGCACTGTCAAAAGCTTATCCATGACTTCAACCCAAGAAGTTGACACCTACCTCAGAGATACTAAAGGAGGTGAATATGCTCGCGGACGAAGGTATAAGCAAATCAATGATATCTATGGCATGGGCTATACGCCGTGTTATCTAGAAACCTTAGAAAAGTACCAGTGTCGAGCTTATGTAGTTGTACCTTTGTTTGTTCACGGCAGACTTTGGGGATTATTGGCAGCATATCAGAATTCTGGCCCTCGTGTTTGGCTAGAGTCAGAAGTTAACTTTTTGCTGCAACTCAGTTCACCTTTGGCTGTAGCCATACAGCAGATGGAAGCACAGTTAAAAATTGAGGAATCCTCCAAACAAATGGAGCGTTCCGCCGCCCGTGAACAAGCACTGGCTCGCATTACTACCCGGCTTTCCCGCACAATGGATTTGGAAGCGGTTTTCCGTTCCTCAGCACAAGCACGGGGGAATTTAGCTAGCGATCGCATCGATACAATTTTTAAAATTGCTACCCAAGAAACCCGGCAAATGCTTAGCTGTCAGCGGGTAGCTCTGTATCAATTTAATCCCAATTGGAGTGGGCATTTTGTTGCCGAATCCGCTGCTAGCGGCTGGAACCGTTTGTTAGATATTATTCCTACCATTGAGGATACTTACTTACAAGAATCCCAAGGTGGTCGCTATAAAGACAACGGTTCTATTGTTGTCAATGATATTTACACCATCGGACACGCTGCTTGCCACATCGAACTTCTAGAACAGATGGAAGCCAGGGCATATATGATTGTGCCGGTGTTCACGGGAGATCAATTGTGGGGCTTGTTGGGAGCGTATCAAAACGATAAACCTAGAACTTGGGAAAATGGGGAATTAAGTTCACTCATCCAAGTTGGGATTCAAGTAGGGATTGCCCTCAAACAAGTAAAATACCTTGAAGAAGTACGGCAACAATCTGAACAGCTTTCCAAATTGGCAGAGCGAGAAACTAATTTTGTGCAATTTATCTTCAAAATTGGACAGCGCATTGTCGAACGCCTGCAACAAAAAAACTTTAACCCCGACTCTCTGTTTCGTTCCATCACCCAAGAACTCCGCCAATTACTGAATGTAGACCGCGTTGCCATTTACCGCTTTAATCCAGATTGGAGCGGCGAATTTATTATTGAAGATGTCGGTAGCGGCTATCTCAAACTTGCTGGTAGCGATATGGCGGTAATTGCAGACCCGGTTTTACAAGAAAGTTCCGGCGGTCGCTTTCGCAAAAATGAGCCAAGTGCAATTCATGATGTCCAAGTCTGTGCTGACCTCACCTTCAGTCGCGAAGTTTTAGAACAATGGGGAGCCAAAGCTTACATTGCTGCACCTTTATTTAAAGGCGAACAGCAACTTTGGGGTTTGTTATTGACTTATCAAAATACAGCACCCCGCCAATGGGAAGAAGGTGAAGTCAATTTGTTGATTCAAGTAGCGACGCAGTTGGGTATTGTTTTGCAACAGTCCGAGTATTTGGAACAACTGGAAATTCAATCCCAGCAACTCAGCAAAGCCGCCCAACGCGAAAAGCAAGCAAACGAAGCATTACAACAAGAAGTTGCCCAACTCCTATCTGCGGTACAACCGGCACTCCAAGGAGATTTAACCGTCCGCGCCCCAGTTACAGGCGATGAAGTTGGTAAAATTGCTGACACTTACAATAACACCCTAGAAAACTTGCGACAGTTGGTGACACAGGTGCAGCAAGCCTCCCAAGCAGTCGCTAGTACCTCCCAAGACAGCGAATCTTCAATTGTGGAACTAGCTAACCAAGCACAGCAACAATTTCAAGCCCTTTCCCAAGCCGTCGAGCAAATCCAGAAAATGGTAGCTTCTACTGAAGCTGTTGCTACCAGTGCCAGATTGGTTGAAGAAGCTGTGCAGAAAACAAACCAGACTGTCAAAGAAGGTGAAACCGCCATGAACAAAACCGTGGACGGGATTACCGGGATTCGGGAAACCGTGGCAGAAACCAGCAAACGCATCAAACGCCTGAGCGAATCTGGTCAAAAAGTTTCTCGTGTGGTGAGTCTCATCAGTAATTTTACTACCCAGACCCAAATTTTAGCACTCAATGCCGCAATTGAAGCCACCAAAGCCGGAGAACACGGACGGGGATTTGCAGTAGTTGCCGATGAAGTGCGATCGCTTGCCGGACAATCTGCCGAAGCCACCGCCGAAATTGAAGAACTCGTACAAGAAATTCAAGCGGGAACCACGGAGGTAGCAGCAGCAATGGATACAGGCATCCAGCAAGTTGTTGAGGGTACCAAGTTAGTTACAGAAGTTCGCCAGCAATTAAATGCGATCGTTGAAGCTACAACTCAAATTAGCGAATTGGTAGAAAGAATTACCGAAACTACCCAAGTGCAAAACCAGCAGTCCCAGTCCATCACCCAAACCATGACTGATGTAGCAGGAATTGCCAATAAAACTTCAGCTGATTCGATTAAATTATCAGCTTCCTTTAAAGAACTATTAGCAATGGCACAAGATTTGCAACTCAGTGCGAGTCAGTTCAAGGTGACTCGCGGTTTTCAGGTAGAAGGTAACGATTAAAAAACAGCAGGGAAAATGTAAATCTTTCTCTGCGTCTTTGCGCCTTTGCGTGAAACTTATTTTTTATCTCACGCAGAGTCGCACCAGTCGCAGAGAGTAATAAGAAACTCATTTGTTTTGCAATTCATAAACTGATGTTTCTAATATTCATTCACCTTCAAATACAATGTCTGACTCAAACTACCAAGCCCAACTTTTCCACCACTTCTGTTTAGAAGCACCAGAACTTCTGAGTACAATTGAGCAAGCATTGCTGAATTTGCAACCAGATAAAAATAACTTTGAACAAGTTCATATTCTGATGCGAGCAACTCATACGCTGAAAAGTATTGCCGCAACTTTGAGTTTTGAGACTATTAAAAATATTGCCCACACCCTTGAAGATGTTTTTCGTGCTATTCAAACACCAGAAGTAGTTATTGACTCAGAAATGCAGGCTTTGTTTTTTGAAAGTTATGAATGCTTGCGTGATCCTTTGATGGCAAAACTGACTGGTTCGCATATCGATAATAATAACGTAGTTGAGCGTTTTTCAGCAGTATTATCGAAATTACAGACAAAGTTGGGAAATTTTTTAATAGAGGAGCAAGAAGACCAAACAGCTACAGAAGTGAGTTTTGAAGGTATCAAAATGCTGCTTGAGGATAGTATTTGTCCTGAACTGGAAAAAACTGCTGTTGCGATCGCTAATGCTAAACCCAAAGATAGTGATACTATTCTCCGTAATTTAGCAGAACTGTTTCGCGGTTATGGACAGGCGATTGGACTTCTCGGTTTCTTAACTATTGCTGAAGCAACAATTACCGCACTTGATCAAAATCCCCGAGCTGCACGCACGATTTCCCGTTTAGCATTGGAAGATTTTCGTTCCTGCTGTGCTGAAATTCTCAAAAGTGAAAACCCTGAAGCTGGATGTCCAAGTGTAGCTTTACTACAACTTACAGGTTCCGAATTTCTTCCACAATCTCATTTAGTTACTGGCGAACTTAAAAAAGTTATAATTTCATCTCAAAAAGATGCTCAAATAATCGCCAAAATGCATGAAAATCAACCTACTACACAAACAACTCAGTCAGTAGAATTTATACCTTTATCGGAAGAAATTAATAATACTCCTACCACACCTTTTCCTAAAGTTGTGCGAGTCAATGTTGACCACCTCGAACAACTAAATTATCTCAATGCAGAATTGCTAACAAACCAAAATCGACAATTTTTGCAAGATGGTAAAAAGCGAAGTTCATTACGTAAATTGCTTAGTCGTTGGCGACAATTTCAGCAAATGCTGGGAGATTTGCAAGAATGGTCAAATCCATTGCTAATGCCTTATAACTTGCAAAACGGTAACTTCAATATTGGTCATGCTGTTTTAGCTGCTAAAAACTCCGATAATTTCGATATTTTAGAACTAGATTCTTATAGTGAATTTTCTGTATTTATTCAAACTTTACTAGAAGAGGCCGCTGAAATAGAGGAAGAAATTGATACTTTTGAGCAACTTAACCGCCAAACAACACAAATTTTAAAAAAACAACAAAAACTGCTGACTAATTCTCGTGATGTGCTTTTAGATGCACGAATGCTTCCTTTAGGTAGTATTTTAAATCGATTATATCCTGTGTTAGAACAGTTGCAAAAAAAACATAATAAGCATATAAAATTAACTATTAAAGGTAATGATGTATTAGTTGATAAAGCAATTGCTGAACGTCTTTATGAACCCCTTTTGCATCTTGTTCGCAATGCATTTGACCACGGTATCGAATCACCTGAAATTCGAGAATTACGCAATAAACCAACAATTGGTCAAATCAGAATTTGTGCTTATTACCAAGGCAGCCAATTAATAGTTGATGTACACGATGATGGAGAAGGGCTTGATTTTGATGCCATCCGGCAACATGCTATAGAACAGGGATTGATTACTGCCGAAAAAAGTCACCTTCAGAGTGAATCTCAATTAGCTGAATTACTTTTTGAACCAGGCTTTTCTACTGCCAAACAAGTCAATGATATCTCAGGGCGGGGTGTGGGACTTGATGTAGTAAAAGTACAACTTCATACTATCCAGGGTTCTGTTGCAGTACACAGCGAAACTCAAAAAGGTACAACATTTTCTTTGCAAATTCCTTTAAACTTGAGCATCAATAAACTTTTAGTTTGTCAAGCAGGTAAAAAAGTTTATGCATTAGCAGTAGATACTATCGACCAAATTCTTTTGCCAAAAACAGGACAAATTCAATATTCAGAACATGGCAGAGTATTACGTTTAGCTAAAAATACTAATAGCCAACTTGACGAAGGTGAACTTGTCCGTATCTACCGACTTGAGGAAATTCTTGATTATTCCAGCCGTCAACCTGCACAAATTATTTCTGAAGTACAAACCAATGAGAATAATACTGTACTGCCGTTGCTAATTGTTCTTTGCCAAGAGCAGTTACTTGCGTTAGAAGTAGATAGAATTATTTGGGAACAAGAATTAGTAATCCGTCCCTTTAGCAAGTTAGTCCCCACTCCTGGATATATCCACGGTGGGACAATTTTAGCTGACGGACGGTTAACGCTTGTGATTAACGGTGCAGCGTTATTAGATCATATCCTTAATCAAGAAATGCAGGTGATGGAATCGTGGAAACAAACATGGATAGGCCCACCCACTCATTCGCTGATAACAAATTCACAACCAAAAGCAGCATTACCAGCCAAAATAGAAGATGGCAAGCGTAAAGTGGTGATTGTTGATGATTCGATAACCTTACGTCAAGCGTTAGTTTTTACGCTACAAAAAGCTGGTTATCACACTTTACAAGCCCGTGATGGTTACGAGGCAATATCTCTTTGTCAAGCACAACAGCAGGTGGATTTAATCATTTGTGATATTGAAATGCCTCGCATGAATGGGTTTGAGTTTCTTGCACACTGTACCTCTGATAAATGTTTATCACAAATTCCAGTTCTAATTTTAAGTTCTCGTACAGCTGTTAAACATCGCCAGTTAGCACTTAAACTTGGTGCATCGGCATACTTAACTAAACCTTATTCTGACCATGAGTTAATATTAACTATTTCTCAAATTATTGCTTGTCAAGGAACAAATTTGATTTATTCTTAAAAAATTATACTTGGTAAATTGAAAATATTAATTAATATATTAAATTTTACACAAAGACGCACCAAATGCAGAAGATCATGAATTATTAAATACATTAATTATTTATAATTAATTTCTAACTTAATTATGACTAAATATTTCGCTGAAGAGAAGTACATTACTTTTAAGGTTTCTACCTATATTCTGGCTTTACCTATTGATAGTGTTTTTAAAGTTGTTACTTGTCCTTATGATTTAAGTAAAATGCTTCGGTCAACAAAACTTGCTCAAATGGGACAGCGTACTGTTATGCTTTTTAATCCCTACTCTTGTCTTGAGCGTAATCATGATCGCAATCAACAAGAAAATGATCATTTGGGGCGTTTTCTGATTATTGCTCAAGGAAGCGTCGGAGAATTATACGGTATTCAAGTTGATGCACCTCCAAACATGCTTTCGATTAGTGAATCTAGCATTCAACCCATACCCCAATCGTTTCACCATATCGGGCTACCAACTTGGGTCAGCCGAATTGCTATTGTTAATCAGAAAGAGCAACCAATTACTATTTTGATGCTAGATATCAACCAAGCTTTTGCTAGTAAATCTTAACAGCAGTTTGCTTTTGCATGAAGTACAAAGCTACGGGTTTTGAGGCAGGAGGTAAGGTAGCCCCCGACAGGAGGAGTTCTCATCGTTAGCGAACTCAAGAGCGAAGCGCGAAGCTGTAGTGTTAGCGCAAGCGTTGCGCGAGTCTTCTCCTGTCAAAGACGCTACGCGAACGAGCGTCAGCGTTAGCGACGTATTGCTACGCACAAGCAAGCTACGCGTAGCGTCTCCCCTTGGGAGAAGGAGCGTCGAAACGAGCGTCGAAACGAGCGTCTAAGGGACTGCCGATAGCGCCGAAACTCGCCTCTTCTATTCCTTGCACCCCTGGCATTAACTTTATTTGAGCGCCATGAACTCTGAGCATCGCTGGTCGTTCTTGGCTGATCGTGTCAGGCATCGTTAGAATAATATAGTAACCCTTAGCGGCTGCCATCATGAAGAGCGCAATTCCTGTATTGTCAGATGTTGGTTCCACTAAAATGGTTTTTCCAGGATGAATTAAGCCTGCTTTCTCTGCCGCTTCTACCATGCTCGCACCAATTTAGGCTTGAACAGAAGCAGCTTGCTTCATACTTTCTAACTTCACTAAAATCTACGTCACCGCTCTCTAAGCTTGGGGAATCTTGTTTAATCGAACTCAAGGAGTCCGTCCTACAATTTCTGTAGTGATATGAGCAATTTGCATAATTAATCATCAGTCATCAGTAAACAAAAGCCAGTTGCGTGGGGTGTTAGTGTAGTGTTAGCGACGTAGGAGCGTCTTGCGAACTCAACAGCGATCTTCGACGCAGGAGCGTCATCCTTTCGCTCCTAGCGTTCCCGTTTGCGTTAGTGTCTTTGAAACAGAAGGGTAGGGAGGTTCCCTTTGCCCTTGCAAACTGGCGTTTATCAGTTAACATACTTTGGACTATTGACTATAGACTGCTGACTAAATGTAATACATCGGACTCTGCTGTGCGCGAGCCTCTCTTTCAGTGCACAAATCTTGGAGTGTATGGCGACTCAAAACTTCAATACAGGCGGCATTGGCTTGATCCCAGATTTCATGAACCAGAGTTTTTTCTAGCGTCGTAGAGCCAGAGCTATCTTTCTCTTTACGCTCACCTTCTACTAAGGTGACAATTTCCAATAACGTAATTTGCCAAGGTTCACGAACTAAAACGAAACCTCCTTTGGAGCCACGTTGGCTTTGTACCACGCCGGCACGCCGCAGGTTAGTAAGAATTTGCTCTAAATACCGCTCTGGTATGGGTTGTCTAGCAGTGATCTCGCTCATTGTCAAGGGAACTTTTTTCCCGTGGTGGCTTGCCAGTTCTAGAAGTGCTAATAACGCGTATTCAACTTTAGAAGAGAGATCCAGGAGAGCGTAGTTTTGGCTATTCAAGTCAGTACTCTATATACTACGGTTAATTAATGGGTTTATCGCAGTTTATGCGAAATTAATTTTTTTTAAGTGTCGAATGTGATAGTATCCGACTTATCAATCATCGAAAGACTATAAATCTATCGACTTACCGTAGATTATCTTACACAATTCTCAAGATCGGTTAATTTTTTTGCAGGAATTATCTTGCATTTGTGATTCCAAAGCCTTGCCTACCAACGATGACTTCAACTGAGTATGCTAATAACTGATTTGCGAACAATTTATGAGCGTGACCCAGCAGCCCGTAACTGGTTTGAAGTATTGTTCTGCTATCCTGGACTCCAAGCCCTGCTATTCCATCGTGTGGCACATCGACTGTATAAAATGGGTTTTCCCTTTATACCTCGATTTTTATCCCATATTAGTCGATTTTTGACAGGGATTGAAATTCACCCTGGAGCGGTAATTGGCAAGGGTGTGTTTATTGACCACGGCATGGGTGTAGTAATTGGTGAGACAGCAATTGTAGGTGATTATGCTTTGATTTATCAAGGTGTTACCCTTGGTGGTACAGGAAAAGAAAGCGGCAAGCGCCATCCAACTTTAGGCAGTCATGTAGTTGTTGGAGCAGGTGCAAAGGTTTTGGGTAATATTGAAATTGGCGATCGCGTCCGCATTGGAGCCGGTTCGGTAGTCCTACGAAATGTACCTAGTAACACAACTGTAGTTGGAATTCCAGGACGTGTGACTCGTCAGAATGACTCGAATATAGATGTTCTCGCTCATAATCAAGTACGGGACGTAGAAGCAGAAGTGATTCGCGCTCTATTTGAACGAGTCAAGGCTTTAGAGAAGCAGCTTGAGCAATTAGAAGTTCAACCAAGTTTCTCCTCAACCGAGGTAGACAACGAACAAATAGACAACGTTCAAACTCATAATTCTGATTCGATGATTGAAGAATTTCTCGATGGTGCTGGAATTTAGCATTGGGTATTGGGGATTGGGTATTGAGTACTGGGTATTGGGTATTGGGAAAATTCTTCCCCAGTCCCTAGTCCCCAGTCCCTAATCCCTATTCCCAGCGATGCAGTGCGCCGCCCTGAGCTTGTCGAAGGGAGCTTGCCGAAGTGTCCCCAGTCCCTAATTTTTACAAACTTTGTTAACTGCAATACCCATAAGCTTTTATAACCTGATATATATATACTACGGTTAGTTGATCGAAAATTAGTATTATAAGATTATGGTGTCATTATACTCAAGCCTTGCTAACCCATCTAGTACAAATACAAAGCAGCTTTTTACACGTCGTTCATTCCTACCAGAGCATCAAAATAGTCTTTGGAAGATTGAATCAGGTTTTGTTAGGACTTTTACGTATTTAGAGGATGGTACAACCGTTGCTTTAGGATTGTGGGGACGCGGAGATATTGTCGGCAAAACTTTGTCAAAATTAGAACCATATCAAATGCAATGTCTGACAAAAGTAGAAGCAACAGTCTTCCCCTTAGAGGAATGGCATCAACCAGCAGAAACTTTGCTGGCTCACATCCAGCAAGCTGAAGAATTGATGGTCATTCGCAGTTACAAAAAAGTGGATACTATGCTCATCAAGCTTTTGGCATGGTTATCCAAAAAGTTTGGTTTAGAAGTTGAGAAGGGGCGTTTAATAGATATGCGTCTAACTCATGAAGACTTGGCTGAAATGCTTGGTTCCACTCGTGTGACAATTACTCGTGTTCTTGGGCAATTTGAGCAGGAGGGTTTAATTAACCGTCTATCTTTACATAGAATTGTCCTGCGAGAAGAAGACATTTGGTATTATGAGATTTAGGCTATTTCAGCAATGCCAGCCATTGTCATACATATTTGGCTTTGCTATTTTTCTAAAATTCAAGGCTTGTAGGTGAGTAAATCTCATAAGGTTTTTGTGAACAAACCCAAGCAGTGCCATATTTGCGCTCATCCAAAAGCTCATAAGTATGGTAGTATCTATCAACATGCTATGATAACTAAAGATGCTAGACACAAAGCAACCTGTGGTTAGCAATCGCAGTTACCTGAGCTACCAAAGTTAAAATACGCCAAGGTGACTGAAATCTACAAATAAATAGTTGGAGAGGTGGCAGAGCGGTTGAATGCGACGCACTCGAAATGCGTTTTGGGGCAACTCAACGGGGGTTCGAATCCCCCCCTCTCCGTTTTTCCTTATTGTGTAAGCACTTGAGGTATTCGAGATTTAACTCAGTTGTGTTGACTAGTTTAATAAATGGTTTAACCCTCTTGTGTCACTTTCCGAGTATTCTGAATAAAAGGATTAAAAGAAAAAACTCTGGAAGGTAAGCAGGGCAATGGATGTAGAACTACAAATCCTGAAACATTTGGCAAGAGATGCCCAGCCAACAGTTGCGCTCGTAGATGAATATTGTGCAGAGTACAAAGACCTATTCAAAGAAGTAAGAAATTATGAATGTTTCAAATATTTACACTTAGGAATAATTTCTCCAATCAAAAGAAAATCATTACCAGAAATAGCGAAAGTAGTAAGTATAAATTCAGCCCAATCATTACATCATTTTATAGCCAATTCAGACTGGTCGGTAAATGAGTTGAAAAGCAGAAGATTAAAGAAAATAAAAAGAAAATTAAATGGTCAAGCAATTACGGTAGTAATAGATGAAACAGGAGATAGGAAAAAAGGTAAAAAGACAGATTATGTAGCTAGACAATATTTGGGAAGCGTAGGCAAAGTAGATAATGGGATAGTTTCCGTGAACGCCTATGGAGTTTATGCTAATATAACTTTTCCATTAATCTTCAAAGTATTTAAACCAAAAGGAAAACTAAAAGAGTCAGATAAATATAAAACTAAAATAGAGTTAGCATCAGAGATAATTACAGAGCTAATGGGATTAGACTTCAATATTGAATTAGTATTGGCTGATAGTTTGTATGGTGAAAGTAGCCAATTTATTAGAAAACTGACTGAATATAACTTAGGTTATGTAGTCTCAATTAGAAATAATCATGGAGTCTGGTTGCCAGCAGGGCAAAGCGTTAGAGCAAATAGATGGTGTAAGTTTGAGAGAACATTTAGCAATCAAACATCAGAGACTAGATATATTCGAGAAATAATTTATGGTAAAAAAAGAGCCATAACTTACTGGGAAATAACTACTGATCCAGAAACCATGCCAGAAAATTCTACCTCCTTCGTGATGACGAATCTGCAAGGTAATCTCAAGAAAATCTTAGGTGACTTATATGGATTAAGAACCTGGGTAGAATATGGATTTCGACAGTGTAAGCAAGAACTAGGCTGGACAGATTACCGTTTTACTAATTTCCAACATATTGAGAGGTGGTGGGAGATTATTTTTTGTGTATACACGATGATTAGTTTAAATTCTCCAGTCTTCTTAAGCTTAAATCAATCTCGTCAACTTGAGACTGAGGCACAAGAACATAGTTCAGTTGATTTTTCTAATCATTCCCATTGGAACCATGAATCTGGATGGAAAAATACTTTAAATAATCTGCGTCTCATTATCCAACCATTTTTACTATTTTGGTTAATTTATCCCTGGCTAAATATTTTTCCTAATTCACATTTATTGCTGGGATTCAATCATTTAATTGCCGCGATGAATCAGTTTAAACCCTGTTACGCTTCTGGATGATTTTGCTTTTAAACTACTTGCTTATTTCGGAAAGTGACAGAAAAGGGTTAATTGGTTTAAGTTGTACAACTAAGCTTAAACTATAGGTCTGACTTATTTTTATTTTGTTCCTTCATTTCATACCTTCAGCAACGACAAAAAAATATATTTATACAATCCTGATATTTAACTCATTCTCTAAATATTGTTTTTCAAAAAAGCCAGTACCCTGATTTTCGTTAATCTTTACGTAGAATCGTTCATTTTTGTACTCTTTTATCCGAAAGGTGTTACCAATTCCGTCTGCAAGCAATACACCTAATAGGCTTTTTGCTTCAATGTTTGCTCGTTTCTTTGCCATTATTAGTTTCTCCTTTGGCAAGACGACTCTAATCTGTCATCTGTTAAAAATTTTTTCATTACTCACACTAGTACCATACCCCTTTGTGTAATAGTCTAAGTAATTAAGAAAATAAATATAACAATGGATTACAGCCACAAAAAAGCACCCCTTCAGGGGATGCCATAAACATGTGATGCGATGGCGTAGATTGACTACTGACTCAACAGATTAACCACCTCACTCAGGAGTAGCTTGACTTTGTAGAGAGTGTAGACTCTCTCCTGCTCATACCTTTGTGGGTACTCCATCCTTCTGCCTTCCAGTGATATTCTAATCAGCGCCATCTGTTCATCTGTTGGTTCTCTCATCTCATCAAGTGCTTCCCCGATACTCTGAATACTTGCAAAGCTAGGTGATTTGATTCCTTTATCTTGCCTGAACTGCGAGACTGCTATCTCAGGGAATGCCATTAAGGATGTAATATAGCTGACTTTGTACCCTGCATTCCCTGTTGGCTTGACACTGTATCGTAAACACAATGCCTTTAACTCTTGAAGTGTGAGCGCTTCAAGTTCTGACCTTGTAAACATACAATAGAATTGCCTCTTATATAAGTGGTATCGGTGATGTACCAGCCGCCAAGTTGAGAACATCACCGATTTAAACTCTATTTCGTTGGTTTCAACGAATCAAGCTATATTTACTTTTCTCAACAATGCCAAATCCGAAGGGTAATCCACAAAATTTCGAGAACCAACCAAGCAAAGAATTAACTGAACAGATAAGCTTTAGAGCTACCAAGGAAATGAAAGAAGCGGTAAAAGCACAAGATAATCCACCTGAATTTTGCCGTCAAGCAATCCAGAAAGCCCTAGATGAGCAGGGCAAACAGAAGTAGTCAAATATTACAGTGCGGTGGGCAATGCTGAAACTTCGCTTAAACTGTGATTTTTACGTTGTTGGCATTGCCCACCCTACAATTATTGAGAATGGTGCAAGATATTAGATACCCTATTGTCACAAAGCTGAAAACACCATAATTTTTGTTTGATACTACTCTTTATTGCTTATAAATGAATAATTCAGTATTAAAAATAACTTTTAAAATTTTTCTAGAATGGTATTTATAATATTTGGTTAACAGCAAAAGCACGTAATTTTTTATTTAAAAACAGCATTTATTAACTTAGTTGTTAATAGATAACTATTACTATACAAACACTCTTGACAAGTTCAGTAAATTAGTCTTATTATTCCTTGATATCATGCAAATCTGTGGTTCACATCTACACTTTTTTTAAAAGTACACGAAGCAACAAATAAATAAAGCTTCTTCATCTGTAATTTCTAATGCAAGTATATACACAGATGCAAGATCAGACAATTTTATTTGTATAGATATCTATTTTCAATTTGTTAATATTGGGGCTAACTTGGGACAAGATGCTATTTCCTCTTCATTATGCAAATCTGTCAAAATCCCAATTGCTCAAATCCATTTAATCCCGATGGCAATAGATTTTGTATGAGTTGCGGACAAAGCAGCTTTGGCAAATTTCTAAGAAACCGTTATCGCGTGTTGAGCCTATTAGGTGAAGGTGGATTTAGCAGAACTTATGCAGCCGAAGACGCAGACAGATTAGATGCACCATGCGTGATTAAGCAATTCTTCCCTCAAGTTCAAGGAACAGTACAACGCGCCAAAGCTGCGGAATTTTTTAAAGAAGAAGCATTTCGGTTGTATGAATTGGGGGAAAATCATACTCAAATACCGAGATTGTTGGCTTATTTTGAACAAGGTTTAAGTTTGTATCTTGTCCAAGAATTTATTCAAGGGCAAACTTTGTTACGAGAAGTTCAGCAACAAGCTTTTAGTGAAGAACAAATTCGCCAGCTTTTAATTGATATATTACCAGTACTCGATTTTATACACTCACGTAATGTCATCCATAGAGATATTAAACCAGAAAATATTATTCGCCGCGCCAGTGATAGCAAACCTGTTTTAATTGACTTTGGTGGGGCGAAACAGGTAACACAAACGAGTTTAGCTAGACAAGGTACGGTTATTTATACTGTTGGTTATGCTCCCAGTGAGCAAATGGCTGGATTTGCTTGTCACGCCAGTGATTTATATGCTTTAGGTGTAACTTGTGTGCGGCTTTTAACTCGATGTCTGCCTTTACAAGATACTTATGGACAAATTAATGATGAACTTTATGATCCCATGAATGGTAGGTGGTTGTGGCAAGAAAATCTACAAAAAAAAGGCATAACTATTAGTGAAGACTTGAGTGAAATTTTGGAGAAGTTACTAAAACATTTGGCTAGCGAAAGATATCAATCAGCAGCAGAAGTTTTAAATGATTTGCTGTTGAGTAAAACATCTGCTGTGGAATCAGAAATGTTAGTAACTACCCAACCCACATTAGTACCATTACCGCCGCCACAAAAAGTTACTCCTCCATTACCGCCTTTAGAAACCTTTGAATTTGAAGTAGTTACAGTAGACACAGCTGGTAGAGAAGTCAGCCGCGATCGCCCCAATGCTAAATTCTTTATAGAAGAATTGAGTAAAAGCATCACGCTAGAAATGGTATTTATTCCTGGTGGTACATTTATGATGGGGTCACCAGGATTTGAAGGAGATGCTGACGAACGTCCCCAACACCAAGTCACCATCAAACCGTTTTTTATGGGTAAATTTTCCGTTACTCAAGCACAATGGAGAGCAGTAGCAGCTTTACCCCAAGTCAAACAAGCCTTAAATCCTAATCCTTCCAAGTTTAAAGGTTTAAATCGACCGGTAGAAAATGTATCTTGGTACGAAGCTGTAGAATTTTGTGTCAGACTATCACAAAAAACTGGACGTGAATATCGTCTACCCAGTGAGGCAGAATGGGAATATGCTTGTCGCGCCGGGACAACTACATCTTTCCACTTTGGCGAAAAAATTACCCCTGAGTTAGCAACTTTTAGCGACAGCAATACTTACCTACTGGAATCAAAAACCAGATTTCGTAAAGAAACAACCGATGTCGGCAGTTTTCAAGTAGCAAACGCGTTTGGATTGTATGATATGCACGGGCTAGTTTGGGAATGGTGTGCTGACCCTTGGCATAACAATTATGATGGCGCACCAACAGATGGAACAGTATGGGAAGTTGGCGGCGATCCTTATCGTCGGGTGATACGCGGTGGTTCTTGGAGTTTTGGTGCAGAACTTTGTCGCAGCGCCAGTCGTAGCTGGAATGAGTCAGATGGTGGACTGAGGATATCTGGTTTTCGGGTTGTCTTGTCTTCAGTATGGGATATTTAGTAAATTTAACTTTTTACCGATATACTCAATTCAATACACCTCTTGCATAAATCTTTTTTTATATCACGCAAAGCCGCAGAGTCGCAGAAAAAAAGAGTGCAAAGAGACGACTTTTGCAAGAGGTATAATCAGTTCTCTCACTTGGTATCGTTCAAAATTAAATGTAAGGGCGTACAGCTGTACGCCCCTACTCATGTATTTGTATCAGGTATTTCGTCGAATGGTGCTAGATTTAACCAAAAGCAAGCGCAACGACTCCTAAAACCATCAGGCTAGAAGCAAATAACTTTCGTTTAGCATTTTTTTCAGCTAACAGTTGTGTACCCATAATTGCACCAATCACAATGCTGATCTCTCTGGCTGGCGCAATATAACTAACTGGACTAAAAATTAAAGCAGTAAGTACAAGAATGTACGATAGTGGACACAAACAAGCTACCCCAATCACTTCAAAACGATGGAATTGCCAATATCTTTTTACTTGTGTTGATTGTCTCAACATCAAAGGAGTTATAAGTACTGCACGGCTGAGATTAGAAAACCAGTCTAGCAATAAGGGAGGAATAAACAATTGGCTGACAGCATATTTATCCCAAAGAGTATAAGTTGCTATACACACACCAGTAAGAAGTGCAAATGCGATCGCTTGTAGACGATTTGACGTTCTACCTTGAGGTGCAGTAGCTGTAAATAGGAAAATTCCCACAGCAATTAGGATAACCCCACCGAGTGCGATCGCTGTAGGTCGTTCTCCTAAAATGGCAATAGCCGCTACTGTAGAAAGCATTGGCCCGGTTCCACGCGCCAAGGGATATACCAAGGACAAGTCACCAACTCGATACCCCTGCTGTAAAAGTAAGAAGTATCCTGTATGAATCACCCCACTACCAATCATAAAAGCCAATTGAGCAAAACCAATTTTAGGTTGCTGCCAAATCAAGATACCAATTGCTAGGGGTGCATAAATTAACGTAGAGAGAATGCCGAAAAGCCAAACAAAGGCTACGCCACCAGCAACACGTTTAGCTAGAAGATTCCAACTGGCATGAACAAAAGCCGCAGCAAGAACTAATGAAAGTGCTAAAACAGTCATGATACAAAATGTTTAGGTAGATCAAGACATACGAAAGTATGTCAACCAATCCCCTCTGGCATTTTGTTCCTCTAGGTGACTGCCGTTATACCGACTTGATGTAGCGCTCGGCCCTGCCCTGCTTTTAAACAGCGGAACCCTAGCTACCAACTGGTTGATTTTTATATTGTAAACTTATTCTTAGCTAAAGCACATCTAAATTGCATAATCGTCAAAGGTGTTGACTGATGGCTGATGACTGATAACTGATGACAGTCGTTAGTCAAGACAATTTCCTTAAGTTACTTTAACCAAAAAGTGAAGGCACAAAGTTTTTTCTTTGTGCCTTCAAGATGGTAAGTTAACTTAACGTTGGCAAAGTAAGTACGCAATTGTTCTCGTGTTTGCGTGAAATATCCAGGTTTTAAACCAATCTCAAATCAGGATACTCAGCTAAGACATCATCAGATGTGAGGACATCACCTTCAGCTTGGGGAGTCCAAAGAACTTCAATTGCCAAAAGGCGATCGCTAGGAATACTACCAATTTGCCGCAAAGCTTGACGCAAGTCATCAGTAGTCCTGACTTGGGGAATTTCAAATTTGCCTAATGTGGCTGCTAATAAGGTAACGATAATGTATTCGCCAGGGCCTTCGCTAATTAGACGAGTTGGGTTATCTAGTTCGTCAGCAGCAGGTAATGCTTCTTTAGCAAGGGCTGCTTTGAGTTGGTTGTTGACGTTAGAAAGAGTTTCTTCGCTAAATTTACTGCGTTCTGCCAACGCTAGACGGTTGAACTGACTTTCTGCTGAATTTAACTTAGCTTGTTGTGTATCACCACCTGCATATACCCAGTATTCTGGGTGGCGAAGCAAAGCTAGGCTAGCTTCTTGTAAAACTTCTGCCCTACCTTGGGGAGAGTTGGTATCAGCAGTTTCAGCAATGCGGTTGAGTTCAGGTTGCAAATCACGCGCTTGAGCTAACAACCCAACTTGCAAACGAGTTACAGAAACGGCGGGGTTGCTACCATAACCTGTTTCTTCAGTGTCACCGCTGCTAACACGACGGAAGGTTTGTACTAAAAAGTTAGCGATCGCTAAGAAAATTAAAATGCTAAATAGACCGCCAAACCCTCCTCCAATACCCCAGAAGGGAATCAGGAAAGGAAAGCCAAAACCACCACCAAAACCACCACCAGGATAGGGTGCATAGTATCCACCCCCACCAGGAGGTGCGTAGGTGCGCGGTGTGTAACTACGGCCACTAGAAGGCATTCTAAAAGAACCACCGCCGATTCGACCGCCACTAGCAGCTAATGCTCCATCGGCGTGACCAAGCGCCATTGCTAACACTAGGCTCAGGGCAAAGAAAGTTTTTAACAGCGGTTTGATGGTTTGTTGTAATTTTTTACGCATAGCACAGTCACTTGAAAAATGGTATTGCTTATGATGCTCCCCATGCTGGTAGCGATGTTCTGGTGTGGTGATGCCAACCAGATATATTAGCCTTGAGCTTGACGGCTACATATTCAATCTACCGCGTCTTATCTTGGTTAGACAGCAGACGCAGGGAGGATTTCTGTAGTAGATAACCGTACCTCAAAACGTATCCTCTATCGTGGGACTTTGGAATCACTTAATGATTTCCCTCTTCAGATACTTAAAAAGTGCGCTCGTGCTGAGGCACGGAGTTAGGAGTTAGGAGTTAAGAGTGAGGAATTAGTTTTTATTCTCCCTATCTCCCCATCTCCCCATCTCCCCCGCTCCCCCGCTCACCTGCACCCCATCTCCCATCAATTGATACTTGAAGATATTTTTAGTTATGATTATTTATAGAAGCTAGTTTTTACGCAAAGATTGTGCATCCACCATTTGTCATCTTTAGCAAATCTCTCGTGTGGAGTTATAAGCACGTTTAAACATCTAAATTAGTATTTTAAACTACAGTATTCCAGTTATTTAACCAACTGTTTGCAATCATATTGTCATATACTTTTGAATGTCAGCTATTGATAACAAATGAATGCTTAGTAATCCAAATAATTGCTATCAAATAGTTGGCTTACTATACTTTTTGGATAACATCAAATAGTTCATTTTGATAGCAAACTAATGAAATCGGCTAGCAAAATGGCAAAAACTTTTGGCATTTTGGCATAACATGTACGGTTATTCAGGATAATCTCTTAAAATAGCTATTTTTAATAATTTTCTAGGAGTTGGTTTTTATCAACTTAGCTCTAACTGCCTGCCCATTTTTGGTTTGTTGCTAATCATTACTTTCCTGAAAAAATCCTCGGCTTGAGAAATAGTAAACAAAAGACATAATTAATAAATACTTTACAAAAAGAATAATAAAAACAATATATTTAATGTTTTAAAATATTACTTAAATATTTGTAATGTATTTCTTTCTAGAACAATGAAGATGAGGTGTTGATAATCTCTGTACCCCAGTGTGACAATGATAACTACAAATATTTCTGCCATGCTTGAATTAATTACAGATTGTGAAAATTTTTAACAAACAATATGTAAATTCGTAGGTTTTACAAAGTAGTTATTGGCGAACATGACAAAAGAGGAGAAAATTAAATATAGAGTCAGTAAATTTGACGTTGAAACCATCCATGAAAGCTGTTGCTCAATATTACGTAGTGGAAACTGCACTCATCAAAACTATGATTTGAGGAGTCAGCCTATTGCCAAAATCAGTTGGATTAGTGATAGCCACCAATTCCATCTGGAAAAATATCCTGTTGTTGTAGCAACTACCAAAGAACAACCAAATATCCTACTTTATCCTTCAGTGAACTGCCAAGCTCTAGCTAAGGCAATTGTCTGGACTGATGGAAAATTTGAGTTTTCAAAAAACATGCAATCACAAGGGCAGTAGCGAGTGAGTAAACATCAATTACAAGGAGCCAAATCACACTAACTTACCTCGCCTTAATTTTATTATCAACAATTAGCAATTATTGAAAGTAAAGTTATCAAAATTAACATGGAACATATTTCACAACTGGGAACAAAAATCAGAGACCAAACTGCATCACCAGATATTCTAGTTATATCCCGTCTATTTTTGCCAAAAGAGGCTGTGATTGGAGAATATCTCTATAATCGTTGCCTTCAAGATCCGGAACGGGTGATTGTTCTGGCTGCTGGTTGTTCGGGTGATAAAGTATTTGATCAGGCTCAGCAGTTTCCCGTTTATCGCTGGCCAAACCCTAGATACTGGCTGGGACATTTTGTCGGGGGTCTTTTAAAGCCTCTTTTCAATATGGTTTGGTCGTTTGTGTTCGCCATCAGACTCTACTTTCGCTATCACTACCGTTATATCGAGTGGGGTCACGGCTATGAATTTCCGGCGCTGTTGCTATTGAGTTATCTTTTACCGATACGTTTTTTTATTTACCTGCATGGTAATGATATTATTAGCGCTTTAAGCAACCCTTTTTTGCGATCGCTCTTTAAATTAACACTGACACGAGCCGAAGGCATAGTTTGTAACAGTTCTCATACACGAGATTACCTCAGAAATACTTTCCGCTTACAAACTCCTACCCATGTAATTCATCCTGTAGTTAGACCAGAAAAATTTGATGGCGAAACCAGCCAAAAAAATTTAGATGAGTTACGCCTGCGCCTACGTCAGTCTTACAACATTCCCCAAACAGCAGTAGTAATCCTCTCAGTAGGACAGTTGGTGAAACACAAAAGCTTTGATCGCGTGATTGATAACATACCACTACTGCTAACTATAGGCGTAGATGTCCACTACATCATTTGCGGCGAAGGCCCTTGTGAAGTAGAACTGAAATCTCTGGCCCATCGCTTGCGGGTGGACAAACGAGTCCACTTTGCTGGATATGTACCGCCTCATGAATTATCTAGTTATTATGCAGCCTGTGACATATTTGCCATGCTGACTTTATTAGACAGCAAAGCTAGCAATCTAGAGGGTTTTGGCGTTGTCTACTTAGAAGCAAGTTACTTTGGTAAGCCTGTAATTGCTTCTCGCTTGGGTTCTGTAATTGATGCAGTGCGCCATGAAGAAAATGGCATCCTAGTAAATCCTAAGTCTGGCTACGAAGTTTTTCAAGCTTTTAATCGCTTGTGCAAAGACCAGCAACTGCGCGAACAACTCGGTCGCCAAGGTAAAGAATTAGCTAGGCGTAAAACCCTGCACCGCTTGCTGTATAAATCTGAATCTGCTACCTAACCGCCACCGACAATCGTTACTACCTCCAAGCGATCGCCTGGTTGTATTTTTGTCTCGGGCCAAAACTGGCGATGTAAAATTTCACCATTATATTCCACCGCTACCAAACGGGGATTAAAACCCAACTGCTGCAATAAATCAGGTAAAACAGTTTGGGAATTGCAGCTACGAGTTTCCCCATTTACCTCAAAGGTAATTTCATTAGACATAAGCTATCTGGGGACTGGGAAAGAGAAATTTTTATCTTTCGCTGTGAGTAACAGTCCATGAGGATTTGTTACAAAGTTACAAAAAACCATTTTTAATTTTTAATTTTTAATTTTTAATTAATTACGGCTGCGGTTTGATGCGATTGAGCTGCGAAAGTAAATATTGTGTCACTAGGGTGGGTTGTTCGGCTTGCATCACTGATCGCACCACCGCCACACGTTCTGCTCCTGCATCGATCAGATCATTGATATTATTGGCATCTATTCCCCCAATGGCAAACCAGGGAATTGAACTATTTTTTGCTGCATAGCTAACGTATTCTAAACCTGTTGCCGGCTTATCTGGTTTAGTAGGAGTTGCATAAACTGGCCCCACACCGATATAGTCTACACCTTCAGCAATTGTCTTTTGCATTTCGTCAGGATTTGTGGTAGAGCCACCTATCAAGCGCTGAGGCCCAAGTATTTGTCGCGCAATAGCAATAGGCATATCTTGCTGTCCTAAATGCACACCGTCTGCATCCACTGCTAAAGCCAGATCCACTCGGTCATTGACGATGAACAAAGCCCCGTAGGAGTGACATAGCTGGCTTAACTTTGTGGCTTGTTCTAAACGCAAACTGTCATCAGAAGTTTTATCACGATACTGCACCAGAGTTAGTCCACCTTTGAGGGCAGCTTCAACAGTTGCCAATAAATTTTCTGACGGCGAAGTGACAAGATATAAATGCGATCGCAATAAAAGTTGGTGACGGTGATAAGCCATAATATTACTTTCCAAAGTGTAAACTCGATAGCGCATCTGCTTAAATGCTGTCCCCATATTGGGGTGATAAAGCTTGCCGTATTCTTCCAATACTCGCAAGGCTTCTTGCACACGACACAGATTAGCTTGCAACAAAGATTTTACACTAGAGCGCTGTTCTTCTTGAGGATGGGTTAATTCAGTGCCGCGATCGCCTGGTGTATCTCGCGCCGCCCTAATTTCAGCAGTATGCCAGATAGCTATTTCCTGCCGCATTTGTTTACATTCCCCAGTCAATTGGGCATTATTTAGTCCAAAGCGACACCATTCTTCGATAATTCGCAAACCTTCACGAGCGCGATCTAAATTAGCATCTAAAATGCGGTAAACAACTTGCTGTATTAGCTCTTTTTGGCTGTATGGCTCGACCATTACAACAACCCCATTAGTGCTTTGTTCATCGTAATAGCCAGCCTCTTTCATAGTTGCAGTGTTCTTCGCATTGTTTTATCGGGGATTGGGGATTGGGAATTGGGTATCGGGGATTGGGTATTGGGGATTGGGTATCGGGAAAACCTTTCTCCAGTCCCCAGTCCCCAGTCCCCAGCCCCCAGTCCCCAGTCCCTAGTCCTCAGTCCCCAGTCCCCATTTATTACTTTGTATGCAAAATAGCCAATAGGTCAATATGTAGATTACATTATCGACATACTATGTTTCTCTTGGGTATAAGAATTTATTGTTACTTCTAACTTCTAAGGAGTGGTGTAAAGTTGATTCCCCCCATTGTCTTTGCTAAATATCGCAGGGCAGATACCTTGCAACGAAAGCTAATTACCCAGGTTGATAAACTCAATCCAAACCTTGAATTAGCAACACCTTCAGTTTTTGGCTTTTCAGTATTGTATTTCGTAGTTGGCGTAGGATTGGCAAGCATGGCATTGCTGCTAGGTGCAAGCCTTAGCAGTGCCGTTGCTCAGATGCCATCTGTACCAGAACGGATGCCCCTGAATGAAACAACAATGTCTCAGGTTAATGTACTGTTTGTCAACCCAAGTGTTGGAGACGACACTGGGGGCAATGGTAGTGAAAATACTCCAGTGAAAACAATTACCCAAGCACTGCGGTTAGCTACTGCCAATACAGTAATTAAGCTTGCCACAGGTACTTATAGCGCCGAGACTGGAGAAGTATTTCCACTCATGCTCAAACCAGGTGTTACCATTCAAGGAGACACCGCCAACAAAGGACGCGGTATTACAATCCAAGGAGGTGGTGAATACCTCAGCCGTAGTTTTGGTGGTCAAAATGTCACCATAGTCGGTGCAACTCAAGGAGAGTTGACTGGGGTAACTGTCACCAATTCCAATCCTCGCGGTTACGGTTTGTGGATTGAATCAAGCAATCCAGTAGTTACAGAAAATACATTTACTGGCAATACTCAAGATGGGATTTCTGTTGCTGGTAAGGGTGTCCCCACAATCAGCAAAAATTACTTTTATCGCAATGGGGCAAATGGCATGACTATTGGCGGCAATTCCCAGCCGCAAGTGCGAGAAAATGTCTTTGTCGAAACTGGGTTTGGGATAAATATTACCCAAAATGCTGCCCCAGTAGTAGTAGGTAATCAAATTCAGAATAACCGTTCTGGAATTTTAGTGCAAGCTAAGGCTCGCCCGATTTTACGGAATAATTTAATTCAAGATAGTAAAGAAGATGGTTTAGTAGCTTTAGCCCAAGCAATGCCAGATTTGGGTAACGCTAACGAAGTCGGTGCTAATGAATTTCGTAATAATTCTCGCTATGATATTAATGCCAGTGCTGCCAAACAAGTGATTGTGGCTAGTGGCAATAAATTAGAGAGCGATCGCATCGCTGGTAAGGTAGATCTTAACCCAAAAGCAACATCCGTAGCGAATAATTCAGTAACTGCCGCCTTACCTAGTAATACAATTCCAGAAATCCCAGCAAGCCTAGAAATTAGCTTCTCTAGTCAACAGTCAACAGTCAATAGTCAACAGTCATCAGTCAACAGTCAATCATATAATCAACAACCACCCACCCCAAGAGTGGAAGGGTTAAACGGCTTTCCTGTTCCTAGCAGCTTGACAGCCAGAGAAACACCGCCCAATATTCCAGTTCTCTCAACGGGAAAAATCACCCCATTACCAGCAATTAAGCCTGAGACAGCACAACTGAATTATGTGCATATCGATCCCAACACAATCGAGTTTGCTGCACCTGATTCTGTAGCACAGCCGCCATCCAACCCAACAATACTTGGAGGAATACCGCAAACTCCTGTCCAGAGTGAGACAGCTATTTTGCCTGTTCCCAATGGCAATATCCCTATTGGAAATACTCGCAATATGCAAAAAGTTCCAGTCACCCAAACTTATACCACTGCCTATGGTGGCAGTTATGCGCCACCTACTAGAAGTAAACAGATGGGTGTACGTTACCGCGTGGTTGTAGAAACTCCAACTGACAAAGAGCAAGATTTAGTACGAATGTTTGCACCAGGAGCATTTCCTACAATCTGGCAAGGTCAAAGAGTCATGCAAGCCGGAGTCTTTAGCAACCGTTATAATGCCGATGAAATGTTGAAAAAACTGAATAGCAACGGTTTAAGAAGCAGAATTGAGCAATTAAATTGATTTCAGTTGTAGGGGCACAGCGCCCCTACTTTTGACATGAATGGGACTTACGCAGCTAGCTGAGTATATGTCATTGCCACCGAAACATAGTCTAGGAGGAGGCAAGGCGATTTTGTGAGGTTGGATCAAAAACAAGCGATTGCTAAAAAAGTATCCATGCAGCACATTAATAAAAACCAGAATACTCTAATGATCGTATTAACGCTTCCATAAATCTTTTGCCTAAAACGATTGATAGTAATCCACACAATATAACTAGCAATAATGCAATCGTTATGTTAAGCAAGTTTAATTCTATAGTTGATAATGAGTAAGGGATGAATACCAGCAAAGCACCAAGTGAAGCACCTCCAAGAAATCGGTAAACAACGTTAGCAACAGAAGATTGTGGGCGATCAGTATCTTCAGAAGTCATACAAGGTTGCTCTAACTAGGTGGCAGAACATCTACACCCTAATATAACGTGAGTTCGGCAAGCGCTGTTTTGACCTCTCCCCCGACCCCAGAGGGGGCCCCAAAGCCCCCCATCTCCCTCATCTCCCTCATCTCCCTTTTTCAAGAGATTCCCTGAAAAGGGCCGAGAAAAGTTGGCAGAGGGCGGGTAATATGAATTTCCCACAATGCTTTGAGAGTAGATAATTGTTCTCGCAGAGTATAGTAGCTGATCGTATGAAAACGGTAGGTCTCCCAATCTGGTGTTCCTAAACCGAATGCTTCTACACCAAGCTGATTACAAGTATAAACAGCGCGAGGTAAATGAAATTTCTGGGTAATTAAAATTGCCTGCTTGACTCCAAAAATATCCTTGGCGCGATAACAACTTTCATAAGTGCTAAAACCTGCATAATCTAAGGTAATATCTGCATCGGGTACGCCTCGTTCCACTGCGTAACGCTTCATGGTGGTGACTTCATCATAATCTTTGCGGCTGTTGTCACCCGTCATTAACAGCTTTTGTACTCGCCCTAATTTGTAAAGTTCAACCGCAGCCGAAACGCGATCGCTTAACATTGGTGTTGGTGTACCATCAGGATAAACTCCTGCACCAAACACAATGGCAACTCGCTGGGCTGGTATTTGTGTAGGATTGGTGTAGCGGCGATCGCTGGTAATTGCATTTACATAAAAATTCAGCGCTAAGGGACTAATAATTGCACTAAAAAGCAGTAATCCTATTAAGAGTTGCCAACGTGTCAAAAACCATTTACGCAACATATATAGATTGTCAAAAAGTAATATTTACTCTGTCTAATTAACTATTATAAATACTCACAATAACTTCTCTGCGACTCTGCGCGGCAGTTGCTTCAAGTCTGGCGACCAAACGCACTGCCTTGTCTCTGCGTGAGCCTTATAATAATTATTCAATATAAATGATATTAATTCCGAATTATATCAGAATTTTCAGCTATCCATAAAACCTTTAGCTGCTGCTATCACAATGCTCACAGCAGGATGATCAACTGCTTTATCTAGAGCTTCTGATCCTGCTTCTTTTAAGGCATTGATAATCCGGGCTTTCAACGTCGGGTTGCGGTCTATTTCCTCAATCGCTTTTGCACCCACTATTGCAGTATTGGAATATTCTTGTGAAAGTTGATTTAAAAGTTCTTTAATATCTTTTGCTGCTTGTGCCAAGTTTTGGGCATTGTTGATTTGAGTGCCAATTTTATCACGCATAACTTTATCACCAGCAATGTTATCGCCAAAACCATATTGATTAATATTTGACATTGAGTTATTTTCCTTTTTTTTAATTTGACTCAGGTTGATATTTATAATTTGCTGAAATTCAGAAGGGTTATTTTTTCTGCCTATAGTTTCTGCTAGTAACTCTTCTTTGTTTCTATTCATTACATCATCAATTAAACCTAAAACATCGACTTGCTGATAACTTTCCTCGCATTGGACTTGAAATTGTCCGTCGAATATACGTTTTTTTAAACTTTCAAATTTATAAAAGTGCAGTTCTTTGCTATCTTTGCATTTGGTGCAATTACAAGGAATTAACTTGTTGTACTTCAGATGCTTGTATGAAGCATGAATTTTATCTAGTTCATGTGTAACTATGGTCATGAAATCTCTTTTATGACGACCTGAAACGCGAATTTTGATTTCTCGCTTGCTGTAATATTCAATCACCTCTGCTTTTGTCTCATTTTCGCTGAGGACAACGCCACTTTTCCAAACACATCGCTGTTCATGAATCAGTTTATGCATGACAACGATAAACTGAGTGATGATTCCCTTGGGCATGAACTCGTAAGTGTAACGCAGAATCAAATTATTAGTTTCATCCCAGTTATATGGTGGTTGATTTTCAGTTAGTAATTGTGGGGCAATGTAAGTGCCTTGCCTTGTGGGAATTTCGTAGCAGAGTTTGAAGTTAATCATTAACCGCAAAAGTTCATCCTGTATCATGGCGTATTCGTCTTCACACCAGATATTTGCTAAGTCAAATTTTGTGAATTTGCCCAAGTTGCGAATCACTGTTTCATTATCTAGCACTTTGTAAACTGCATCAGTTCCCCACTTGGGTTTGAGAATAACTGTCTTTTTCAAGAGTGGGTCTTCTTGGAAGTGCAAGCATACGCCTAAATCGTGCAGGTAGCCACTCAACTGCAATTTATCTTTTAGTTGGGTAAAGCCATTTTGCTGGCAGATATGCAAGTATTCATCTAAGCTGATGTAATTGTGTGGGTTTTTTTCTAAAGCTTCTCGAACTTTCACCCAGGTTTTCGGGAGTGGAGTACCAATGTGAGGCAAAGATGTAATGTAATGTTTGATGTTTCGCAGGATATCTTCTAAACCCCGGTTTGTCTTGAGGTTGCTTGCCAGAGTTTCCTTGAGATTGGTAAACTCTCCCCGGAGTTGGCGTTCATTAATTTCTCGGTGGCGGTCTTGTTTTTCATTTTTAATAATCAGCAGTGGACTGTTATCACTCAAAAGTTCTACGACATTCAGCCAGTAATAAAAATCTGTGTCTTCATTGCGGGTGTCCGCTACTAATATATAGAGGGAACGCTTGGTGAGGAAAAACTGGTGAGTGGTATGGTAAATTTCTTGCCCGCCAAAGTCCCAGATGTTGACTCGATATTCTCGTTCATTTTCTGAGAAACGCCACTTTGTTACTTCAATTCCTTTTGTTGAGTCTTCCTCTTGCAGTTGATAATTTGGGTTTTCAATCTTTTTCGCCAGTGTTGTTTTACCTGCGCCTGGTTCGCCAACAATTAGCAGCTTTGCTTCATACAGATAATCTGTCCCTTCTGCTTGCAGTTGCCGGAAATAATTTGTAATTGCCCAAATACCGTTTTCAACTACTTCTAGTGGTGGCTTTTCAATAGGGTTGCCGTTTAAATACAGGGTGGTGAGTTGTTGCAGATCAGCGATCGCTTCTGGTAGTGTCGTTAATTGGTTGTTGCTTAAATACAGACAGGTGAGTTGTTGTAGGCGGGCGATCGCTTCTGGTAATGTCGTGATTTGGTTGCCCCTTAAATTCAAGATGTTGAGTTGTTGCAGGTCGGTAATGGCTTCTGGGAGTGTCCTTATTTGGTTGTCGCTTAAATTTAGGATGATGAGTTTTTGCGGGTAGGTGATGGCTTCTGGGAGTGTCCTTATTTGGTTGTGATTTAAATAGAGGGTAGTGAGTTTTTGCAGGCGGGTGATGGCTTCTGGCAGTGTGGTGATTTGGTTGCCCCCTAAATTCAAAAACTCCAACCATTCCAGTTCAAACACTTCAGCAGGAATCTCTGTTAGTTTTTGGTTGTCAGTACGCCAATGATTGCTTAAATCTAATTCTTTCAGCTTTTTCTCTTTCGCTTCTCGGATTTTTTCAAGGAAATGTTGAGGCGTGTTTGCCATGTTGAGGTTCACCTGTCAACGAAAGTTATATGTAATGCCTCTGATTAGCTGGGCAATCTCGGCACAACCCACTATCCTAAGTAACAATACATAAGCGCTTATCAGTTTTACTGAATTATAAGAAAGATTTTAGCGATTCACCTACAAACACAAGCGCTTACTCCCCTTTTCTTTCGTAGAGAAAGTTTGGTAGGCTACGGTGTACACACAAGTCAAAACAACCACTACCACAAAAGATTTGAGTCTGGTAGGGTGCGTTATGGACGGTAGTCCTAACGCACCGCCAGAGATTTGCGGTGCGTTACGCTGGCGCGATAACGCACCCTACAAGACTACAAGTCGTGCAGCCCTTACACTAACTTGTGCAGCCCTTACACTCAGTCGCGCAGCCCTTACACTCAGTCGTGCAACTCTTACACTAACTTGTGCAGCCCTTACACTCAGTCGCGCAGCCCTTACACTCAGTCGTGTAGCCCTTACACTCAGTCGTGTAGCCCTTACACTCAGTCGCGCAGCCCTTACACTCAGTCGTGTAGCCCTTACACTCAGTCGTGTAGCCCTTACACTCAGTCGTGTAGCCCTTACTGCATTGTGAATTGCGAATTACAAATTGCGCTCATGGGCGAATTGCGAATTGGTATTAAAACTGTGCTTGAGTGAACTTTTATACTTGTTTTATAATGATATTTGACTGCTAATGTGGGGGTTTTTTGAAAGGCGATGTCTACGACGGGCTACGCCTACGCGGACTCTTGGCAAAGGGCGATCGCCTTTCCCTATTAGGGGTTTTGAAAAAGGCGATTGCAGGCTCTTGCAGGAGGCGATCGCCTTTCACACTTAAAATATAAAGTGTAATTTTATACTTTTAAACTAATTGTGCAATAAATTCATCAAATGTTACTACTTTGCGTAAGGCTTGAGTCATGCTTCGCCCCTTTGCTTTGCGTCAAATTTGACCCCTCTCCAAACCTCTCCCCGACGCGGGGAGAGACTTAAACAGCAAACTTAAAATTAAACTTTAGCCGCTGTAGGAGTTGGTAAAGTAACTTTCAACCGTTTAAACATGGCTTCCCGCGCTTGTAGTGCCAGGGTATCATCTAAAGGTTGCAAGGCGATCGCCTGCTGATATTTCAACCGCAGTGCTGTTTGAATTAGCCAGTCTGCCACAAAGGGATTTTTCGGCAACAATGGGCCGTGGGAATAAGTAGCGATCGCATTCTGATAAAATGCTCCTTCTGTCCCATCCTCACCATTATTGCCCAAGCCATACACCACGCGCCCCAATGCTTCGACTTTCCCTAGCTTGGTACGTCCGCCATGATTTTCAAAGCCGACTAAATAAGGTTTGCTTCCTGTCATCTCTTCTAAATCTCGCGCCAGACGTGAAGCTGTAACTTCAATTACCAAGTTACCGATACAGCGCTTAGTATTTTCACCAGGATGCACAGAAACTAAATCGAGTATTCCCAAACCTTCAATCCTTTGTCCTAAGCCAGGTTCATAATAATGTCCTAGTAGTTGAGGAGAACCACAGGTGAATACCCCTGGTGTACCATTTTCAATTTTCTCACGCATGGCATCAGCCTTTGCACCCTGCAAATCGCGCATGACAATTTCTTGCTGACGGTCTTGTGCGCCACCACCGACAATCACATCCACACTTTTAATATCAGCGGCGGTGGCATTTTGATCCAAAGGCAACACCTTAATATTGTATCCCCGCCACTGAGCGCGACGTTCAATAGTAATAACATTACCGCGATCGCCATAGGTACTCATCAGCGTCGGGTACAACCAACCGATTGTTAATTCTAAGTTTTTCATAATTTTGGGTACTGGGGACTGGGGACTGGGGACTGGGGACTGGGGACTGGGGAATTGGGAATGGGGAATTGAGAATGGGGAATTGAGAATGGGGAATTGGGAATTTAGTTACTTCTTTCCATCTTCCTCATCCCCCTCATCTCCCTCATCCCCCTCATCTCCCCTACTCCCTACTCCCTACTCCCCACTCCCTAAATTAAAGAATTTTCCGTCCAGTGAGAACTTCTCGCACTTCTAGCATGGCTGAATAGGTGGGCAGAATGTGCAAGGTTTCGTGATCTGGTGTATGTTCTAAGGCAGTAGCGATCGCTTGTCGTAAATCTTCTTCGACAATCAAATTTAATCTACTCTCGCCAGATTTCTCACTATAGCGCAGACGTAGCGCCATATCATAAACGCGATCGCCACTAACTACTAAAGTCCCTCCGCGTTCGACTAATTTCTCCGTATCTACATCCCAAATCCAGGATACATCTGTGCCATCGGGTGTGCGATCGTTCAATACTAATAATGTAGTTGTGTCAGTACTTTTAGTTACGACTCTAATTGTTTCATTCGTTCCTACAGGATTTTTTGATAATAAAATCCGCACTCGTTTACCGTTAATTTCTAATTCTTCCGCCCGACCAAAAGCTGCTTGGAAGTTGTTAATAGTATCTCTAATTATTGCTTCATCAACTCCTAATTCTTTTGTGGCTGTGACAGCAGCTAAAGTATTATATTTGTTGTATAAACCAACCAGAATTTGTTGCCATTCTCTACTTTCAAGAGATGGTTGACTTTTACTAAAACCACAACTAGGACAAGTAAAATCTCCTAAATGAGATAAATAAACACCTTTGTAATCTAAAGAATGCCCACATTTTGGACAATAAATAGAATCAACTGCGTGAGGAATTGCTTCTAAATATTGTTCTGGTTCATTCAAGCCAAAGAATAAAACTCGTTGGGGTAACTGTTGACCGAGATAAGATAAAGTCGGATCGTCAGCATTGGGAATGACAACTGTTTCTGGCGGCAGAGTAGAAATTACCTTTGTCCAACGTTTACTAATTGTGTCTACTTCCCCATATCTATCGAGTTGGTCACGGAATAAATTTAAACACAGGATGATTCGCGGCTGGAGTGGTGTTAATACCTTCGGTACAATATTTTCATCAACTTCCAAAATTGCGTAATCAACATCGAGTGTCCCTACCAAATTCGTACTTTCTAACAGCGCTGTCATCAAACCATTTTCGAGATTTGCGCCTGTAGAATTATGGGCGATGCGGTAGCCATTGCGTTCTAGAATCGTTTTGATGAGCAGCGATGTAGTGGTTTTGCCGTTAGTACCAGCAATTAAAATTACCCCATTTTTCACTTGCTGACTCAATAATTGTAACAGTCGGGGTTCAATGCGACGGGCAATAGAGCCTGGTAATACACTAGCAGCACCCAGACGCAGCGATCGCACTATAAACGTAACGCTTTTTGCTACCAACACCGCGAAACCGAGTCGCAGCCTATCTATAAATTTTATTTGCTTACCCACATTCGTATCCTAATCTTCTGGCGGTTGCTATATTGATAGCCTGAAGTTGCAATTTTAATAAGCGTGAGTTTAGCGAATCCTGGCTCAAAATGCCAGCCCTAGTGATGATGGGGGGATGAGGGGGATGGGGAGATGGGGGGATGGGGAGATGGGGGGCTTCGGGGCCCCCTCTGGGGTTGGGGGGCAATGGGGGGATGAGGAAGATGAGGGGGATGAGGGGGATGAGGAAGAAATAACTAATGCCCAATGACCCCACATGCCCAATTCCCAATGCCCCATGCCCAATGCCCCATGCCCATTGCCCACCATAGGCTGTATCTTAAAAAATAGTGCGCGGGTGTAATTATAATTCAGCACCAACTTCGACAACTAGTAGCTTGCAAGGTTCCTTTTGATGAGTAGTATAAAGTTTCTTTTTTTACATAAACAGCTTGCTAACTGGCGACGGTTGGTATCGAAATGCCTGTTAATACTAACTTGTCTGTTTCTCATTAGTATGCAGCCTGCCTTAGCAGGTATCAAAGATGATAGTTTTGATGGCAACGTTTTTGTAGTTTATGCTGGCAATGGTTCGCTGGTTCCTTCCAAAGAAACGTTAGCACAGACTTTAGCGAAACATAAACCTGCTATGTTGGCGTTTTATGTTGATGACAGTAGTGACTGCAAGAAATATGCGATTACTATTTCACGAGTGCAGGAATTTTATGGAAGGGCAGCAGAAATTATACCTATTGATGTGGATGCCATCCAGCCTGACAAGACTTATGATCGCACACAACCAGGATATTACTACTCTGGGGCTGTTCCTCAAGTCGTAGTGTTTGATCAGTCAGGTGAGGTAGTTTTGAATAAGAAGGGACAAGTACCCTTTGAAGAAATAGACGATAGATTTCGGGAAGTGTTTGATTTATTACCCCGTTCTGAATCAGTGGAGTTAAAGCGGCGTTCCTTCAATGAGTTCAGTAGTGAGTTAGCTAAATAACTTTTAGGGTAGACACAATTGGTCTACCCTAATTTTTAGTTGGTTCTGATACTGTATTCCCGATGATACCAAGAGATAATATTAAAATCACTAGCTTAAGCAGTGAAGAAATTAATCCATAGTCCAAGGTTTTGTTGACAACTAACAAATGACCCTTACGGGTTCGCCAGTCGCTCATGGGGGGAACCCCCAAGACCGCGCTGGCTCACAACTGACTACTAACAACTTCTGATGTCAAAGGTTTACACTACTGAAGAACTAATCCAAATTTTGGCAGCCGAACGCCAAGCTTGCCTCAAAGGAGAGCGGTTAAAATTAGAAGTTAAAGTGTCTGGCAATCCTGTAATTGACCAGTTTATCAAAACTGATGGACTACAAAAGTTCACGGCATATCAGGATTTTAAAGCTGCTATTCACGACTACCAGAGAGAAAATGAAGTTTCAGGGATTGTCTGGCGTGAGATGAATGTTAAAGGTGAAAGCTTACATTATCCAGAAGTAGATGCCGAATTAATTGCACTTACCAATGATTTGGAAATATTAAAAGCTGCAAAAAATTCTATTTTAAAATTTTGGTATGAAGTGACTGCGGATATGGACTTATACTTGAGTTTTAATAATAGCAAACAATATCAAAAAATTACCCAGTCGGATGTAGAAAGAATTACTCAAATTACCGAATGGGCAAGTTTATGGAAGTGGGAAAATTCTAGCTTTTTAGAAATAATTTTGCAGCTAGGATGGGGTAAACCAGAAGAAGCTCGTTATAAAAGAGGAAGACCGCGATCGGGTAGTGAATTTATTCATGCAGTGAATCCGGGTAACCTTCCTATTGGTTAATGTTGACATACTCACCGACCTTCAAGGTCGGTGATTCTTGACAGTTCACAGCAACCTGCTACCGAAATAGTCTTACAGTTACTCCCTGTCCGTTTAAGAAAGATATCTTTTTTGGGGAAATTTAACCTGATACCATTTTCCAGAATTTTTGCCACAAATGATGTAGGGGCGTACATCTGTACGCCCCTACCCCTATATCTGTATTAACGTGAGTTCGATGACCTCTCCCTCCCGGCCTCCCTCTCCATTTAGGCGTACTCCTTCCAAGAAGCAAGCGATCGCGTTGCGTCTGGGTAAGGCGAGGGAGGAGGAACGAAAAAATAAGGCTTTTACTCCCCTCTCCTTGTAGGAGAGGGGCCGGGGGAGAGGTTAAAACAGCACTTGTCGAACTCACGTTGTATTAGATATTTCATGAAATGGTATGAGTTTGATCAACCTCAAAAATCAAGGTTTGAGCTAACAAATAGCAGTACCCACCCTAAAAAAATTGCTAATTACTCCCTCATCTCCACGGCAGTTGCTCCACTTGGTGAGGCAGTCGCAGTCTTGGCGGCTTCCGCCGATTGCGTTAGCGTAGCGAAGCGCGAGTCTTCTCCCAAGGGGAGACGCTACGCTTTCCGAGCGTCACTGCCTCTCCCGTTGGGGGAGACCCCAAGACCGCACTGCCTCCTCATCTCCCTCATCTCCCTCATCTCCCTATCCCCTCATCCCCTCAACACGGCTGACTCACCTTCGCCGCGAGTTGTGCTGGATTCATATGCTCATAATGTTCAAAGGGTTGATGAATCCAGGGGTTATCAGGTAAGTAATCGACATAGTAATTGGGTGCGATGACCGAACAAGCTTTATACCAAATTACAGCGGTGCGAATTTCTTCAATTGGGCGATCGCTATTTTGCTTTAACCAAGGAATAGTCTGCTGGAGTGTCACCCCAGAGTCTACCAAGTCATCTACCAAAAGAATCCGCGAACCTAACTTTTCGGTAGTCATAGTTAAGTGGCGAGAAAATGTTAAACTGCCTCTTTCTTGTTTCCCAGGGCCACTGTAAGAAGATGTTGCTAAAATTGCCAACGGCTGCTCGTATATCCGTGAGAGAATGTCTCCTACCCGCAGTCCCCCTCTGGCGAGACAGATAATCTGATTGAATTGCCAACCAGATTCATAAATCTGGGCAGCCAGTTGTTCAATTTTCTGGTGATAATCTGACCAAGAAACGTAAAGGTCTGGCATAAAAAAATTGATTTCTAGGTAATACTAAGGCAACCGCAAACTTTCTATTTTAGTATGAGCGCAAGATATTATGAACGATGTTACTGATGGCAATGCCCAGAATCACCCTGAAAGCGAAAAACTAGACTTGAGTACTAAAATTGCTTTCGGTGCTGGAGATTTGGGAACAGCCATAACTGCGATGGTGGGCATTTCTTATTTATCACCGTTTTTGACGGATGTAGCTGGTTTGAATCCTAACTTAGCAGGACGCACCCAGTTAGTAGGTAAAGTGTGGGATGCGGTCAACGATCCCATGGTGGGGGTATTGAGCGATCGCACTCAAAGCAGCCAGGGAAGGCGCTATCCTTGGATAATTTGGGGCGCTGTTCCCTTTGGGATTTTCTTTTTTTTGCAGTGGATTGTCCCTCACTTCAGTGATAATGAAAGTGTGAATAATTGGGGGTTATTTTGGTATTACACTGCTATTTCAATCTTATTTAACGCTTTTTACACAGTTGTTAATTTACCATATACTGCACTCACAGCGGAACTAACCCAAGATTACGACGAACGGACGAGCCTCAACAGTTTTCGCTTTTCCTTTTCTATTGGCGGTAGTATTTTCGCCATACTTCTGGCTTTAGTTATCTCCTTATTAATTCCCAATAACGGCAAGCTACAATATGTAGTCTTGGGTGCTATCTGTGGAATTATCTCTGTTTTGCCATTGTACTGGTGTGTTTGGGGAACTAAAAAACGCGCCCAAGCAGTAGCACGTTTACACCCAGAAACAGAACAAACAGTTTCTCTTCCGTTATGGCAACAACTGAAAATTGCTTTTAGTAATCGTGCTTTCTTGTTTGTGGTGGGGATTTATCTGTGTTCTTGGTTGAGTGTGCAATTAACCGCTGCAATTATTCCCTACTTTGTCATTAGTTGGATGCGATTGCCGCAATGGCACTTTAACTTAGTGCTATTGACAGTGCAGGGAACTGCTATGTCCATGTTGTTTGTTTGGAGTGCCATTAGTAAACGTGTTGGCAAACAAACCGTGTACTACATGGGAATGGCTTTGTGGATCATAGCCCAAGCTGGACTGTTTTTCTTGCAGCCTGGTCAAATCACATTAATGTACATTTTTGCACTGATGGCAGGTTTTGGTGTTTCTACAGCTTATCTTGTTCCCTGGTCAATGCTACCCGATGTTATTGAACTAGATGAACTCAAAACAGGACAGCGACGCGAGGGTATTTTCTACAGTTTCATGGTATTTCTGCAAAAAATCTGTTTAGGAATTGCAGTTAATATCGTGTTACAAAGATTAGGTGCAGCTGGATATATTAAGCCGACACCAGATATCCCAATGCCCATTCAACCAAATGCTGTATTAGATGTAATTCGTGTTTCCATTGGGCCGCTACCCACCATTGCTTTAGTTTGTGGCATGGTTCTCACCTATTTTTACCCCATTACCCGCGAAATGCACGCAGAAATACTGCTAAAACTCAAAGAACGCCAGGAAAAAAGAGATTAAGTAGCTCAATAGCAATCGATCACCAAAGGGTATGACCATGAAATCCAGACCAATTAGGTTATGTGGTGCTTGCTATGCAGAAGTACCTTATCACCCCATTGAGTGGCAGTTTAAAGACAAAATGAAATGCGATCGCCACCAATTACGTCTGTTAACCCGTGAGGTTGCCGAAATTTGAACTGTTTGGTATGATGCCAGTACTGTCAAGGGGAAAGTGCTGCTAACAATTAGTTTGCCACTATGCCACATTTTCCTACATCTGATGAGTTAATCAAAATACTTGACCGTATCCTAGACGGTAGTCGAAATGAAAATGATATCAAATTACTACGGCAATGTCTGAGGAGAGTTAACGGTCAAAATCAGGTGCAGTTAGCAAATAATATTGTTAACATTGCTGAAGGACGTGATATTCATATTGGCGATTGCATCACCTACCAAGGTCTCGACGAAGAAACAAAGACAGTTCTCCGCCAGTTACAACAAATCCTCCAGGAAAGCCAAGTTTCAATTTCGTCTAATTTTTCTCCTCAAACCCCAACTGAAAAGTTTTTAGTCAACACTCATTCACATAAGCAAGTTAGCCCACTACCGTCAGAGCTTAATATTTTCGAGTTTGAAGTGGTAACTGTAGATCATAAAGGAAAAGAAACAAAGCGTTACCGTACACAAGCTGAGTATTTTGTAGAAGATTTAGGAAATAGTGTTGTACTGGAAATGGTTTCCATTCCAGGTGGTAATTTTCCAATGGGTGCATCACGAGAGGAAGAAGCATCACAAGAAGATGAACGTCCTCAACATTTAGTTAATATAAAATCATTCTTTATAGGTAGATATCCTATTACCCAAAGACAGTGGAGAGCTATTGCAAACCTCCCAAAAATTAACCACTACCTCAAACCTGACCCATCCTGTTTTAACGGCGATAATTTACCTGTAGAACGAGTTTCTTGGTATGATGCACTAGAGTTTTGTGAGCGACTGTCGCAGAAAACAGGAAGGCAATATCGCTTACCCAGTGAAGCTGAGTGGGAATATGCTTGTCGTGCTAGAACTTCAACGCCATTCCATTTTGGTCAAATAATTACAGATAAATTAGCCAATTATTGCAGTGACAACGACAATATAAATAGCATTAATCGCCAATGTACAACACAAGTTGGCAGTTTTCCAGCTAATACTTTTGGATTATACGATATGCATGGGTTAGTTTGGGAGTGGTGTGCTGATTATGAACACGATAACTATCAAGGCGCACCATTAGATGGCAGTGCATGGGTAGATGATGGAAATGAAGAATATAGAATTTTGCGTGGTGGTTCTTGGGGTCATCCTGTAAATTTATGTCGTTCTACATTTCGCTTTTCTGAAGCTGCAACCACTATAGACAAGCAAATTGGATTTCGGGTTGTTTGTTCTTGAGCAAAACTCTCGTAATTATGGTGTAATTAATTGATGAATTCTCGCTTTGATATTTTCAATAGATGATGAGTCAGAAAACTTTATACTTGTCTCTCGGCGAATCTGAGGCTTAATATTTAATGATGCTCTACTACATGGCTTCCTATAAGGATGAGAAAGCCAATTCCAACTACCTATAACAGCTAGCTTCGTATCACAAACTAAAATTCTTTCATTTGTTCCTCTACTTTCTAGATTTACTCCTTCACCCAGGCGAATGAATTGTGAACCTGAATATTGTGATAATAAATCTCTTAAATAGTTCTCAGTTTTAGCATCATTATAATCATTTTTCTCGTTACCTTTATTTCCGTAAATTACTGTTACTTTAACTCCTCTTTCTAAAACTGTAACAACCTCTTGGCCAAACAGTTTTGATTCACTTCCTCGAATCCAAGGCGTAACAATTATCAATTCTTCCTCTGCTTGGTCGATAGCTTCTCTAAAAATCCTTAAATGATCGCAATCATAAACTGGAATAGTACCAAGTTCTGCTTTAGGAATTTCTGCCGCTGATTTATACTCTAATATAACTCCATACTCTCGAATATGTTCAACAAGTTGCCGAGTCAGGTTTCCTTTTTCTAGTCTGTAAAGATTACCAACTAAAATAAATAATTCTTTAGCTCTTGATACAGCAACATTTAAAAGATTTGGTCGTTTGTTAATCCAGTAAACATTATCTTGGGGTTGACATACTTTTGTAGATAGGATAATTACTTTTTTCTCAGAGCCTTGAAAAGTGTGAACTGTGCCAACAGATTTTAAGTCTAATTGAGAGAATTTTTTTGTTAATTTTTCTCTCAACGCAGCAGCATGAACTTTAAAAGGGGAAATAACGCCTATATCTTTTACTGAGTAACCTTGTTTAACTAAATGCTCAATTATCTCACATACAGCAGTAACTTCTTCTTCATTAACATTGTTGTGGATATTACCATCAACATCATAAGCAATTAAGTGCGACTCTACTAAAGAATTGACTGGTTCTGTTTTGATTTCTAAATCATAGTCAGCAATAGCATCGCAGTATTGAATAATACTAGGCTGACAACGGTAATGTTCTTTCAAAAGAATTCCCTTACCCTTATCTTCTCCTTCTCCACTTGCACCAGCAGCACGATGATAAGCCGTAGCACTATACTCCTCTTCTGGACTGTAACGATGGTAATCAATGTCAGTTAATCCTCTATTAATAAACGCTGTTTGGCGATAATCTTCGCGTCTTTGCTTACTCAAAGTAATAATAGGTTCAATTTGTAGAGGATCACCAACAATAATAGCTTTGCGCGATCGCACTAATAACGGAAAAGCCTTATGTTGGTCAATCATTCCCGCTTCGTCTATGATTGTGCGGTCAACACATTCCTGAATCCAGGGAATCATTTTACGGATTGAATGCAATGTGCAAGTGATTACCGGAAAAATTAAGCTAAGATATTTAATATGTTCATCTAAGTTTTCCGCAATCTTAGATTTCGACTTCCAATCTCCAGAAAGAAGACTATAATAAAGTTCTAGAGTTAGTTTGATATTTTGTTTATTGTAGAGTGCTTGTTGAATAAGAAATGTACGCGATAGCTTAAATAGTTCTTTGTGCTGATCATGGAATTTTTGGTTAAAGGAAGTATAAAAATTTTCTAGTGGATTAGCCAAGCTAATCTCTAATAACTGGAATTCCTCTAAAGCATTACGCTTCTGCTGAGTTATCTTATCTCTCTCCTTATATTTTACCTCTAATCTTTTTTGTACATTTTTTAACTCACCTGCCTGATCTATTCTTTCTCTAACTAAGCCTGCTTGTCGAATTAAATCAGCGCGATTAGTAGGTGGTTCTATAGGGAAAATAGTTATAGATGTTTGTGCTATGGCTGATTGACAAGCTGAATTTAGCTCACGCAAAATACGTTCTTCCGTTTTTCCAGTCAGCCAACGCCAAAAGCGAACCCACCAATTTAATCTACCTTCAGGTAGCAGTGATTTAGCTTTTTTAAAATGCTGTTCTATTATGCTGTACGCTTCTATTGGTAGTTGATTGTACTGTGATAAATCTCTAGCTCGTTGCTGAAAAGGAATTAAAGCAGATATAATTTCATCTAAATTCTGTTGCAGTGTTTGAATCTGAACCGAAAGATATTCATATCTTTGTGTATCTAAGTCCCGTTGCTGTCGTAATTTTAAATATCTAGACTCTTCTGCTAATAATTCATCTTTAATTTGTTTGATTTGTTGTTTTAATGAATTATTTATTTGTTCATCAAAGCTATTTTTTTGTAAAAAATTAATAGCTTGTCGTAATTTTGCAATAGCTCCATTATCTGATTCAAGATTATCTTTCTTTCCGCCTTTGAGATAAAATAGTTTATCTTGTGAAACTTTATCCAGCTCCTCAATAACATTATCAACTGCTTGATTATTAGCACTGCTGACTACTGTTAGATTATTGATATCCTGACCAATTTCAATTAAATCGAGTGCGCGTTTAACTACCTGTTGAGCAATAACATGAAGAATCAGAGTAGTTTTACCCGAACCAGGTGGGCCTTGTACAGATGTTATCGGTTCACTTTGAGCGTGTTTGAGTGCTTTTGATTGTGAATTAGTCGGTGCGTGAGTTGGGAAAGCTCCCATGTAGATAACTTCTTCTTTTGCAGGCTTAGGTTCACCAAACAAATATTCAAACCCAGGATGTCCTTTTGAGCAATTTTTCGAGCCTGATTTAATCTCTTTTAAGTCTTGCCGGAGATTATAATTATATGCCGCTCCTGTAAACTCAAATAAATAAGGCTGACGTTGAATTTGTTCACGAGAGCGACGGGGAATAACAACCTGTTCCATCCAATTCTGATAGCTATCAAATGTTAGCTTAAAAGTAGTTTCTAGAAAAATTCGTAGCCCATCTTGAGTAATCAATTTTTCACACTGTTCATCATCCAATCCCAGAAACGTGCTTAAATTGTCTCCAGCTTCTATCAGTATTAAGCTATCTAAGTTCCACCCTTGTGCTTGATACTCCCCCTTGAGGATAGATGTAACGTCTAAGCTAAACAGAGGACAAAGATAAGATTTTCCCTTTTCTACATCTAAAACTTGGGGAAAGGATAAAACCCATACTGCCTCTTGTAGAGTATTTTGCCTTTGCTTAACTTTTTGCTGTAATTCTGAAAACGTGGCTTGCTCAATTAATAAATGGTCACGTACTAGCTTTACACCACGCTGTTTGACTTTATCGCTGTTGGTTTCAACCCTGGCTTTACTGTATTCATCTAAATTAATGTAGTCTAACCAAGCGTTGAGAATAGCATCTACCTTACTAGCTATGTTCAAAACTACCTCCCAGTTGTTGTACTGGTTTTAGTGTTACATTATCACTTTACTTAGATGCTAAGGTAATTTGTGACACTAAAAATGTTTAAACTTATACAATTTGGTTAAAAAGCTGAAATCAGAAAGCAATGTCTACGAGGGGCTTTGCCTACGCACCTTTGGGCTAAAATCAAACTACTCATCGATTAACTTTCTGGCACTGCCATGAGCATCTCTCATCCACCGAAACTATCCTGTCTGCCAACAAAGCTACCCATTGATGGCGCAGTGCGGATTGATTTAGAGGAAGGTATTCCAGTTTTTCGAGCATCCAGCACTGTCCAAAGTCGCGTTGAAGAACTATTGACAAAACAGCAAGAAACTTCACTCAGTACGGAAGAAGAACAAGAACTTGATTGCTACGAAGAAATTGATGATTATTTAAGCTTTGTTAATCGTACAATTCGTAATTTATCTATTGCGTCAACTCAGCCAGCATCGTAAATTGTGTCCTCTCGTAGTAAAGTCCCTGAAGCTATCCAAAAGCAGGTACGTCAACGAGCCAAGTACCTATGTGAGTATTGCCATGCCTCTGAACAATGGCAGTATGTACAGTTCACGGTAGACCATGTTATGCCCTTGTCATTGGGTGGAACAGATAATTTGGAAAATCTGGCGTTGGCTTGCTTTCACTGCAATCGCAGAAAGACAAATCGGTTGACTGCAACTGACCCTCTATCTGGAGAAGAAGTTTCATTATTTAATCCACGACAGTGTAACTGGAGTGAGCATTTTATTTGGTCTACCAATGGACTATTAATTGTGGGTTTGACAGCTATAGGACGAGCAACAATCACCGCATTAACTTTGAACCGGGAACGGGTGATCAATATTCGTGAGGCTGATAAAGAAATTGGTCGGCATCCACCAACGGATGATCCAATGCAAACAAAATTTGAGTAAGGCGAATAGGAAATAGTTTCACAGATGCTTTCGTTTCTGCTTGTCATACTACAGATGAGGGTAATGTGCATCACATTGTAGGTAAAATCACCTTGCAATCTGGGTGGTGGATCGCCATCCATGTATAAAGTTAAATCTCGATCTTTTATCGGTGAACTCGATCTTCACGAAGGTGTAACTTCATAAATGTGATGCTCAACCCTCTTTTAATTTTGATTAAAACTTAATTCGTCTATTACTTTATTTGAACAAAAGTAGTAAATGAAATTGAAAAAAGGTAAACAAATGTCAGTTAATCCGGATGAATCTTCTGACCACAGCTATGAAATTGATGAAGACATAGAGCAACAATTAAATAGGTGGTGGCGGGAAGCAAACGCTTTAGAGAATGATTATTGGTATCGGCAAAAACAATTACAAGGTAAAAATACAAGAAATAAACAAGGAAAGGAGAAATTATTAGAGAAATACTGTTTACCTCAATGTAACTCTTTCAGAGAAATATCAAAGTTAATCAATGTTAATTTAGAAGATTTACGATTATTAGTTTTTTCACCCAAGCAAGATGCAGCCACAAAGCACCATTATATTTGTTTTTCTATTCCGAAAAAGACAGGTGGAGAAAGAATAATTTCTGCTCCCACTCAGAATTTAAAGAATGTACAGTATTGGATTCTAAAAAACGTTTTAAAAAAGCTTGAGCCTTCTCTTCATGATGCTGCTCACGGTTTTCGTAACAGCGAAATCATAAAAGAAAAACATACAATAAATATAAAATTCTTCATAACACAAGTTTTAAAGGCAAAATATATCAGTATCTTCTATAAATTTAGGTGGATCTTGAAATTGATAATCTATGCAATTGCTGTGCCTGAACTAATTCAGTATCCAAAACTTGGTAAACGCCGCTCAATTGTAACGAATGCAGAGCCTCATGTAGGGGCAGATGTAATTATTAATGTAGATATTAAAGACTTTTTTCATTCTATCTCTTATAGACGTGTAAAAGGTCTTTTTAAGTCTTTTGGATATTCAGAGTCAGCATCAACCATCTTTGCATTACTTTGTACTGTCACATTTGTAAACCATCGTAGTTATCTACCACAGGGTGCGCCAACTAGCCCTATGATTACGAATCTAATATGTCGCCGTTTTGATCGAAGATTGACTCAGATGGCTGAACGTTTTGGATTTCGTTATACGCGCTATGCCGATGACTTAACCTTTTCTGCGTCTAATGAGAGTGTATGCAATATAAGAAAAGTTTTAAGGCATACAGAGGGAATTGTGAAGCATGAAGGGTTTGAAATTAATCGAGATAAAACCCGAATTATGCGTAAATCTAATAGATTAGAGGTTACAGGGATTGTAGTCAACAGCAAACCTAGTATTTCAAGAGAGAAGTTGAAACGTTTTCGTGCAACTCTTTATCAAATTGAGAAAGATGGTTTAGAAGGTAAGTTCTGGGGTAACTCAACAGATGTTATGTCTTCAATTCAAGGTTTTGCAAATTTTGTTTACATGGTTGACCCCCAAAAAGGAGCTAAATTTCGAGACCAGATACGTATTATAAAAGAGAAGTATAGATGTTGATTTGCTAAGGATAAATACAATTTTAAAAACTTATTAGTATGATATGATAAGTCAATAAATTTATTTATATTTTCGTGTGGAAAGTGGAATTAATTTATCATTATCTTGAGTCATACTAACTCTAACTGCTAGTATTCTTGCCAAGGTGTAAATATCAGGATCGTCAAGGTCTATTGTAAAAGACTGCACAAGACTTTTTAGAACCTTTGAAGTACCAATATGTTTGAGTGCCGCTATAGCTTCTTGTTGAACTGCTGCATCTGGATGGCTTAGAGCTTGGATTAAAGCTGTAATCGATTTAGAACATCGAATTTTACCCAAGGCAACAGCAATCCATCGTCTAACATAACTGTCAGAAGCATTAAGACTATCAATTAAGCTCTCAACTACTTCTACATTCTTATAGTGCTTCAATTCTTGAGCAGAGCATTTAATTTTTCCAAGTGCTGCTGCAACCCACTTTTTATCTTCATGCTTTTGTTGTTTAAGAGCATGAATTAGACACTTAATCACCTCTGGAGTACTGATTTCTGCTAAAGCTGCAAAAGCTTCTCTTCTGACATCATTATCTGAATGGTTGAGATAGCCAATTAAAATTTTCACAGATTGAGAATTGCCAATTTCTCCAAGAGCAGTGACAGCACGCCATCGGATGTCCCTATCCTGGTCTTCGATAAATTGAGTAAGTAACTCAATTGCCTGGGGTATATCCGTCGTAGCCAGAGCCATTATCACTTCTCTTTTAATGCTAGATGAATTATTGGAATTATTGACAGCTTTTTTTAATGTTTCAAACGCTTGTAAACTGTTGATTTTTATTAAAGCTGTAGCAGCTTCCACTCTGACTTCACCATCTAAATCATTAATGGCTTTCTTCAATATATTTATTGCTTTTGCATTACCAATCTGTCCTAAAGCAATAACAATTTTTTTCCTAGTTTCACAATACCGGAAATCAATTTTTTTAATTGATTGGTTAATTATTTCTTGAGTATCAGTTTTTCTTAATTCTTGAATTATTTTGTAAGTTAATATATTTTTTATTTCATCATCATAATAATTTTGATTATTTAGAAAAATATCTAGTGATTCATTTGTGATTTCTAATATTGTTGATAACCATTGATTAAATTTATCTTCTAATGGCTCTAATACTTGCATTAAGCTATTAACTACATCTACATCATCATCACCAAGTTCTCCGAATAAAACTATAGTTTCTTTAATGAAAATGCTATGTAAAAAACTACAGCATTCTAGTAATAAATTAATAATATTGAAGTTATGAATTCTGTGAAAATCATCTATATAATATTCTCTATGTTTATAGTCTATACAACATTGCACAACATAGCTTTGAAATTTTGATATGAATATTTGAAAACTTAAATCGTTTATATATTTGAGGTATTTTATAAGTATTTTTATTATTAACTGTGAATTTTGATTCATTTTAAAACTTGCAAATAATGCTTTTATAACATTAGGATTATTTTCATTTAGTGCTTGTATAACGCAAGCTTCGATTGCTGTTTCTTCTTCAATACATCCTAAACTTACAAGACTCCAAAGCCTGACATAAATATCCCTATCACTACTGGTTGCTATTAAAGCTTCTACATTTCGTGAATTAGCAGTTTTTCCTAAGATTTTTACTGCCTCACATCTGACCTCTGAAGAACTGTGCTTTAATGCTATATTTAATAATTTCTCTTGCATTATGTTGTTCGTATAAGCAATTCTTTCGACAACTACAGTAATAAAAACTATATATGGACGAGATTGCCATAATTCATAAATTTCTTCAATAATTTTTTGCATGAAGGGATCGGATTGTTCCTTGCATTCGGCAATACATTCACCTGATAGCAGTAGAAGACTATGAAAAATATCGTCTTTTTCTAAAGAGATAGTTTTAAATAGAGGAATTGGATCATCCAATAATCCTGCTAATAAGCTTAATGTCTCATGCCATTCATATTTATACAAGTTTGTTTTTACTAGAGAAATACCTCTGTTAATGTCTGTTTCAATTAAATGCTTTAAGTGCAAAGCTGTGAAATATTCTTGAAATGTTCGATGCAAAAACAGATATTTTTTGTTATCCCCGCTCAAATTTTGCAATATGCCATCTTGTTGAGATAGTTCTGCTATGAGTTGGGAAGTATTTTTATTTATAAAATCTGTTGATATAGAGGTATTTTTGAGATATTTTTCGATTTTGCTGCGGAGGTCTTGTATCGTAAATATATCTTTCCTCTCACAGCTAAATTTATAGGCAATTTCTCCTAATAAATCTTGTTTAGCTGCTATCCAACCACTATCAGGTATTTGCCTACTGTTATCACTACACCAATTTCCCAGCATATAATCCACTACCATTTCATATACCTGGCAACGTCGTGTAGGAAGGTTGACACTTTTTTCTTGGTACAAACTACAAATCAACGATAACAACAGTGGATTTTGGGCTAAACTGCGAATTTGAGGTTTTTTGTACAACTCCCGCATCAGTTCTGATACAGTATTGCTATTGTTAAACCATTTTTTGACATACTGCCCCGTCTTTTGCAGGTCAAACGGAACAATTTCCACTTCTTTTACCCCATTTATAAACGTCCCACTGTGGTAGCCTACTATTCGGGAAGTTCCAATAATCTGACAAGGATAATTGTTAGCAAAACGATTCAGTTTTTGTGATAGATAAATACGCTGTTCTGCTAAAACTTCATCAAGTCCATCTAATAGCAAGAGACATTGCTCCAGTTTCAACTTTTGCTGCAATAGTACTAAATTTATTGGTGCTGTATTGGGATAATCGCGCTGTATAATTCGAGAAATACTGTCAAAAACTTCTTCATTTTTAGGACTATCGGCTAAATCTGCAAGCTTTAAATATAGTGGAAATACAATATCTTCTATGTTCTGCCCATTTTCTATTTCCTGACGTGCTTGCTCAGCATTAGATATTGTCTCCATCCACAATAGTGTAGACTTGCCCATCCCTGGATTTGCCAACACCATGATAGTTTTATGCTGCTCTTTAAAAACCTGCCAATCTACTTGTTCTTGCTGGGCTTCTTTGCTTTTCTTTTTGGGTTTATAAAAAGATTTAAAATTATAGTCTAATTCTGTATATATATAAGTGCTTTCCACTTCATTTTGATAGTGACGTTCCAAGGTTACTTGGACAGGAATGTATTGGTCTTTGATAGAAATGGGTTGTTGTTTGTGAGATAAAGTAATGAATTTGAGGGAATTTTCTATCTCCTCTAAAAACTGCCGGACATGCTGCCTTTGAACTTCTTGGCTAGGTGTCTGATGCTGATTTAGGGATTGTAATGCCTCGCTTTCTAAATAAATGCGATCGCCAAACTGACTATTTTGGGCATGGTTAACATTAGTGATGTTCTGGGCAATTTGAAGTATTATTTGATCGCTATCGCCATCTGCTTTGCGTAAGATTTCAATTTCTTCATCTGTGGCAATACCTGCTGCTAGTTTTTCTATAAGTACCTTCAGTTCATCTGGTGTAAGCATTTTTTATCCTTCTTCCCACGACACAAGTCATTTTTTGTGAATTACATTACCAAAATGACTACCATTCGCTTCATTAATGTTATAGATTTGTTGTGCGTACTGGCTGATGTTATCGGCAATTTTATTAATTTTTTGTGTCGCTTCAGGCTTCACTTCTTCCCATCCTTTAGCGGGTAAACCCTTACCTCCGAGAAGCTTGGCAATTACAAAATCTCCTCCAGTGATATCGTTGTAAGGAACTTGCTCCACGCTATATAACTGACGCGCAGTTTCAGGTACTGCTTTACCAAGGTGATTCATGATATTAGAAACTCTTACTTCTTTATCACCTGGTTTGTTTCCCGCACCTTGCAGAGCTTCAAGAAAATGATAAGTGTAAATACTAATTGTTTCATCCTTTATCCAAGATTTTTGCTCACCTTCAGAGGAAGTGAAAACTACTCTGCCTTTCCCTTGTTTCAACTCATCAATTAAACCTTTGGATGGTGCAACTCGGATAAAATCATCAAACTCTTCTTCAAGTTCTAAATCTGCATCTTTAGAAGTTGCCATTCCTGCTGCATGACAACTATCAATTACAACTAATAAACGTTCAGGTTGAATTTGGTGTAATGCGGATGTGAAATCTTCTGCTGATAGTGCTGAACTAGCGATTTTAGTGGGTTTAATGTCATGCTGCAATAAATAATATTGTTTTGTGGTTTTATCTACCCAGCCATGTCCTGAATAATAAATAAATATCTTAGCATCAGGGTCAGATTGTGCTTTTTCTTTTAACCAATTTAATCCATCCAGAATACCTGCCTTGGTTGCATCTTTGTTATTTAGTACCCGAATATGATCTTGGTTATCAGGATAAGCACATAGATCAGGGTCAATCAAAGCAGCATAGATTGCCTGAGTATCTTTGACAGTCACAGGTAAAGATAATTTATTATAAGCAGACTCACCAACACCAATTAATAAGGCATAACCGTGAGTAAATTTCTCAGTCATTTCCATCTTGTCCTATCAATTAAGTGGCTAATCCAAAATAATCTGGTTATTCTTCGTACCGACTAATACGGAATATTACGTAGTTGTAAGGTAGTTGAGAATTGTCTGCTTTATGGACAATTGCTCCTACCTCTGGTTTGTAAATCCATTTGTTCCAGTCAATGACTGTTTCATCAGCAACTTGCACAGCAATATAATTACCTTCAGCTAGGCGACAACCCATTGCTGAATCTTCAAAATCTAGTCCCAGGTAAAATTTTTGTACAGCGACATTTTCATGGCGTTGGGCGAGTAATTTTACAACTCCCAAAGTAATTTCTGTAAACGGTGCGATCGCTGGTTGAGTAGTGGTTAAAAGTTTGAGTCCACTTTGAAAAGGTGAAGATTCTAATGCTGCTAATATTGTCTTGTCTTCCTCATTTTTCACATTTACTGTTGAGCATTCAAAGGCTAATCCCTGTGAACCAACATTTAAACCAATAAAAACAGGGTAGCCAGCAATACCAGCAGATTGTCTCTCTTGCACCCGGTAGGTTTGACTGAAGCTGACTGGTTCTTGGGTATTAGCTAGCTGATTCCTTACAGCAAAAGTAATCAGGACATTATGTGTTCCTCCACCAGGATACTTTTCAATGTGGAGGCGGTCTAAGCGAATATTGATGCGGTTGTTTTTAAGGCTATTGTCGGGTTGGATTGCACTAGGATGTTTGATGGGTTGAGGTTGTATTGAACCTGAGTTATAAGGCGCGATGTAACCAAACTTGTGTGTTGCATACATCCAGGGTTGGTCTTGGATTAAGTTTAAAAACTCTAAAATCCCTTTATCAAAACTTTCTAAATTAGAATCCCCCACAACAATGCTTTGCACATCAGGGTCTTTCATTTGTTGCAGTTTTGCAGCTATCCATTCAGGATCTTCAGATTCGCTAATAGCCTTAATGTCCTCAAATACACTACTTAGCATTTTGCTTTCCCATTAAGAAATATAAACTTTGATAGCATAAGTTTTGTAGCAGCGTATTTATACGGTTAGCTAACTGCTTAATTTTAGACTATACAATTATGAATACGGTAAATTAGCTCAATTCTTTTGATTTTTTTCAGATTTTGTTTTAGCTAGATACTTAAAAATCTGGTGGTTTAAGATAAAAGATTGGGTGTGGGGAAAGGAAGATTTTCATTTCACCTTGTTATATACAACAAGGTGAAATGAGCCTTCGATTCATTAAGTTGAAAGAAGAATTTTTTGATTTTAGTTACCAAAATCATTGATTTCAACAACCATTACGGCTAGTGGTGGGTTGAAAGACATTGTTTTTGAACCATTGGTGTGAACGAATACCACACTTCAACAACCATTACAGTTAGAAGTGGATTAAGAAGAATATTTGAAGCATTCAAATTTTTTTGAGAGGGTTGAAAGGCGCACTTCGTTCGGGAATATTCCAACATTTGTGAGTATATTAGAGATGTGCTGGAGTCAACTCCAGCTAAAATATCGGCAACATTAATTTGTTAAGACGACATTTAAATCGTTAATAAAGACAAGAATCTGTTAACGACGACAGATAATGTGCGAATGTACATCGAAAGTACAACAAATCGGGATGACTGGATTCGAACCAGCGGCCCCTTCGTCCCGAACGAAGTGCGCTACCAAGCTGCGCTACATCCCGCCACAAAAATGGCATTATCTTACTAGGATATCATAAATAATAGTGAATCAAACAACTATATCTATATATAGATGACTAACTGAAGATGACTAACTGATTTCAACAAGGGCTTTGCTTGCTAGGATAAGATTTGTATAACTTCAGTGGTAAAAGCGGATTGTGACTGTTAAACCAGACTGGTTGCGGGTAAAAGCGCCTCAGTGGCAGCGTGTTGGTAACGTTAAAGAAGTTTTGCGGGATTTAGCGCTGAATACGGTTTGTGAGGAAGCATCCTGTCCGAATATTGGTGAGTGCTTCCAAGCTGGAACTGCCACGTTTTTGATTATGGGCCCAGCTTGCACGCGTGCTTGTCCTTATTGTGATATAGACTTTGAGAAAAAACCTCAACCTTTAGACCCCACCGAACCAGAACGACTAGCCGAAGCTGTTCGCCGCATGAAACTCAATCATGTGGTAATCACTTCTGTAAACCGAGATGATTTGCCAGATGGTGGTGCATCCCAGTTTGTCAAGTGTATTGCAGCGGTTCGTAGCGTCTCACCCCACACTACAATTGAGGTGCTAATTCCTGATTTGTGCGGTAACTGGAATGCATTAGAGATAATTCTAAAAGCTGCGCCAGAAGTCCTAAACCACAATACAGAAACTGTACCCCGCCTATATCGTCGGGTGCGTCCCCAAGGAAATTACGATCGCACACTGGAATTATTGCAGCGATCGCGCCAAATTGCGCCTTGGGTATATACCAAATCCGGGATCATGGTTGGACTTGGTGAAACTGAAAAAGAAATCCGCCAAGTCATGGAAGATTTACGAAAAGTAGATTGCGATATCCTCACAATTGGACAATACCTGCAACCCAGCCAAAAACACTTGAAAGTAGACGAATTTATTCACCCAGAACAATTTGCTGCTTGGCAGGCATTCGGTGAACAACTGGGATTTTTACAAGTTGTATCTTCACCATTGACCAGAAGCTCATACCATGCCGAACAAGTGAGAGAATTAATGAAACGCTATCCCCGTAGCCAATTTTAGATTTTAGATTTTAGATTTTAGATTGGTAAGTTGATGGGGGGTTGGGAGGCAATGGAGGGATGGAGACATAAATAACAACTCACCATTGACCATTGACTATTGACCATTGACTCTTGCGTAATGACTAATCCAAAATCCAAAATCCAAAATTTAAAATCCGTTGCAATTCTTGGTGCAGGTGCTTGGGGTGCATCTTTGGCAAATCTAGCAGCGACAAATGGTCATGCTGTGCGTGTGTGGTCGCGTCAGGGGCCCTCCACTCTTGAAGCAGTTCTCAAAGATGCCCAAATAGTCGTGTCTGCAATATCAATGAAAGGTGTCAGGGATGTCGCCTCTCAAGTACAGTCTTTACCTTTATCAAAAGAAACAATTTTTGTCACAGCCACCAAAGGCTTAGATCCTCAAACCACCAGCACGCCTTCGCAAATTTGGCACACAGCATTTCCCAACCATGCAGTAGTTGTGCTGTCAGGCCCTAATTTATCTGAAGAAATTCAACAATCTTTACCAGCTGCCACAGTAGTAGCCAGTAATGTAGCCATTGCTGCGGAACTAACGCAGCTGGTATTTTCTTCTCATCGTTTTCGGGTATATACCAATCCCGATCCCGTGGGAGTAGAACTGGGAGGAACACTAAAGAACGTAATTGCGATCGCAGCTGGTGTATGTGATGGTTTACAACTAGGAACCAATGCCAAAGCTGCTTTAGTCACCCGTGGACTTACAGAAATAATTCGCATCGGCAACTTTTGGGGTGCAAAGACGGAAACATTTTACGGTTTATCGGGTCTAGGAGATTTGTTAGCAACCTGCAATAGTCCCTTAAGTCGCAATTATCAAGTCGGCTACCAAATGGCAGGTGGTAAGACACTTACAGAAACTCTTTGCAATTTGCCAGGAACCGCTGAAGGAGTCAACACTTGCCAAGTTTTAATGCGACTAGCCAAGCAACAAAATATTACTATGCCGATTACCGAGCAAGTTTACCGATTACTTGAGGGTGAAGTCACACCGCGACAAGCACTGGATGAACTGATGCTACGAGATATCAAACCAGAATACAACTACTAACAGTCATCAATTATCCGTCATCCCTCATCAGTCACTACTTTGTGCGTGACTGCTAACTTCTCCCTTCAAACCTATTACCTCTGACTACTCCCTAATAATCCTGAGAAAAAAATTAGTAAATCGTCAGGATATTACTTCTACCCACATGTAGATATGACTATAGCAACGATAAACATTATTTTACTTAAATATGTTTATACCATTTACAAACTTAATAATTAATAACTACAAAGTTGAAATGCTGACTAGGTAGTTGGGAATTTAAAACCTATCTGTAGATTTGAATAGCTATTGGTTCAATCAGACGCTCAGCAGCCGAATTAGTTCGGTATTAATGTTGGGAAAATAATCAGTACAGTTTTTTTGTAAAAAACTGTATTGAAATCTTCTACCGTGTTAGTTCATCTAAAATCACGGGAACAATAGCAACAGTTGATTAGCTAACCTTTCGGGTGACGCTCGCAAGCTCGCTAACGCAGTCGCCTAAGTCGGGAAACCTTCCTACAGCGCTGACTCACCGTAATCTATTGTTACCTGGAGCCATTGAGACAATTTTATGCCAGCAACATCTTTTTATCCAGAGGCCGCCTTCAATACCCAAAAATCTCGCCAGGTTTTGGAACCGGATCTCACAGTTGATGACAGTGAGTTGTCGGTAGATGATCTACAGGAGCTGGAGATAGCTGCTGCTGATCCTGCTAACTTTGCTGCTAGTGCTAACCGTCGCAGTACAGATTTAGTACGTCTGTATCTTCAGGAAATTGGTCGAGTTCGGTTGTTGGGGCGCGATGAAGAAGTTTCAGAAGCGCAAAAAGTTCAGCGCTATTTGCGGATGCGGATAGTACTTGCTAATGCTGCAAAACAAGGCGATGAAGTAGTTTCACCTTATCTGCGTTTAATTGAAGTTCAAGAGCGGCTAGCATCAGAATTAGGACATCGCCCTTCTTTGGAAAGGTGGGCTGCGACTGCTGGTGTCAACCTGTCAGACCTCAAGCCAATTTTGTCAGAAGGCAAACGCCGTTGGGCAGAAATTGCCAAGATGACAGTGGAAGAACTAGAGCAAATTCAAGCTCAAGGACTGCAAGCAAAAGAACACATGATTAAGGCTAATTTGCGCCTGGTGGTGTCTGTTGCGAAGAAGTATCAAAATCGCGGTTTGGAATTGCTAGATTTAGTTCAAGAAGGCACACTTGGTTTAGAGCGAGCTGTAGAGAAATTTGACCCAACTAAGGGATATCGCTTTAGCACCTACGCTTACTGGTGGATTCGTCAAGGAATTACCCGAGCGATCGCTACTTCTAGCCGCACGATTCGCCTACCTGTCCATATTACCGAAAAATTAAACAAAATTAAAAAGGCTCAACGCAAAATAGCTCAAGAAAAAGGTCGCACCCCCACTCTTGAAGACCTAGCCATTGAGTTAGACATGACTCCTACTCAAGTACGAGAAGTTTTGTTAAGAGTGCCTCGTTCTGTGTCGCTCGAAACTAAGGTAGGAAAGGATAAAGACACTGAGTTAGGTGAATTACTTGAAACCGATAGTGTAACTCCTGAAGAAATGTTAATGCGAGAATCTTTACAAAGAGACTTGCAAAATCTGTTGGCTGATTTAACTAGCCGCGAACGCGATGTAATTCTGATGCGGTTTGGCTTAGCAGATGGTCATCCTTACTCACTAGCAGAAATTGGACGCGCCCTCGACTTATCACGGGAAAGAGTACGCCAAATTGAATCTAAAGCTTTGCAAAAGCTACGTCAACCCAAGCGACGCAACCTCATCCGCGACTATTTGGAGTCTCTAAGTTAGTTTATGGTCAACAGTCAACAGTCAAAAGTCAAGAGTCAAAATTGATTACTTTGGACTATGGACTTTTGACTTTAGACTCTGGGAACTGATTGATCCCCATGTTCACAGCTTATAGGCAATAATTTGCATTTAGCTGAACTGATATTTTCCCTACTTTTTTCTGAATCCCTAAAGGACGGGGATCGCTATTACATGGTTGCTGATCGAGATTTTCTCAATTACTTCTGAGCATTCTATAATTATTGTCAATAAGCAATGATTGTTGCAAGTAGCTCCAAATATTTGTTATATTCTCAACTAATGGGCTTTGTTGAGAAAAATTAGTATGACTGTCTACACAACCACTTCACTCAAAGCAGAATTAAATGAAAGAGGCTGGCGTTTAACTCCCCAGCGCGAGACAATTCTACACATTTTTCAAGAACTTCCGCAAGGGGAACATCTCAGTGCTGAGGATCTTTATCATCGACTAGAGGGCGACGGTGAAGGAATTAGTCTTTCAACTATCTATCGGACTTTGAAGTTGATGGCGCGGATGGGGATTTTGCGGGAATTAGAACTCGGAGAAGGCCATAAGCATTACGAGATCAACCAGCCATACCCCCATCATCACCATCACCTGATTTGTGTGAGATGCAACGCCACCATCGAGTTCAAAAATGACTCTATTTTGAAAATTGGTGCAAAAACTGCTCAAAAAGAAGGATACCACCTGCTTGACTGTCAAATGACAATTCATGCAGTATGCCCCAAGTGCCAACGGGCACTGATGCCGGTGTAGCACTTGGGTGAGGTAACAAAACGAAGTTACTCAAGTCAATTAATAATTTGAGCAATTTCTTATTTGTTGTAATCGGAGGCAAGCAATTATTTGGTGACTAGTACTGACCAAGACTAAGCGGATGCTAAAAGCGTCCGCTTCTAATATCACTCAGACTGATACCGTAGTATTCTTGGGCTTGCTTAATTGCTTTTTTCGTGTCATCTGCCATTACACCGTTCAGTTGGCCTTTATAAAAGCCTTTTTCTTGTAGTCGCCTTTGGATTTCCAGGACATTAAACTCGCTTTTGGAAGTAGTTTTAACCGAGTTATATAACTTACTTCTGGTAGTGGGGCCAGCTACGCCACTTGCACTCAAGTAATTAGCTGCCTGAAATCGGCGTACAGCATCTGCTGTGTAGGGGCCAAAATAGCCGTTTGGTTCTCCCTCTAGATATCCCGCTTTGATTAAATGTTCTTGCAGAACTCTGACTGCTTCGCCGCGATCGCCCAGACGGAGTTTATCTCGCTCAACTACTGGTTTGCTGGCAGGATCTTCCCCATAACCAACTCCCGGTTGCGGTAATTTTGCCTTTGTTGCTGGCCCGACAACACCATCAACATCTAATTTGTAAGCGGTTTGGAACCGCTTGACAGCTTCTTCGGTAATTGGCCCAAATATTCCTGTGGCATTACCATAATAAAAACCTGCGACTCGCAACTGTTCTTGCAAAGCCCTCACATCTTCACCTTCATCACCTTTAGCAAGATAGTTGGGATTACGGCGCTTGGTGGTTCCGGAACTAGCAGCGCTGGTTGTTTTGACTGTTGTACTAGCAGTACTAACTTTTTTGACTTGTGTACTAGCAGTGGCAGGTTTTTGATTCTGTGTACTCGCAGTGGCAACTCTGCTTGGACGCCAGTTTTCTAATTTTTGCAGAGTGCTTGTTCCGACAATGCCGTCAACTGGTAAACCTGCGGCTTGTTGGAAGCGCCGCACAGCATCTTCTGTGGGAAAGTCGTATATTTGGGTGATGGGAGCCTGATAAAAACCTGTTTGTTGCAGTTTTTGTTGCAAACTTCTGACAGAAGGCCCTTGATCGCCCCTTTCTAATGCTATGGCGCTACTCACAGCGCTGAGAATAGATAAGGTGAGAGCAAGGGGCAACATATGCTTCCAAGCCCTACTGGAAAGTCGTTTCCAGTCTGGTGCAACTGCTTTGTCTAGCAAAGTGCCCAGCGATACTAATTCACTGGATTCGCTGTCTTCATAGGCGAAAGCTAGGTGCAAATACGCAAGATTGTCCATATTTCTGTCTTACACCACTCTTTTATTCAACGGCTGCTTCAGCTTGATGTACTAAGTTTCGTAAAGTATCTATTGTCTGTATATTTACATCCTGCCATAAACCGCGCTGAGATGCTTCTAATAATTTTTCAGCAATATCACGCAGAGCATAAGGATTATTGTACAGAATAAATTCTGACACAACCGAATCAAGCAAATAAGCCTGGACGATACCCTGATACATGTAGTCTTCCACACATTTTGTTGTGGCATCGTAGGCGAATAAAAAATCCACCGTTGCTGCCATTTCAAATGCACCTTTGTAACCGTGACGCATCATTCCTGCAATCCACTTGGGATTAACTACGCGAGAACGATATACCCGTGCAATTTCTGCTCGGAGTTGGCGGACGCGTGGTTGAGCAGGAATAGAATTATCTCCAAAATAGATTTCGGGACTTTTTCCTTGGATAGAACGTACTGCGGCTGTTAAACCACCCTGAAATTGGTAATAATCATCAGAATCGAGCAAATCGTGTTCGCGGTTATCTTGATTATGTAAAACAATTTGCATTTGTGCTAGGCGTTGCTTAAAGGCTTCGGGGTTGGGGATTGGGGATTGGGGATTGGGGATTGGGGATTGGGGATTGGGGATTGGGGATTGGGGGGATGAGGGAGATTTTGCCTCCCCTGCTTCCCCTGCTCCCCTGCTCCCTTGCTCCCTTGCTCCCACTGCTTCCCCTGCTCCCGAAGAGTAGGCAAAGCAACTCCAGTTAATGTAGGCACGAGCTAAATCTTGGTCATCTGTCCAATTTTGCGATTCCATTAAACCTTGGAGACCTGCACCGTAAGCACCTGGTTTTGAACCAAAGATGCGATAGCGCGATCGCATACTAGCTGCTTGTTTTGTTAAACCTTGTTGCATCCAAAAATCTGTATCTTGGCGAACTTGTGCTGCTAGGGGGTTCTGTTCTGGTGGTTCATCTAAGGCTGCTACTGCTTGTACTGCCGAGTCGAACAAGTCAATGAGGTTAGGAAAAGCATCTCTAAAAAAGCCAGAAATTCGTAAGGTGACATCTACACGGGGACGCCCTAAGATAGCTAATGGCAAAATTTCAAAATCGACTACTCGCCGTGCTGCACCATCCCATACAGGTCGCACACCCAAAAAAGCCAAAGCTTCGGCGATGTCATCACCACCAGTCCGCATGGTGGCAGTACCCCATAATGATAATCCTAGTGTTTTTGGATACTCACCATTTTCTTGTGTATAACATTCAATCACGTTTTCAGCTGCTTTTCTGCCTACATCCCAAGCTGTCTCTGTGGGAATAGCACGGATATCTACTGAGTAAAAGTTTCTGCCAGTTGGCAGTACTTCTGGACGCCCGCGCGTAGGTGCGCCAGCTGGTGCGCTTTGGACATACCTACCAGCAAGTCCTTGTAACAAATTGGTAATTTCGTCTTGAGTTTGTTGGATTGCAGGGAGGAGGCGATCGCGTATCCAATCTAGGACAGTGGTGAGTTGGGAGTTAGGAGTTAGGAGTTGGGAGTTAGGAGTTAGGAGTTGTTCTACTAGTGAGGCGGCGTGTTGTTCTAGAACTTCCACAACATCACCGATAGTGCGACATTGTTTGCCATTGACTACTGACCACTGACCACTGACCCCTGATAAATCTGCTGTCAGGGGATCAAAGTCTAGACCCCAATCTTGAGCAATGGCGCGGGTGATTCCTGGGGAGTGGCGATTAGGGATACGGGCGATCGCTACTATTAAATCCCGTAGTTGGCGTCCTTGGGGGCATTGCCCAAAAATATGCAAACCATCACGGATTTGGGCTTCTTTCAATTCACAAAGATAGCCATCGAGAAAATTTAAAATCAGTGATTCAAACTGCAAAATGTCATTTTTATTTGCAATTCCTAAATCTTTGTGAAGATTTTCTTGGATGACTAATTCTCGGATGCGATCGCGAATTGCTGGTAAACGTGAAGGATCTAAACTTTCAGCCTCATAATACTCATCAATTAAATTTTCTAACTGCTGCAAGCCACCATAAAGTTCGGCACGAGTCATGGGGGGTGTTAAATGGTCTATCACCACCGCTTGAGCGCGGCGCTTGGCTTGTGAACCTTCACCAGGGTCATTCACAATAAACGGGTACAGGTGGGGAAGTGGCCCCAGCGCTACTTCTGGATAACAACTACTAGATAAAGCCAAACTTTTACCTGGTAGCCATTCTAAATTTCCATGTTTCCCCACATGCACAACAGCATCAGCGCCAAAACACTCGCGTATCCAATAATAAAAAGCTAAATAAGCATGGGTTGGTGCTAAATCTGGGGCGTGATAATTCAAACTAGGGTCAAGATCATAACCCCGTGCAGGCTGAATTCCCACGAAGATGTTACCAAGTTGAATGCCAGCAATAGGTATTGGGAACTGGGGATTAGGGATTAGGGATTGGAAAGAATCTTCCCCAGTCCCCAGTCCCCAGTCCCCAGTCCCCATTCCCCATTGTTCACAAATGCCTTGCTGCACGGCTGTTGGTAAACAAGCAAAGTATTCTTGATATTCTGTACTAGACAAACTTTGCAGCACTGGGCGTAATTCCCTACCTTCAGCATCGTTGGTAACACCAGCAGTGAGACGTTCAATTAATTCTTGTACTTGGGTGGGTGGATTTTCCACTAGATAACCAGCAACTTGTAATGCTTTGAGAATTTCTACACAACTGGCTGGCGTATCCAATCCCACACCATTAGCCAGGCGACCATCGCGGTTGGGGTAATTTGCCAAAATCAGAGCTATTCGTCGTTCTTGGGGTGGCTTGGAGCGCAAACGCGCCCAATTAGCTGCTAATTGGGCTACAAACTCAATGCGATCGCTGACTGGCTCATAAACTACCACATCTGTTTCTAAGTCAGAATTTTGCGTTTGCACTGCTTTAAAAGACACAGCGCGAGTAATAATTCGTCCATCCACCTCTGGAAGCGCCACATTCATGGCAATATCACGGGGTGAAAGCCCTTGTGACTGTAACTCCCACTGTTCAACACCTCCACCGCTGAGAATCACCTGCAACACCGGCACGTCTAATTTTTCCCACAAGTCAATTTGGGGTGTTTCTGTTTCTAATCTGGCCAGGGAAAAACTAGTGGTATTCAGTAGCACTGCAATTTGCTCTGAATCTTTGGGCTGAAAATACTCGCTCAACTCTGCTTGGACATTAGGGTCACGCAACGAAGAAACAAACACTGGCACAGGTTGTAAATTTTTTTGCACCAAAGCAGCACACAAAGCATCAATTACTTTGGTGTTTCCCCCCAGATAATGAGCGCGGTAGAAGAGAACGCCGACTTTGGGGATTGGGTATCGGGGATTGGGTATCGGCGATTGGGTATTGGGGATTGGGTATTGGGGATTGGGTATTGGGGATTGGGTATTGGGGATTGGGTATTGGGGATTGGGTATCGGCGATTGGGTATCGGGAAAACCTTTCTCCAGTCCCCAGTCCCCAGTCCCCATTGCCCCTAATCCCCACTCCCTCCGGTCGTGGGGGCCCCGAGTTCCCCAGTCCCCTCGATACAAACCTACACGAGGAACCAACTGCGGGGGTGAGGCATTAAACGAAGTCAAAAGACAAGTATCGGCGATAAATTTGAGAGCGTTAACAATATTTTCCACTCCGCCTTCGTTGAAATACTGCCATACTTGGTTCACAATATCCAAAGGCACGGTAGACTGGGAAATTAATAGAGGATCAAGAGCATCGTCTCCTGGCATTACAATTAAGGTTGTACCATTACGTTGCACAATTTCCTGCACTACTTCTAAACCGTAAGCCCAATAAGAACGTCCTCCTAACAGGCGCAGTATAATTACCTGAGCCTGTTCCAAAACTTGTTCTGCGTAAGCATCTATACTTATTTGTTGCTGCAATTGCAACAGATTAGCGACTCTTAATGCAGGAAATGTTGCGGGTAATTTGGGGACGGCAGCTGCTAAGGTTTGAATGTCGGTATCAGCAGCCGTAATAAATACAAAGGGAGCTGGAGTTTGTTCTAAAAAAACTAAATTTTCTGACTGATTCCATCCGACTGATGTGGCGTTGATACGATGCATAATCCTGTATTACCGTCTTAAACTGTTGATTAGAATACAATCACAAAATATTTCACCCTAGCAATGCCAGTTGCTACAAGTCGGTACAACCGACGGCAGTTGGTATCTTGCAATCAACTGCCATTCGGGCGTCTACAGCTTTAAAAACCAAAGCAACGCACTGGCTTTTTTGCTCCTCTCACCAGACCATTGAAAATGCTTAGTTCCCCTGATTTGAGCTTTTCTCGAAATTTGCCTTTAGTTGTATTTAATCAGCTAGAGGAACTGTTACGGCAAATGGCTCAAGCAGCGGAAAATAATGTTCTCATCCTTACAGAAGCTGTACTGACTAGGATTCGTATACCTGGGGATTGGCAGATACAAAAGTTTACTTTAGTAGTTTCTGGTGGGTTTAGTGCGCTTTTGGTGGGAACCTGGGAGCAGGGGGAGCAGGGAGAGCTATTGAACACAGGAGCAGGAGAGCAAGGAATTTACTCAGCTATCAGCAACGTCAGTGACTACAACAAGAGAAACAACCCTTCGAGTGTTGATGCTCAAAGACTTAGCAACGCTGGGCTAACACAATCGCCTGCTAAGCTAGTGCAGTGTACCACAGAAGCTTCTGAGCAATCATTCTTGAGTGCTAGTTTGACATTTAATTCAGAGGCGATCGCCTCCTTTATTGCCAAATTGAGAGACTTGTTTGAAACTGATTCCTATACTCATCAAAATCTGGAACACTATCGGCAAATTCTTCGCCCTAATGATGCCACACTCCAAGCGAAATTTACGGTATTGTTATTAAAATGTCTTTTGCCCCAACAAAACCAGGAAGTAACAGAACCGCCAAACAAAAATGAGCCTGAGATTTATGCCTGTCAAGCAGTGGAAGACGCACTGAAAAAACAGATTTCCCAAGAGCGGCTGTTGAATCAGGTAACGAGCCAGATACGCAAAAGCTTAGATTTGCCAGTAATTATGGCAACAGCAATTGCACAAGTACGTGAATTTTTGGAATTAGACAGAATAGTAATATATAAATTTGAGGGTTCAAGAGTCAACAATTCAAGGCTGCCAGATCAAACTTCATTCCAACCTCCAACGCAAGATTCTGGGGGTTGTATTGTCTATGAAGCTCGTGCTACAGATACTATTCCGTCAGTATTGCATTATCAAGAAAAACATTGCTTTATGCGAACTTCCCAATGTTGGGAGAAGTATCGCCAAGGTTTTACTCTAGCGGTAGATGACATTGAAAAAGCTTATGCGCTGGAAGTGTGTTTGTTGAATTTTTTAAGGGAAAACCAAGTTAGAGCAAAGTTGGCAGCACCGATTATGTTTGAAGAAAAACTTTGGGGGTTGCTGATTGCTCATCAATGTGATGAACCTCGCCAGTGGAGTGAGAGTGACAAAAACTTACTGACTTCTATCGCCGAACAATTAGCGATCGCGATTCATCAAGCTGAGTTAATGCGATCGCTCACTCAAGAAAAACAAACTCTCGAACAACGAGTTATTGAGCGGACAATGGCCCTACGGGATGCTTTACTCGCCGCCGAAGCCGCTAGCCGTCTGAGAAGTGAATTTTTAGCTACCATTAGCCACGAATTACTTACGCCTTTGACTTACGTCATTGGCATGTCTTCAACTTTATTACGCTGGCCTTTAGGAGATTTAAGTCAACGACAAAGGGATTATTTGCAAACAATCCACGACAGTGGAGAACATTTATTAGAAATGATTAATGACATCCTCGATTTGTCGCAAATAGAGGCTGGTAAGGCAGTTTTAAATATTACAGAATTTTCCTTAATAAATATAGCAGAAAATACTTTAGAATCTTTATCAGAAAAAGCAACAAGCGAACAAGTAAATCTAAAACTTGATTTGCAAATCGATCCTCGACGCGATCGCTTTACTGCCGATGCAGGGCGAGTCGAACAAATTCTCTGGAATCTGTTAACTAATGCGATTAAATTCACTCCTGAAGGCGGCAGTGTCACCTTACGCCTTTGGGTAGAAGATGACACAGCTATCTTTCAAGTAGAAGATACTGGAATTGGCATTCCTGAAGAACAACTACCACTACTGTTTGAGAAATTTCAGCAACTAGATACGCCCTATCGCCGTCGCTATGAAGGCACCGGACTTGGTTTAGCTTTAACTAAACAACTTGTGGAACTCCATCGAGGTCGCATTGAAGTAGAATCAACTGTGGGTATTGGCTCACTGTTTACTGTGTGGATACCAGCCCAACCGATGAGAGTGCTGAGTGGAAAGTGAAGAGTTAATAGTTAATAGTTAAGAGTTAATAGTTAGGAGTTAGGAGTTAATAGTTAGTGGAAAATAAAAAACAACTGACAAATGACAAATTCCATTAAACTACTGCATCGCGGGCTGATTGTGTCTTGTCAAGCGCCTGCTGATTCCCCACTACATGAACCAGTGGTGATTGCAGCAATGGCACAAGCTGCTGTTAATAATGGTGCGGTTGGTGTGAGAATTGACACTCCAAATCATATTATTGCTGTGCGTGAAAAAGTTAAAGTGCCGATTATTGGTCTGTGGAAACAAGTAATGGCTGGATATGATGTATACATTACGCCCAAGTTTCACCATGCTGCTGCTGTAGCTGAAGCGGGAGCGGATATTATTGCCATAGATGCGACTACTAGAAGCCGCCCTGATGATGAAACTGTGGTAGATATCATTGCTCGAATTCATCAGGAATTGGGTAAACCAGTGATGGCGGATGTAGATACAATTGCAGCGGCAGAAGCTGCCGCTGATGCTGGTGCTGATATTGTCGGGACAACTCTTTACGGCTACACGAATGCAACTAAGGATCTTTGTCCACCAGGCTGGGAACTCCTCAGCCAGATAGTAGAAAAGTTGGATATTCCAGCCATTTGTGAAGGAGGGATTTCCTCACCCCAAATGGCTAGAAAAGCTTTAGATTTAAAAGCTTACGCTGTTGTAGTTGGTACCGCTATTACTGGTATTGATTTGCAAGTTAAAGCTTATAAATCTGTGTTGAGTTTTGAATCTTGAGTATGGTAAGGTATCAGCCTCTAGGTTTTTGAGCTTCCATATACAAACTTTCCCAGTCTCTATCCTTTAAATCTTTAAGCAGTAACTCATCTGTTCCCTGCATAAAGGAGACTTCTTTAATATTTATAAATCCCGCTTCCTTGAGAAATATTCCTAATAACTCACTATCCCAGACAGATACATGAATGTAATTCTGGGTCATGGTTCTAATTGCTTCACATCCTGTCTGCCATCTACGAGTAAATTCTTCGTCTACCTTTTCACCACGGTAGTAAGCTACATATTTTCTCAAATCAGGAACAGTTATTCTCAACCATGCTCCTGGCTTCATTGTTCTATTCAGTTCTTTCAGTAATTGCAGAGCCTCGTCTGGATATAAATGCTCAAGAGTGTGTGATGAAAAAACTCCGTCCCAAACATTATCTTTACAATTCAGAGGATATCTCAAATCAAGCATCCAATCTGGCCGTTGACTAGATTTTTTCCACCAAATCAAATCACTAAAAAAATCAGCATTTATCCAATTTTCAATTTTTTTACGCCCCGAACCTAAATTTAATAAGTTCTTGGATTTTAATGAAAGCGTCGGTTCAGAATTATAGAAAATTCTTCCAAATAAGCTTTTAAGTTCAAATTTTAAACTCTGTTTTAAACTAACTTTGTATACTTTATTAAGAATACTAATTTTTTCTCTAACTAAATTGCTATTCATCAAAAGCACCTCAAATATAATAATAGGGACATTTTGCACTCAAATATGTAGCAAATACCTTTAAAATCAATAAAGTAATGGTAAGGAAACTTTTCAATATTTGGATCAATTAGATATTTTGCAAATATCTAATTATAGAAAACACTACTAATATCGAACTATATCTAATGTATCAGTATTTTATCAAAAACAAATATAAATTTTGACTAAAGTTAGTATATTCAAATATAAAAAAATTTTATAAAAATTGCATGGTATCATTTTGCCAATATATTTCATCAGAAAGTTGGATAAGTCGTAGGCAAAAAAAACCGAACTATTTGAAGAAGCATGAACTAGGCTAAAAAGCCCTTTAATGCTGGTTTTTGCATTGTACCAACTACAAATATTTACGCTAACTTACTTGATATAGCCCCTAAGTATCAAATATCGCAGACAATTATGTTTGTTGCTCAAAACAAAAATTATAGTGATCTTTTGACTAGCTAGCCTGATTTTTCACCCAAAGTCGTCAATCACAAAATAACATACCTTTTTCAGCGTTGCATAGAATGCGGGATAATTTATTTCACGCAGAAGATGATACTACTACAAAAAGAAATCCTTCATCATTCATATTTGGATATTGTTTATAGAAATCCTAGAGAAGACAGACTCAGGATAGGTGCAGTGAGCGCAGTCCCAACCTAAACTGCAAGATAGCTCTATGATTACGAGGACTTCTTGTAAGAGTTTATCATAAAGGCGATCGCTGTTTGTCACATGAAAAGACTTTTTCAACAACCTACCCTTTATCTAGCTTTGCTAGTGACTGGATGCATCTCCACTAGAGATAGCACGAATGCTCAAAAACTGTTTGCACCCAACTTAGTACCACCAACAGGTGCAAATATTGATGTAAATTATGTAACTAAAGTTGTGCAGCAGACAGGCCCGGCAGTAGTGCGAATCGACTCGTCTCGCACTGTTGCAGTATCTCCTGAAGACTCTGTTTTAGAACGTTTTTTCGGTGGGCAGTTGCCCAGTACAGAACGAGTAGAACGCGGTATCGGTTCCGGCTTTATTACTAGTGCTGATGGATTAATTTTAACTAATGCTCATGTGGTGGCACAAGCAGATAATGTCACAGTAATATTAAAAGATGGTCGCCGTTTTCAGGGCACTGTGGTAGGTAGTGACCCTGTTACTGATGTTGCTGTGGTCAGAATTAAAGCTACAGGACTACCAACAGTCAGGATAGGCAATTCAGATAATCTATTACCAGGACAGTGGGCGATCGCCATTGGCAATCCCCTAGGACTCGATAACACTGTTACTCAAGGAGTTGTCAGCGCTACTCAGCGTTCTATTGCAGATCTTGGTGTGCCTACAGAGCGAGTTGACTTTATCCAAACCGATGCAGCGATTAATCCGGGGAACTCTGGTGGCCCTTTGCTGAACTCAGAAAGTGAAGTGATTGGTATGAATACGGCCGTGATTCGGGGAGCGCAGGGATTGGGTTTTGCCATTCCGATCAATACTGCTCAACGAATTGCGGCCCAATTGGTAGCCAAAGGACGAGTAGATCATCCTTACATCGGGGTGCAAATGGCTCAGTTGAATCCAGAGTTGCGAGCCACAATTAATCAGAGCAATATTGGTTTAAAAGTTAATCAGGATACAGGCGTGGTCGTTGTAGGAATTGTCCGCAACTCCCCTGCGGCTCGTGCAGGTTTGCGTCCGGGTGACATTATTGAAAGTATCAACGGTGTTGCTATTAAAGATACACAGCAAGTACAACAACAAGTAGAAGCCGTCAAAATTGGCGATCGCCTGCAAATTACTATCAATCGTAACGGCAACAGACAGGCGATCGTAGTCAGACCGGAGGCTTTACCACAAAAAGAGCCTGGTTGAGGAACAAAACAGTCAAAACGCTGCTTTTTTGGTTCTGCCTATTTGTATCAATCTTAAAAAAAACGGTATCAGCCATCGTTATCAGTCTTTTAAAAGATTTTTCGGAGGAAATTTACCCTTTATCGGTGAGTATTCCGAGCAATCTTTAGCTTCTTCTGTCATAACTATAGAAGGTTGTACGGCACATTTGAGATAGTTGTTGTTTGAATAAAATTGGCAGTTTTTACAAGGTACTTTGTGTAAAGTATTAATTTTCAAAACTATTTTATTATCTAAAGCTGTCCTCACCTTTCCCAAAATTAGAAAAAAAATTATCCAACTCACAAGCAAGCCAACAGGAGTCAAAGACACGACTATATCGGGAAGATTTAAAGTATCAATTTGCCTTTGCTCTTGTTTAACTTCGCTTTGAGTTATTTGATGAAAATTTCCATCTGCTGCTAATTTTTTTTGCAGTATTATCTTCATAGACATATGATTTATCCTTGGCTATGTATTTTTATCAAGCTGATTTTTAATACCAAGATAATTTGTGATTGGAAAACAGCACAGCGATTATCTCTTAGCATGTCCTGAGCAAAGCTCAAGTAGGTATAAACCTAATCATTCACTAAGTAGGAGCTAGGAGGTGAGTCAAGGTCTTGGGATTTTACACCACATGGGCGCGTCTGTTGGTAAAACGCGATCGCACAGTAGCCACTCATAAGCGAGAAGCCGGAACCTCACCCGAAGGGCAGGAGGTAAAAGTTTTGTAGTCTTGTATGAGAGGGTTTTTCTGGTTGTTATCTTACATTTAATTATGTCCACCTACTTAGTTGCTGTTGTCTAGGATGAGAAAAGATAATGCTACTAGAGATAGAAAATATTTCATACTTGGGATGATTGATTACTGGTTTATCTTTGTCATTATATTGTTGGCAAAGTTTTACAGTTTACATCATTAGTAAACTAAAGTAATACAATATCTCAGTAGCTTGTGGAAAATAGAGTATTACCAATGTTTCAATTATATGTTTAACAAAAGAAAGTTTATCCTATCTCTGCCGATAGTTTTGCTTGCCATTAGGACTTGTATATCTAAAGGAATAAATTAAATATCTTAGTTATAAATATAGTAACTTTTGTTATATTATACAGGCATAATTTCACAGTCTCTCTATCTTGAAATTAATTGATATTGGTGTTAAAATCCATAGTTTTTGTATTAAAAGCTGATCAAGTTGGGTATGAGAGTGGTTTGTTTAGATTTATCGGTTGGTGCTGATTAACTCTATTATTTTCATTGTTTTGCCAGGTTGGACATAATCAGGTTAGCTAAGTTATATCCTTATTTATGAGTTCGCTATAAGAAATCAAATTTTGCTGCTAAAAATATTTATTTCTTAACAATAGTTAATAACAAAGATTTTACAAAAAATAATTGTTCTTTAACTGACAGCAATATTGGTGGCAATTGTGTTAATTTCTTGTCAATCAGTACCAAGAGTTGAGTCACAATCTCCCCAAGGAAATCTAACTTCTACGGGCTGAAATCAAGTTTTCTCAATACAGCTTGGTTAGCAAAATCTGCTACAGCACTATCCTATTACCTAATTATTGCTGAAATTACTGGCTGACCTAATCTTCAGTTAACCTTTTTTATCTAAAATTATGGTATTAAGTAAGTGGACAAAATTAAATGTAAAATGCTAACCACTAAAACCTGCTGAGTGACGGGCTTTTACCTTCTGCGTTCTGCCTCGTGCTTTCTACTTAATTTCACTATTTTTACAATTCTTAAAAATATGAATCTGGAATTATTTAACAGGATTCCTGTAACGTCTCTACTATTGCTCTGGTTGACTTATGGTCTTCTGGGATGGTATCTTGCGGCTCATGAAATTATTTGGTTAGTCGGAGCTTTTGTAGCTGTTGTAGCTATAGCTGTAGTCCGTAAGAGCGTATCTTGGTTGCAGCAATTGCTTGCTTTCAGTTCTAAAACTTTAGTTGTCATCTTAGTTGTAAGTGCATCAATTGCTTTGATCGCAAGTTGGTCACTATTGTTTAGTCTCTTTCTCATGCCAGTAGCAACTACATGTTTAGCTGATTTAGAAATGCGTTTTACTGGTTTCAAGAGGCTAGAGACATTTTGGATTTTAACCAGCCTAGCAGCATCGGGTTTAATAGTAGGTGAAATAATAGATATTCTCTTGTTTCCTAGTGGTGGATACTATTAGATTGTTGACCCAATAATTACTAATTCGTAATTCGTGAGGCAGCCCCCGTCTTGGCGGTTCCCGTCGTTAGCAAGAGCGAAGCGCGAGTCTTCTCCCAAGGGGAGACGCCAAAGGCGAACGAGCGTCTGGGGGACGGGAGCAACGCTTCGGAAAGTGAGATGGCAGAGCTGGGGGGGCTGGGGAGGCTGGGGAGGCTGGGGAAGAGAAGAAATTAAGTGGATTTAGTATAGTTTTAGTAGCAAAAAGTACGATTTTTTCTTTTTTCTCCCCCAGCTACCCCAGCTACCCCCGCTTCCCCTGCTCGTTTCACGACGATTTCAGAAAATCGCGTTGCTCCCTGGGGGACTGCCGTTAGCAAGAGCGGTAGCGAGCCTGCGAGCGTCACCCGGAGGGTAATTCGTAATTAAAGAGGGTACAGAGCTAACACCAAATATGCAGATTTGGTGGTCTTCAATCAGTGGTGGGTTCAGAGCAAGCACTGATTTCATTTACGAATTACGAATTATCAATTACGAATTATGTTGACGCACATAAACTGATTCATGTAGAGGCAATTCATGAATTGCCTGTAGAACATGGTGCATTTTCAAAAATAAATAGTATTTATAATTGAGGTTTGAGCGAATCGTAGGTATTGGCCATTCGAGAAAAATTGTCATTAGCTATTTAATAGTTTTGCTAAGTGTGAAATGCTTGCAGTTTATCAATGGTTTGTAGTTTATAAAACTTTAAACTACGGAAATATTAAAGTATTGAATTATAACCAATATTTATGCAAAAATAGTGAAATTACGGCAAAATTTCATACTAAACACTAAGGAAATCAAACATGAGTATTAGTAGCACAAAGTTATATTCAACAAGATTACTTGTGTGTCTGGGTTTGGTGTGTGGGGTATTGGGTGTGGTGAATTCTGACACCGCCTCCTCTCAAACTAATTTGAGGGATGATTTAGAAGTTTTGGCCCCTAGAGGTACTTATTTCAAGCGCCAAATAAACTGGTTTCAACAATCGCCTGAAATTATAGATGCTAATCAAAGGTGTTATGCTAGACGGGGCGATCGCTTTGTAATCTCCTCCTATAGAAGACCAGTCAATGAGTCACAAGTGAGAGAAGATGATCGCAATAGCCGCTACTTTGGTAATATTGAAGACCCAAATGATTATTGGGAAGTGACATTCCGCGATATACCCGATGGGTGCAGCACTCAGCAAAATGAAGGCGGGTTAACCTGGTTTGTTTATAGACGACATGTCAGGATAACTCCTACGCAAGTAAGATAGAGTTGACTTGAAAGTGCGCTCGTGCTGAGTAAAAGTCAATGAGTCAGTAAAGTTGGCTTTCATTTGATTATGCAATGTAGATGTTTTCCAGCTTAACTTGCCAGACTACTAGTGTACGCAGTTCATGATGGTTACTTAGATTTGTAGTGGCATGAAAATATCAGTATTGCCAAAGCAGATATTTCCAGCAATTACAATCAAAATAAAAGCTTCATAAAATCTCAGCAAGCTTGGCTAATAAACTTTCTGCTAAATCTAATAAATCATCATCATCTATTTCGCTACTGAAATTACTCGTTAATAAATTTATTACAGCAGATAACCTGTTATCTACTTGGGGAATTCTCCAGGATGCTTCAATATTGACTGCTAAATCAAAAAGGGAACGTTCTCCTAAAAGCTGCCGTATTCTCACAGCTACATGATCATCACTTACGAGAAATTCTTTGATACTATCTAATAGTGAATTACCTATGATCTCATCATTCCCCCAGGTTTCGAGCCAATCTCCATCCACATCTTCAACGTAAAGATGGATAAAATTCAGCCCATAAGTCAGCCAGTCTTGCTGCATTTTTCGGGCTGTTGCTAAAGCTTCAGTAAATGTATCCACTTGATTTTCGTAGCTGTGAGTTTCTCTTTGATTAGCCATAAAAGCTGTGACAAGCAAGTAAGTATGTAAGCTAGAACACAAATCTTGAATAACAAATCCCTGAAAGTATCACGAAAATTTTAAATACTTGCCTCCAGCAAGATAATCACTGTTATACAAAGCAACATTGACTAATTGATTAATAAAATTAGCATCGTGAGGACTGTAGCTGACAAATAGTCCTCTCTCTATTTGCCACAAGTGCAGTGTAGTTTTCCAATAATGATACTTTTGGTGATTAAATTCTTCAGATACACTGGTAACTTGAATGCATAGTGGTTTTGCTTGGCGATTACTAACAATTAAATCTGTTGCCATGGAAAGGTCGGCGATATAACGCTGCCAAAAACTACCTTCACGACTGACAATATCTTGAGCTATAGATTTAATAATATCATCATCAACCTGATTAAACTCTCCTGCCATTAATTTTTGTTTCCAAATATAAAACTTGGAGTCAGTTGCATTGATCCACTTAGGAAAAAGATAACCATACCAATACCTTTCATTGGGCGTCATTTGCTCGAACTTGGCTTTTTGTTCTTCTTGGCAAGGTAGGGATTTAATAGCCAGCCAAATTGTAGAGTCAGTAATCACCTCTAGGAGGAAGGCAAGCACAAATGGTTTAGCAGTCAAGGAACCAGGCTTGATATTCTTGACCCAACGATTAACTTCATCTAATCTCCGCGCTAAATTAGGATCTATCGAGGAGGCTTGCTCGATAAGGGACTTTAGCTGGTCCTTAATCTCTTTTGCTTGCAAACTATGCCCTACTTTCACAAACTAACGCTTTTTTCAATTTATACCTAATTTAACTACCTAATATCTGTGTTAAGAAAAATGTTAGTGTTAGGTTTTCTATGATTCCTCGGTTAACAGGCGCCCTTGAATTTGGTAATTGCACTTTTGACTAGCTTAATTCAGATTATATTGCATAATTTTTAATTATATTGTAAGCGCTACTCTAAATTAGGACTTACGCAACTAGCGCACTAAATAAAGGTTAGGGTTGTCAACAGTCCATAGTCAATGGTCAATAGTCAACTATCAACAGTCAACTGTCAACGGTCAACAGCGAAAAATTCTAAACTATTGACTATGGACAATGGACTCTTAACTCTTGACAGCCTCAACTAGAAATTTATGACAATGCGCGTAAGTCCTGTTGCTTTTGGTTGGTGTAAACTGATTAACTTGGCAATTTCCGCCCTGCTTAATGAAAAGCTAAATACCATCTGTCACAACTTTGCTCATAATACTTTTCAGTAACAATAGCGATCGCTATCATAACCATGTCTCAACCAACTATAGAATCAATCCTGCAAGAGAAACGCTTATTTCATCCCGCTGCTAACTTCTCCCAAAACGCTCATATCAAGAGTTTACAAGACTATCAGCGTCTTTATGAACAAGCCAAAGCCGATCCTGAGCAATTTTGGGCGGAATTAGCCGAAAAGGAGTTACACTGGTTCCAAAAATGGGACACCATCCTAGACTGGCAACCGCCCTTTGCTAAGTGGTTTGTGGGCGGTAAGATGAATATTTCCTACAACTGTCTTGACAGACACCTCACCACTTGGCGTAAAAATAAAGCGGCGCTGATTTGGGAAGGAGAACCAGGAGACTCGCGGACTCTCACCTATGCTCAACTACACCGCGAGGTTTGTCAATTTGCCAATGTCCTGAAGCAACTGGGAATCCAAAAAGGCGATCGCGTCGGTATCTACATGCCCATGATACCCGAAGCCGCCATTGCCATGTTAGCCTGTGCCAGAATTGGCGCACCTCACAGTGTGGTATTTGGTGGTTTCAGTGCCGAAGCTTTGCGCGATCGCTTGATCGATGCCCAAGCTAAACTAGTAATTACTGCTGATGGTGGTTGGCGTAAAGATGCGATCGTGCCTCTCAAAGAACAGGTAGACAAAGCCTTAGCTGATGGTGCGGTTCCCAGTGTACAAAATGTCTTAGTTGTCAAGCGCACCGGACAAGAAACTTATATGCAGTTGGGAGGGCGCGATCATTGGTGGCATGATTTGCAAAAAGCTGCCTCAGCCGATTGTCCCGCCGAACCCATGGACAGCGAAGACATGCTGTTTATCCTCTACACCTCTGGCAGTACCGGCAAACCGAAGGGTGTTGTGCATACAACTGCGGGTTATAACTTATACACCCATATGACCACCAAATGGATCTTCGACTTGCAAGACACTGATGTCTACTGGTGTACCGCAGATGTCGGTTGGATTACTGGTCACAGCTATATTGTCTACGGCCCTCTGTCCAACGGTGCCACCACCGTGATGTATGAAGGTGCGCCCCGTGCTTCTAATCCTGGCTGTTTCTGGGATGTGATTGAAAAATACGGCGTGAATATTTTTTATACTGCACCTACAGCAATTCGCGCATTTATTCGCATGGGTGAACAACATCCCAATGCCCGCAACTTGTCATCCTTGCGTTTATTGGGAACCGTCGGCGAACCGATTAACCCAGAAGCTTGGATGTGGTATCACAAAGTCATCGGCGGCGAACGTTGCCCAATTGTGGATACTTGGTGGCAAACGGAAACCGGCGGTATCATGATTACGCCGCTACCTGGGGCAATTGCAACTAAACCCGGTTCGGCAACTCTGCCATTTCCCGGAATTTTTGCAGATATCGTAGATTTAGAAGGCAACAGCGTACCCAACAACGCAGGCGGTTATTTAGCAGTGCGTCATCCTTGGCCGGGAATGATGCGGACAGTCTACGGCGATCCAGAGAGATTCCGTCGCACCTACTGGGAACACATTCCTCCCCAAGATGGTAAATATACTTACTTTGCTGGTGATGGTGCAAGACAAGATGAAGATGGTTACTTCTGGGTAATGGGTCGAGTAGATGATGTGTTGAATGTGTCAGGTCATAGGCTCGGTACAATGGAAGTAGAATCAGCCTTAGTTTCACATCCAGCGGTGGCAGAAGCGGCGGTGGTGGGTAAGCCTGATGAACTCAAGGGTGAAGAAGTTGTAGCTTTTGTGACCTTGGAAGGAACTTATCAGGGAAGTGAGGAATTGAGTAAAGAACTCAAGCAGCACGTTGTCAAAGAAATTGGTGCGATCGCCAGGCCGGGAGAAATCCGTTTTACCGATGCTTTACCGAAAACGCGATCGGGTAAAATCATGCGGCGATTGTTGCGAAATCTAGCAGCAGGACAAGAGGTATCTGGTGATACTTCGACTTTAGAAGATAGAAGCGTCTTAGATAAGTTGCGAGAAGGTGCGTAAGCAAGTTAACAACAAACTAACACAAAGCAATTTTTAATAATATAGGGTAGGCTTTTTTGCCTGCCCTTTGCTAAACAGGCTGAATTAAAATCTGACTTTTCACGGGATGTGGAAAAGGAGGGCGGGTGTAGGGTGTAGGGTGTAGGGATAATTGAGGTATTCAGTAATACTTTGTCAGTTAATATCATTTTCTTGACATACTTCTAAGTGCCCTTAGACACTCATTAAGGTATCCTCTATGATGAGAATCAGGACATTTTGAGGTCATTGAGGACATGAAGCTGAAGATCCAAGCCAAATCAGTACTTGTTCAACCTCTGAGCTACGTGATGCTGAGTATCATCACGGCAATCGCTATATCACCATCAGCCTTAGCAGTTAGTGGAAAATCTCTGCTGTCTGAACAGCCTATACAGAAGCAACCGCAAACAATAGCACAGTTTTCTGGGACAGATTCACCAGAGCGATCGCAGCTTTTGCAACAAGTGAATGCGTTATACAATCAAAGAGACTTCAAAGGTGCAGAAGAAAACCTCCGCAAATTTATTAAAAAGTTTCCAGAAGACGCTTTTGGTCACTTTCAGTTAGGAAATGTGCTGTTTCGGCAAAACCAACCAGAAGCAGCAATTAATGCTTACGGAGAAGCCATTCGCCTCAGACCAAAATATGCTCTAGCTTATAATGCGATCGGTGTTGTTTTTGCTAGTCAAGACCGTTGGTCAGAAGCTATTACTGAATACCGCAAAGCCTTAGAAATTAATCCCAATTATGGCGATGCACTCACTAATTTAGGACAAGCATTGTGGCAAACAAATAAACGAGATGAGGCGAGAACTACTTTAGAAAAAGCTTTAAATATCTTCAAAGCAGAAAGTAGAAATGAAAAAGTCTACCAAGTCGAACAGATTTTACGGCAGATAAAGACTTTAGATGATCCTAGCCTTTCATAAGAATTACATTTTCAAATCAAAATCAGATATACTCCTGGTTAAAGCCTATGACTCCAGTATCGGCATTAACTTTACCCGACCACACCCAGCTACCAGAGTCAGACGGTACGTTTGTAAGCCAGTCGCTTGCGGGGGTTCCCCCCGTTGTGCGAACTGGCGTGAAGAACTGGCAAGAACATCCCCAAAGTATTTTACTAACTGACTCAATTAAACCTGTTTTAGAGCAACTTCATCCTGATAGTCAATATTGTATTGGACAGGACTTAGGCATTTATTGGCGATTGACTGATCCTCCAGAGAAAGATGCCACAGCACCAGATTGGTTTTATGTACCCAATATCCCGCCGACTCTGGATGGTGAAACGCGGCGTTCCTATGTTTTATGGAAGGATTATGTCGCACCGCTAATTGTGCTGGAATTTGTCTTAGGAGATGGAACAGAGGAACGAGATAAAACATCGCCATCTCAAGGAGATGTTGGTAAATTTTGGATTTATGAACAGGCAATTAGAGTGCCTTATTATGGGATTTATGAAGTCACAAAAGACCAAGTTGAAGTCTATCATTTAATCGATAATACTTATCAATTGATGACACCAAATGAACGGGGACATTACCCAATTGCCCCTTTGCAGGTAGAATTGGGAATATGGCAGGGGTTATATCAAAATGCAGAGTTACCTTGGTTGCGGTGGTGGGATGCAACAGGAAATCTATTAGTTACAGGTGAGGAACGTGCCAAAGTTGAACGACAAAAGCGAGAGAGAATTGTAGAAAAATTGCGATCGGCGAAGCCGTGTCGAAGACTCTCGCTTTCTGATGAACAACTTATAGCTGGGGACTGGGGACTAGGGACTGGGTACTGGGTGAAAAGTCTTTTTGTGTCTAGGTTTTATTATCTGTTGATGTCCTAACACTAATGGCGACGGCTATAATGCTTTGGGAATTGACTTAGAAATGTTGGATTAAAATAATCTTGCTTTCACAATCGTAAAAATCAAGCCACCTTTTTTAGTTTTTAAGGTGACTCATAAAATTCTTCTTCTCTCTGCGTCCTCTGCGTCTTGGTGAGTCCAGCCTCCGTCTTGGCTTCTGCCAAGATGGAGGACTGGCGAACCCGGAGGGCGGTTTAAAATAATTGATTTAACCACAGAGGCGCAGAGAACACAGAGAATAATCAAACTATTTACTAATAAATGTCAATTTGATCACGAAATTGTTCACAATATTTTTGAATGATTCTTTCAGCGGATAATTAATCTCAGCTTGGTTAGAGCTGGCTAAATATAAACCGATTAATACTCCAGTGATACCCAAGCAATTCGATAAACTTAACCTCTCTGAAAATATTATCAGCGCGAAAATACCACTAAATACTGGTTCTAACAAATGCACTAAAGAGACAACCACAGAGGAAAATCTGGCAAGGCTATATGTCAAAATTCCATGACCTAAGACTTGACAGACCAAAGCCAGGGAAATGACGAAAAGCCAACTATTTATTGAAGAAGGAAAAATCTGATCTTGAGTATACACAAGTATGGGTAAGATAACTAAAGCAGCGATCGCACAAACCCACAACTGAATTGTGGTAGGACTGAATTTAGTCCGCAGTTTTTCTACTATCAACAAATATGCAGCCAAGAAAACTGCTGAAACGATCGCAGCAATACCTCCTTGGACTTTACCATGAGCGACTTGCAATTCCTGAATTTCAATTGCGATCGCTCCTCCAATGGCGATGACCATCCCTACGATAAATTGCCGGTCAAAACCCTGACGAAACAACAGCCAAGCCCCTAAGCTAGTAAATATGGGGGCGAGATTATGCAAGACACTGGTAATAGCTACACTCGTTTGAGTCAGTGACCAAGCCAAAGACACTAAGGTAGAAGCCCAAAAAATACCAGCACTTACCAATAAAAATATATCCTGACGGGTGTAGACCTGCTTTTCTACAGGCTCCTCAGAGGAAAATCGCTGACGTATCGCTTTGTATCCATACCATAGCCAGAAGATTACACTCGCAAGCCAAAGGCGATTAAATACAGTAGCATGGGGGCTGAGTTCAGCTTCGCTTAATCTCATGAAGATAGAGCCAAAAGATATGGCACTTATACCTACAAATAACAAAGCAAGCGCCATGATCGTTTGATTAAAAATATTCATTATTTCGCTTGTGCTTTCCCAGCCTCGATATTGTCACCCACTAGCAAACATCCTCTCAATAACGCGCGATCGCTACACTTTTCTTGTAGTACATTAACACATTTTTAGAAAATGCCTCTAATTGTGTAGCACACCTAAAATTTTTTCACGAAGCTATGCTATGGTATGCGCCCATATTTACTGCACTGCTCTTTACTACAACATCATAAACCGTTCTCTGGTTGAGACTATGCAACTGTTATGAATTGTGTACATTAATCACCGAAAAGCGCCGATATTTGCATGGAATTTATATCAACAATATTCTCTAATAATAAAAAAATACGCCAATGTTCGCAGCTATCAGTCATCAGTATTTTTTAAAGTTCCTTAATGAGCAACAGCGCCACCAGTTGCTTTTACTTTTTTGAAAAATAATATGGCGATACCGCTGAGTAATAAAGCAATACCGATAAAGTAAAAACAATCGTTAAAAGCCATTACAAAGGCTTCTCGGCGCACAATATTATCGATAGCTTTAATGGCTTGGTTTTGAGCTGTACTCAAATCTGCACCACGACTAACAAAATATTGTGTCATTTGGTCAATTCGCTGTTGAGTGTCTGGGTTGAATAGAGATATTCTTTCACCTAAAACATTTGAGTGAAATTGCTCTCTATTAGTTAATAAAGTTGCTAATGATGCAATTCCGATAGAACCACCCATATTCCGCATCATATTAAATAAACCGCTTGCCGAACCTGCTTGTTTCGGACTTAAACCAGCAGTAGCGATTGATGTTAGTGGTACCATAATCAGTGGTTGTCCCATTGCTCTTACAAGTTGCGACCAGCGTAATTGATCTAAACCAGTTTGATAAGTCATTTTTGAATTCATAAAGGCACTCACAGCAAACAAAGCCACACCAATTGCTACCATAAAACGCACATCAATACGTTGCATTATTTTGGGAATAAAAGGAATAATAAATAGTTGTGGTAAGCCAGCCCAAATCAGTACTTCACCAATTTGCAGTGCATTATATTTTTGAATTTGAGCAAGGTATAGCGGTAGAATATAAATTGAACCGTACAATCCTACCCCTAATGAAATATTCACAATACCGGCTAAACCAAAATTACGGTTAATCAAAAGGCGTAAATTAATAAATGGATGTTTGCGAGTTAATTCTATAACAAAAAATAGCGTGATAAAAATCGCTGCTACCACACTTAAGCGGACAATAAATGCTGAACCAAACCAATCTTTGCGGCTACCTTCTTCTAAAACCACTTGTAGGGAACCTAAGCCAATAGCCATTGAAATAATTCCCCACCAATCGCCTTGTTTGAGCAAATTAATTTGGGGTCGTTCTTGCTTAATTCCATACCAAACTCCAGAAAGCATCAACGCCCCTGGAATTACATTTATATAAAAACTGTAGTGCCAACTAAAATTTTCTGTTAACCAACCTCCTAATGTCGGGCCAATTGAAGGTGCAAACACTGCACTAATAGCAAAAGCAGCTAATCCAATTGATTGTTTAGCAGGCGGTAAAGTAGTTAATACTATTGTCATAGCAGCGGGAATTAAAACCCCTCCGCTAAAGCCTTGCAAAGCACGAAAGACAATCATAGAATTGAGATTCCATGCCCAGGCACAGCATATGGAAAATAAAATAAATAATCCAGTGTTAACTAATAAATAAAGTCGCAGAGAAAATACCCGCGACAACCAGCCAGTTAAGGGAATAACGACAATTTCCGCCACAAGATAAGCAGTAGAAATCCAAGAACCTTCTTCTAAAGTTGCTCCTAAACTTGCTTGAATATCTTGTAGTGAAGAATTAGTGATTTGAATATCTAGTACCGCCATAAATGCGCCAAGCATACTAGCTAATACACCAATCCAAGTTCTTAGCGGTACATTATTTGGTGGTACAGCAGGATTTTTACCTTGCTGATGAATTGCATCTGTATCAGCCATTATATTACTCCAGCTTCAAGATTTCAATAAGTAGAATGAGATAAAAAACCCAGACTATTCTACTCACACGCCTAGTTTTGTGATTCGTATTCTTCACAAATTCTTACAGCGGCTTCTAGGTATCGATTTAATAGACGAGAATCAGAAATATCAGGTAATACTAATTCAACAGCCATAGTGGTTTCCACTATTCCACCAACTTCTTCTCCATCTTTAAAAGCTGCAATAGAACCCCACAGTCGAGCTATGGCGGTTTGAATTTCTTCTCTATCAGGTAAATACCATATTTCTCTACAAATCTCAAGACACTGTGAAGAAGTTAAAACATTTTGCTCTTCTATTGCTTGCTGAATATATTTATTCAATTGGGAGAACTTCTCCGATTTAATCTCGGATGCATATATTTGTATACATTCTATTCCCCATTGGATTGCTAAACTATAATGATATTGTTGTAACTTTTGTGCAATTGAATGAGCCCAAAGGATTTTTTTCTGCACTATAGTTTGTTTAACGTTTTCTATTATTTCTTTCATCACCATAGTTATGTCTAAGTAAGTTAGAGGCAAAGGGATCGGTATATAAAAAATCAAGTAAAATGGTGTAAACAAACACAACTATGTTACAAAAAGTAACCACTTCTAAAACAATATGGTTCAGTTAAGGCTAAAACTTTTTGTTCATGCTTATTTTATTAACGTAGACGCGTAGCGGCTTGCCGCAGGCTACCACAGAGGCGCAGAGTACGCAGAGAGAAAGAGAGGAACGAAGCTTAACTGAACTATATTGACTTCTAAAAGCTTTACCAAGGACAAATGACAAATGACAAATCACAGCTCTTACCAATTAGCTTGATTTGCGTCAGCCTACTTAGTAATTTACTCTCAATGTTTTAATATTCCCTTTTGTTCATAAATAGGAATAACCATTTTTCTTAAAGCAGGTAACTGCTGGGAAAAAATGATAGAACCGATAATACAAGCTATACCATCAATAATTAAAGTATTAGCAGCACCAATACGATTCGCTAATGCACCACCCAATAAATTACCTAATGGTATCATTCCCAAAAAGGACATTGTATATAAACTCATCAATCTTCCCCGTTTATCTTCTTCAACAATTGTTTGTAAAAATGTGTTGCTAGAAGCAATTTGGAGAATCGTTCCTAAGCCTACAAATAACATTGTGAATAAGGAAAGCGGTAAGAAGCGGGATAAAGAAAAGCCAATTAGACCAATCCCTAATATTGCTGGTGCTAAAGCAATCAATTTCCCAATTCCTAATATTGTTCGCCGCGTAGCTAAATAAATTCCACCTGATAATGCTCCCACCCCTGACGCTGCCATCAAAAATCCTAAAGTTTCTGCACCACCTTTGAGAATTTTTTCTGCAAAGATTGGTACAAGAATGGTATTTTGTAGCCCCATTAAACTCACTAAAGCTGATAGTAATAAAAGTGAACGAATTGGTGGAAAGCTAAAAGCATAAATAAATCCCTCTCGAACTTTTTGTAGAGGATTACCTGTAATTACTGGAGTTTTCCAAGGTTTAATTGTCATCGCCAATAAACCAGCAATCACAGCAATATAGCTTAAACCATCTATTAAAAAACAATAAGCAACTCCCACCCTGGCAATTAATAAACCCCCAATTGCTGGGCCTATTAATCGCGCACCGTTAATCATCGTTGAATTGATAGCGATGGCATTGGCTAAATCTTCTCTACGTTCCACTAATTCTGGCACAAATGCTTGCCGTGCTGGTGCATCTAAAGCATTAATAAATCCTTGCAATAAACTTAAAACTATGATGTGCCACACTTGAATCACGCCAGTCAGCGCTAGTACTGCCAATGCTAACGACTGAAACATCGCCATTATTTGTGTAGCAATTAAAGTACGATAGCGAGAAAAGCGATCTACAAATACTCCACCAAAAGGTGCTAAAAAGAAACTAGGAATTTGACTGGTAAATCCTACCACCCCAAGCATTAATGCAGAGTTTGTCAAACTATAAACTAGCCAAATTGTTGCTAGTTGTGTCATCCACGTTCCAATTAGAGAAATACCTTGTCCGGCAAAAAATAAACGGTAGTTTTTTGATTGTAATGCGGGTAGTGCTGGTATTTTCATGTAAGGTTTAGTTTCTACCAATATTTTTTCATAAATACCATGTGGTCTCGCCACCAACCCCTGTCCGTAGATGGAGAGACATATCACAAACCAGACAGAGATTTTTTATAGTTATCAAGTGAATTTTGTCAACTAAAACGCTTTTATTCTTCGTGTCTTTGTGCCTTTGTGGTTTAAGATTTTTTACCACAAAGGCACGAAGACACAAAGTATTTTTAAGCTAAGTCTTATTACTTGACTTCTACTGCAACTTCCGCAGACATCCCAGGAGTAATACGAGATTCATATCCTTGAATGCTGTTTTGGTCGAAAACTATTTTCACAGGGATACGCTGTACAATTTTGGTAAAGTTACCTGTGGCATTATCTGGTGGTAAAAGTGCAAATTCAGCACCGGAAGCTGGCGAAATACTGTCAACACGACCATTAAAGGTGTGATGAGGAAATGCATCCAGTTTGATCTCTACTGGTTCGCCTGGTTTCATGTTTTCTAACTGTGTTTCTTTGAAGTTAGCAACTATCCATTTCTGGTCATCAACAATTGCCATCAATGGTGTTCCTGCTTGTAAGCGGTTGCCAACTTCCACGTTTTTATTGCCCACACGTCCGGCACTAGGGGCGGTAATCTGAGTGTAGGATAGTTGCAATTGTGCGTCTTTAAGAGATGCTTCTGCCTGTGCGATCGCAGCTTTTGCCGCTTCGTACTGACTACGTTTGACTGTGGTATCCTGTCCACCAGCGGTAGCTTGTTGCAATCCTCCTTTAGATGCTGCTAATTTAGCTTGGGCGCTGGCTACTCCTTCTTGCGCCTGTGCTAGTACAGATTGCGCTTTAGCTACGCCAACGTTGGCGGAGGCTAACCTGGCTTGTGCTTGCTGTACTCCTTGAGTAGCGGCATTCTTTTGGGCTACAGCCACATCATAAGCTGCCTTGGCTGTTTCTAGCTGCTGACGGGCAATTGCACCTTGTTGATAAAGCCGGGTGTAACGATTATAATCTGCCTGGGCCTTCTCTAAATTGGCATTTGTTTGTGCCACCTGCGCTTGGGCTGCGGGAATACCCGCCTGGGCTAACTTGACTTCAGCTTGTGCTGCTGGGATACCTGCTTGCGCTTCTTTGACTGCTGCTTGGGCTGTGGAAATGGCAGCTAATGCACCGCTAACATCTCCTTGGGCCTGATTTGTTTTGGCAGTTGTGGTTTCGGAAGATAAGGCAATATTTGCTTGTGCTGCTTGCGCCTGGCCACGGGCATTTTCTAGTGCAGCGCTTGCCTGTTGTACTTTACTTTGATAATCCCGTGGATCTAATTCCACTAAAACCTGTCCTGGTTGCACTAGTTGGTTATCATTAACTAGCACCTGTGCCACAGTTCCCGGAATGCGGCTACTAACTTGGTGAATATTTCCTGTAACTGTAGCGTTGTCTGTTTCCTGATGAGTAGAAGCATACTGCCAATAATGATAACTAAAGCCACCAGCTGCGATCGCACCCACTCCCAATGCTGCCATAATTAAGCCAATGGGTTTTTTCTTCTTCGGTGCAATCTCTTTGTCTTTTTCTTGCTGGGGAACTACATCAGCTAATGGTGCTTCTATCTTTGCAGATGTCTCTGTGGTTGCAGCTTCTAAATTATCTGTGTCAGTAATCAATTCTTTTTCTAAAATTGCTGTTTGAGGTTTGCGTCCATTATTAGCGCTCATACTTGTTAACTCCTCGCCCCATAATTTGATTAGTAGTAGTTTATTTAGAGTACGTAATATTTGATTACTTCAGTTTCTCCATCATATATTTCGTATGCGTATTATCTTTCCAAAAAAAACTTAACAATACTTCACCCTATTGGGTGATTCTTAAGCCTGGCTACAGAAAGACAGTGACATACTCCTACACTTCCACTTCGTGGTAAGTGTAGGCTTCCAAGACAATCCGGCTATTGCTTAGGAGGCTCTTGGCTTTAAGAACGGAATGCCCTACCGCTCTATTTTTGATATTTATTGCTGCATTGTGGTCACGGTGAAGACTACACCCGCAATTGGGGCAATCGTGCCAACGTTCATGCAGTTTTTTAGGAACTTTTGCCCCACATCTAGAACAATCTTGACTAGTGCCAGATGCTTTAACTGGGATAACCAACAAACCAGCATTTTCGGCTTTGTTTGTCAGGATTGACAGAAAGCTTGACCATCCGGCATCGAGTACAGACTTTGCTAGCTTAGAGCGTGAAAGTCCTTTAACATTCAAATCTTCAACAGCTATAACATCATACTTTTTAAGCAAATTATTAGCGGTTTTGAAATGAAAATCTTTGCGCTTGTCAGCAACTTTTTTGTGCTGCCTACCCAATTGTTTAACAGCTTTTAGCCTGCGTTTACTACCTGTTTTGCGCCGTGACACACGTTTTTGAATGACTCGTAAACGTTTTTGAGATTTGCGGTAATGTTGGGGGATAGGAGCTACCTCACCCTCAGCAGTTGTCAAAAACTCTTTTAGTCCAACATCAATACCTGTTATCGATTCAGGGTTAAAATCAGGCTTGATTGCTGGAACTGTGGCATCTTCTAGGCTAAGAGTTAGGTAATACCCATCGGCTTTTTTAGTTACAGATGCGGTTTTAATCTTAAAACCATCAGGAATAGGACGATGCAGAATTACCTTAATCTTGCCAAGCATCGGAAGATTAATTAAATTACCCTGCAAACATCCATCCTTCATTTGAGGATAAGTAAAAGTTCTATAACGGTCACGAGGTTTAAACCTGGGTTTGCCACTGCGTTTACCGTTACTATCACCCTTTAAAAACCTATCAAAAGTTACCTGAACTCGCCTGACTACATCCTGTAAAACTTGCGAGTAAATCTCGCTGTAATGTGGATGGGTTTTCTTGAGTTCGGGTAAAGTTTTTTTTTGAGAATAGTAATCCGGGTTATCTCTGAATTCTGGTAAATGACAAACAAGAGGACAAGCGTTGATAGGACAACAATTTTGCTCATACCAGTTGAATCTATCAGCCAACAAGTAATTATATTGAGCGCACAACATAGACAACCATCTGTCTATTTCTGTCGCTTGTTGTTTTGTCGGGCGTAATCTGTACTGATACGTTGTCCTCAACTGTTTATCACCACCTTTGTAAATCAGTGCTAGGTTTTTAGTATACACTGATTTTTATTGAAGTCTACAATCCAATGAAAAATGACTTTGTTTCCAAAGGGAGGTCTGTTAGTGACCTGAAAGTCCACCTTGTTTTAACAACAAAATACAGGCGTAGAGCGTTTAACACAGCAATGTTAGAACGCTTGCACACTATCTTTGAAGAGTTATTAGTAAAGTGGGATTGCAAGCTTGTTGAGTTCAACGGTGAAGATAATCACATACATCTTCTATTCCAATATCATCCTGACCTAGAACTTAGTAAGTTGGTCAATAACTTAAAGTCTATTTCCTCTAGAAAATTGAGACAAGAATTTTTTGAACATTTAAAAACTTTTTATAGTAAAGATGTTTTTTGGAATGGTTCTTATTTTATTGCTAGTTGTGGGGGTGTTACCGTTTCAACTTTGAAAAAATACATTGAAAATCAGCAACAACCAGAAGATTAAGAATTGTTCGTTTCCTCCATGTTCCCTTCCCTCGCCTATCGGCATTGGTCAGGGAACTGTCGTCAACACACAAACGCCATTCATCTCATCACTTACCGCGATAGCGGTAAGTGAGAGGCTTCTGTCAGTTCAAGCTAAAGCACGAAAACCTCTTCCCCAGTCCCCAGTCCCTAGTCCCCAGTCCCTGTTAAGATAAATTCGCGATCGCCCGATTTAAAATTTGAGAAAACAGTTCACGATCAGCAGTAGAAATCCCATGCATTGCTTCTTCACGTACTTCCGCCGCGATGGGGGGTAATACTGATTCTAATTCTTTTCCCGCATCCGTTAACCATATGCGCCAAATGCGGCGATCGTGTACGTCGCGTTCTCGACGCACCAAAGCACGTTCTTCCATCCGGTCTAGTACGCCTGTTAAAGTTCCTCCCACTTGCTGGAGTTTTTCGCCAATACTGGAAGTGGGTAAACCGTCTTCTTGCCACAGACAGCATAACACTAACCAGTGAAAGGGGGTCAATCCAAACGGTTCTAGCCTTTCAGTAAACTTGCGACTAAGCAGTTGTGATAGCAATTTAATTCGGTAGCCCAAATTGTGTGGTGCTAAATTTTGCTGCCACGACTCTAAAGTTGGGGAATAATCGGATTTCACAACCATTTAATTACTTAGTACACGTAGTATTTATTATAAGCTAAATTTGGCTATCTAGCAATAGCTATTGTCTATCTATCTTGGGAAAGAACTTGAATCAGTTGGTAGTTTTGTACAGCACCAACAACGCGATGAGGTGTAGAGACTTGAGGGGTCTGATTTGTATCAATCCAAGCATAGCTAAAAGCTGGTAGTTGGGAAACCGTATCTACCTGTTTACCGTGAATAAGAGTGTAGAAATTGAGCAATACAGAGTTTTTGCCCCCGACTTGCACAAAGTTAATAGGATGGGTTTGGAGAACAGAGGCGATCGCGCTTTGTTGGAAAAAAGCTCTATATCGAGGATTATAATCGCTTAACAAACCCAAGCTTCCAGCCACAGCCAAAGCCAGCCAACAGGGAATCAACCAGCCAGCCAGCCAGTAACGCGCTGTGAGAAACTTTTGATTAAAACGATAACGAGCAATCCAGATCAAAGGTAAAATTAACCAACCTAACCCTACAATCCAACCAAGGATTGCATACTTGTGAATGTCTGCATTACCCCAAGCAAAAGCAACTATACCCGCTAGCAGAAATAAAATACCTAATACACCAGAAGCATAACTGAGATTACGAGGAATATTTCTGGACTTACGCACAGGTAATGGAAAAACGTAGACGCGCAAGCGGCTTCCCGCAGGATACCGCAGAGGACGCAGAGGACACAGAGGAATGAGGGTTTGAGAGTTTTTTTGCGTATGTCCTATATTTTTCTTTGTTAATCCTATTTGGTAAATTCTTGCTAGCCAGTCTAAACCAATGGCAGCCAGTATGGCAATAAAGGGAAACAAGGAAAGACTGTAGTGAGACAAACGAGTCGAGAAAAGACTAATTTCCACAAATAATACAACTGGAAAGCCCACTAATAATAAATGATAGCGAGGAATAGGACGACGCAATACTAAAAATAAACCGAGGAAACTGAAGAACCCCCAAGGAAACGATTTCAAAGGAACATTCCAGACATAGAAAAATACGCTACTTGGATAACGAGGCTGGGAATTTTGTTGTACAACAAACTTAAATAATTCTTCAAAACTACCGTTTCCGTAACGCAGCCAATTTAACCATAGCCAACTCAAAGTAGGAATTAAGCCGACTACAAACCCTAAATACAAAATTGGGTTAGCAAGATGACGATGACGGCGATGTTCACCAATTAAATAAGGTAGTAAAGCAATAATTGGGACAAAAATCATAAAGCTTCTGACTAAGAAGCCTAAACCCAAACTTACACCAGCAATAAAAGTCCAAAAAGAGCGATACTGAGGATGTAATTCAGCTTTCAGGAAAGACCAAATAGCACAAAGTAACAATAAAATCATTGGTACATCAGGCGTACCCAAGCGACAATATTGCAGCCAGAGAAATTCTACACTTAAAATTGCAGCCGCTAGCCAAGCTAATTTTTGATTTAAGATGATTTTGCCGATTTCATATATTAGTAATATAGACAAAATACCAGCAATCATGCTAGGAAGCCGCACACTTGATTCACTAACACCAAACAATTCATAGGCAACAGCAATTAACCAATAAGGGCCAGGCGTTTTATGATGGACATTTCCCCAAGGTGCAATCCAGTCGCCAGAGTCAAACATCCGACGCGATCGCCAAGCATAAAGCCCTTCATCATGTGCCATCAAGCTATTCTGCCCAGAATTGAATAGCAATAATGGCAGTAACAAAACTAACAAACTAATATAAGGAAACACTGCCGTTTGGCTGATTCGCCGCCACATAGGCTGTAATAAATGTATTTTATACAACATTGAATTGATAGTAATTGAATACTGCTGCCTCAGATGGTTTATATATTTTTTTATTAAAATATATTACAAAGTTCTTGTACAAAATAATACCTGAAATTACCTCACCTTTGCGAAAAAGTTCACCAAAATAGAAATCTATGCTACTCAGACCGAATCAACGTCAAAAATTAGATGATACAGACGACAAGCTATTTTATGCCTATCCTCGTTTCGTCACCCATGTCGATGAAGGATTTATTCAACAGCTAACTGATTTATATACAGAGCGGCTTAAACCCAACACCCGCATACTAGATATGATGAGCAGTTGGGTTTCCCATTTGCCAGAAGAGATGCAGTTTACCCATGTTGAGGGACACGGACTCAATGCTGAAGAACTAGCACGGAATCCCCAGTTAAATCATTACGTGGTGCAAAATCTCAACGACAATCCGCAACTACCATTTGCCGATGAAGATTTCGATGCTGTTCTCAATTGCGTTTCAGTCCAGTACGTACAATATCCAGAGGCAGTTTTTTCTGAAATTCACCGCATCCTCAAACCTCGTGGTGTTGCCATTATCAGCTTTTCTAACCGCATGTTTTTTCAAAAAGCGATTCAAGCTTGGCGAGATGCTTCCGAACCAACAAGAGTCGAATTAGTGAAAAACTACTTCGCCTCAGTACCAGGATTTACCACCCCAGAAGTTATAGCCCACAAGTCCACAGTACCGAATTTCTTACAATGGTTGGGTGCGCCTGGGGGAGATCCATTCTATGCTGTCATCGCTTACAAAGAAGCTGAGGTATAAGTTAGGAATTTGAAGTTAGGAATTTGAAGTTAGGAATTTGAAGTTAGGAATTTGAAGTTAGGAGTTAGGAGTTGGGAGTTGGGAGTTGGGAGTTAGGAGTTGGGAGTTGGGAGTTGGGAGTTAGTTGTCAGTTGTCAGTCGTAATTCTTACTATCACCCCATCTTCCTCATCCCCCAATCTCCCTCATCTCCCTCATCTTCCCTTCCCCTTCCCCTTCCCCCACAATCATGATCAAATAGTAAATTTTATTGGTTAAATCGCAAACAAGCATCGATAATTGCCTCAAAGCTCAAGCTTATGGAGAGACTCAACATGATTTTCTACCGTGGACGTAGAATTTTAGCTGCTTTGTTGCTGTCAGTATTACTACTGACCACAGCTTGTACTCCAAAAGAACCCGGACGTTTTGACCAGGCGCAAAAGGAAAGTACCCAACAAAAAAGCGGTCAAGCGGTTGCCAAAAATGCTACCCAAGGCGGGGAATTTAATAAATTCTTCCCATCTGCTGACGATGGTTTTGAACGCGTCTACACCCAAGAGAAAAAAGGTTTTGCAGAAGCAAAGTTGAAAAAAGCCGGTAAAGATGTAGCTTTACTGTCTATTTCTGACACCACTAGTACACCGACAGCAGCAGCAAAGTTCTCGAACAGCACTAAAACAATTGGTGGTTATCCAGCAGTGGAAGTAGGCAATACCCAAACAGCAATTTTAGTGGGTAAATACCAAGTAAAAGCGCTTTCCCGCGATCCGTCATTTACAGCCAGCGATCGCGCAGCTTGGATAGAAAAATTTAATCTTGCTGGTCTGGCTCAACTTAAATAAGCCGCACTGCTGAAAATTACATAACAAAACTTATAGTTAGGAGATTTTTGTGAGTAAACCGATTTTTGAGTTGGTTGATCAACTCCCTACCGGCGGCTTGACCGTTTCTCTGTTGAATTCTCTCGATTTTATTGCTCCTGGTCAGTGGCAAAATACTGTTGGCTTTGTGAACACAATTAAAACTGTCACTGGCGAAACCGACGAAGCTTTAATTCAGCAAATTGGCGAACGAGCAATTTATCTTTACAACGATCGCTCCCAAGGATACCAAACAGCTTTGTGGCTCTATCAAACCGTTGATAACACAGATAAAATCCTTGGTGCAGCAGCTTTGGCTAACAAAGTTGGTGAGAAAATACCTTTGTTGGGTTTTTTAAATTCCGTCACTCCCAAACCTGACAAAGCCCAAACCATTGATTTGTGCTTAAAATTAGTCGCTGAAATCGTAGCTTTTTGCCAAATTAATGGTATCCCTGGAGACAGCATCGGAGATTTTGTTGCATCTTTGGGTGAGTATAGTGGCGAATCACTCATCCGCATGGTGGCATTAATCTGTGTTGATGGTTTGATACCCCTAGGCCCCGATTTTATCAGCAAAGCCATATCTGGGTTGAGCCAAACAAGCCCACAAGAGTTAGAACAAAACTCAACTTTTCAAGGCATCAAAGATGTAATTCCTGGCAGTAATGCAGGTAGTAAACTCAACTTCATCGGTGAAAGCTTTGACTCAGTTAAAGGTTGGATGAATGGAATAGTCGCCTCCAACGGTTTAACACCACAAAAAGTTGTCCACCACTTGCAAAATTTTGTGGAAATTGCCGATGACAAATTAGACTACTTGGCGGCGTTCTTAGATGTGTCTACAAATTACTATGAACACACAGGTACACAAACTTTGGCACGTCGCTTGATTGAACGAGCAGTGGCTGAGATTTAGGGCATAGGGCATGGCGCATAGGGCATGTTTTCCTTATACCCTATGCCCTATGCCCTATGCCCTATTTTGTATCTTTTTGCTCAAAAACAGAATTTTATGTAACATCATCTGATACCTGCTCTAGGTATCAGGGAATACTAGAGTTGAAGAATAACACTGTGAGTTCCCTGTTATGTTAGTATTATCCGATACAATATTTACCATCCCCGGATATAGCATTACCGAGCAAATCTACTCTGGCAGCAAAACCCTAGTTTATCGAGGCATCAGAAAACAAGACCAAAAAAGTGTAATCGTCAAACTGTTAAGGAACGAATATCCCACCTTCAATGAAATCGCTCAGTTCCGCAATCAGTACACCATTACGAAAAACTTAGACCATCCGGGGATAGTCAAACCGTTAAGCTTAGAAAACTACCGAAATGGTTACGCCTTAGTCATGGAGGACTTTGGCGGCATATCACTCAAAGATTGGGGAATTGAGAACAGAGGCAAACAAGGAAATGGTATATCCCTGTTAGATTTTTTCCATATAGGTATCACAATAGCATCCAGCTTAGAGAGATTGCATCGCGATCGCATCATCCACAAAGACATCAAACCTGCGAATATCCTAATTAACCCCAGTACGCTGGAAGTCAGACTCATCGACTTCAGCATTGCTACACTGTTGCCGAGAGAAATTCAATATCTGACTAATCCCAATGTGTTAGAAGGGACACTAGCTTATATTTCTCCCGAACAAACGGGACGGATGAATCGAGGTATCGACTACCGCAGTGACTTTTATTCGTTGGGTGTCACCTTTTTTGAACTTCTGACTTGGCAGTTACCCTTCACCACCATTGACCCAATGGAGTTAGTGTACTGTCACATTGCCAAACAACCGCCAACAGTCAGCCAGATTAACCCCAGCATTCCGCCAATGCTGGCTTTAGTCATCCACAAGCTAATGGCAAAAAATGCCGAAGACCGCTATCAAAGTGCCCACGGACTGAGGCATGACCTAGAAGAGTGTCACAAGCAATGGCAACGGACAGGAAAAATCGTACCCTTCGAGTTGGGGGTTAAAGACATCTCAGACCGTTTCCTCATACCCGAAAAACTCTATGGTCGTCAAGCAGAAGTAGAAAAATTGCTTGCAGCTTTTGAGCGAGTTAGTGGAGAGAGAGTAGGGAGTAGTGAGTGGGGAGTAGGGAAGGATTCTTCAGTACTCACCACTCACCCCTTCGGAGTTCACCAGTCGCTCATGGGGAGCCACTGCGGTCTTGGGGTCTCCCCAAGTGGAGCAAGTGGCGTGGAAACCACGCCAGATGCAACAAGAGCGGCTCGCCGACGACAGTCGCCTCAAGTCGGGAAACCCGCCCACGGCGCTGTCTCCCCAACGCACTGGCTCCCCAAGACCGCGCTGGCTCACTACTCCCTATGCCCCTCACGTAGTGAACTCATCCTAGTGGCGGGTTTTTCTGGCATTGGAAAAACAGCAGTAGTCAACGAAGTCCACAAACCCATCGTTCGGCAGCGTGGTTACTTTATCAAAGGGAAATTTGACCAATTCCAACGCGATATACCCTTATCAGCATTGGTGCAAGCCTTTCGAGATTTGATTGGGCAAATACTGTTAGAAACAGATGCTCAAATTCAAAATTGGAAAACCAAAATTCTTTCAGCATTGGGAGAGCAAAGTCAAGTAATTATTGATGTGATTCCCGAACTTGAACTGATTGTTGGCAAGCAACCAGAAGTGGCAGAACTTTCCGGCAGTGCTGCCGAAAATCGGTTTAATTTATTATTGCAAAGATTTATTAACGTCTTTACAACTAAAGAACATCCCTTAGTGATATTCTTAGATGACTTACAATGGGCAGATACAGCTTCATTAAAATTAATTCAATTATTAATAACTCAAACCCAACCTTCTGGGGTAGTAAGTGAAACAGAGAATGCCAGCGGTACTCAGGGAGGACTTTTGCTGATTGGGGCGTATCGAGATAACGAAGTCACAAAAGCACATCCTCTGGATTTGGCGCTTCAGGATATCAAGAAAACAGGAGCCATCGTTAATACTATTACCCTCACACCTTTAACACAAGGTGATTTAAATAGTTTAATTGCAGATACCTTAAAGTGTGAAGAAAAATTAGCGATCGCTCTCACACAAATGGTATATGCCAAAACCAAAGGCAATCCCTTCTTTTCTCATGAATTCCTCAAGGCTTTGCATAAAGATGGGCTAATTGAATTTAACTTTCATCTGGGTTATTGGCAGTATGACTTGGCAAAAATTCAGTCATTAGCTTTGACAAATGATGTAGTTGAATTTATGACAATTCAACTGATGAAGTTGCCAAAACCAACTCAAAAAGTCCTAAAATTAGCAGCCTGTATTGGCAACCAATTTGACTTAAAGACTCTTGCGATTGTACATGAGAAATCTGTATTAGATACAGCCAATGACTTATGGTCAGCATTACTCGAAGGATTAGTTGTACCGCAAGCTGAAGTATACAAGTTTGTTGAACAAGATGGTCATGAGCAAATTATCGATTTGGAAGAAGGAGAATTGAACCATAGCAACTGCCAATCAATTCAGTATAGATTCATCCACGACCGGGTACAACAAGCAGCTTATTTTTTAATACCAGAACACCAAAAACAGTCAATTCACCTGAAGATTGGGCAACTGTTATTGAATAATATCCCAGTTGTGCAAAGGGAAGAAAGAATTTTTGAACTGGTAAATCAGTTCAACATCGCAGTACCGTTAATTGAGATACAAAGCGACAAAGAACAGTTGTCACAGATGAATCTGATTGCTGGACGTAAAGCTTTAGTATCAACTGCTTATCCAGCGGCGCTCAAGTATTTAACAACTGGAATTCAACTACTTGCAGATGATACTTGGCAGACGAAATATGAATTCACTCTAGCTTTGTATGAAACAGCAGCAGAGGCGGCATACCTGGCTGGTGAATTTGAGCAGATGGAACAATTAGCAGAAGTAATCTTGAAACAAGCTCAAACACTACTGGACAAAGTGAAAATTTATGAAGTCAAAATTCAAGCTTATGGGGCACAGAACCAAGCAATAGAAGCAGTCAACACTGCATTATCATTTTTAAAGTTGTTGGGTGTGGAGTTTCCTGATAATCCCAGCGAGTCTGATGTTGAACTAGCAATGGCACAAACAAGAGCAAATCTGGTAGGTAAGAACATTGAGGATTTAATTCACCTGCCAGAGATGACGGATGCTCAAATAATTGCAACTATGCGTATCCTATCGAGTGCAACTTCTCTTAGCTCTCGAACCAATGCTCACCTGTTCCTCCTGATTAATTTTAAACAAATCAACTTATCACTTCAGTACGGCAATGTATTCTTGTCTGCCTTTGCCTATGTTGCTTATGGGATAATACTCTGCGGGGCATTGGGAGATATTGAGTCTGGGTATGAATTTGGCAAGCTGGCTTTAAGTCTGTTGACTAAGTGTAATGCTGAAAAAGTTACGACTAAGACTGCACTGGTATTTTATTCAGCTATCCGACATTGGAAGGAACATTCTAAAGAAATATTAAAGCCTTTGTTAGAGGTTTACTCTACAGGACTGGAAGCAGGAGATTTAGAATTTGCAGCCTATTCTCTGAACAATTATTCCTATACTGGATATTTCATAGGTAGAGAACTCACAGGGTTGGAACGGGAGATAGCAAATTATAGTAACATCATCAGCCAACTCAAGCAAGAAACAGTATTTACCTGGAATGAAATTTATCGACAGATAGTCTTGAACTTGTTAGGGACTGTGGAAAATCCTGGTTGTTTAATCGGTGAAGCTTACGATGAAGAAAAAATGCTACCGATTCACTTGCAAACCAACGATGTCATGGCACTTGTATGTTTATATGTTGGCAAACTACATCTGTGTTACCTATTTCACGAGTTCCCTCAAGCAGTTGAAAACGGCATTTTGGCAGAACAGTATTTAATTGCTGTGACAGGACAACTGGTTGTTCCTTTTTTCCATTTTTATGATTCTCTAGCACAGCTGGCAACTTATGCTGACGCTGCTGATTCTAAGCAACATAGCATTCTGGAGCGAGTACAAGCCAATCAAGAAAAAATGCAATATTGGGCGGATCATGCCCCGATGAATTATTTGCATAAATATTATCTTGTAGAGGCTGAACGCTATCGTATTCTTGGTCAATATCTCGAAGCGATGGATTATTACGATCGCGCCATTACTCTAGCCAAAGAAAACGAATACATCAACGAAGAAGCGCTGGCGCACGAACTAGCCGCCAAGTTTTATCTGGTATGGGGTAAACAGAAAATTGCCCAAACCTACCTCACAGATGCTTACTATTGCTACGTTCGCTGGGGAGCAAAAGCCAAAGTTGACGACTTACAACAACGTTATCCTCAATTACTTACCCCCATCATCCAGCAAGAAAAACTCAAAGTCCAACCTAGAACTCACATCACCACAGAACCCAGCATATCTTTATCTAGTCCCATTACTCACGAAACAGTCATCAGTTCCAACACCAGCATTTCTCAGATGCTAGATTTAGCATCTGTAATCAAAGCCTCCCAAGCATTATCTGGAGAAATCGAGCTAGAGCAACTACTTTCTACCTTAATGGCAGTAGTAATGGAAAATGCCGGTGCTTCTAAAGCCGCGCTGATGTTGAGTGAAGGTGATGGCTTGGGCTTAACCGTGACTGCGGTTAGTTCCAATTCAACATTGGCGTGCATTTCCACTGAGTTTCCATCAACTCATCTAGAGTCTAGTAGTGATGTCCCCATTACTTTAATTAACTACGTTAAACGTACTAGGGAAATCTTCGTGATTGATGATGTGAAAGCTGTTGCTTTCCTAGCCAGCGATCGCTACATTATTAACGAGCAACCCAAGAGCCTATTATGTATCCCAATTCTCAATCAAGGTAAATTGCTCGGTATTCTTTACCTGGAAAATAATCTCACCACGGTTGCATTTACACGCGATCGCCTGGAAGTCCTCAAACTCCTCACCACCCAAGCAGCAATTTCCCTAGAAAATGCCATCCTCTATAAGAATTTGGCTCAGGCTAATCAAGACTTGGAAGAATACAACCATACACTAGAGGAGAAAGTAGCCTCAAGAACAACCGAACTCAACGACAAAAATCAACGCTTACAACAAGCACTCTTGGAATTGCAAAATACCCAAAGCCAATTGATTCAAAGTGAAAAAATGTCTTCCTTGGGGGAAATGGTGGCGGGAATTGCCCATGAAATTAATAACCCGATCAATTTTATTCATGGCAACATCGCTCATGCCAGTGAGTATGTACAAGATTTACTCGATTTGATTGCTATCTATCAACAAGAATACCCCAATCCCTCAGAGCGAGTTCAAGAGAAAGCTTTAGAGATTGACGCAGATTTTCTGGCGGAAGACTTGCCAAAAATTCTCGATTCCATGAAAGTTGGGAGTTCACGTATTCGCAATATTGTTTTGGGTTTACGCAATTTCTCCCGCCTTGATGAAGCAGAAATGAAGCCAGTAGATATTCATGAAGGCATTGATAACACCTTAATGATCTTGCAGCATCGACTCAAAGAAAAGAGCGATCGCCAGGAAATTGAGGTGATTAAAAAATATGGGCAATTACCACAAGTGAGTTGTTACGCTGGTCAACTTAATCAAGTGTTTATGAATATCCTCAGTAATGCCATTGATGCACTTGAAGAGTCATTAGTCAAGAGTCAGTGGTCAGTGGGTAAAACAAAAACAACTAACAAACCGCAAATTCATATTAGCACTGAGCTAGGAGACTCTAATACTTTCAGGATTTGCATCGCTGATAACGGTGGTGGCATGTCTGCTAAGGTCTGTCAGAAAATTTTTGACCCATTTTTTACTACTAAGCCCATTGGAAGTGGTACAGGATTGGGATTGTCAATTAGCTATCAAGTTGTTGTGGATAAACACAAAGGTCAGTTAACCTGTAATTCTACTGTTGGTAAAGGAACTGAGTTTGTCATTGAGATTCCCCTGCGACAGTGATGTCATAACCGTCGGATTATTTATAAATAGAAGATAGGAGACACAAGGCAACAGAGAAAAGCCTTGCTTGGTGCCTGAGAAAGCTGGTGGGGTCAAAGTAAGGATTTTACCTAACCCACACCAGCGTTATTTTAACGTGAGTTCGACAAGCGCTGTTTTGACCTCTCCCCCGGCCCCTCTCCTACGAGGAGAGGGGAGAAAACCCTTATTTTTTCGTTTCTCCTCCCTCTCCTTACGGAGACGCTTCGCGAACGCCTTTTAGGAGAGGGAGGCCGGGAGGGAGAGGTTCATCGAACTCACGTTATTTTAGGTTAGCGAGTTACTAATGGGGTGGGTGTAGTTGCCACCATCGGCAACTTTTGACGCTGACGCCGCCCTGTAATCATTAATTTGATGCCGCTGGTCGGTGCAAGGGTAACACCGCGACGTTGAGGTCGTACTGGCCCCTGCTCAACTAGTGCAAGTTCATAATTAGACAAGATTTTTGCCAAAACTACCTTCATTTCAAACATAGCCATAGCCTCACCAATACAGCGGCGAACACCACCAAAGGGCATAAATTCATAGGGCGTAAATTGCCGCTCTAGAAAGCGTTCTGGGCGAAACTCTTTAGGTTGGGGATATAAATCCTCACGCTGATGCATAAGGTAGATGGAGCCAACTGCTACGGTACCTGGTTCTAATGAATATCCTAAGATGTCAACCCGTTCTTGCACTAAGGTGGGCAACGTCAACATCACAATCGGGTAAATCCGTAAAGTTTCATTACAGATAGCAGTGAGATAAGGTAGCCGGAAAATGCTCATTGGGTCAGGCGAATCACCAAGGGTATCCAATTCTTGCAGCAGTTTTTCTTTTACTTCAGGCTTGCGGTGAATCCAATACAAGGCCCAAGCCATTGCTGTTGCTGCGGTTTCATATCCACCAAACATCAGGGTTTTGATTTCATCGCGCAACTCTTCATCTGTCATCGGTTGTCCGGCTTCATCTGTTGCATCCATCAGCAATGAAAGGATATCGATGCGATTTGGATCAGGTTTTTGACGACGTTCAACAATTTCAGCGTGGAGCAATTCATTGACTTGCTGCCGTCGACGCACAAACCCCCCCCAAGGACTTTTAGCTCCTAAATCTTGTTGGAGAAAGGGTAACAACAAGAAGCTAGAAGTTAGCGGGGAGTCAAAGACATCTAACATCGATACCATTAACTGCATGAGTTGTTCGCAACGTTCTCCCTCATGCAAGCCAAGGAGAACCTGTGAAATAACTTGCAGAGAAATCTCCTGCGTGACAGTACGAGCCTGGAAGGTCTGGTTGATTGGTAACTGACTAAAGACTTTGGCGGCGATATCATAAAATAGCTGACCGTAGGCTCTCATTCGGTCTCCATGAAACGAGGGCATCAATAATTGTCGCCGCCGTTTGTGGGGAGCGCCCCCTAACATAATTAGTGAATACTCCCCTAGTATGGGTTGTAAAATTTGGTTGAGTTTACCATCGGCTGCAAACTTGCTTCTTTGGCTGGTTAAAATTTGCTGCATTGCATGAGGATGGCTGACAAATACCAGGGTGTTGCCAAAACCAACTACTTCACCAGTGAAAAGGTCAGGATATTGCTGGGCTGAGCTTTCCATATATCCCATAGGATCAAAAATCCATTGGATCTTCTGGAGCAAAGAGGGGGATTTAATACGATTGGGTAGTTGCATAAAAATTTTTCCTTGCGAAATGAGGCGAGTGTTACACTATGATTTCTGAAGCCATACCAACAGCTAAATCCAGCTTTTCTGTAGACTTATAACGGCCAGAACGAGAAGACCAATCGAGGTTGCCACGTATCCAGGCATGACACCCTGATATATATTTAGCTAGTTGAGTATCTACGTCTTCTCCAAAAGATGGAATAGATACTTCTAAATTCATCATCTTTTGTACTTCTTGGTTGTGCATTTCGGCAGCAAACTTGATTGCTTGTTCTAAAGGAAGTTGCTGTTGATAATGCAGTACCAATACTAAGTTATGAACATCTCCACTTGCCATTTCTCTAGGTGCAGAAAAGATATCGTTACACCACGCAAGAATGTTAATTGTCATCTCTTGGAGTTTCTTAACGATGTCGTGCTTTCGTAAAATATCGGGAATCATAAATGGATTAAACAATTCAATCCACAAAAGGATTAAATCCCCCGCCACGCTTAATCTACGTAGGTTCGTATAGGTTTCAACATTGGGTATAATTCCCTGAGCGCGGTTAGTTGCTTCTAAAACACATCCATCAAAGAAGTCTTCAAAACTGCAAACGACGCGATGCAATAATTTTGCACTTCCTGTTGACAGCATCCTCTGCCTTATATCACTTAAAGCATAAGTAAGGGGTATATCCTCGCTCGTCAGTTCTGCTCCGTTGAAGATTTCCAGAAACCTTTTGTAATAACTCTTGAGCAATTCAGGTTTTTTTCCTAAATCTGACATGTCCCACTGGTCATCCCAAATGAACAACCAACTCAACCAGTCATTTGCAATTTTCAGTTGTTCTAGTTCGCAGTCAGGGTAGGTGCTTGCAGCTAGCCAAGAAAATTTTGCCTTGCTGAAACGCTGATAAACGGATTCATCTCGTAAAAGGTTGAAGCGTAGCACCCATTCAAAGGCATAATCTTCTAGAACATCAGCATACTTATTAATTTGAGGTGAAAATGGGCAGTATAATTCCGGCCAAACGAACTCGTTCATGACAACTCCATTTTTGACAGAGAAACAGAATCAATTTTCTTGCTAATAGTTGTTAGCAGATATTTGTGTCACTCTCTTATCTGCAAAACTTTAGCTATGGAATTATTGAGGATTTTAATTATGTCGGAAAATCCTAGTGATACCACATCTAAGCTTGAGCCTACACAGAACTTTATCACAACTGAACTCTAACTAAAACTGAACTCTATTTGGAGATATTTGTTTATATCTACAAAACCCATTGCCAAAGAGTAATGTAGATAAAAAAGCTGAACTTGGTCTAGGAACTATACTTTTGTATTGCCGAAATTTCCTGAATGGCGCCTGGGGAACTCTTACTTGCTTCAACGTTTAGCGCCTTGTATATCAGTGCTTTAGCTTTAACAAAATTAGCTGTTGCACTACACTTAATAGGGTATAAAACTCACCTTTACTGCCACTATAATAGCCCTAAATGAATTGTGAAATTTTGATTTCAATAAAGTATTTTCACAAATCAAACAAGGTTGTTAAGCTATTATGCATTTAAATTACATACTGACTTATGAAGTTTATCTATGAAGTTATGATAGTTACAAGCCCATGCTCAGAATTCTATCTTTGTCATTCGTCATTAATCATTTGTGTTTACAAAAGACTAATGATTAATGAGCGCCACTTGCTACTCTACTTTAAGCTGCCTGGAAGGCATCTATAACTTTGGAAACCAAAGCAACGCAGAGGCTCATGATGACGGTCTTCACAGAAAATACTGCAATATGTAAGCGCATTAGCTTATATGTGCGGTACTGTATGAGATTATGTTTAGTTAAGCTTGCATAGCAAAACTTAACCTGGTTAATCATTTTTTAATATTTTCATGAAAAAAGACATCCGTAGTTTTATTTAATTTTTAAATTAAATTAATTTTTATATACTTAATGTTATTAATTTAACATTTTTTTATAGATAAATCACCAAATATTTAAGTATTTTTACTGGCTTTTTTTAGTTTTTTAATTAGACAGATCGCTTGGAATCAGACCATAGAATGGTTAAAGCAACTTTTTATATAATTTAGTTAAATTACAATATAAGTATTATTATTAACTTTTATGCTAAGTATTTATGTAAAAATGTTATGAAACTATGACCTAACTAAAATGAAATAACATCTTTTTTAACGTAAACTCCTAAAAAAATATACTGGCAATTTTAAGTTATATCTTTTGGAATAAAGCTTTTTCTATCTAATTGTAGATGAAATTATGAACTATAAGTTATGGCAATAATTTATACACTGTGAATATATTTAACGTACTATGGTTAATATTGAGTATGAATACAGATGACGAATTAGAGAATCTGGTGTAAAAATTTGTGTAATTTTTGAGAAAATGCCAAAAATCAAGCTTAAAAAGTAAAAAGGCTGCCTCAGGCAGCCTTTTGATAATGACAATTAAAAAATATCTCATTGTAATTATTCGTTCCTAATTCTTGACCGTTGACAGTCAACAGGAGTCAGTAAGTCGTATCAGCCTTTGAGATGGGTAATACCAATTCTCTAAAATCCGGCAACACATTCAAACCTCCTAACCCAGACCATATCTAATTTTCTTAATTAGGAATTACCATCTTGACTCCATTGGCAGGTACAACAGTGACACGTTGACGCAGAGGTTCCTTTGGTAGCTGATCTGCCAGTGCAAGTTGATAGCGTGACAAGATGGTTGCCAAAACTAGTTTCATTTCAAACATAGCCAAGGCTTGACCAATACAGCCACGAGCGCCGCGCCACCACCAAAAGGAGGAATTCATAGGGAGAAAATTGGCGTTCTAGAAAGCTTTGGTTCTAGCCTGACGATGCTTGGATCGAATAGTATATTAATTGGCAACTAAGAACCTGAATACTGCCACTATTCAAGAATATCAGCTATCTGGGCAAATTCAAATTCGCAGCTAGAGTATCCAAATAAGGCTGAAAAATTGCTAAATTTTCTAGTTTCTCGAACTTTCCAGTTACAGAGCTTGGGTCAAAAGCTGTACTAATTACGTAGAGCATTGTACCATCGAAGGCAACATAACCGATATGTTGCTCTTGTACTCCACCCTCAACTTTAAGTCCTATAAACCCGTAACGTATTCCCTGAAGTTTACCAACTGATGCCTGTTGTGGGGGATATGATGAGAACACTATTTTGTTTGCATAGCTACTCTGACGATCTTTCGCTAAAGTAGCATAAAAGTTCGCAACCCAAGCTCTGAGTGCTTTTAATAACTGGGTTTGGTACTTGGGACTTTGGTAGTCCACCTGAGAATTGAGCGGAATACCTGCTGCTGTGAGATTTTTTTGGAAATCTGGATTATTTTTGACTGGGTAAACCCCTATTTCGACTGTACCTAAAATTTCTCCTTTTGAGGAAATACACAATAAAGGTGCATTTCCCTGGCAAGCAGCAACCTGCCAGCCGTTGGGGGTGGGAATTTCACTACCTAAGATTCTCTTCCAAATATTTTCTTCTGCTGATTGAGGAGTTGTTGAAGGAGAGGCTTGAGGGGAATTACTTTGAGTCGGTGTCACTACAGGATTGGGTTTTTCTACTTTGGTAGCAGAAAAGTAAGGGAGAAAAAATCTTACTCCCAGTGGCATTAAAACCAATAGAATAGCACCAAGCAAAAGATGATAAACGCGCAACATTTTCTTTGAAAATTCAGAGCCAGAGCTTTTATATAGAGGATATCCACAATACTTTGTGAGTATAGCGGAAGATACATCCACATTGCTTTGAATTCCCAAAAGGAAATTTCAGAAATTACTTGCGTTTACAAACATATTCGCAGTAACGCTGTCTTTCTACAAGAGCGCCACCACGAATATTGAGTTGATTTATATTTGCCTAATTATTTACAGACTGTCATACAAAGTCGAAGAGGAAATTACCTTTGATGTCTTATCTGTAGCGAGAACGGTTCCTACGACTTTGTTTATGCCTAGCAACTGCTTTACGTTTCTCTTTTTCTAATGGCGTCTCGAAGTGACGCTTTTTCCGCATATCCTGGAAAATCCCAGCTTTAGATACTTCCCGTTTAAATCTTCGCAAAGCTGACTCAATACCTTCATTCTCCCCCAAAACTACTTGTGTCATTCTCATTCCTCCCCATATGGATGAATAATTGAAGACTAGAGACAAAATAAAATATTCCAGCAGCGTCGAGCCTTTGGCTTTACCTGCTGGAGACTCTAGATGTTAAATTATTAAATTAAACTTTAGTAGCGGCGATTATTGCGTGTATTATTGCCCCAGCCACCACGAGAAGGACTTCTTTCTTCACGCGGCTTAGCTTTGTTAACTTTTAAATCACGCCCCATCCACTCAGCGCCATCAAGTGCTTCAATGGCAGATACTTCTTGAGCATCTGTTTCCATTTCTACAAAGGCAAAGCCCCGAGGACGACCTGTATCCCGATCTGTAGGTAGCTGAACGCGTGTAACTGTTCCATACTCTGCAAAAGCTAGCTTCAGGTCTTCCGCTGTTACCTGATAGGATAAATTACCGACATAAATTGACATAAAATGTCTCCGAATTCAGAGAGTGTAGAGAGTTAAATTCGGAGAGACGCTTTTAAAAATCAAAACGAATAACTCAACCGAAAATAATCCTTATATCCTAAACTATAGCACAGCCTTTGGCTATCGTCTCATACGAACTAGCTAGCAAATATAACTCTTTCAAAGCAGGTTTTAAAATCTGCAACGAAATGGCTTATATTACCCAACTTAGGGATTGCACTGTAAAATGCAAATTGGTAGTAGCTAGAGCTTCAGAGCTTTGACCTTAAAAATCAGGCTGATAACTGAAGGATTGAAAGTATAAGGATTCTCACGAAACTCAATTATACCATGAGCAACTGTAACAAAAGGGAATTTCTACATAAATTTTCTTGGCTTTAGCCATGAGGCAGTTGTGCCAATACTTTTTCTGCTTCTTGACACAGCAATTCGTGATGTTGTCCGTTACTAGCAAGCAAACCACCCCATTGATTGATATCACCTGTGTTGTATTGCAACAAAGTGCCGTCAAAATGGGTAAACTTGCCACCAGCTTCTGTCAAAATCAGTTCTGGGGCAGCTATATCCCAATCTTTGGGGGCAGATTTGCCGGAAAGGGAGATATAAACATCCGCCTGTTGTTCGAGAATGGTAGCAATTTTGCAACCTACGCTACCAACCGCCTTTTGTTTTTGACAGGGTAAGTTTTCTAGTAAGTAATTTAACCTTTCATTGCGGTGAGAACGACTCACAACTAGGGTTAAATCCTCAATTGGTTTATTTGAAGATAGACGTAAGGGAATATAACCGTCACGGGTTTCGACAAATGTGCCCGTACCTTTGGTAGCATAGTAAAGCTTTTCTGCTTCTGGTATTGCCACTACTGCTAAGACTGGACGTGTTTCCTTGACTAGAGCGATGTGAATGGCGTATTCGCCAGTTTTGTCGATAAAGTCTCGCGTACCATCTAAAGGATCGATAATCCACACCCAACTGGGGTTATGGGATTGTGTGTCACTAGGGGATTTGTAGGTTTCTTCGCTAATATAGCCAAAATCTTCATTACCCAAAGCTGCTTGTAGCTGATCCAAAATGTATTGACTCACAGCCACATCTGCAACGGTGACAGGCTCATTCTGTTGATATTGTACGTTGAGGTTGGGGTCTTTTGCACTGCCGTGGTAGTACGACCTTAGTATATCTACCGCGCCCCAACTCACTTGTCGCGCGATCGCTAATATTTCTTGCAGGTCTTTCATTTATTCAACCTTTTTCTAATTTAACTTCTACAAGTTTGATTGCATCCAACGGCGTGTGCCAAAAAATTGACAAGAATCAGCGGCAATCTTAGCAGCCTGTGCCAGTGCATCACTAAAACTTGACTGTAAAATATTATTACAGAAAGCACCGTGAAAAATATCTCCAGCCCCCAGTGTATCAACTACCTGAATACTCGGTACATCAATAGTGCCAATTTGAGTGCAACTCAAGTATTCAATCGGTTTTTCACCGTGGGTAATAGCAATATGGGGAATATCAAATCGACTCAGGTAAGCAAAAACTTCTTGTTTTGTGTGGCAGTTGGGGGGATAAAAATTAGCAGAACAAACGGCATAATCTACAAAGGGCAAAACTTGCTCAAAACCTGTTTTCCAACTGCCTCCATCAATAACTACTGGAATATTTTTAGCTTTAGCCATTTGAGCGATCGCACACCCGACGGCCATTTGGTGTCCATCAATCAATACAATATCAACATTTTGCAAAATATCTGGTGGGATAGATGCATTACTGGCTTGAGTTTTGACAGCATTAATAGAAACCACAGCTCGTTCACCAGTAGCTTGGGTGACAATTATAGAGGAGACAGGGGGCGCTGCACTAGTACTTGGTTCCAGGTCAGCGATCGCAACTTTATAATTAGCCAAATCGCCTTGAATTAGCTGCGTCATCGGGTGAGAACCCAACACACCTAAGATATTAGCTTGATTACCTAAATGGCTGAAAGTCACAGCCGCATTGGTCGCAGGGCCACCCGCTGCGACAGTATAGTCAGTGGCAACAATTTTCTGATTATTCCTAGGGGCAAAATCAGCAAGATAAATTAAATCTAAGGTTAGTAAACCGACAAATAGACCTTTGGAATTGGGCATGGGGTATGGGGGGATGAGGGGGATGAGGGGGATGAGGGGGATGAGGGGGATGGGGAAGAAATAACTCGTAACTCCTAACTCCTAACTCCTAACTCCTAACTCCTAACTCAGCACTCACCATTCAGCATTGCGATAATATTCTTCTATGGATACAAAACCAGGAAAACTTTACGTTGTCGGTACACCAATTGGCAACCTGGAAGATATGACCTTTCGGGCGGTGCGGATTTTGCAAACTGTGGATCTGATTGCTGCGGAAGATACCCGTCATACTGGGAAACTGCTACAGCATTTTCAAGTTAAAACGCCCCAGGTAAGTTATCACGAACACAATCGTAGCAGCCGTATCCCAGAATTATTAGAACATTTGGGAAATGGTAAAGCGATCGCTGTTGTCAGCGATGCGGGAATGCCAGGTATTTCTGATCCTGGATATGAGCTGGTGAAAGCTTGTATTGCAGCTGGCATCACTGTAGTTCCTATCCCTGGTGCTAGTGCAGTAATTACGGCTTTGAGTGCAGCCGGTCTACCAACGGATCGGTTTGTGTTTGAAGGCTTTTTGCCAGCTAAAGGTCAACAAAGACGAGAACATTTAGAGTCTTTGCAGACAGAATCCCGCACTTTAATTTTCTATGAATCACCGCACCGTTTGCGAGAAACTTTACAAGATTTAGCACAAGTTTGGGGAAGCGATCGCCAAATTGTGCTGGCACGGGAATTAACTAAATTTTATGAGGAATTTTGGCGGGGGACAATTGCCGAAGCGATCGCCCACTACAACCAACGCGACCCCCAAGGGGAATATACCCTATTAGTGGCGGGAACTCCACCCAGCCAAACACAACTTACTGAAGAAGAATTAAAAGCTGAACTGCAACATTTAATTAGTCAGGGCATATCGCGATCGCAAGCTAGCCGACAATTAGCAAAATTTACTTCTCTTCCCCGTCGTCAAATCTATCAATTAGCTCTTTCTCTAGTGATTGAATAGCTTTGGCAATACTATAACTTGCGTATTAATACTTAAAAAGATCACCCATGCATACACTAGAATTGAAAAACAAAAATATAATTTTGTGAAAATTCTCAGTTGCTAAAATCCAAAAATATTATGGGTAATTTGTTAATCAAACTTATCGGCATAATTTTACTTTTTACAGGCATCTACTTTTTGGGACAGAATATCATATTTGCTAGTGGTTATTATTCATATTTTTACCGCAGCTTATCTGCTACTGGCTCAGTTATAGCAATCATGGCTGGGGTTTTAGCGTTAGTTTTTTTTCGCCGAGAAACTGGTAACTTGGGATGGATTTTATTAAGTATTGGTATCGTGCTAGTTTTTTTAAGTGGCGGAGTGATTTTAAGACCAACTAGTTTATGGAATTTTTTTATTGCTTTCACCGCATTAGCAGTTGGATATAAATTATTAAACGAAGGTAGGATTAACTTTTAAAGTTGCTAATAATGGTAACAGTTGCACATTGTTGGTAGTAGTCAAGTCTACCTATTTTTACTGCTTGTAGTGCAGTCATGAAAACTTTGATATATAATGCTTCTATATTTTCTACTGTTGCTGCGAGTGCATTAGGGCACTGGCAATAGATTGTAGCTCAGTGCCAACTTGACAAACAAGAAGCACACATAAGCTGCCTCAACTGGATAAATTGCCTTTTATCCTAGCGTTTGCTTAGGGAAATTTGGCTAAGTTTGAGGCTACTATTACAATGGAAACTATTGATTATGAGGACAAAGCCAGAATGACCCAAGTGGTTCTAGGAGAAAACGAAGGAATAGATTCAGCTCTGCGTCGATTTAAACGCCAGGTCTCAAAAGCTGGTATATTGGCTGATGTGAAGTATCATCGGCACTTTGAAACACCTCTGGAAAAGCGCAAACGTAAGGCAGTGGCAGCTAGACGTAAACGCCGTTTTAAATAAACCTATTCGGTTTGGTACTGGTATTGCTTGAAGATATGACCTTCAAGAAGCAATACCACGTTACCGTTATTCTTACAAAAAATTAAGCAACATGCGCCGCACCCCTGACCGGGGTGTGGGTGTATTGCTTTGCATCTAAATCCAGATTGTCAAAGATTTTGCTTCAGTTGGTTGAAGCTAGCTGAAATTGCTGCCCATCAACCAACATAACCAGTTTAAAATTCCCTTAGCTTCTTTTGTCAAGCCGATATAGTAGTATCTACAAAAGCTCAACAGTGCGACTGTTACAACGATTCATCGCCTTTTCTACTCCTTGTTTGAGGCTAAGTTCTACACATTCAACTACAAACTGGAGTACAAGAGACATTAGTTGAGTTTCGGAGGTAGAAAATTTTCCTAGCACATGGGAGACAGACTCAGAGTTATCACCATTAGTGTTATTTTTGGGTTTACCGATGCCGATTCGCAGCCGGGGAAAGTTTTGAGTGCTAAGATGAGCGATCGCACTCTTCATACCATTGTGTCCCCCAGCGGAACCAGACAAGCGTAGGCGAGTCTTTCCCAAAGGCAAGTCCATATCGTCATAAATCACTAGCACAGATTCTGGCGGCAATTTATACCAACTTGTCACCGCTTGAATTGACTGTCCGGAACGATTCATATAAGTCAAAGGCTTCAGCAAGCGGATTTTACCCCCACCTGGTGCCATACCTTCGCCATACTCTCCTTGAAACTTGCGATTTTCCGCTAGGGGAATTTGCCAAGAACGAGAAATAGCATCTACAGCAGCAAAGCCAATATTGTGGCGTGTTTGGTCATACTTCGGTTCAGGATTCCCCAACCCGACAATTAGTTGGGGAATCACCACAGCACTTTGCGTAACAGCTTCTGTCATTTTGCCTACGATTAATCGATTCCCAGCATCTTAACTAGCTTGGGAAGAACCAGCAGCATCTTGTTCAGATTTAGCTGCTGGGATTTGTTTGGGTTCAATTTCAGCAGTAGTTTTCACAGCTTGTTCTATTTGTTCAGCTTCGCGCTTAAACTCATTTTGAAATTCATTAGAAGCTTCTTGAAAACCGCGAATTGCTTTACCCAGACTACGGCCAATCTCTGGCAGTTTCTTCGGCCCAAAAATTAACAATGCGACTACCATAATTAGTGCCATTTCCGGCAGACCGATACCAAATACATTCATGATTGTGTCTCCTGCAAACTTTAAAATCGTGGCATAAATTCACATATGTAGTCTAGACAATAGTGATAGCGAGTTGCATTCAAAGGTGTGAGTAGGATGAGGGAGATGAGGGAGATGAGGGGGATGAGGGAGATGGGGGAGAATAACTTCTGCCTCCTATCAACTGACAACTGACAAATAAAAAAACCCGGACAAGCCGGGTGCAGGTTCGCCGATCACACAAGCTTAATCCGTGTGTATCAGTTAGCGACCTAAACTGCGCCAATCGACAAGAACATCCTGAACCAAGATTGTCTTATTGTAAAGTTGCAGAATAATTAGCAAAAACACGAAAAATAGCAGTATAAAAACAGCCATTACAGGAGTCGTACCCCAACCAGGGGCGACTTTACCATACTCAGAATTCAGAGGTTTCAGGATGTCTCCCAACCTAGTCCGTTGTGCCATAGTTCACCTAAGATTAGTTGCCAAAGCTTTTTTTAATCTTCTGTAATATTCTATAAGAATAGCACTCATAATTTATCTCTAATTTATGGAACCCGCAATAGTTCTTAGCATTTCTCTCGGCGTGATCTTGGTTGGTATCACTGGCTTTGGAATTTATACCGCTTTTGGGCCTCCAAGCAAGCAATTGGCAGATCCTTTTGAAGATCACGAAGATTAGAAGAGTCAATAGTCAAGAGTCAATAGTCAAGAGTCAATGGTGAAAACATCCGGACTTAAGACTACTGACTCACTCATGTCAAGGATTAGCTGCTGGTGTCACTGTAAAACTAGCGATTTTCCAAGGCTGTATTGTCAAGTTTTGTTGCTGAGATGAGAATTCAGTGATGGAGGAACGTTCCAATAAATCTACTGGATATCCCAGATTGAAACCCAAATCACTGTGTAAAGATAACTCTGCTGTTTCTCCATGTGATTCATAACACCGGAGAATTAATTGCTGTGGATTATCTTCAGATGGCTTCAAAGCCATCAAAATGAGATTTTCAGCGGATAATTCTAAGAAACTCAACTTTTCAGCACTATTAATTGCTGATTGCTGAGTACTATCTGATTTTACTATCACTTGTAACGGTATATTCAATTCATAGCCACGTCGTACAGTATGGGCTGATTCCCAGCTATTTGCATGGGGATACAAGGCATAGGTAAATTCATGAAAACCTCGATCAGCCTCTGGGTCTGGCCAATTGGGACTGCGTAGTAGTGTAAGGCGTAATTGATTGGGTTGACTATCGTAACCATATTTACAGTCATTCAGCAAACTGACACCGTAACGATTTTGGATTTTAGATTTTGGATTTTGGTGAGGCAGCCCCCGTCTTGGCGGTTTCCGTCGATGGGGGACTGCCGAACCCGAAGGGATTAAGGGATTTTGCTGGGTATCTTCTGTGGTCAAATCGACCCAACGTAAGGCTGGGACTTCCCACTTTGCTTTTTCTGCGGGGGTTTGTCGTTGAGTTGGTCGGCGAATTGCACCACAGGGAATTTCATAGGTAGCAAAGTCTGCTTCAATGTTGAGAGGAAAAGCAGCTTTCACTAAAACCTGATTTTCTTGCCAATTAACTGTAGAGGCAATTTTCAACACAGGTGAACCAGTTTGTAGAATATAGTCTTGAGTAAATTCCGATTCGCCCAACTGACGCACCACCCGAAGACGACTTTGCACTGGGCCTTGTTCTAGCCACTGAATAGATTTTAGGTGCGTTGCAGGTAAGGGATGCTGGGCATAATTAGGGTCAATATTCCAAGCATCCCAATATTGACCGCTGTCTTTGAAGGCTTGGAGTTGATTCCCTGCACCATTCAAAATTTCCCGTTGATAAGTTTTGTCAAAAACACTCGATAAATCTCCCGTTTCATGGTTAACGACAACCCGTAGGAATTCGTTTTCTAAAATCCAGTTTGGGGATGAGGGGGATGGGGGAGATGAGGGGGATGAGGGGGAAAGCCAAAATAGGCGATAGCCTATCGGTGGAATGTCGGTTGCGAGAAATAGCAGTGTTGCAGGTTCAGACAACTGAGATGTTAACTCGTTTCCTGAAGCATCATAAATCTGCCATGCTTGGTTAGCTGTTGCTGGTGTAGGTAAATTGACAGAGACTACCTCAGAACGTTGCCAATTGAGAGAATTGAAAACGAAAATAGGTTGGGCTTGAGGATGCGGTGGTTCTGGTATGGTGGTGTGGGATGCGATCGCTTGCAGTGATTCCTGTAATATCTTCGTTCCTACTTGTTCCACTTCCTGCCACTGGGGTAAAGCATCCACATATACTTGGGTAATGGAAGAACCCGGCAATATATCATGAAACTGGTTAAATAATACCTGTTTCCAAGCAGCTTCTATTTCCGCTTTGGGATATGTCACGCCACAGCTTACCGCTGCCAAAGTAGCGAATAATTCAGCTTGGTACAACAAATTTTCACAAAGACGATTCCAACGCTTTTGATCTGCGTGGGTAGTGTAGCATCCGCGATGGAATTCTAAATATAGTTCATCGTTCCAGGTGGGGAAAGGGGATGAGGGGGATGGGGGGGATGAGGGAGAATAACTTCTGGCTTCTGACTGGATTTGTTGTAGGTATTTTTCAGCTGTTGTAAATTCTATGTCTGAGAACAAAGGCGATTTTTGCCAACGTCGGGCGATTTCTAACATATCACGGGTGGGGCCGCCGCCGTGGTCGCCGACACCGGGAAGCCACAGGGATGCTTGTAAACCCGTTTGGGCTTGCCATTCTAAAGAGTAGGATGCCATTTTAACCGGGTCGATACCTTCACCAATGGGTGCAGACATCAAACTTAAGACTTCGCTGCCGTCAGGCGATCGCCACCAAAAAACACCATAATCAAATTTAGTAGTATCATTCCAGCGTAACTTCTGCGTCACAAAATACTCAATACCTGCATTAGCGAAAAACTGCGGTAAAGTTGCACAGAAACCGAAAGTATCGGGAACCCAAACGATAGTAGAAAGCTTGCCAAACTTTTCTTGAATATAACGTTGACCATACAACAACTGACGAGCAATGGATTCACCAGCAATCAAATTTAATTCCGGTTCCACCCACAAACCGCCGACAACTTCCCAACGTCCAGCAGCCACCGCCTCTTGAATAGCCGCAAATAAATCTGGGCGATGTTCCTCAATCCAAGCATAAAGCGCTGGCGTGGAATGACAGAAAATCAACTCCGGAAAATCTGCTTGCAACTGCAAAACCGACGCAAAAGTATTTTGTGCTGCATTCCAAGTTTCACTCACAGGCCAAAGCCATGCTAAATCTAAATGAGCATGACCCAACAAATAGATTTTAGATTTGAGATTTTCGATTTTAGATTGAGAAAGACTCTGCCGAATACTCGCTAGTATTCTCTCCCATTCTTCCTTCTCTTCCTCCGCGTCCTCTGCGTCTTGGCGGTTCGTTATTTCCCTCACCCCTTCAGCCAAAACAGCCAACCTTTCCGGCGCAAACCTTTGCAAATAAAGCTGCATCACCGCCAGCTCATCAGCCACAAAACCCGGATCAGGATTATTATCATCTATAGACTCATAGACAAGGAGCGATCGCACCAAAGCACCATCACAATGTCCCGGACTCACCAACCGCAAAGCCACAACAAATTCTTCACCAGGCGTTACCCCACGACTGAGAAGCACTCTCGGCGAACAATCAAATAAATCTCCCTCCAACACCAACTTACCATTAACATAAACCTCAGCAGCATCCGCCCACCAAACCAGCGAAAGCCGCAAAGACAACCCCGCTAAAGGATAACCCTGTAAATCCTGGGGAACTATAAATCTTTGCACCAGCCATAGCACCTTTTTCCCCCCATTCCAAGCAATGTGACTTTTAGCGTTTAGCTGTACAGGTTGCCAATCAGACAAATCAGTCGCAATAACTTCAGTAATTTCTCGTTCAGTTTCTTGGTACAGCCAGGTAGATTGAATATTAACTTGAGAACAAGAGCGTAATTGCTCAATTGCTTGCGAGATCAAACTAGTATGAGATTGACGTTCTACAGAGGTCATATTTTCGCTAAGATTATGGCACTGACGATAATTAACAGATTGTAGTTTTATTGTTTGGCGGGAGTCTCACAACTAAACAAGACTCAAACTAGCAAATCATCACCATGTCTTCTGGTTCCTCTGGTCGTTATCAAAGCAGACTGTTTAACTTTGTCCACCAGCAATCTCGGCGGTTGACACAACAATGGGAACACACCTTACGGCATTTACAAGTTGCCACTCAAAGAGGTGTGGAGGTACTATTTTATTCTATGTATCAACTGTTTCAGTCGGTTGAATCATCTGGGAAAAGACTCTACACAAAACAATCACAACCAAAGCTGAAATTACAAGCAAGCGATCGCGATTTCCAGCCTGAAACTCCCCCAAATGCTGATATTCCGATTCAGCGTGTACTCGAGTCAGTCCAGAATTTTGCATCTGAAGTAGCCATTGTTACTCCCCCAACAACTCAGGAATTAAGGTTTGAAAAAAAAGGTGTAAGTGTTTCACCGCAGCCCCAACTCCCAACTCCCAACTCCCAACTCCCCCTAAAAAATTGGTGGCAGAAACTTTTTCATCGTCCCACAACCAATGCTAGTCTTCCTCAATCTTTAACTATTAAAGATAACTCAGCAGATAGTCTAACCTTTTCAAAACAAGAGGATAGCCTCAAGCGTCATCTCCCAGTGGTGCGGGGAATTGCTACCAATTTGGCGAATCGGAATTTAGTACTTGTCTGTACCAACAATGAAATTCTGGATATTTTGACACCCCAGCAACAAGCTAAATTACAAGACCGAATTATTAGTGAAGTTGCTGAATATTGGCATTCTTGGCAGTTAATTGCAGATCAAAAACAAACAAATTTATTGCCGGAAATTAATCAGTTATTAGCAAAGCTGACGGGCGAACATACAGCCAACATGCCAGCCCTAGGTGAGGGGACAGCAAAAGATTTACTTGATACTGGCAGAGTGCTAGAGTTTTTAGACGCAGTTGTCGCCAAGTTGGAAGCAAATGCTATTTTACCCTTACAACAGCGTAGCCAGGAAATTGTTAGATTCACCCAGAATCAGTTTAACATATTTCTTTATGGGAAAGAACAGCTAGCCGCTAGAGGAAATATTGCAGTTAGTGATGGTCTGGAAACTCAGTGGTTGAATATTCAAGCTTTAATTGCAGCGGCAATCAATTATTTTTTTGGTGTTAGCCAAGACAAGCAATTAGAGATGGGCAAGTTTGATGTGCAGTCACAAAATCAACTGGGCGATCGCCGGACTATGGTTTTGCCTAAAAGTAGTAACTTGCAGAATGAAATTTTAGTAGAAGATCCTTGGCTAAATTGGGATGATTTGTTTAGTAACTCTCAAACAATTGCCCAGATACCTACATCATCCTCAAACAAAAAATCTGCTTTACCTTCCAACCCATCAACAAAACTACCTGGAAAAAACAAGTTACCTGTACAACCACCGAAAGCGGGTTCTGGTTTGGTGCAAAGAAAAAAAACAAACCAGAATATTACCCCAACTCAAAATACATCCAAAAAAGTAACCTCTGCAAATAGTGAAAGTCGTGAAGGAGAAGTTTCCCAACAGCAGTTCAGCCAAAAAAGTAAAGTTGAAGCCAAGCCAGATTGGATAGAAATCAAAGCAACTTCAATGGGCTATGTAAAACACCCTTTGGAACAACTTTTAGAATGGCTTGATCGTGCTATGCTCTGGTTAGAAAAGATATTTGTAAACATTTATTATTTTTTACAGGGGCTGTTGCGAGGAAAGAAAGCCAGTAGAGATTAAACTTGCGAAGATTTTGCTGGTATAGTGACTATAATTTAATTTTTACTTCTCAAACTTAGAAGTTGGAATTATTTAACTTTATTGGTGGTCTTCTGCGTGAAAATTCTTGTTTACTGTAAATACTTCAATTTTAAAAATCCACTGGAGAAACCAAAAATTGAAACGTTTGTGGTGAATTTACCTCAAATACCCAAAGTGGGTGAAACGATTGTAGTCGAGAGAATTTCACCGCAAAAACAGTTTGTGATTATTTTTGAATATATTGTGACAGCAGTGCAGTTTAACGCTTCTAAGGAATCGGCTGATTCCGCCGATGCTCAAGTCAGCGCATTTTTAAACCATTGTTGGGAGGGAACGTCAAATTTCAAAGTTACAAACTTTTTAGAGAAATAAACATAATAGCAGCTTAAATGTGTTTGCGCGGAGTTTTCCCTATTGGTAGCGTATGGACAGAATTAATTATGACTGCTTTAACTTTACAATTACCTGCTAATCTCAAATTTACAGATGAGCAATTTGAACTTCTTGTTGCTGTTAATCAAGAGTTGCGTTTAGAATTAACTGCTGAAGGAGAATTGGTAATCATTTCACCCACTGGAGGAGAAACGGGAAACCGTAATTTTGATTTATTGGGTCAATTATGGTTTTGGAATAGTCAAAATAATTTAGGAAAAGCTTTTGACTCTTCCACTGGTTTTAAACTTCCTAATGGTGCAATTCGTTCTCCTGATGCTTCTTGGATAAGGATGGAACGGTGGAATACTCTCACACCAGAACAAAGAAAAAAATATCTGCCCTTGTGTCCAGATTTTGTAGTGGAATTTGTTTCGGAAACTGATGATGTGGAGGACACTCAAGCCAAGATGCAGGAATATTTAGCCAACGGCTTATTACTTGGTTGGTTAATTAATCCCAAAGATCAACAAGTAATAATTTATCGTCCTCATCAAGTGCCAGAAATTTTACAATCTCCTACAAGTTTATCTGGTGAAGATATTCTTCCTGGTTTTATTTTAAATTTACAGCCAATTTTCAGTTAGTTTCTGCACAAGCAGCTACCACAACATATGATTGAGGAAATAACGCAAAAGTTTTATTCCTGTTGGCTCTTGATAATTTGTAGGTAATAAAGCTAGCATTGCGTTCTGTAAGGCTTCGATGGCTGCGTCAACTTCTTGTCGCTTCGGTCTGGTAGTTTGGGAAAAATACAACGGTTCACCGACTCGAATAGTTAACTCCTTACGCAGATAGAGGTCATGAGTGCCTATGAGAATAACTGGTACTATGGGAACTCCAGCGCGTAAGGCGTAAATTACAGTTCCTCGCTTGAGGGGGAGATGCAACTTACCTTCGGTGTTTCCTAGTCTACCTTCGGGAAAAAGAATCATTCCATTCCCAGTAGCCAAAATTTCCAAAACAATGCGGTCTATTTGTCGCAATGTGTGTATATCTGCGCCTGTAGGTACAGTCTGTGTAATTGCTGTAGCTAATTCAGTCAGGTCTTCCCTTCCTGCTTTGGCGGCTTCGATGACAGCAACTTCTTCTTTCCATATGCGTTCTAAAGGAATTACACCTCCTGCAAAACGCAGGATGAAGCGCTTCCACCACTTGTTATAAAGGGTGCGAGCATCACCCAAGATGTAGTAGTGTGGTTGGGTGGGAAGTTCGGCTAGTAGAAGTAATGGATCGATATGGTGGAGATGGTTGGCTGCTAGAATTGCTGGTTGTTGAGGTATCCTTTCGAGGTGTTCTACACGTACTTTAAAAAGAGTATGGATGAGCGATCGCAATACGAACCGCCGCACGCTAGCATTAACTCTAGGTTCTGGATGCTCCTGAGTAATGGCTTCTAGGCGATGGAGAACTTCTTCTATTGTATGGCGAACAGCGCGATCGCTTGCCGCCGCCACACCCTCTTGCACGCGCTTGATACTTGCAGGTGTCAAAACTGGCGATGTTTCTGATTCTGTAGCATTTTCTTGCTGATGGCTAGATGTCAATTCGGCTGTTTTTTCATCAGTATGAACCCCATCAGCTAGGTCTTCCTGCACAGACTCGCTTTTATAACTTTTGATAACAACCTCTTTGAATTCATGAATCAATGATAATTCTTGAGTGCAAAATATCAATTAACCCACGGTTAGAAGCTATGGTGTTAATCTTTAGTAGGACTTATGGAAAAACGTAGACGCGCAAGCGGCTTCCCGCAGGGTACCACAGAGGCACAGAGAACGCAGAGTAATGAAAGGTTTGGCGTTGCTGAATTTGAATATGAAATGCAAAAATCAACTCTTCTCACCTCTTACTCTCTGCGCCTCTGCGCCTCTGCGTGATACAAATTCATATTTCTACTCAGCAACGCCAAAGGTTTTTTTGGGTAAGTCCTATTTAGATATGTAACGCTAAGTCATGTATATTGATAAGCTAATAACTTGCTGAGAAAAACATAAAAATTAATTTTATGATTAACCACACGGAAGGCACATTTAAAGGTGTCGGGGGGCTGGAACTTTATTATCAAAGCTGGCTACCACAGGGTAAGGTGAAGGCAGTATTAGCTGTTGTGCATGGACTGGGAGCGCACAGTAGCAGGTATAATAATGTGGTGCAGCATCTCGTACCTAAGCAATATGCTGTGTACAGCTTTGACTTGCGCGGTCATGGACGTTCGCCGGGTCAGCGAGGTTATATCAAAGCTTGGGCTGAGTTCCGTGAAGATTTACAAGCTTTTCTCAAGTTAATTAAAATTCAGCAACCAGAAAGCCCGATTTTTCTTTTGGGTCACAGTTTAGGGTCGGTCATTGTTTTAGATTACGTTCTCCGCTGTCCCCAGGAAGCATCGACATTGCAAGGTGTGATTACTTTAGCGCCAGCTTTGGGTAAAGTTGGTGTGTCAAAAACTCGGTTATTTATAGGACATTTGTTATCACGAGTTTGGCCGCGGTTCACCCTCAATACTGGTATGGATTTATCTGCGGGTTCACGGGATGAAAAAGTTATAGCCGCCTACGCTAAAGATAAACTACGCCATACTCTAGGTAGTGCGCGTCTGGCTACGGAATTTTTTGCTACAGTCGCCTGGGTGAATGCTCATGCTGCTGATTGGCAATTACCGCTGTTGATTCTCCAAGGTGGCGCTGACCGGGTGACATTGCCGGAAGGAGGTAAAATTTTTTATGAGCAGGTAAGTTGCACAGATAAGCAGCGAGTGGTTTATCCAGAAGCCTATCATGAACTGCAAAGTGACTTGAATTATCAAGAGGTCATGGCTGATTTGGCAGATTGGTTAGAGCGACATTTACCACTGGAAACAGTGCAGTTGGCATCAAAAAGCGCTGAGTTGGAGTTTCCTAGTTCATGAAAGGGCGATCGCTACTTTATCAAACAAGCGATCGCGCTATGTATTTACATTTACCCCACTGCAAACTCTGTATACTTGCGCTTATATGGAGCATGAAAACCCAAAACAATATCTTGTTTAGGAACTCCAGCAGCAACTAACTCATTAGCTACTCCTACCTCAGTCCCATCTCGTTGAATCCAAATCTTGCCATCTTTAATATCAACATGAATAATACAACCATAAACCCGCCTTAGTTCTTCCCATCCCAAATGAACAACTTGATAATGGTCATGTTCGTAATCAAAAATCAGTTGTACTTCTGTATCATCATTTGAGTGGTGAATCGAATGACCCTCTAGGATTTTCTTTACTATTTCACGGTAGTTTATTCTTTCCATAGCAAAACCTCTTCTGTAATTGGCGCAAAAATGAGAAGCTTAAGTCTATGTTCTGCGATTACCTCTTGAATAAACGGGCGAATAAAAAAGTCTTGATAAATATCCTCAGAAATAGCTAAATATAAAACTCTATCAGGGAATTTTCTACGCAATGCTGAACGATAAGTGAGTGTTTGACCAAGAGCTATATAAAATTCACTAATCTCTGATGTTCCAAGGAAAGATTTAATTTCAACTGCAATTTTTTGACCAGCTTTTTCAGCAGCTAAAATTCGTTCTGCACCTAAATCTACATAAAACTCAATTTCATCAACTTTAACTGATAGAGGGTCATGAGTAATTGTCCACCCATCCTTCTCTAAAGCTGAACGAACAGCGTTATGAAAAATGTCTTTAGCTGGCATAGTTTGATTATAAATGTTGACAGCTACTAAAAAAAGCTGACCAAAATTAGCAATTTCATAGTACTAAAATACTATCATATCCCTTACCAAGGCAACCTACTCCCATCCCACGAGAAAAAATGACCGCTATCACCTTCTTGAAGTTGTTCGATAACAGTTAATAATTGAGTGACAGTGCGTTCTACTGAAAATAATTTTTCCGCAGGTACATTTGCTTGAAATGGACGAGAAAGGCGTGTATCGGTTGTACCTGGATGCAATGTTACTACCAAAGTTTTGGGACAGCTTCTACTATATTCAATCGCCGCAGTTCGTATCAACATATTGAGTGCGGCTTTAGAAGCGCGGTAACCATACCAGCCACCGAGTTGGTTATCGCCAATACTACCAAGTTTGGCAGAAATAGTGGCAAATACGCTACGTTCTTGATGACGAAATAAGGGTAGCAAATGTTTAGCTAGCAGCACAGCACCAATACTGTTAATTTGAAAGTAGCGTAGCAAATTTTCCGAATTGATTTGTCTTAAACTTTTTTCAGGTTGCAAAGTGTCATCATGCAGTAATCCCACACAATTGATAACTAAATGCAGCTTGTTGATTTGGCTACGTAGCTGTTGTATACATTCACTAATTTGTAATTCATCTGTGATATCCATCGACAGACAAATTAATCGTTCAGGATGTTCGCTTGTAAGATCAATTAATTCAGAAGCAGATTCCAATTGACGATAAGTTGCATAAACTTTAGCAATTCTGTCATCTTGTAGCAATCTTTTCACAAAACCTAAACCAATGCCTTGGCTTGCTCCTACAATCAATGCATTGGCATCATTAATTTCATCAATAAAAGACATATAAACTTTAGTTATACACTGTTTACCCAATCCCCAGTCCCTAGTCCCCAATCCCTCTTACATTAGAAACTATTTCATATTCATAGCGAGAAACGAAATAAGCACCAACTTGTCTATCACTGTGATGACGAAAACCAAAGCATTCATATATAGCTTTGAGGCGGGGACGCGCAGCATCACAATCTAAACGTAAATAACGTTTATCAAGGGTTTGTGCATATTTTACTGCCCAAGTGAGCAGTGCTGAAGAAACTTTACCGCCAGAGTAACGCCGTTTAACTGCGAGACGATGTACAAATGCTGAATCTTCCTGAAAAATATCCGGCCAGAACAGTAAATCCTCAAGTTGAAACTTGATTGTACCAACTGGTTCACCAGCGTACTCGGCAATGAAAAACAAGCCTTTGGCGACATCTTCAAAGATACTATTTGGCGAAACTTCACTATGGTGCCACAGAGGTATACCACGCTGCTGGAGCCACAAAGCTGCTTCTAGAAGCACATCTGAGACTATCACCGTATCTTGTATGGTTGCTTGGCGAATTGAAATGTACATTGATTAAACAACAGTGAAACCCAACAACAATTATGAATCAATAATCCGTAACTTTGCCTCTATTCAACTTAACTTGTCCGCGCTGATTTTTGTGGTCAAGACGCTTTTTTTGAGAACTGCGAGTGGGTTTAGTAGGTCTGCGTTTTATCTTGATTAAAGTTACACTTTGAATCAGTTCTTGAAGTCGTCTTAACGCTTCTTCCCGATTTTTTTCTTGGCTGCGATGTTCTTGAGCTTTAATGACAACAACTCCTTGGTCTGTGATGCGTCGATCACTCAGTTTCAACAGCTCTTGTTTATAATAATCAGGTAACGATGAAGCTGCAATGTCAAAACGTAAATGGATAGCCGTAGAAACTTTGTTGACATTTTGCCCTCCCGCACCTTGAGAGCGAATGGCGCTAATTTCGATGTCGCTATCGGGAATAATGACTGTTTTAGAAATTTGTAGCATAATTTTAATATAACATTATTACTCCCTTTTCGTCATCAGATTACCTATATCTTCCTTTGCGTCTTTGCGTGAGGCAATAAAACTCTTACATAAATCTTTTTTATCACGCAGAGTCGCAGATTCAAGAGAGGAGAGAGCGAAAATAACAACTTTAAAAATATCCTAATTATTCATTATTTACCAATACAAAACCGACTAAAAATCCTATCTAAAACTGATTCTGTAACTTCTTCTCCAGTAATTTGTCCTAGTGCATAAATTGCACCCCTTAAGTCAATTGTCCAAAAATCAAGAGGTAACTGTTGAGCAATTGTTGTTTGTACTTGTTCTAAGGAAATTTGAGCTTGAGTTAAGGCTGCTGCTTGCCTTTGGTTAATTGCTAAGTCCAGATCAGCAGCTTGGACTTTGCCAGCTTTAACTATCTCTAGAATTGCTGTTTCTAAATGCTCAATACCCTGATTCTTTGCAGCTGCTGTGAGAATTTTAAACTTTAAATTTGGAATTTGAGATTGCAGAGTTTTCCATTCACTTTTTGCTACTAAATCAACTTTGTTAATTACTAAAATTAAGGGACGATGTTGCACCTGTTGATAAATTTCTTCATCGCCTGGTGTCCAACCTGCTGAAGCATCGATGGTTAACAATACTAAATCAGCTGCACTGGCGGCACGGCGCGATCGCTCTACACCAATTTTTTCTACTTGGTCTACGGTTTCTCGAATCCCGGCTGTATCTAGCACCTGCACGGGAATTCCCCCCACAACTAACTGCGATTCCACCACATCGCGGGTAGTACCTGGTAAATCTGTGACAATGGCGCGATCGCTTTGACTCCAAGCGTTCAACAAACTCGATTTCCCCACATTTGGACGCCCAACAATCGCTACTTTTAAACCTGTGCGGAGTAGTTCACCTTGATCTTTTGTTGCTAATAACCTAGTAATTTCTGCGGCAATGCGATCAATATCTGATATGATAGCTTTATCATCCAGCGGGGGTAGATCTTCCTCAAAATCAATGCGAGCTTCGATTTCTGCTAAAATATCCAAACAGTTAGCGCGTAACTGCCGGATGGGATGAGCTAATTTTCCCTGTAAACCAGCTAAAGCAGTTTGAGCAGCTTGGGGCGATCGCGCTCCCACTAAATCAGCAATACTTTCGGCTTGAGTCAAATCCAGTCGCCCATTCAAAAAGGCACGCAGGGTAAATTCTCCTGGTTGGGCTAGTCTTGCCCCATTTAACAAACACAGTTGCAGCACCTGTTGCACTGCGATGATTCCTCCGTGACAATGGAATTCCACCACGTCCTCACGAGTGTAGGAACGAGGTGCTTTCATAATCAGCAACAAAGCTTCATCCACCAATTGTTGCGTCTGGGGATGGCGGATATAACCGTAGAGAATGCGGTGACTTTCCCAAACTTGCCGCCCTGGTGCATGAAACAGAGTTTGAGCAATGGGCATTGCTTGGGTACCAGATACCCGCACAATACCTACACTACCCTGCTGCGGCACAACAGCAGTAGCGATCGCAGCGATGGTTCCAGTAGTGGCAAACAATTCCGACATGAGCGCCCTTTTGGTGCAAAACATTGCATATATATCGTTAGCTAGCTTAGCAAAAGTGCTATCAGCAACGACTGATATATCAATGGTAGGTATTTAGGGCTAAGAGATGACAACTAGCAAGGTAAAATTTATCTGGAGGGTAATGCCTGAGAGTCAGTAGTTTAGGAGTATGTCACAAAGAGGAATTGACTGTGGAGCAAAAAGTTAACTGCGCTGAAGCTTGTATCAACGGGTGCGTTTTAGGAAATAAATGTCCCAATATCGAGTTTAGAGAAGCAGCAGCACAATTTATTGAAGAGACTTCCTTAGACCAAATGCTGGAGATGGCTGAAGAACGGCTACGGAAAAAAATGATGGAACCGCCAAAATGGATTTTACCTGAAGATCCATAATTAAAACCCTCTGAGCAAAATAGCAGTCCTAAAAATGATTTAGGACTGCTATATTTGCCATTTAATAAATATTACTATTTCTTAATATGGCTAAAAGAAACTGTTGTTGCTGTGGCTGAAGCCGCCGCTATTGCTGAAGCCGCCGCCATGACTCCAGCCACCGCCGTGGCTGAAACCACCGCCACGACTCCAGCCACCGCTATGACTCCAGCCGCCGCCGTGGCTGAAACCGCCGCTATGACTCCAGCCACCGGAAAATCCACCTCCCTCAATATTTTGCCTTTCTTGAGTGGCTAGTTCATTGAGAAAGCTTTCGGAATCATTAAACAGATTATAACCAAGAGCATCCAATTCAGAGATTTTGACATCAGCCATTAGGCTTTCTCCTTTGTATTACAAACCAAGGACTTTTCACATCAAAAGCAAGATTAAACTATACTTCGTTTAACCTTAGTTATGATGGTTGCAAATTGAATTTCCTAAATCAATCCTTGTGAATTGATTGTTTAGACATAAGTAAACGCTTTTTGTCTAGATATGTTTCTAGACTCTTACTTATAATCAATATTAATAGACTATTTTCTCAAAAATATGTTTGAATATTCAAATATTAATGAATAACTAACTCTATTTTTCTATATTTGACTATTAGAATTTCTTTTTTCGATTATACAAATACATTATTCCAATCACGATATTATTTGCTTACTCAGAGGTTGATAGTTAAGTAATTTGACACAATTTAACCAATCTATATAGTTAATAATTCAGACATAATTACTTGAGTTATATCTGATAATTAGCAGATTAGTGACTTCCAAGTAAAAAAATATCCCAATGTTAAAGCCCCTCTCCGACGCAGAGAGGGGTTGGGGAGAGGTTCACCGAACTCACGTCAATTTAGAAAATTAGTAGAAGCTTGAAGAATAATGGTATAGCTGTCGCCAGTAGTGTTAGGACATCAACAGATCATAAAACCTAGACACAAAAAGACTTTTCACCTAGTCCCCAGTCCCTAGTCCCCAGTCCCCAGCTATAACTTCGATTTTAAATGTCTAATCCCACAACGGTTATCTCCGGTGGATGTTCGACAATGAACTGGTAAAATATCTCTCGTGGCTCTTGGGGTGAAATAGTTAGCAACCATTCTAAAATCGCCATTTCACCAAGTTGAATTTGTGGGTTGCTGCGGGTGAGGCGTACTTTAATTTGCTCGTTACGGCTAACTGGTAATTGTTCAGTGATTTTCAACTTAGTTTCTTGATTCAGCAAGTTAGTAATTACCAATCGATAACCATAAGTAGTCCGGCGCAAGTTACTTATCAATTTTTTATCAACTTGACGTTCGACTAATTCACGCTCAATTTTTAAAGCTTCATCAATGCCTAAATTCAATTTAAATTCTTGCCCTGGTGCAATATTTTCTAAATTAGTTGTACCAACAAATATATTGTCACGGAAAATATTTGCTTTGCCCGGTAATAGAGTTGCACCGTTGGAGGGATTTTTCACATTAGCTTGTAAATAAGCAAAACTCACCAAGCGCGGCATTGCCACATAATCAAAACTACAAGGAAAATTGTCGTTGAAAATCGTTGTTTTATGGGGTGTACCATCACTGGGAATATTACCGCCGCCATTGAGTTTAAAAGTAACTACACTTCCTTGCTGGGATAACTCTGCAACAACTGTTTCTGCTGGAATCAGACTTTCTGCTGCAAGGTCGTCTGGTTCTTGGTGATTTGCTTGGATAGCAGCACTACGTGGTGCTGCTAGGTCAAACTCCTCAGTGCGCCTTTGTCGTACCCTTTTTTGGCTTGGGGTGTCAATATACCAAGGTTCAAGTTTGGGTGGGAGTGTACCTAATCCCGGTTTCGCGGTAGAAAGGGTAAGCACTACATCAATCCAATCTTCACCGGTGTTTTGGGTAACTTCTGCCAGGTAGTTTAAATGTACTACATTACTCGTATTATTAACCCGTAAGTCATACAGAGGAGTCCAACTGGCATAATCGACTATGTAGGATAACTCAAACTCAAACTCGCCTTCACCCGCCGACTCAATTGCAACAATCAAGTTGAGACTTTTCTGGGGATGAGGTGTTTGAATTTTTTGCAATGAGGCCCAAAGTGCTTGTAGTTGCTTGTCTAATTCTTCTTGTTGGCTTTTGCAGTCTCCAGATGCGATCGCATATTCGCTGTACTGGCTGCCCAAAAAGTTGAGGAAATCCAAAGTTTCGCTGAGGCTGAGATTTTTTCGTGATATACTCTGGGCAAAGGGTTCTTCTGTTTTTTCCCGCAAGCCTTCAATAAAATTAGATTGCAAGACGAAGGCATCTATTTGAGCTTGTAGATAACGTTTTTCTGTTTCTATTTGCTGGATTTGTCTGGTTAACTGTGCGACTCTTTCAGCCACAGGTTCAGTGGTGTAAATGTAATGGCTGCTAACTCCCAACAAGCGCACCCCTATAGTACCACTACCGCTGACTCTCACGGACTCGGTTTGTAGGGTAACTGGTAGCCCGGTAATTAATAATTCCCTTTCTAGTCCTGTTAAGGAAACGACACCCCGGCGTGTAACTAGAGCTTTGTTAGTGTACACAGTCACAGCTACAATCTGGCTGTCTACTGTTTTTTGCAAAGATGGTGTTTCTGGGTTAACCATTGCTGAATATGTATTTTCAATATTTTTAACTATTTTCGTTATAGATACTACTCAGGCTAACTCTTTTTGTGGCTAAGTGCGATCGCCCTATTCATTTTTCAATCCTACCTTTTGCAGCTCATACCGTTCCATTGCCGTGTAACACATCTTTACCGCACTTCATCCCTATCAGTTGATTCCAGCCAGTTAATTTTTACTTCCAAAGATGGCTTTTGCCCATGCGAACCTATCTAGTGCCATCAGCCAGCTATCTGAGTATTTCCCTTCATGTAGTTCATGGGCGGGTAATAGCTTCACTTTGACAAAACCACATTTTTCATAGCAGCGAATGGCACGGGTATTATCAACGTGGGGGTCAATGACAATTTTATCAGCTTGTAATTCTTGAAAAAGATAGTTAACAACTGCTGATAAGATTTTTGTGCCAATTCCTTGATTCCAATAATTACTTTCGCCGATAAACAAGTCAATTCCATAGACATTATCGGTTTGTTCTAAGCAATACATTTGCCTGTCACTTTCCGATTGGTCATTGAGTGCATAATACTGTAAATAACCAATAGGAATATTTTGATAGTAAACTATGCAAGGTATAGCTGGATCTTCTCCAATCAGTAATGGTTGATAATTCTCTATAATTCTTTCTAAAGGGAAAGGATTATCTCTGCCTTCATAAAATTCTAAGACAGTCTCATCAGTTAACCATTTTGCCATTAACTGATAATCATCTATATTGTCTTGCATTAAACGAATAGTGATTTCGTTTTTTTGAATTAGCATATAATGGTCAAATCTGAGTTTGATCAATATCACATTATTAAATAAATAGAGGCGGTTTGTAAACATTACAAACCGCCTCACCATTTACATTTGATTAAAAGGGTTTAGTTGCCGCCAGTGGTGATAGCTTTATTATGTATGGGTGGATCTTCAGATTTTCTCTGCCATTTGCCATCTTTACCTGGTTCATATTCATTCCTGACGCTGTTCCAGGCAACTTCACGGGCGCCCTCTTCACTCAAGCCATCTTTTTGGGCAGCATTCAATGCTGCTAAGAAAATTTGCTGGGCGTGTTGGGGTAGTTGTTCTTGGATGTCTTGGGGTAATTCATTTATTTTGTTATCAGCCATAAACCTTCTCTGAATTATCTCAACTTTAGATTTATGCTAAAAACTTTGCGGCTAAGTTTCCTCTTTCCCTCAGCATAGTTATCAAATATTATACTTTGGAAAGAGATTTCACAGTTATAGCAAACCGTAATGTATACAAAGGAATAAATGGGTAATCTGGTGGTGGTAGAGGAGTTGTATTTTTTCAACGAACCGCAGAGGCGCAGAGTACGCAGAGAGAATTAAGAGAAGATGTTATAGAGTACTACAATGTCAGGCGATCGCGCCATTTATCTACCATCTTGTTACTTATTCCTGGTACTCTTTCTAGGTCTTGTAATGATGTAAATTTTTGCTGTTGGCGACTTGTAATAATCTTCTGTGCTAGCTTTTTACCTACGCCGGGAAGGGTGGCTAATTCTTCTAAAGTTGCTGTGTTGATATTGATTTGCAAATTTACTTGATTGCTGCTGGAATCAGGGGTGATGATTTGGGGACACTTTTGTTTTTCTTGTTTAATCTTTTCTTGAATTTTTGGTGGTAACCCAGGTTGAGCTTTGCTGTAAAGACGGTCAAATTCACGTACATAATGGGCAGTGACTGTAGGGCTTTCAATTATTACTAATGTCTCGTCATTACCCTGATTGGCTGCGTCTGACCAATTGTGTGAACCTGTAATTACTGTTTTTTTATCGATGATGGCGAACTTGTGATGGAGTAAGTCGCCTTTGGCTAATTTAGGTATGCCTACAGTGGTGATAGGATGCTTCCAAGGGTGATTATCAAGTTCATATTTACATTGATTACTCAGTGCAACGCCCATCATATCTAAGGCTTCACTGTAAGGTCGATAAATAAATTGTGGATCGATTAATGTACGGATTGATACATCTTTTTGATGGCGGGTTTCTAAGATGTTGGCAAGACGTTGTTCGGAAAATACAAACAATGCCATATCAATAGATTTATTGGCGGAATTTAAGGTTTTGCCAATTAAGCCATTACTAGTTTCATTCCAAAGTTGAGTTGCAGAACTTGGGGAAAATTGCACTGTAATTTTAGTTTCGCCTAGGGTAATTGTTTTTGGCGATCGCTGAGGTTTTCTCACACCAAATTTACTATCTAATTTGCCTCCTGGTCCATCGCCCCACATAATATTAAATTCTTCTGTAAATAAGGATGCTAATTCGGAACTTTCAATTTGTAAAAAGTTATTGGCATTGCCTAAACTACTAGGATTTGTAAAATCGCCAAAAGTATCACTTAAAGTAAAATTCGCGGAAGTTACAATCACAAGACGATTGTCTACAATCACAAATTTATGATGCATCAAGCTACTACCTGCTGAACCATCTGCACGATCATCAATCCAAGGAATTTTGGCATTTTGTAAAATGCTCAATGCATCCCTTTGCTTAATTTCCTCTGGGGTGATTTGATGATCTTGGTTAATATCTAGAAATTTCTGAGATTCCCGGTAGCGTTCTTGTTCCCTTGGTGCTAGCTTCTTGACTTCATCAGCTGTCTGGCTACTCACTAGACGGCTGTAGGTATTTTCCAAAATCACCCTCACTTTGATTCCTGCTTGCTGTCTATCTCTTAGTGCTTCGGCAACTTTGGGTAAACGTAATTCTTGTACCGCTACATCTACTGTATATTTAGCTTGGGAAATAGCATCGACAATCTGTTTTTCTAAATTATCCCCAAGGCGGGTTTGCTGGCGGTAAGGTTCTTTGTACTCCCAAGTCTCGGAATGATTCAAGTAAACTTTAACGAATGGATCTTGCGGTAAAGCTGCTAGACGCTTATTGTGAAACTGGACTCGTTGACAAGCCGCGATCGCTAATATAATCAAAAAGATCAAAAAATACTTTTTCTCTTGGAAAATTTGCACGGTAATCTGCTAAAAGTGGATTGGGAGTAAACGTATTTATAATTCCCAAAATCAAGTACGCCAAATTAGGTAGAAAAATAGTTAGAGAATTATGAATAAATCCATCCCATTGATGTAGAAATATTTACCTTTTGTCATGAATTATTAACTTATCTATATATGCTCAAAAGATAAGCAGCCCGTCACCAGCTTGTGATTCCATTCAACTATTAGTGATATGCAAATATATCTCGATTACAGTGCTACTACTCCCACTCGCCCAGAAGCGATCGCTACTATGCAAACAGTCCTCACCCAAGAGTGGGGCAATCCTTCCAGTTTACATGAATGGGGACAACGGGCAGCAACAATTGTGGAACAAGCAAGGCTGCAAGTAGCTGGTTTGATTAATGCTGCCGAAGCTGAATCTATTATCTTTACTTCCGGTGGTACTGAAGCAGATAATCAAGCAATTATGGGTGTGGCTCGATTGTACGCTGTGCCTCAACATATAATTATCTCCAGCGTTGAACATTCAGCAATTTCTGAAACAGTGAAGTTGCTGGAAATGCAGGGTTGGGAAGTAACGCGCTTGGCGGTGGATACTAAAGGTAGAGTTAACCCGTTAGATTTAAAAGCTGCATTGCAACGTCACACGGTTTTAGTTTCCATAATTTACGGGCAAAGTGAAGTAGGGACATTGCAACCAATTGTAGAATTGGGAAATATTGCCCGATCGCATGGAGTTCTGTTTCATACAGATGCAGTGCAAGTTGTAGGACGCTTGCCCATCAACGTGCAAACATTACCTGTAGATTTATTGAGTATGTCCAGCCATAAATTATATGGGCCGTTGGGTGCAGGCGCGTTATATGTGCGTCCTGGTGTCGAGATAGCACCCTTAATTTATGGTGGTGGACAAGAAATGGGAATGCGTTCTGGAACTCAGCCTGTACCAGCCATTGCAGGTTTTGGTGTCGCAGCCGAACTTGCAGCACAAGAATTAGCCAGCGAAACACCAAGGTTAATCAAATTACGCGATCGCTTGTTTGATTTATTAGCAGACGTTCCTGGTTTAATAGTGACAGGCGATCGCGTAAGGCGTTTACCTCACCATGTGAGTTTCTGTCTAGAATACGCCGATGGTGAGAACAAAAGCGGTAAAACCTTAGTACGACAGCTAAACCAGGCTGGTATTGGCATCAGTGCTGGTGCTGCCTGTCGCAGTGGTAAACTTAACCCCAGTCCCATACTTTTAGCAATGGGCTATTCCCAAAAAGCTGCTTTAGGCGGAATTCGTATGACATTAGGCCGTTATACCACCGAAGCTGATATAGATTGGACAGCGATGGTATTCAAGCAAGTTTTGCAGCGGTTATCACCTGATTTATCTTTAGCTTCAGGCAAAAGGGACTGAGGATTGGTGACTAGGAACTGGGGATTGGGTAATAGTAAACTTTAAATTGTAGGGTGCGTTATAGCAACGCTTAACGCACCGTCTTTCTCGGTGTCCTGCGGCTAATCCTAACATCAAGTTCGGATAAATAGTGATAATCCCCACAGTTTTGTAGAGTGTGTTACGCCGCAGGAATCGCGCACCATAAATCTCTGGCGGTGCGTTAGGACGATAGTCCTAACGCACCCTACCAAACTATCAACGAAAAAAATTAAGCTTTTAAAGCCTCTCTCCTTGCAGGGGAGAGGTTTGGAGAGGGGTCTTTTAAATTTGTCGAACTCACGTTTGATTAGGTTGCAAGAATAATATCAGAGTAGGCAAAAGACCAAACTGGACGCATTTTGAAAAACTCTTCAAAGGAAATTTTCAAATCTTTATTCTCATCATATTTTCTCATGTATTCTTCAACTTCATTAGAAGGTAATCCCCATTCTAGCAAGAGTGTTTTTAACTCAAATTCATCGATGTAACCGGTCTGATCAATATCTATTTGCTCAAAAATTAATCTGCACTTTTCTTCATTGCTAATATTTTTACCCTTGCTGAGACACTCTAATTTCACGGTTTCTCTTTTTAGTCGTTCTTTGACACCTTTAATTTGCCAAATTTTCTCATAAAAATTCGTGAAGTTAAATTCATTAGAGTCTGTATGTCGAGCAAGAAAAGTATTGATAAATGAATCTGGAACTTGCCACTCATGCCAAAGATAGCTCAATTCGTCTTTATCTAAACTTCCAGTTTTATTTGTATCTAATTGAGCAAAAACTGCTGCTGCTACTGCTTGATCATCAAGTTCATCAGGATTGATTGATAAATTATTATTTACCCATAATTCTTTCGCATCTTCATCAATTAATGTTTGTCTTTGACTTTCTTTTGTCCAAGTTATCCATTCTGCTGGTGTGGGTTTCATAATTAACTTATAAAGAGCATTGTATCCAAGGACAAAAAGGATAAAGAACAAGTTGCCAGCAAAACCTAATACAGAGGGGAATATTAATACACCAGCAGCCAGAATTGCAGCAGAATAAAGATTATCTTTAAAAAGTCCAAAAACAGTAAAGATAAAGTAGAATACTCGACACCAAACGTATATGCTGAGAACTAAAAATGTGTTGATTAACCAAAAACTTGAATTTGGTTCTAAAAGGAGATTAATGGCAGTATAAAGGTGTAAACCAACACAGAATAGATATCCTGGAATCATTACACTTTTGGAGCCAAAAACAATCGGTGTTTGGTAGAAAGATGAAGTTACATGACCGATTATGGCTGATAGTGCCATGATTGTAGCGGGGATTTCTGGATTACTACTAAAAAATGCAATTACACCAAACACAACCTCTATACTTCCGGAAATTACGTGAGTTCTGATTGATAATTTCCGCTTAGGTAGCATGAGAAATTTGGGGTGTGGCGGGTTCGTGTAATGGTAGTACAAAACATAAAAGTTACAGAGAATTGAAGCTGCACACAGAATTAGTTTTTGATAATATTCTGTTTCCTCCCCTGTAAAAGTAGTACTAAAATAAAAGCAAGCCAAGGCGTAAATAGTCATGGGTAAAAGTAGCAATGTTTTTTTTAACAACATCACCATATATAGTTTCCTTTTTGATTGATTAGAGGATGAAAGTTAATTTTTTCATTTGAGATTTTTGCCAGTTCATTGTTGACCAATAGACTAGCAGTGACAATACATAAAATCCATTGCCACGAACAGTATGGGAGGTTTTATATTCCCACATCTGACTTTTTTTTGCGCCTGTGAAATATGAGATTATATTAGCAGGGTATAATCAAATACCACTCCTATTTTAGAAAAAATTAATTTTTTTTATGAAAGCATTCAACAGTAGACTAAATATCAATTTAATATGAAGAAGAAGCTCAATATTTTTAGTTGCACCAACCAAAGCTATGGTAACCTCAGTTCGGGTTAAGAAGATTTTGCTGCTATTCAGCACAAGTTCTAAAAAATCGAACCACAGAGGCGCAGAGGCCACAGAGAAATGAGAGTTTGAGAGGTGTTTTGCATGAGTCCTATAGGAGCTTCAGCCAACGATAGAATCATGGTTTCAGCTTATCCCGAACTCAGGTTATGGTACGTTAGCCAGAGGCACAACGCACCCTACTGGCGTGGCAAGCCTAAAATAATGCAATAGATTTCCTCTAATATCTCTGTGTTCTCTGCGCCTCTGCGGTTCGTTAATGCACAACTTTAGCCTTGTCACGCTACTACTGGCTTTCTTAATTAAGAATGACAAATGACAAATGACAAATGACGAATTACGAATTATCAAACCACCAAGGGTCACTACTAGAATTAGTTTTAATCAAACAAGCTTTTTTTCTCATGAACCGTTTCAGCGCCGCAGGTCCCATGCGCGAACCACCCATCCCGGAGAATTTGAAAGCGTTTTTCTCTCCCTCATGCATAATAGCGGTGAGGGCTGCATCATTAATACTGATAGCACCTGCATCTATTTGATCAGCAACAGCTAATGCTTCAGCTTCCGAATCGGCAAAAACCGCAGCACTTAAGCCAAAAATGGAATCGTTCGCCAAATATACCGCTTCTTCAACTGTGGGGAAAGGCATCACTGGCATAATGGGGCCAAAAGTCTCTTCAGTCATTACTTTCATAGAATGATTCACCTGAGTAATTACCGTCGGACGACACCACCAACCACCATTTAACGCTTCAACTTTACCGCCACAGTGAATAATTGCGCCTTTTTCCACTGCATCTTGCAAATGGTCGCTAATAATTGCTGCTTGTTTTTCGGCAATAATAGGCCCAAGTTCTCCGCTTTCAACTGTGGGATAAGCTAATTGCAGACGGGAAGCTTTGGCTATTAATAAATGATAAAATTCCTCAAAGATAGATTCAGCAACATAAATGCGTTCAATTGATAGGCATGATTGCCCAGTGTTGACCACTGAACCCCATAAAATAGCTGAAGTTGCCAATTCTAAATTCGCTGATTCTAAAACGATCGCCGGGTCTTTTCCCCCCAATTCTAGAAAAGCAGGAATAAACCGTTTAGCAGCCGCCTCTGCAACTTTTCGCCCAGTGGCGACACTACCTGTAAAGCACATTAAATCCACATTGTCAATTAAATTAGCACCTGTTTCCCCTGCACCCTCAATAAAACTCAGGATGTCGCGCAATTCTGGCACAGCATTGATGGCAGTAATTAGTGGTGCAACAAAGCGGGGGGCAATTTCACTCGGTTTAATAATGACAGCACAACCCGCCAGTAATGCCGGAATAGCATCAATTGTAGACAGCAACAGCGGAAAATTCCACGGGCTTATTACCCCCACCAAGCAGTAAGGAACAGATGATTGTTGTAAAGCGATAAACGGGATGGCTGTATTTTTGGCAGATTCTTGTAACAAATCTGGTGCTAACCCACACCAGCGGTCAATGCTAGAGAAAAAAGAATCAATTTCCAACTTTGAAATTGACAACCTGCCCGTATCATTGACCAAAGCCTCCATCAGGCGATCGCGTTCCGATAATAAAGCTTGCTTCCATGCTTGTAAAGCTGCAATTCTACCTTCCACACCCAGTTGATACCAACGCGGTTGTGCCCTGCGCGCGCGGGTACATTGCTGCGCCAAAAGCTTAGGCGGCGGCGGAATAATTACATAATCATATTTTCCAGTCCTAGGGTTGCGGACTTCTATTGGTTTTGTCATTTGTCAATAGTCAATGGTCAATGGTCAATAGTCAATAGTCAATAGTCAATAGTCATTTGTTATTTGTTATTTGTCATTTATAATCCCAATTCCCCAGTCCCCAGTCACCAGTCCCCAGTCACCAGTCCCCAGTCCCCATTGCCCCTAATCCCCACTCCCTTACGGTCGTGGGGGCCCCGAGTTCCCCAGTCCCCAGTCCCCAGTCATCAAATTATTCCCAATTTAACCAAACGTTCAATTGTTGCTTGTTGTGTTTGGATAAAGTGTTTGCGGTCTACTTCTTGGTTAAGCATGGTGTTTGCTGGGTAAAATTGTGACTGGCTGTAGCTTTGGGCGTATATCTCAAACCGCTGACGCGAAAGTAAATTCTGTAACCCTGGACGACGGCGATCGCGGCGTAATGCTGCTATGTCTATCTCTGCAAAAGCTGCCATACTTTCGCCTGTAGCTGTCTCTGCTAAAACTATTCCACGATGGTCAATAATTTTAGAACCACCATCAGCAGAAGCAGTAGGGATGGAAATATTCACCATGCCTGCTGTATTACAAGAAACTACGTATGCCATATTTTCTACAGCGCGAGAGATTTTAGCCGCATCTTTAGGCGTTAAGGTTTTGCCATACACTTCTGAGGTGGAGTGCAGAAAAATCTCCGCACCTCGCATCGTCAGACACCGCGCCACCTCTGGATACAAAATTTCTTCCGATGCTAAAGCTGCTAAATTACCAATTGCTGTTTTCGCCACAGGGAAAACTCCCTCCAACCCGTAACAGTCGAGATATTTATCCCAAACATCGCCAGGTGTGGGGGCAAAAAAAGAATTTAGCCGCCGATAACGTAAAACAATTGTTCCCGAATCATCAATTACAAAGCAAGTTTGAAAATACAACCCTGGAAAATTTGGGTCAATTTCGTAAGCATTACCAGCTAAAAAGATTTGATGTTTTTGAGCAATTTTACCAAGTGCTTCATACTCAGCACCCGCCATTTCTAAACAAGCTTTATCAGCCCATACAGCCAAAGGTTCTCCCATAGGAAAACCAGTGAGAAAATATTCTGGCAGTACAATCAAACGACAGTCCGACCCAATAAAAGCAATACTAGCAGCAATTTGTTGTGCCAAGCGATGGATAGAGTTTAGCATCAACGAACGAGCTGCGGAGCGATCGCGTGTTTGATTGACTGCATGACATGTAACTTGTAATGCCAAAGCGCGAAATGAATTGAAATTATCAGTATTATCTGCCATGCTTTCCTCTGTATCCAAATTTTCATACTGTTAATTTTGAAACAATCGTAGGGGCGTACAGCTGTACGCCCCTACATTTCTGGGCAATTTAATGGTTAGAATACCATCACAAAATAAATTCAATAAAATATAACCCTGCAAGACACCATCGGCACTCAATCCGACTGAAGGGATATGATTATTCTCAAGCTGGAGCCTATTTTGTCACTATTTGCACCCATCAAAGACAATGCTTGTTTGGGGCGATCGCAGATGGGACGATGGAATTAAACGAATTTGGCAAGATTGTAGCCGATGAATGGATGCGAACATTAGATATTCGACCTGATTTTGAATTAGATGAATGGATTGTAATGCCTAATCACCTGCATGGTATTGTAACCATCAAACAATCTGTACGCCCCTACTGTGTATCGTAAAGATCAGTAAAGTATACCTTTGGGTGCATAAAAACTTCCCTTTAGATGCTAGTTAATAATCCTGTAAAAAACCATAATACTGTCTGGTCAGTTCGTAAATTATCTAATAGGAGGATACTGCGTGAAAATTGGCGCTCACTACTTAGGTAACGGGGAATGTGAGTTTACAGTTTGGTCGCCGACATTAAATAGCGTCGCGGTGCAAATTTTGTCGCCACAACAACAGGTAATACCGCTGAAACCTGTCCAAGATGGATATTGGCAGATGAAAGTCAATGATGTGTATCCGGGTACGCTTTACCGATACATCTTAAATGATGAAAATGCCTTTGCCGATCCGGCGTCGCAGTATCAACCCCAAGGAGTTCACGGCCCCTCTCAAGTTGTTGAACATCAGTTTGAATGGACAGATGCTGATTGGACTGGGGTTCCCTTGGAGTCGATGATATTCTATGAACTCCACGTCGGCACATTCACCCTGGAAGGAACTTTCACCGCCATCATTGACCGCCTTCCAGATTTAAAGGAACTGGGAATTAATGCTATTGAAATTATGCCCATTGCTCAGTTTCCGGGAGACACTCATATTGAGGCTTCTTTGGCATTTCGCAATTGGGGCTATGATGGCGTTTATCCTTTTGCTGTACAAAGTTCCTACGGAAATCCAGCGGCTTTAAAGCAGTTGGTCAATGCTTGCCACCAACATGGTATTGCTGTGGTGCTGGATGTAGTGTATAATCATTTTGGCCCAGAAGGTAATTATATGGGTCAGTATGCCCCCTACTTTACCAAAACATATAAAACACCGTGGGGCAATGCGATGAATTTCGATGGCGCTTACAGTCCAGGTGTGCGAAATTATTTCATCGAAAATGCGCTTTATTGGTTACGAGAATTTCATATTGATGCATTACGGCTTGATGCGATTCAAGCAATTTATGATTTAGGTGCCAAACATTTTTTATGGGAATTGGCAGAAGCAGTACATCACTTCAAAGCACAAGGGCAAACATGGAAACGTCACTTAATAGCAGAAAGTGACTTAAATAATCCCCAAATCATTCGTCCGCCAGAACTGGGTGGATATGGACTTGATGCCCAATGGAGTGATGACTTTCACCATGCATTGCACGCACTTTTAACAGGCGATCGCCAAGGATATTATCAAGATTTCGGGCAATGTAGTCAATTAGCCAAAGCTTATACAGATACCTTCGTTTACGATTGGCAATATGCGCCCCATCGCCTCCGATATCATGGTATACCATGCCGCGATCGCTCACCATCACAATTTGTAGTCTGCATCCAAAATCACGATCAAATCGGCAATCAAATGAAAGGCGATCGCCTTTGGGATCGGATTTCCTTTGCAGGACTGAAATTAGCTGCCGGTGCTGTACTGTTATCACCAAACTTACCCCTATTATTCATGGGAGAAGAATATGGCGAAACTGCACCCTTCACCTATTTTGTTAGTCACTCCGACCCAGATTTAATTCAAGCAGTACGAGCCGGACGCAAGCAAGAATTTGAAGCCTTTCATTACTCAGAAGGGCCACCAGATCCAGAAGCAGCAGAAACTTTTTTAGCTTCTAAACTCAATTGGCAATTACGCAACGAAGGAAAGCACAAAATCTTACTAAATTGGTATCGCCAATTAATTGATTTACGCAAAACCCATCCAGCACTGCTAAAGCAAGACCGCGACTTCATTGAAGCAACAAGCGATGAAGAAAAACAGTTAGTCATCGTGCGTCGTTGGTGCGAAACCAGTCAACTAATATTTGCAATGAATTTCAATTCATCTCCCGTCACAACAACTTTACCAATTCAAAGTGAAGGTAAAAAACTATTAGACTCAGCAGATACATCATGGGCTGGCCCTGGTTCTCAAGCACCCGAAAATCTATCAGCAGGACAAGAATTAAATCTGCAACCCAACAGTTTAGTACTGTATGAATTGCAAAGCTAAAAGTAGCCCTATCAAACTGCCTAAAATTTTTGGAAAATAATTTCTCTTAACTCTGTGTCCTCTGCGTCTCTGCGGTTCAATAAATTATTTTTTAACCACAGAGGCGCAGAGAACGCAGAGAGGAAAGCAAAGATTTTAACCCTGATTACTAGTTATTTCTTCCTTAATAAATTTATGCGAATTCCAACTACAACTTATCGAATTCAATTTACGCCTGAGTTTGGCTTTGAAAATGCTCAAGCGATCGCAGCTTATTTGGCAGATTTAGGGATTACTGATTTGTATGCTTCTCCTATTTTTAAAGCCCGTTCTGGTAGTACTCATGGTTATGATGTAGTTGATGCTGCTCAACTCAATCCAGAATTGGGAACTACTGAGGAGTTTGAAGCGTTAGTTAGTGAACTGCAATCCCTTGGTATGGGCTGGTTGCAAGATATTGTCCCCAATCACATGGCTTATAGTAGCGAAAATCCCTACTTAATGGATGTGTTGGAACATGGCCCTGATTCCGGTTATACTGACTATTTTGATTTGGGCTGGAATGCGCCGTTTGCCGATCGCCAGGAAAGAATTCTCGCACCGTTATTAGGCGATTTCTACGGTGTATCCCTGGAAAAGGGAGATATTCAACTGCAATATGCACAAACTGGGTTAACTGTCAATTATTACAGTTTGCAATTGCCGTTGCGGTTAGAGTCCTACACCAAATTTCTCAGCTACAATCTGGGCAAAATCACGCGTAAGTTAGGACGTAATCATCCTGATTTTATTAAGTTATTGGGGATTCTTTACATTCTCAAAAATGTGCCTTTGGAGGTTGTTGATAGACAGCGACAAGACCAAATTGCATTTATTAAAGGTTTAATTTGGGAACTTTACACCACAAACGATGATATCCACGAATTCATTGAGGATAATCTGAAAATCTTTAATGGAGATGTGGGAAATCCAGACAGTTTTAATTTGCTAGATGAATTATTAAAAGACCAATTTTACCGTCTCGCCTTTTGGAAGGTTGGGGCGGAAGAAATGAATTATCGCCGTTTCTTTACTGTCAATGAACTCATTTCTGTGAAAGTTGAAGACTTGCGCGTATTTAATAATACTCATTCTTTGATTAAAAAGTTAGTTGCAGAAGGTAAATTCACAGGTTTACGTATTGACCATATTGACGGTCTTTATAATCCCTTGCAATATCTGGAACGTCTGCGGGAAAAGATGGGAGATGTTTACATCACCGTTGAAAAAATCTTGGAACTCACTGAAGACTTGCCAGAAAACTGGGATATTCAAGGCACATCAGGATATGACTTTTTAAATTATGTCAATGGTGTATTCTGTCAAAAAGAAACTAGATTTTTGTTTGATAATATTTACCAGGCTTTTATAAATTCACGAGTAGATTATGCATCTTTGGTAAAGGAGAAAAAGCACCTAATCTTGGAGAGGAATTTAGCAGGCGATATTGATAATTTAGCCATTTTATTGAAAAATATCTCTAACAAATATCGCTATGCCAATGACTTTACTTTGAATGGATTGAAACGAGCGATCGCCGAAGTTTTGACTTTGTTTCCTGTCTATCGCACCTACATTACTCCTGAAGGAATTACACAAAGCGATCGCGCCACCATTCAAGAAGTAATTACCCAAGCCAGAGAACAAGTACCTTTGCTGCAAAATGAATTGACTTTTATTGAAAAGTTGATGCTGCTGGAGTTTGATGATTCTCTAACACAGACGGAACGGGAACAATGGTTATATTTTGTTCTCAGAATGCAGCAATACAGTGGCCCGTTAATGGCCAAAGGCGTAGAAGACACTACACTATATGTTTATAACCGCTTGCTGTCACTGAATGAAGTGGGGGGTAATCCTAGTCATTTTGGCATCACTACAGCCGAGTTCCATGCTTTTAACCAAAAGCACCAAGCAAACTGGCCTCACACTATGAACGCCACAGCCACCCACGATACCAAGCGCGGCGAAGATGTGCGTGCAAGATTGAATGTATTGTCAGAAATACCCCAGGAGTGGGAGGAACAAGTCAATATTTGGAGTTATCTTAATCAAGATCGTCGCAGCGAACGGCACGGTTTTGCCATTCCAGACCGCAACGATGAGTATTTTCTCTATCAAACGCTGGTGGGGGCGTTTCCCTTTGACGAATACGAACAATCATCATTTGTACAACGAGTCAAGGACTACATGATTAAAGCCATTCGGGAAGCGAAAGTGCATACAGCTTGGCTGCGTCCTGATAGCGAGTATGAACAAGCATGTGTCTCCTTTATCGAAAAAGTGCTAGATTCGTCTATATCAAGTCAATTTCTTGAAGCCTTTCGCCCCTTTCAACAGCGAATTGCCTATTATGGTATTTTCAATTCCCTTTCCCAAACTTTACTCAAGGCTACCGCGCCAGGTGTACCGGACTTTTACCAAGGAACGGAACTTTGGGATTTAAGTTTAGTTGATCCAGATAACCGCCGTCCTGTGGATTTTGAACTGCGACGTGGTTACTTGAGTACCATCCGAGAACAAATTAAAACCGACATTCTCGCACTGATTCAGGAATTACTCACTCACAAAACTGATGGCAAAATCAAACTGTTTTTAACAGCGCAAGTACTCAAAGCTAGAAAAAATTATCTTGCACTATTTACTGAAGGTGACTATTTGCCGTTAGAAATCCAGGGAAGCCACGCCAACCATATTATCGCTTTTGCCCGACGACAAGGAAATCAAACAGCGATCGCCATCGCCCCTCGTTTCTTCACTAGTCTGATTCAGCCGGGAGAAGACCCCCTAGGCGATGATGTATGGCAAGATACACACCTGCAATTACCCCCCAACACTTCCTCAACTTGGAAAAATGTTCTCACCGAACAAACCTTACAAGCTACAGAAACTTTACCCATCGCCCAAGCCTTAGCCCATTTCCCCGTCGCCCTCTTAGTTAGTGCTGAGTGCTGAGTGCTGAGTGAGGAGTTAGGAGTGAGGAGTTAAGAGTTAGGAGTTAAGAGTTAGGAGTTAAGAGTTAGGAGTGAGGAGTTAAGAGTTAGAAGTGAACAATTCTTCATCCTCCTCATCCCCCTCATCCTCCTCATCCCCCTCATCCCCCTCATCTCCCTCATCCCCCTCATCTCCCTCATCTCCCCACTCCCTACTCCCTAAGTTAAAGATGGAATTATGAGCAATAAATCTACACATTCATCCACACTTGCCCCCGACCAGATTTATGCTGTACGGAGATATATTAAAAAAACTTGGAAAACCTTAACGCGATCGCATGAACATTTGTTGCAATCTGCTAAGGATACCAAGTTAGAGCATAAATCAGATACTCCCTGGATTGTATACATCTCCCCTCTAGAAGATTGTCCCAATGTTCAGTCTGTGTTGGAGCGATCGCTGTCGAAAAAGGATATGCAACAAATTGAAATTCGCACTCTCCCAACTTCAGTTGAGGCGATTCGAGAACATGGGTTGCTATATTTACCGGGGCCTTATGTTGTCCCTGGTGGACGTTTTAATGAAATGTATGGTTGGGATAGCTACTTTATCTTACTGGGGCTGTTGCGTGATGGAGAGTTGGAGTTAGCCCAAAGCCAAGTTGATCAGTTGTTATACCAAGTGCAACATTACGGTACAATTCTCAACTCTAACCGAACTTACATGTTGTCGCGATCGCAGCCTCCTGTCCTCAGTTTGATGGTGTTGGCGCTGTTCCAATATACCCAGGATGAAGAATGGTTGAAGTCAGCTTTACCACTACTAGAGCGATTTTACTATTACTGGGTAGTACCGCCTCATTTGAATCCTGCCACAGGCTTGTCTCGATATTATGCTTTTGGGGAAGGCCCCGCGCCGGAAGTGTTATTTTCTGAACGCGATGAAGAAGGAAAAAGTCATTACGATCGCGTCAAAGAATACTACCAAAGGTTTGAAATTGAAGATTATGATGTCAGTCTTTTCTACGATCGCGAAAATGACCAACTAACCAACCTGTTTTACAAAGGCGATCGCACCATGCGCGAGTCTGGGTTTGACATCACCAATCGCTTTGGCCCTTTTAGTATTGATATCTTACATTATGCGCCTGTGTGCCTTAACAGTTTGCTTTATCAAATGGAAATAGACTTGGCACAAATTTATGATATTTTAGGCAATGAACAGATAGTGGGACAATGGCGCGAACGAGCAGAAATTCGCCGTGAACGCATTGATAATTGTCTCTGGGATGAGGAAAAAGGACTTTACCTAGACTATCATTTTCAAAGTGAAAAACGTCGTGGCTATGAATTTGCTACTACCTTTTATCCTTTGTGGTTAGGACTGGCTTCAGATGCACAAGCGCGACGCGTCGTCGAAAATCTTTCTGTGTTTGAAGCCCCTGGTGGTATCTTTACTAGTACTCGCGTCACAGGTAATCAATGGGATGCACCCTTTGGTTGGGCACCGCTGACATATATCGCTGTCCAAGGACTGCATCGTTATGGATATCATACTGAAGGCGATCGCATTGCTCAAAAGTTCTTGCTGATGGTAGTTGAAGAATTCGAGCGTTACGGCAGTTTAGTAGAGAAATATGATGTGGAACACTGTTCTATGAACGTTTCCAACGAAATTTGCTTTGGATACAGTTCCAACGAAATCGGCTTTGGCTGGACAAATGGAGTCGTTCTAGAATTTTTAGCACCACTAGAAAAGTCTGTGGGATAATTTGCGATCGCACTTAATTAAGTTTGCGAGTCGTAAATTAGCTTTTGCGACTTGCAAATCTCTGGTGGTGCCGTACTCTCGCCGATACGCACCCTACCAAACTCTACAAATTACGAATTACGAATTACGAATTAGCACTACTCCCATCCTTGAAATTCATCGCTAGTGTTGCGAAGCAAAGAATTTAGCTGAGTGCGGCGGGTTTCAAAGTTGGCGGCGACGGAAATTAATACAATCCCCACTAATAAACCCACAACCCATTTTAAAAACGGGTAACGCAAGCTAAAAACTACTAATTGATAAATACTAGTAATGAAAAAAGTAGCTGTGCCAATGTAAAGAAAAGCCCTAATTCGCAAAGCTAAACCTGCAAAAATGGCAATGAGGCTGAAAAATCCCGATATTAGCGGCTCATTTTGATGAAATAATATTGCCCATCCACAAATTACACCACTACCAAACATTCGTAAACTGTGACGAGCTGCTTTATTCTCTGGCAATTTTAGTTGAGGATCTACTTGAGCGATATAAAGCAGTGATAACCCGATTATTGTCACATACCACAATGGCTCAGTGAAGCGCAACTCCCAAAGCCACCGACACAACGCCCAATCAACTAACGCCACACTGATATAGCTAAAACGAATGTTTTCTCCAACCTTGGCTAGGAAGATATAAAATGCAGCTACCAGTAACAAAGTAATGGGATAAACTTGCAGCCTAGTTTCCCATAGAATTATTAATGGTATGATGTAGGACGCGATTTGCCACGGTCTTTTAGACCATCCCCAATTCTCCCAAGGTAGGATATACAAAAAATAGGCAACTACGCAAGCGATCGCACCATTCCAAGGAACTAAGGGCCCAGTTATCAACTTTCCTACTACTGTCTCACGCCAATAAACCCTCATCGCGGCTACTTCTAATAAGCCGAGGTAAACCCACATTTCTGCTATTGTGATTCTGCCAAAAATGCGCGTGGAAGTTGCCACAGGCGCATGTCGTCCTTGAAAGATGGCATACATGATTAATAATACCGCACTACCCAATCCCACAAGGCGATTAGTTTGAATCGGTAGGGGAATAGCAGCCATTAATAAAAAGCTACTCCAAGCCCAATGGAAATGAGCAATATTTTTTACTTCCCCACGGCTAAGGCGTAAGTACTGGCTTAGCCAAAAAGATAATCTGTCATAAACTAACATAATGCTGGTGCCAAGGGCAGACATAGCAATTAAGCCATCACCAAATGCGCCTCCTGTGGCTTGTAGCATTTGATAAAACAATAACTCATAGGCAGAAATTGATACACCAATGATTCCTAAATAAAGCAACGGTTTGAAGGCTTCACTGCGTCGCCCCACACCAATAATAATTAAAGCTACACCCAAAGAAGCTAAACCTGTCCACTCAGTAAAGGTGTTCAAACGCAGCACAACACTAAATGCACCATACGCTAATGGTAAAATGTGCAAGCTACTAGGAAGCCTGGGCAATTGAAATCGCCGCACCCACCACTCTCCTACAAGCTGAGTGATGAAACCTAAAGCGATATTTGCGATCGCAATCTTCACAGTTGAAAGTTCGCCAAAGCCTAGCACCTCAGCAATTAACAATTCCAAACACCAACCAATACCATAAAATCCCCAATCTGTAGGTTCAAGCCAACTGCGGTAAGCGATTCCTGCTAAAGTTATGCCAGTGGCAATTAAGTAAAATAATCCTGGGGCAATTGCTCCTTGGTAAACGAACAAGGAGTGTAGCGTCATACCCAACAACTCAATGCTACATAATGCGATCGCCCATTGATCAAATGCTGTTGCATATATCAGTGCTAATTCGTTACCGCGTCGCTGCAATGCTGTCCGCCCCAACCATAAACTGAAAATAGCGATCGCACCGACAACAAACCACCCCGCTAATGATAAACGTGGTAAACCAGGCACACCTGACCACAGCAACGCAGCCATCAAACCCAGACTGTACCCTACAGTAATTCCCGCATTAATTTTGTTCTTTAAATAACCTGTATTGGCAAACATCACAACCGCAGCCACAGCTAAACCAATTAATCTGCTTCCTGGCAGCGGTAAAGTTAGTAACTGAGCCATAGCCACAGCCAGGATGCTCAAGAAAGTACTTGTAGTGCGACGCTGTGCAGATATGCGACTGATTAAACCTGTGAGAGTTACAGGCGTAATTAGCCAAATAGTCCCCCAATCAATTTGTTTTTGAGAAATACCAAACCACAATGATTCGACATTGAGGCACAAAACAACGTAACTAACAACCGCAAGTGCTATACCGATGTACCAGGCGCTACTTTGCCAAATTCCATTGCCGAGGCTAAATATCCATTCCGCCACCATCAAAGCTAACAAAATACTTGCCCAAACTTGCAAAGCCAAAGTTGGCAAAAGCCAGTTAACCGCAGAGCAAAACGTGAACACTCCCATGGTGTGAGTGAAGTATACCAAAACAAGAGGAGGGGATGAGGGGGATGGGGTGCGGCGTTTGGTGATGACTGCCAGAGTAATGGTAGATAATAGGAGGTTTAGCGATCGCAAAGTAGGATTTAGTAGTGCGATCGTTGTTAAAAAACTGGCAAACATGATACTTAACATGTCGCCAAAATTTCCCAAATCTTGCCGACGACGGCGATACAAACTATCTGTGAACGCCACCATGAAAATTAAGTAGGGAAATAAAGCTACACCCAACAATGCCCAAGGTTGATTTTCAGCGTGAGTTAGTTGTGTAGCAATTGCGATCGCAGATGTTTGCACACCAGCAGGTACTAACCGCCAACCCAGCCAAACAGTTTGTAAACCTATGGCGAAAACTGCCGCCAAATCGACTTGTAAATTATATCTGTGCAAGCGATCGCTCACAAAGTACAAACTTAACCCACTCACAGCCATTGCTTGCTCTGGATGCTTTACCACCGCCACCAACCAACCCAGGAACAGCAAGATAGCACCAAGGAGTTGCCATAGTTGGGGGGATGAGGGAGATG
>NZ_AP018288.1:35371-302390 GCF_002368335.1 Nostoc sp. NIES-4103 | reverse complement strand
GGGGATGAGGGGATGGGGAGATGGGGGGCTTTGGGGCCTCCTCTAGGGTTGGGGGGCAATGAGGGGAAAGAATTGCTCGTCTGCTCGCCTGATGTTTGCTGTGCTAACCAAGTTACTAACCAACCGCAAATACCAATAGCTAAGCCTAACTGGGTAACGTCTACCTGAGCAACAAAAATCGCCCGTGCTAGCAATACTAGAAGGGCATAAATAATTACAGCAGCGTAGAGACTTATACTCATTCCAGTACGCTGCTCACTGTTTAATTGGTTATTAGTAAAATTTCTTTGATGATAGCGACGCTGAGATACGGTAATAATGGTTGTGCCTATCATTGCCACATAAACGGCAATCAAGGGAATTGCTGGTAATTTCCAACCCCAGTGTAGATAACTTAGCCCCAGAATATTTATTAAAGGTAATTTTCCAGATGTAAATTTGGTAGAAACAGTAATAAATGTCAGTGTGGGAAATGCGATCGCTACTGTCAACCAGTCGAGAGGATTGTGCCACAATTGAAAGCTGTCCATTGCCCAGAAGTTGACTGGCACTAACAACAGGGCAACAATTAATAATGTCTTAGCTGTCAATCTCAGGTTATTTTGCCTACCCGCCCAGAAACTTAAACCCCAAAAACTCAAAGTATAAGCAAATAAAACTCCATACTGCAAAGAAGCAGGAAACTTTTCCCACTGACTAGCAGCAAGCACCCCAGAGGACAATACTACTAAAAATACTCCTAAAAATAGCAGCCAGCGGACACTCAATTCTGCCCCCAACGATTGCAACATAGAAGCGATAAAGTTGGGTTTAATAGGCTTTTGTGCTGGTTGTCTTGGCCCATCAACTTGTAAATCTGCTACAGGTAACGGCTTTACAAGGTCAGAAGTTGCAGATTTCGTCTGAGGTTCCAGCCTCACCGCACAAACAAGGAACTCCCGGCATATTTGCCTAACTTGGGCATCGGATATCAGACCCAAACGCAACCATATATCTAATCCTTCCAGTAGTTGAGGATGGGAGGATGGTAGCCTGAGTTGAATTTTTAAAGGGCGGTCAAGTGGCGATGACATAAGCCGCAGGAGTGTCAGTGTATAATTGAATATTCATTTGCTTCAAGTATAGCTATGCACTAACTGTGCCACTTGTTCAATTGGAAGAAAGCATTTAGACAGGGTGAGAGCGAAATCACTTATACCGTTTCACCTTCAGGTTCAGGACTTACGCCCGGACTACGATTTAGGGTGTGGTGCAACGGGTGTGGGGTGTAGGGGGAAAAAGAAATTTTTTAATGAATACCCTACTCTACACCCAAGCTGGTTTAAAGCCCATCACCTTCCTGTGGTGTGCAATGCACTCCAAACTGCTGGATAAGTTCTGCTACTAAACCAGTCCAGCCAGTCTGATGGCTGGCACCAATACCAGCTCCATTATCGCCGTGAAAATACTCGTTAAAAAGAATGAAATCACGCCAATGAGAATTTGTTTGGAAGATTTCTGTACCGCCGTAAACTGGTCGCCGATTGGACTGATCTTGCAAGAAAATCTTAATCAATCTTTGAGATAACTCAGTTGCAACTTCCTTAAGTGTTAACATTTGTCCAGAACCAGTCGGACACTCGACTTTGAAATCGTCGCCCAAATAATCGTGAAACTTTTGCAGTGTTTCGATCAACAAATAATTGATGGGGAACCAAATCGGGCCACGCCAGTTGGAATTACCACCAAACAGACTACTAGTGGATTCTGCGGGTTCATAGTCCACGCGGTACTCCTGACCATGTATTGTCAAGCTGTAGGGATGTGATTTATGAAATTTAGAAACAGCGCGGATGCCATGAGGACTTAAAAATTCTTGCTCATCTAGCATTTTTTCCAGGATGCGCCGGAGTTTGTCTTTGCCGACGATCGCCAGCAGTCTTCTAGCACCAACGCCTGGTGTCTCCATACAAGCGACATTTTGTCTCAAGTCAGGACGATTGCGAATAAACCACTCCATCCGTCGTCTAAAGCCAGGGAACATCTTCAATGTTTCTGGTTCCAGCATCGTAATGGCAAATAGTGGAATCAGCCCTACTATGGAGCGCACCTTCAAAGGGGTATGATGACCATCAGGTAAATGCAGTGCATCATAGAAAAAGCCGTCACCTTGATCCCAAAGTGCTATCTCTGCATTGCCAATGCCGTCTATGGCATCAGCAATGTAAAGAAAATGTTCAAAAAACTTACTGGCAATGTCTTCATAGGTTGAGTTGTGCTTTGCCAATTCTAGAGCGATCGCCAACATATTCAAGCAGTACATACCCATCCAACTGGTGCCATCTGCCTGGTTAATCCGTCCACCAGTGGGAAGTTCAGCGCTTCTGTCAAAAATACCAATATTATCTAATCCCAAAAAGCCGCCTTGAAAGACATTGTTACCTTCTATATCTTTCCTGTTAACCCACCAGTTAAAATTCAGAAGTAACTTTTGAAACACCCGCTCCAAAAAATCTTTGTCAGCGCGACCATACATGCTTTTCTCAATCTCATAAACCCGCAGGGCCGCCCAAGCATGAACAGGGGGATTCACATCGCTAAAAGCCCACTCATAAGCGGGAATTTGACCGTTGGGGTGCATGTACCATTCTCGCGTTAATCGATCCAGCTGGTACTTGGCAAAATCGGGATCGATCATTGCCAATGGAATCAAATGAAATGCTAAATCCCAAGCAGCAAACCAAGGATATTCCCACTTATCTGGCATTGAGAGAACGTCATCGTTATATAGATGAATCCATTCGTGATTTCTGCCACGCTTGCGTTCTGGAGGTGGTGTTACTCCAAAAGAATCGCCCTCAAGCCATTTTTCCACTATGTAATGATAATATTGCTTACTCCACAACATACCGGCAAATGCCTGTCGTTGCACATTTTGCATATCTTCAGATAGCGCAAAGGGACAGATGCGCTGATAAAATTCGTCTGCCTCTTTGATGCGATTTTGGAAAATCTCGTTAAATTCAGTACCAAATGGTTGGCTAAATTCCGAAAAATCACTTAGACGTAGCCGTACAACTTTAGTTTCTCCTGCACCAATTGTCAATTCGTAATGGGCTGAAGTCTTGGTACCGATTCGATTTGGATTTACTGCTTGTTTGCGATCGTGTACTAAATAATCGTTAATTCCATCTTTGGCATAAGGAAAAGGGTTACTAACCCCAAATAATTTTTCGTAATTAGTTTCATTTTCTGTAAATAACAGTTCCGTAGTGCCGTCACAGTATAGCCATCTATCTCCAAGGGTTGGATGAGAAGCTTCTACAATGCTGAATGTGGGGTCAGATTTCAAAACTTTGAGAAAGGGTTTGTCTTCAATTGGGTTCCAAGACCAGGTATTGCGAAACCACAGTGTTGGCAAAAGATGCAATGTTTTCTCTTCTGACCCTCGGTTGATAATACTAACTTGAATCAAAATATCTTCAGGTGTGTTTTTGGCATACTCAACGAATACATCAAAGTAACGATCCGCAGCAAACACGCCTGTATCCAGTAACTCAAATTCAGGGTCGTCACGACCTCTTCGCCGATTTTCTTCAACAATCTGACTGTATGGAAAGGCTTGCTGTGGGTACTTGTAAAGACACTTCATGTAGGAGTGAGTAGGAGTGCTGTCCAGATAGAAGTAGTATTCTTTGACATCTTCCCCGTGATTGCCTTCTCTTCCCGTTAAACCAAACATTCTTTCTTTGAGGATTGGGTCACAGCCATTCCATAAAGCAAGAGCAAAACACAGACGCTGATGATTATCTGAAATTCCGGCAATTCCATCTTCTCCCCAACGGTAGGCACGGGAACGGGCGTGGTCGTGGGGAAAGTAATCCCAAGCTTCACCTGTTGAACTGTAATCTTCTCTTACTGTTCCCCATTGCCGTTCGCTAAGGTAAGGGCCCCAGCGTTTCCAGTAAGCTGTGCGATTTTGGTCTGCTTGTAATCTTGTTTCTTCAGCAGTCATAGTTTTACTGTTTTCTAATGTCTATGCTAATTTTTAACTCTCTGTGTTCATGGAAGTAGTAACTTGGTTACTGGGGCGAATGTCTAACCCACGCACCCCCAAATCTAAGCGGAAGATGCCTCCCTGACGTTCTTCGGTTTGCACGCCACCGGTGACGAACAGAGATGTCAAGTCTTGACCACCAAAGGCAATGTTGCTGGTGGTGAGGTTGCCACTAGAATATTGACGCAGCAGTTGTCCTTTAGGATTGAGGACTTGCACTTGACCCATGCCGTAGTGAGCCACGTAAAGATTTCCCTGTGTATCTAGGGAAATGCCGTCAGGCTTATTATCGATCTGTTTTCCCTGTTTGACAGGGAGTTCAGCAAACACTTTTTGAAATTCTACCTTTCCTGGCGACAACACCTTGTACTCTAAAATCCGATTTTTATTGCTCTCGGCAACAAACAGGCGCTTGTTATCTGGGGTGAGGACAATGCCATTGGCAAAGGCTAATCCTTTAGCAACCTGGTTTATTTTCTCTATTGCAGATACGTAGTAAACTGCACCATTGGGAGTCTGGGGATTTGCGTTGCCGGAGTCAGTAAAGTAAAATCCTCCTTGTCGATCAAGGGTGATATCGTTGGGATATTCTAGAGGTTTGCCGTTAAATTCCCTTGCAATCACTTTTAAAATCTGACCATTGGCATCTAGCTTCACAACCGAGTTTTTGGCTGCGACAATGTGAACACCTTCGGACATAATTTTATGTCCGTTAGCACCTTCAACTTCAGCCCAAATTCGAGCAGTACCATTGGGAGGTAAAACCGTAATAGTTCCAGCTTTGGTTTGAGAGAAGTAGAGGTTGCTTTCATGGTCTAGGACAATTCCTTCAGAGTATTTTTGGCTTCTCAAAATCTCCACTGGCTTGATCATATGCGCTGGTGGCAGTGTTGTATTAGACAAATTAGCTGCACCAGACTTATCTGTGGTCAAGGTTGCTGCATCGGACAAGTTCGATGACACATTTAACTTGGTAGAACTACAAGAGGTTAGCAGCAGTAGTTTTGCACAGATGAATATGAAAGTAGTGATTTTTCCTACTATAGGAAAATCCTTATGTGTGCTGGTCTGTTCCATAATTCAGTAGCGCTAATAATCGTAGTTTTGGCAACGATCGCGATCGCTGTTTTGTCCATTAGTTTTCACCCATGAGTTGATGGATGGCAAAAACAGCTACATAACAGACCTTTAAGAGAGCAACAATCAGCGATCGCTTTTCTCAAAGGTCTTTATCTATTAGCTCAATCTTGGCAATGGCATTATTGCTCTTGATAGTTCCAAAGCAATCCGCCATCAACAAAGAAAGTCGAGCCTGTTATGTAGTTAGCATCATTTGAGGCTAGGAAACAGACCAAGGAAGCTACATCTTGCGGCTGACCCAAGCGACTCAGTGGAATATTTTTGAGTAGGGCATTTAATTTTTCTGGGTCGTTCAAAAGACGAGTATTAATAGGCGTTTCAATTGCTCCCGGTGCCACGTTATTGATCGTAATTCCCAGGGACCCCAATTCAATAGCTAAGTTACGTGTCATCATTTTGACTCCACCTTTACTCGCACAGTAAGAAGTGAAGTGTGGAAATGGAAGTTCTTCATGCACCGAGCTGATATTGATAATTTTTCCAGTCCGTTTAGTCTCAATCAGGTGTTGCACGAAAGTTTGTGTTGCAAAAAATACACCTTTGAGGTTGACATTAAGCACTGCATCATAATCTGCTTCTGTTACGTCCCAAAAAGAAGCATTCTTCTCAATACCAGCGTTATTGACTAAAATATCTAACTTGCCAAAGTGTTGGATGCCTGCTTGAATCAATTGGCGAACTTCACTCACCACACCTAAATCTGCTTTAACAATCAAACCAGAGCGTCCCGTAGATTCTACTTTAGATAGAGTTTCTTGAGCGCCTTCTTGATGACTGCGGTAGTCAATTATGATGTCTGCGCCTTCTTCAGCAAGGCGCACTGCAATAGCTTGACCAATTCCTTGGCTGCTACCAGTTACTAAAGCTACTTTACCTTCAAGTTTCATAGGATTCTCCTTGTGAAATAGTGACATGTCTTTTCAGGTCTATAAGGAAAGAAGATTGTTGTCTTGTCAAGGAATGACACTATATCTTCTTTTCCTTATTTTTTATAAAATTGAAGTGCATAAAAAAGAGTTAACTCTTTTCTGGGTTTGTATAGATGAAAAGCATAAAAATGCACTATTTTCTATACTTTTTGTGTGTAATATTTGGTGCTGTTAGTTAATTAAGACTATGGGGGACTTTGACATTTTTGAAAATACAACGATAATTAGGAACGTGAAAAAGCTTGCCTGTCAAAATTTCGCGCTCACCCATAGCAAGCAGTCGAAAGGTGGCTACAGCAAGTATTGCCCCTATTGGTGGAGCAATGCAGTAAAGCCACTGATATTTCCAAGACCATGAAACTAAAGCAGGCCCAATGCTGCGTGCAGGACTCAGACTCGTGCCAGAGATGGGTGCTTCTAACCAAACCATTGTTGCTATTAGAATCCATGTCATTAAAGGTGTCCAGCGCATTAGTCGATGACTACTTAAAAAGATAAAGATAGACAATACCAGCAGAAAAGTTATGGTAACCTCAGCCACAAATACGTACCAAAGAGGGTAACCATTACCAGGTAAAGTCATAGCATTCGCGACACTAGTAGCGTATTTTCCCCAAATAACCACCACTGTGCTAGCCGCGATAATTCCACCGAGCAACTGTGCAATAATGTACCCAATTATGTCATGTTGATGCATCTTGCCTTGTGCCCAGAATGCCAGCGATACACAGGGATTGAGGTGAGATCCGCTCAGTTTACCCAATGGCGAAATTGCAAAGCATGACCCACTTCCAGCAAATACCAGTCCTGTAATTAATAAACGCATACTTTCATTAGGTATAAGGGCCTCCATCGGCAAGCCTTTGCCAAAATTGAAGACAATTGCACTAAATCCCACAAAGAGATTAAACGTAGTTCCGAGAAGTTCTGCACCATATTCAGTCCAATGCAATTGTCTCCAATTTGTGAAACTATCCATGATTTTCTTCCTGCATCATCAATTGATTTTAGTTTTTTAATCTGTATTCAAACCTTTTATAGCAGTCGAATCATAGATTAGGACATTTTAAAATCGTCAATGACAGTAACAGTAAGGTTTTTACCTCCTGCCTCCTGCCTCCTGCCTCCTGCCTCCTGCTATAACTGTTAAAGTAAGCTATTGCACATTGTAAATTGCAATAACAGTATTACTTTTTTTGAGGTTGATCCTGGGGATTACTAATTAACTTATTTTGATTTAATCAACTGTCCTCCTGAGCAAAAATATTTTTTATCTTTTCAATTATCTTTTAGCTCTCATCTTGCTAAACCTGACTAAGCTGACAGCTTTTTCTGTAATAGAATTATCTTCTTCCAGTAAAGGCATTTCTTGCCAACAGGTTCGGCAGAACCAGTACACCTGATTATTATTAATCTGTTGTAAAAGTCTATGAGAGCAGCAAGGGCAATTTTTCATATGAGCCGTTATTGAGAGTTAACTGTTGATTGTTGATTGATTGCTCTCAAGCTCTGACTCTTATGACCCTAGCAGAAACAAATTATTTGCCTTGAGAAAACCCGCGATTCCAGGTATGTACTTGGGAAAGCTGTGAGGTAGCAAAGCTCTCCAGACATTCAAAATTGGCATCATCACTCTTCAGTCCAGTTATGAATACCTGTTTGCCGAAACAAAGTAGCGTCACTAAAATCAGGTTGAGCAATATTACTGTGCAAATTAGTATCTACAGAGCTTTTTTATCCTGCAACGCTTGAAAACCACAGGAAAACAAGAGCAAAAAATATTTACTCTAGCCTCAGAAAATCAAGTTGTGAAACTTGATTTTGAATACTAAATAGGTGTTATAGACTTGAATAAAAGTCTATAATTATTTCAACACGATTCGGAAGCAGGTACTAAGGTGATCTGTATTGAACTATTGTCTATTTTGGCAATAGAACCATTTTCACTTTGTAACATAAGTACTTCATTAGCAACAGTATTCTTATTAAAAATCGCAGTAATTTCTTGGATACAGGCTTGCAACCGTTGAGCTTCTGCAAAAGTCACAGTAGTAGCTTCCTGATTGATAAATTCGTTTGAGCTTGCTTTTTGTGTGACTCTTTGCCAACGTGGTATGCTCTTGCTTCGATGCAATCTTCGCCATGTTTGCGGAGTTGTATTGTGGATTCGGAGAAACTGACGACCAAAATGGCGTCTATCAAAATAGCCGACTGCTTCAGCAATCTGTTCTACCGACTGGTCTGTTTCCAGGAGCAAACGGCGCGCTTCAGCCATGCGGCGCTCAACAATCCAACAAAGCACTGTTTTTCCAGTTTCTCTTCGTACAAGGTCAGTCAGGTAAGCGGGAGAGCGGCTAACGGCTTCAGCTACTTCTCTAAGACTAATCGAATGCTTATAATTTGTCTCTATAAACCGGAAAACGCTACTCAACAAAGGTTGGGATTGAAGTAAGAACTTTTCAAAACGTGTTAATATCGCTGTATCAATAGCGATGTTAACGTTATAAGAGTCCATGCCATTGAGTAAGTAATTAGAGTCCATCACTTGATCTCGATTGATTGTGCTAAATAAACTGCTTTCTTCTATCACATACATCTGAGTTTGAGTGGAATATAAATATTCCTTATGCGAAATCAATTATCAGTTAAGTTTGCAGAGAAATTACACTTATTAGTAAGATTTTTTTGGCAATTATTGATAAGTTTTCATTGTCAACTGATAACTGATTTACTCAACGCCTGATCCAATACAGTAATTGATCAGAGGCATAAACATGGCGAGAAAAGTTAAGTTGCTCGCATTTTAAGTAGCATCCACCTCTATGGCCACGTCGAAGTAAAGTCTCGTTTCCTTTGGCGATTACTTCATTTGTTTCATCGTCGAAACAATTCCATTGAGAGTAGACGACTTCATGATTGAACATCACAATTGGCCATGCTATTGTTACACTTGGTTGAGTAAGAATCGCCCACCAATTTACTTCTCTATTTATTGCCGCAGTTCTACCATAAAAAGGCCCGTCAGCACAGAAATAGACAAGACTATCGGCGTATTCACCTGCTAAAATATCTCCCCGTCCTTGTCGCAACGCTTCACAGTGAGCTGGCCACCAATTTTTATTCTCTCGTTCCACTTGCTCTAAGCTGTATTCTAGAGTTATTTGAGGCAAGTTATCTTCGCGTAAAGACATGTATGTTTCTGCATCTGTGAGTAGTTCTACTGCTAGTTCATTAGAAACTAGCTCCGGCTTGGAGTAATCAGCAGACAGATTATTGTAGTATTTAGTTCGATTAGTCATTTCAAGCCTCTAAATGATTATTGGTATAAGATACTACTGAATAGTTTGTGGATCGCATTGCCAGCAGATTTCACCCAATTGTTATCAGAGTTGAAGTTGGTAAGAATGGTAAGTAGTGAGCCTGTTATCAAACAAACATAAACAGATATAGACGAAATTCTTTAGAAAGTTTTAACTTTTTTTTGTGAGACATGCTATTATGTTGTTTAGGTTGAGTATGACAGATTGTTCATAGTAGCTTAGCTTGTGCTAACGTTACGACTCTTACTGAAAAAGTCAAAAGGTAGGAGCATCATTGATTTGAATGTGTATATATAGCAACCATTAAAAATTGAGATAAAGCCCCCTGCTGATACAGGGGGGACATAACGCGGTAAGTTAGTGGTAGACAACCCAAAAAGCTAGTGCATCTCTTAAGGGTGCTGTGTACAATTTTGTATTTCTAGGTTAGTTTTAACCAGTTAAGATAGAAAATTTAAGGGAAAACTTGGTAATTTCTAGCTGTTGTTGGTGCAAAGTTTTAGCTGAAGCGGTTTTTAGCTGCTTGAAAATTCAGATAACAGATTAGCTAACTTTTTTAAGTTTAACTAAATTGTGGAAATCACTTTGTTGTGCGTACAGCATAGACAAATATGATCAAGCCTCTAGTTAGGGACAAGCGATCGCACTTTGTCAAAAATCAGGTTTCCATATCAATCAAATTGCAAAGATTGCATTAACGCCTACTTATTGACAACCCTTCAAGCGTAAACGCTTTGCGTGAATCAGCACGGAGACTTTCCACCTCAGTTACCATAAGCGACTGACTATAACGTTGGGCTTGCTGTAGATGTTACTTTGGACTAAAAAAAGTAAGTCAAATGATAAATGTGATTGTTTATTATCATTGACCAAAGTTATTGTCAACATAATTTAGACATATTTTTACTTGAAGAAGAATCCAGAATTACCAATAACCTCTTTTTGAATCTCGCTAATCCAAACAAGGAAAAACTTTTTTCCATAAATAAATTTAGGCAGGTAAGCCGATTCGTACAAGTAAAAGTTTTTTTGCACTTATGTAAAAGATTGCCATCTATCTAATGATATATTACTTTAGGAATAAATATTTGATAATTTCATTGAAAGCTACATAAGTTTCAGCAAAGCAATTTAACTTTTGCTTAAGTTTCTTATCTTGAGTTGCTAAAGTTTTGTCAAACTAGCACACTAATTTGCAACTAGTAAGCTGATGCGCGTCTAAATTGCATATTTGGTTGTTTAGGTCGTCAAGGGTCAACAGTCCAGAGTCAAGGTTGAACTTGGACTTTTGACTCTTGACTCTGGACAACCCTCATGAGTAACTACGCAACTTAAATGCGTAACAGCTTATCTGTCAATCAACTAAAGTTGACGAAAATTCGTGGCATGATTAGTGAACAAGGCAACAAAATCTTTAGTTCCTGAATTTCACCACGGCTAGGGCAAGAATTTCTACTTCAAAGCTGCTGTTCTGTTATTTGAATACTTTTGAATGCAATGATGAACTTGCACAGATGTATTGATGCCTAGCTATTGATTGAGCCTGGCTGGATAGATTTGTAGCACATTTGAGCATTCATAGTATCAAGCAATATATTTTATAACCCTTGCTCGTGTTTGCTGCAAGTGACTTGTACTCCTTCGGGTTCTCCAAGGATAGCAACTAGCATTTTTAATTTCTAGGGCTAAGTACAAGCTCTGAGTTTACCAATATCCGAACAAGTTCAGTCAAGGCATTGAAATTGTCGCTCAATAACGCCTAAAGTAGCTCAAATCCTTGTAATGTTTACTGTTTAACTGTTTTAGTTAAATCATTTTAAATGCATTCTGTGGTTCGGTTTCGCCGATTATTTAGCTTATTTTGCGACAAATTTATATATTGCCATCAATAACTCTACCTGATTGTTTAGCAAACTGAAGTGAGAAAACGAATTATGCATAATAACTTTTTGATTAATAGTGAATCAGCCTGTTTTGTGTCTGATGAAACAGTGATTAAGACTCCTAACCGCACTTGGGAGTATCGGCCCACTTCTGGAGAAAGTGGCGATCGCTTGGATCGAAACAAGATTGACGCAGACAAAATCGCTAAAACCCAGAAGCTTTTAGATCGAGCGATCGCCTATGCTTGGCACACGGTAAAGAGCGATCGCAGACCACCAAAGCTGACTCGTACACGTTGGGTATGGCGGCTTGCAGGTCTTTATCATCTGACTCACTCTACTGTGCCATTGATGGAAGAAGCTGCCCAGCGCTTCTCCACAGCAGGTCGTAGGCGTTTGGCACAGTGGGCTACCCAAAAAGCGAAGGAAGAAGCAGGCCATAATCAACTTGCTTTGCTCGATATACAGTCAATGGGATATGAAGCCGAGGGTGTGGTCAAAGCGCTCGTTCCTCCAGTTGCCAAGACTTTGGTGGAATACTTCACTCAGAGTGTGTATAGCCCAGATCCAATTAGTTGTGTTGGTTATTCTTATCCAATTGAACGTCTAGTCATAGAAATTGGAGAGGAATATATTCAATCAATAGAAGCTCTTTTACCATCAAGTATTAATGCTACTCGTTGCCTGCGGGTACATAGTCTCTCTGGCATCGATGCAAAGCATGTGGAGGAGACAATTGAGTTGGTTGCAGGGCTTAGTCCTGAAGAACGTACTCGTGTAGTCATCGCCTGTTATGAAACTGCACTGCTGTCCTTCAGCCCACCAAAAGAGAGCTATATATCAGATGAAAAACTCCAGAATATATTGAAACCACTTGAAGTCCGCTAACGAGTGAAATCTAATGTTTAGTTAATCACGAAATGACCTGATAATTGAGAACAGCTTATCCTAGTCAATTTTGACTATACTTTTTAACAAACTAAGAAGGATGCAATGATGACTACAATAACTATCACCACTCAACAACAGTCTTTAAACCAGGATTATATCAACCACCTTAGAGAGGTTTTGTTCAGGAGCTTGAATGATGTTCCACTTGAGTTGAAAGATATACTGAACGAAGAATTGAAGCAGGGATTGCTAAGTGATATAATAGTAATGTTTTGACAAAAAACAGGCAATTATTGACCTTGCATATTTACAAGATGAATTGAAATTTTTGTCCAAACCGAAAGGTAGATTCTTTGCCTCTTTGTACGTTTGTACTAAAGAAAATTCATCCCATTAATTAGCAAGGCCGAATTATTTACAAGTTGTATGGTTCACTCGTTGGGCTAACTGGCATTCAATCAACTGCCCCTAGCGCTTTCAGGGTGGCGATAGTTGCTTCAGTTAAGCCCATAACTCCTGTAATGTTCATGCTTTCATAAGGTTTCTTAGCTTTTAGGGTTGTTAAACACTCACCTGTTTTTACATCCCAAAGTTTAATTGTCTCGTCTTCGCTGCTGCTAGCTAAAGTTTGACTATCAGGACAAAAAGCCACCGACCAGATCCAACCCGTATGTCCTTGGAAAGTCTTACAGCACTCACTGATGCTAACATCCCACAACTTAACGGTGTAATCATGGCTGCCACCTGCTAACATCCGGTTATCCAAACTAAAGACAACAGATTTTAACCAACTCGTGTCCATCTGAAGAAGTCTAAAACACTCCCCAGTGCTGACACTCCACAACCTTAACGTTTGATCCGGGCTGGTACTCGCTAGAGTGTCACCATCCGGACTAAAGGCAATTGACCAAACCCAATTTGTATGCCCTTCTAAGCTTCTGAGGCATTTACCAGTTCTTACATCCCAAAGTTTGATGGTCTGATCCCAAGCCCCACTCGCTAGAATCATCCCGTGAGGGCTAAAGGCAACTGACCGGACTGAAGAACGATGCCCTTGAAGAGTTTTCAAGACTTGACCTGTGCGGACATCCCACAATATTATTGTTTGGTCTTCACTGCCACTTGCTAGTTTCTGCCCATCTGGACTAAAGGCAACTGACCAGATCGAAGCACTATGTCCCCGAAAAGTTTTCAACGCTTGACCCGTGTTGACGTTCCACAACTTCAAAGTTGTATCTCCACTACCACTGACCAGAGTATTACCTTGAGGGCTAAAGGTGACTGAAGATACCCAATTGGTGTGCCCCGATAGATTCTTCAAGTTTTGCTCAGTTCGGACATCCCACAACCTTACTATCCCGTCATTACTGCCACTCGCCAGCGTTCGACCATTTGGGCTGAACGAAACCGAGAGATGCTGATTAGTAGCTCCCTGAATAGTCTTGAAGCATTGACCCGTGCTAACACTCCACAGCTTCACTGTTTGGTCATAGCTGCCGCTAGCTAGTATATCACCTAGTAAACTAAAGGTAACTGAAAATACCCAATTTGAATGTCCTTGAAATGTTCTTTTACATTCACCATTACTGACATCCCATAATTTCACAGTTCGGTCATGACTGCCACTAGCTAAAAGATCACCCTGAGAGTTGAAACTAACAGACCATACCCCATTGGAATGTCCGTAGAAAATTCTTTCGCATTCACCAGTGCTGACATTCCACAACCTGATTGTGTTATCATCACTACCACTTGCTAGTACCGTACCCTGAGGACTAAAGGTAATTGACCTGATTCCATCACGATGTCCGTGGAAAATTCTTTCGCATTTACCAGTGCTGACATTCCACAACCTGATTGTGTTATCATCACTGCCACTTGCCAGTATTTGTCCATCAGCACTAAAGGCAACTGATAATATCCAATTTGTATGTCCCTGGAAAATTTTGTTGCATTTACCAGTGCTGACAGACCATAGCCTTATCGTCTGGTCGTCACTGCCACTCGCCAGCAATTGTCCATCTCTACTAAAGGCAACAGACCAAACCTCATGCTCATGTCCGCATAAGGTTTGAAGGCATTGAATCGTCCTCACATCCCACAGCTTGACAGTATGATCAGTACTGCTGCTAGCAAGAATTTTGCCATCTGGGCTAAAGGCAAGTGACACAACCCAGTTAGTATGGCCCTTACAGCTCACAAGCTGCTTCCAATCGGAAACTTGGTACAAGCGAATGTCACCATTGGTATCACCCAAAGCCAAAAGTTTGCCATCAGGGCTAAAGGCTACCGACAAAACTCCGCCAAAGCTTTCAGCAAAAACAGACTTATCAAAATTGGCGTTTTGGAAATTGACATCGTGCAATTTCACATTCCGCAAATCTGCTTGCCAAACACTCAAATTAGAAAAATCATAACCGCTGAGGTCAGTCCCTAGATGACAAAGCAGATTGAGAACATTCCCCGCTGTATAACTGTGTTCTAGCGGTGATGTTTCTCGTGACTTTGCTATAATTTTAGTCAGCTGATTTTCTAGGTTTCTTTTGCTTCTTAAAACAGTGACCAAGCCATCTATAACCGGCTTCAGAATCAGGCGATTTTGAGTTTCCCTCACGTAGTCTTTCGCTGTCGCCTTAATCAAAGCATGACACCTGAACAAATCAACATTCTGAGTTTCAATCTCTTCACAAACTTGCTCTATCAATCGCTGAGTTACATACTCCATGACTACAGGTTGTAGAGTGAAAGTGGCTGCGCTTTTCTCAACTAAGGAACGCCTTGCTAGAGACTCCACAGCCTCCACTAATCTTTGTACTGGTATTGGTGAGACAATATCTTCTTGTAACTCTAATAGCGAAACTGGCTCACGATTAATTGCCAGCCAGTACATGATATCTTTTTCTAAATCTGACAACCGCAAAAACTGTTCTTCTAACAGTTCCCGAATGTTACCAAAAACACCTGCGTCTTGTTTGATAAATTCAGGAATATTCCCAGCAAAAACATCTTGAATTGTCGTCGCTACTATCTTTAAGGCTAAGGCGTTACCTGCATAATGCTCAACTACTGGTTTCAATTCTAACTCAGAGCCATACACACCCTTGAGTTCAAGGATTTTTTGCCCTTCTACCACCTCTAAACCACTCAATTGTAATGAGCGAACAGGCAATCCTTCTCCTTCCACTAACGCCACATCTTTGGGTTTTTCACGAGAAGTCAGCACTAAGGTGCTGCTGTGAGAAACTTCTCCCACGCGTCTTATCAGCTGGCCATATTCTTCATAGCCTTCTTGATAACTTCCAGCAATTACACCGCTTTGCAAAATGCTTTCAGCATTGTCAAGGATAATTAGACAACGCTGTTCTCGCAAATAATCAAGAAGTTTTAATATTCTACCATCAACAGTGTTTGGTAAATCAGTTTCTAAAACTTGCTCATTGGATAAAAATTGTATCAAGTTAGCGAGCAACTCCAAAAGTGGGGGAGCATTGTAGAGCGATCGCCAGATTACATACTCAAAGTATCCTTGAACTTTTTGTGCTAACTTGGCAGCCAAAGAGGTTTTACCAATTCCTCCCATTCCCAACAACGTCGCTACTCGACAGCGTTCGTGAATCAGCCATTGCTCTAGCAAAGTCAACTCAGCTGTACGCCCGAAAAAAACAGATACATCCACCATCTCTCCCCAATCAACGCGCTTGGGGTTCTTCAAGCCTTCCTGCTCTTTTAAATTAGAGTCTGGGCTTGTATAATCGCTTTGCTCCAATGCTAAATTAAACATCATAAACAGACGTACAAGCGTCCGTTTGTCAACCCCGGTTTCACGAGTTAGCACCTTCCTGAAAGTGACAGGAGTGATCCCAGCCTGTTCGCTTAATTCTTCTAGGGTAATCCTAGAGCCATTGTTGTTCCTAAATTCCCACTCTAGTTTGGCATTCTCAAGCTTTTGCCAGCCTTCACGAGTCAGTATCAGCCCACGATTGCGTTTGGCTTTCTCCTGTTTCATAACTTTTTAGGAAGAATTGCGTTTGCAGCCTAAATACTCCAAACGCTTGTGTGTATGGAAAGAAAATTTTAATAAGTTCGATTTGTTGCTCAATAAGCTAAATAAACCTTAAAACTACTCAAAACAAGCATTTCCAAAAATAAACTTATGCCGTTCAAATAGAACTTTACAATACCTTGAGCTACTTTAGGCTTTATTAAGCGACAAATCTATTGCTAGCAAACTAAAACTTGATTTGGAAATTTATATTTATAATCTATAATTATATCTATTGTTCGATATTCTATGAATTGGATTATCAGGTATTTTCTCTAAAAAAAGCAAATTATAATTTTTGTTCTTCACTTGAAAATATTGATATTTATTAGCTGGTATTTAACAACATAATAGTAATTGAAAAGTCATTAAAAGTCAATGACAATTCCCAGGTTCAACACCAAGCAAAGCAAAGTTAAACTAGTGAGAAAATCAATTTTCAATTGCTCCCAGTACTTTCAAAGAAGCTATAGTTGCTTGTGTTAAACCTGTAACGCCAGTAATATTCATTCCCTCATAGGGTCTTTCGTTTCTGAAAGTTTTGAGGCATTCACCCGTTAAAACATCCCATAATTTAACAGTTTCATCTTCACTACCACTGACTATGGTTCGACTATCTGGACTAAAGGCAACTGATCTGATCCAATGCGTATGACCATGTAAGATTTTGATACATTGACCGGATTCAACATCCCACAACCTCAACGTTTGATCTACACTACCACTAGCCAGTAGTTTACCAAGAGGACTAAAAGCAACGGACAATACCCAACTTGTGTGTCCCGACAAAGTTTTGAGACATTCACCTGTGTTAACATTCCATAGCTTGATTGTTTTATCTTTACTGCTACTAGCCAGGAGTTCACCAAGAGGACTAAAAGCAACGGACAACACCCAACTTGTGTGTCCCGACAAAGTTTTGAGACATTCACCTGTGTCAATATCCCAGAGTCTGATGATTTGATCATCACTGCCACTAGCCAGGATATTATCAACAGGACTGAAACTGACTGACCATACCCCATGACTATGTTGCAAAATTTTCAAGACTTGACCAGTGTTGACATCCCAGAGTCTGACAGTTTTGTCATCACTGCCACTAGCGACAATCTTACCAAGAGGAGCAAAGGCAACTGACTTTACCCAGCCGGTATGTCCTTGCAAGATGTTGCAACATTCGTGAGTGTTGCTATCCCAAAGCCTTACTAGTTGATCATAACTGCCACTTGCCAAGACATTACCAACAGGGCTAAAAGCAACGGTGCGGACTCGATTCGGGTGTCCTTGCAAAGTTTTATAGCACTTGCCATTGGAGACATCCCAGAGTTTGATAGTTTGGTCATCACTGCTGCTAATTAGGGTTTGCCCACTAGGAGCAAAGGCAACAGACCACACCCCATTATTGTATCCCTGCAAGTTTCTTAAGGCTTGACCAGTGCTAACATCCCAGAACCTCACAGTTTGGTCATCACCACTACTAACCAAGGTTTGACCATCCGGACTGAAAACAACTGACCAGACCAAACTTGTGTGTCCCGACAAAGTTTTGAGGCATTCTCCTGTACTGATATCCCAAAGCTTGATAGTTTGGTCATCACTACAGCTTGCCAAAATATTACCTAGAGGAGAAACAACCACTGACCTAACCCTGTCACTATGGCCTTGGCAAGTTTTCAAACACCTGCCATCTGAGATATTCCAAAGTTTCACAGTTTGGTCTTCACTGCCACTAACTAAGGTCTGGCCATCTGGACTGAAAGCAACTGAACAAACTGAATCACTGTGACCGTGTAAAGTTTTAACGCACTCTCCATTGCGGAAATTCCATAGTTTTATTGTTTGATCACTACTACCGCTGGCTAGAATCTTTCCTTTGGGACTAAAAACCACCGATAAAACTGAACCAGTATGTTCACGTAAAATTTTATAACATTTACCATTCAAGACATTCCACAAACGCACTGTTTGCTCATCGCTGCCAGAAGCTAGAATTTTACCTTGAGGACTGAAGGCAACAGATCGAACTCGTTCTGGATGTCCCGTTAAAGTTTTAAAGCATTCACCTGTATTGACATCCCACAATTTCACATTCTGGTCAGTACCTCCACTGGCAAGAATGCTACCATTGGGACTAAAGGCGATCGCTCGAACCCAATCGATGTGTTCATGACAAGTCAAAAATTGTTCACTATTAGTAAACTCTCGCCACAAGGAAATTTTGCCATTTGCATCACTTGTCGCCAAAATTTTCCCGTCAGGGCTGAATGCTACCGCACAGATGCAACTGAAGTTTTTAGTAAAAACTGATTTGAATAGATTAGCATTTTGACAATTAACTTGAGGTAATTTTAGACCACGCATATCTACTTGCCAAAGGCTGAGGTGAGAGAAATTATAACCTCTGAAATCTGTCTTTAATTGACGAAGTAAATTAAGAATATTTCCACCAGTATACCCTGGTTCCAGCGGATATTCTAATTGCATTTTTTCTAAAATTTGATTTAAGTGATTTTCTAGTTTTATGTGGGTTTTAAACACTCTAGAAAGTTCATTAATAACAGGTTGAAGAATTAAGCTTTTTTGCATTTCTCTAGTGTAGTCTTTACACTGAGCTTTACTTAAAGCCAAATACTTTAAAATGACAATTCTCTGCGTAGCAATCTCCAGAGAAGCTTGCTTGATTAGATGGTCAATTACATACTCCATAAATACAGAATGTAGTGTGAATAATAATGCACTTTTATTACTGAGTGTTAGCTGAAGTTGCTCGATCAAACTTCGCCTGACTAAAGACTCTAGAGCTTCTATTAATTTGTGTGGTGTTATTAATGACATTAAATCTTCTTGCAATTGTGAGAGTGTAATCGGCTCATTATTAATTATCAGCCAGTACATCACTACACGCTCTAAATTAGATAAACGCTCAAACTGCTGCTCTAAAAGAGTATAAATATCGCCAACTACAGCGTTTTTTTGATTTAAAAACTTTGAAATATCACCATTAAAGATATCTTGAATAGTTGTCGCAACTATCTTCAAAGCCAATGGATTACCAGAATAACGCTCAATTAATACTTTTTCTTGAGACTCTGTTCCAGACAGACCTTTAAATTTAAAAAATTTTTTTCCTTCATCTTCAGACAGTCCTCTCAGTTTTAATGAACGAACAGGGAGTGCATGTCCTTCCAATAACGCCACATCTTTGGGTTTTTCACGAGAAGTCAGCAACAAGCTGCTAGTGTGAGCAACTTCTCCGATCCGTCTGAAGAAAAGGCTATAATTCTCGTAGTCTTTTCGATAGTATCCAGCAATAGTGCCACTTTGTAAAATGGTTTCAGCATTATCGAAGATAATAAGACAGCGGTGTTCTTGCAAATATTGAATTAGTTGTGAAATTCTACCGTTTAGGCTTTTTGGTAAGTCAGTTTCTAAAATCTGCTCGTCAGAGAAAAATTGAATTAAATTAGCCAGAAGGTCAGAAAATAGAGGAGCATTGTAGAGCGATCGCCAGATTACGTACTCATAGTATCCTTGAAGTTCTTGTGCTAACTTAGCAGCCAGAGAGGTTTTACCAATTCCTCCTATTCCCAACACCGCTACTAATCGACACTGTTCCTGAATCAGCCATTGCTCTAGCACAGCCAATTCAGCTGTACGTCCATAGAAAATAGATACATCTATTGTCTGTTCACAATCAACATGTTTGGCAGCCTTCAAACCTGGAAATTTTTCTAAATCAGAATTGAACTTAGAATAGTCTTGAGGATTTAGCTCTAAGTTAAACGCCATAAATAAATAAACAAGTGTTCGTTTATCAACCCCTCCTCGATTAGCTAGTATTTTTGCAACTGTATTTGAAGTTAAGCCAGCACGTTCACTTATTTCTGCTATGGTGTACTTGGAGCCAGATTTTTCTCGTAGTTCCTCTTCAAATCTTGCCTTGTGAAATTTTTGCCAGCCTTCACGAGTGAGTATAACGCCACGATTTCGTTTTGGCTTGTGCCGATTCATAATTTATCAATACCTATTGATCAAGGCAAAAGTTTATGGCTAACCCTTTCAACATGGTGATATCCATTGTTACTTGTAGCTTTGAGCCACAGGTATACATGGAATCACAGCTAACAATATTTAAACAATCAAACGCAGAGCTTGTCCTTTTGAGACTCAGCACCTGCTAAAGGCAATTATGTACATTATTCATGGGGGGAGCGAGTAAAGCAATCGCTCTAAAAATTTATCAGAGGTTATTTAGGTATTTATGCAAGCTCAAAAATAAATTTATAAGTATTGCTGAATTTATACAACTATGACTTAGAGGATGTTTTAAAAGTCCTGTTATTAGTAGCCAAATATTTTAGATCCCCCTAAATCCCCCTTCAAAAGGGGGACTTTGAGCAGTTATTCCCCCCTTTTGAAGCAGGGCTAGGGGGGATCGGCAAGTGCTTAAAGTCACCTCTAAAAACTTTTCCAACAACCTCTTACCCATTGGAGAAATTACTGATACATATACATGAGTAGGGGCGTACAGCTGTCATTGGTGTCAACTTAACGGGAAATGGGCGGTTAAAAACCGCCTCTACACAAACAAAACCCACCTTCGTGGGTTTCAAACCCTTAATTTTCCGTTAGTCTGCGGAGGCAGACTTCGCCTGTGTAGCCGCGAATTCTATTCGCCAGGGCTTAAGTTGACACCAATGTACAGCTGTACGCCCCAAAGAGCTGATTCATATGTTGCAAATATTTTTGGAAATGGTATTATATCATGTCTGCGCTTATTACTTATAAAAACTGAAGAACCCCACCCCGCAAAAGCTACGCTTTCGTTCCCTGCCCCTAATCCCCAGAGGGGGCCCCGAGTTCCCCGTTCACTCTTAGGGGTTGGGGGTGGGGTGCATTATTAAGTAATAGGCGGACTTTATATGATAAAAACTTTGTTTACATCTGTTTAGAGACAACCTGTGAATTAAGATCAAAGGTGATTTGAAATGCACAGACTGTAGCTACAAGTCCAATTAACCAAACGGGTGATAACTCCTTGCCAAATACTCCAATAATTAGAATAACCACGGCAGATCCGATACAAGATGCGGTTCTGACAGTTTGGCAGTGTTTCCTGGCTCTAGGTGATATGGTCATCAAATTGATGATTCCCAAGGATATGATCGACAAGGCTGTACCGCAACAAACTAGCCAGCGTGTTGGAGATGATAAACTTAGACTCGGATGACAAGAGACAAGATGCATCACACCAGCTCCAGTAGCAGCTATACCAATGGCTAGCGGCAAATGAGCATAAAACCAAATTCTATAACATTTTATACAGAAGCTTTTGTGTATAGCTCGGATGCCGGAACTACCAAGATTATCGAAATAGATCCACCACAAGCTAAAAGCAATGCTGATACCTAGCACAGCAGCAATTCCTGACGAGGTAGTCCATTGTTGCTTAGTAATACCGTGGATGACAGCACTAATTGATTCACCCAGCAAAATTAGGGTAAACAATCCAAAGCGTTCTGGTAGGTGTGAAGCATGAGGAGCAAATTCCCCATCTAGTCTTCCAGCTGACAATGGGGTTGCAAAGTCAATCACCAGTCCAAAAAACCAAAGTACAAAACGCAGCGGTGATGGTACGAAAGAAGAAACTAACCAAATTGCAGCAGTGATGCCAAAGCCTACTATGAATCGGGTTGTCAGTGAACGAGTAGAGACTATATATTTTTGAGCGCGCAAGTATTCAGTAATGAGTGCAATCCGAGCGATTGCGTACCACAAGGCAAAGCCAGCCGAAGTTTCACCCAAGCCGTGGTGTATGTTAACTGCCATTGCCGCGATCGCCACCATTTGAACAGCAGTTAATAGTCGATGCCCTAAATCGTCTGTATCAAACCGAGTGGCGTAAAATGTGGCAGCAAGCCATGACAACCAGAATGGAAGAAAGAGTACCACAAAGCTAAAAAAACTGAACAAAGAAATATCTTCATAAAGCTTTTGAGCTAACTGTGCGATCGCTACTACGAAAATTAGATCATAAAAGAGTTCTAACCACGTTGCATGTCTTTCCTCTTCACTACTTTTACCAACGCGTAATCCTGGTGGTTGCCATAAGTCTTTCATCATCATCAACCTTATGTGTATATCAAGGAATCTAACTTGATCATTACTTCTAATTCCATCGGCAAATTCAAGGGCAATTCTCTGTTTAATTCAGCCACATACTGTTTAAAAAACTCATCTTTTTACAAGTATTATAATTCCAACTAAAAACCTGAATTGGAGACAAAAATTATATTATTTGTAATTCCACTAAAGCATTTATGTTTGCACGTTGCAACAAATAGGTAAGCGAACCTGAAAACGAGTACTTCCAGGTTGAGAAATAACCCTGATGTCACCTTGATGATGTGTAACAACAATACGGTAGGCAAGATGCAGACCTAAACCTGTGCCCTGTCCTACACCTTTAGTTGTAAAAAATGGCTCAAAAATATGTGGTTGTATTTCAGGTGCAATTCCAGGCCCATTGTCAGCAATTTCCACTAGCACACTGTCATTTTCCCGTGAAGTACGTATCCAAATCTGCCCATGCTGTTTAAGGGCATCAATGGCATTGTCAATCAGATTAGTCCACACTTGGTTAAGTTGACTGCCGTATGCATAGATACGAGGCAAATTACGATCATACTCGCGAGTTATAACTATACTTTCTTTGAGCTTATGATTGAGAATTGTTAGTGTACTTTGAATACCTTGATGCACATCCACTTCCTGAAGCGGAGCTTGATCCATGTAAGAGTAGTCCTTAACTGCTTTGACCAGATCTGAGATACGTGTGGTGCTATGTTTGAGCTTATTTAATAAATCAATCCCTGCTAGTGTCGCTTCCATCCATCTGAGGACATCGCTTAGCCAATCAGCAGCTATATGCTCTGCAAAAGTGTCCAGCCATTCAGTATCTAACCCAGCTCGTACTAAAGTAGGAGTAATTTCCCACGCATCAATCACCCCATGTGCTTCTAGCCAAGCTGCTACCTCGTCTTCTAGGTCACTCTGTGTTAGTGAGTCGATCTCAAGCTCTGTTGCAGCACGTTTTTTCATCTCACATTGCAGCTTAGCAATAAACGCCAGTTGTGCTTCGGTCATGGAGTGCTGATTGAGGTTGAGTGCAAATGATGACAACTGATGAAAGGTTTGTTGTAATTGCTCCGCTGCCCGTAAACTAGCAGCAGACGGATTGTTCAACTCATGAGCAAGACCAGCAGCTAAGGTGCCGAGTGCAATCAGCTTTTCGTGCTGTTGTGAGGTTGATTCCAGATTTTGTAGTCGTTGTGCCATGATAGAAAAAATATTCTGGGTAATAAAAGGACAGTTGGTGAGCATATCCCAGAAAGTGCCTTTTTCTAGTTGCAAAAGATAGCTTTTTTTAAAGGCGCGTCCACTAGCGATGTAGTGGGGCTTGTTGGTTAATATAGACATTTCACCAAAAATGCTTCCTGGTTCGTAGGTGGCTACATAAACTTCTTGACCACCAACATTTTTAGTTAACCGAATTTCACCTTCTAGAAGTACAAAAAGATAGTCAGCTGGTTCTCCTTCTGTGACAAGTTTATCGCCTGGTTGTAGCCATAAATTGTTGCAATGTTCTACCACCCAACACATATGCTCATCCGTCAATTGTTTGAAGAGTGGCACTAGGCGTAAAGTTTGTATATCAATCATATTTACACCTGACTAAGATATTGATGGATAAACTGAATAGCGATCGCACCCTCGCCCACTGCGGAAGCAACGCGTTTGACTGATCCACAACGCACATCTCCCACTGCAAAGATACCGGGAATACTAGTCTCAAGCATAAAAGGGTCACGCTTTAGCATCCAGCCTCGAGGACAGCGTTCATGGTTCTTCAAATCAGTCCCAGTCAAGATAAAGCCTTGCTTGTCTCGCTCAATAAGACCGTCCAACCAATTGGTATGAGGTACTGCACCAATAAAAATAAACAGCGAATTTGCCGGAACAGTTTGCTTTTGACCAGAGTTAGCATTGGCAATTGTGATTGCTTGGAGACGGTCTTGACCTTCGACCTCAACAATGCTGGAATGAGTAAGTACTGAAATGTTATCGCTTGCTTCAATCTGATCGCATAAGTACTTTGACATACTTTTAGCTAAGGAATTGCCACGCACTAGCATGGTGACATGACGAGCATACTTAGAAAAATACATAGCCGCTTGTCCGGCTGAGTTTGCTCCACCAACTATAAAAACCTCTTCGCCGCTACAGGAAATAGCTTCGGTCTTTGCTGCACCGTAGTATACGCCAGCTCCAGTCAAGTGCTGAATACCAGGTACATCAAATAGGCGGTAGGAAACGCCAGTTGCAATAATCAAGGTATGACAACTCAGTTCACTCCCATCCGCTAGCGTCAGAATCCGATATTGCTCCTCCAAACGAACCCCAACCACCTCTTGTGGACAAAGGAGTTCCACGCCAAACCTTTTGGCTTGAGTGACAGCACGTCGGGCTAAATCCCCTCCGCTCAGACCAACTGGGAAGCCTAAATAGTTCTCAATTCTCGAACTTGTGCCCGCCTGTCCTCCTGGAGCCTGTCGTTCAATCAATACCGTGCTGAGTCCTTCAGATGAAGCATACACCGCAGCGGCTAGACCGCCTGGCCCTCCACCTACAATCACTAAGTCATAAAACGGTAGTTGAGCCTGGGTTGTTAGTCCAATTTTCTGGGCAATTTCAACATGCGTAGGTTTTCTCAGGTGGGAACCGTCAGAAAAAACTACCAGTGGTAAATCGGTGCGATCGCATTTAGCACAAGTCGCTAAACAGTGTGCTTGTGAATTAACCTCAATATCTAACCATTGGTAAGGTACTTGATTGCGACCTAAGAAGTCTTTGATTTGATGCGAATGAGGCGACCAACGAGAACCAACCACACGAATCCCATCAAATGAAGGGTGAGACAACGCTTGCCAATCATCAAGTAAGTCATTCAGAACAGGATACAAGTTTTCCTCAGGAGGATCCCACGGTTTGAGTAAGTAGTAATCAACCTTGATGGTGTTAATTGCTCGGATAGCAGCATCAGTGTCTGCATATGCTGTTAGTATTACCCGTTTAGCCTCAGGAAAAAGTTCCATTGCTTGTTGAAGGAACTCCACGCCAGTCATGTGCGGCATCCGTTGATCGACCAAAAATAATGCCACTGACTGATCCCGCAATTTCACCTGTTGCACCACTTCTAGAGCTGCGACACCTGAATCTGCCCGCAGTACTCGGAAGTGCTTGCCAAATTTCTGTCGGAGATCGCGCTCTATAACTCGCAGAACATCTGGGTCATCGTCTACTGTAATTAGTGTTGGTTTAGCTAGTAAACGTTTAGTCACAATCAAAACCCCTCTTTCAAAATTTGGTCAGTGCCACAGATGATGCTAATAGGTGACGACGGAAATCAAACTAGCATTGAAAATGCTAAAAAAGCTCAGAATATATAGCTAGGGACTAGGGACTGGGGACTGGTGACTGGGTGAAAAGTCTTTTTGTGTCTAGGTTTTATTATCTGTTGATGTCCTAACACTACTGGCGACTGCTATAAGTCTTTTGACTTTTCACTTTTACCCAGCGGTATTAGCGTTATTGTCAAGCCAAAGATCCAGAGTGTGCTGGATCTTTGGCATCACAAAACGCAGGTAAATACTTGATTTTGGTGACAGTATTTATACCCTTGCTACCTCCAAACCGTCATATTGCTCCAAAATGGTGACACCGTGGTGGAATGCACTTGTGCTGAGGAAATGCTTCACGTTCTCTGGAGCGCCGACTATATAAATGTCAACATTAGCTCCCAGTTTTTGCTTAGTGTAAATCAGAACCCTTAGACCAGCTGTAGTAATACATTGGAGGTTTTCTAGCAAAAACACAAGGCGTTTTACTGGCTGTTGTGTTGCTTTGGCTAACACTTCCTGAAAACGTTCTACAGCAGCGGCATCCAGTAAACCAGTTAAAGATATCTTGGCAGTACCATCAGTAACTTCCAATAAGGTTGCGTCGAAAGACAATTGAGTAGGAAGCAGTCTGACTCTAACTTTCAATTCGTCTTGAGTTAATGGCAGTTTCACCGTTAGTTTTTCAGCATCAAAATCGGAATATTTTTGTCCGTTGATCCATACTTCGCCAATCCGTACACTACCAGGTGGCAGGATATCTGGCGCAACTCGTAGGATGTTATCTTTAAAGCCACCTGGAGTGGGCTTGAAGTACAAATCCATCGATTGTTTAGTAATCAGCAGGTTCGTATAGACGCAAGCCAAGTAAGCTAGCTCGAAGGAGTGGTAACCACTCATCGAATGACTGCCCTTACCTCGCTCAGTTCCTAGCAAGTAGGGAAGTCCATTTGCCAGAACATTAAAGTAGACACCCCCACTTGCATAGTCAAGGAACCAAGCGTTATAGAAAGCTGCGGCTTCACGCGCCTGGCGTTTATACTCAGGTTTATCAAGTGAGCCTGTTAAGATGAGGTAGGCTAAAATAGCCTGTTCCTGCTGCCACCAAGCTTTTCGGTCATGCCAGACAAAGCGATGTACCTCTTGTCCTGGCTTCTTGATGCGTTCTACGACATCGTACCAGCCTCCACGCTGCTGGTCACTGCCAACAGCAGGCATGATGTCTGCAATCTTTTCAGCTAGAGCAACATACTTTTCTTTTGGCTTGAGGTGGTTGAACCGCATCAGATTCCAGGCAATTTTGAGGTTATGACCTACAACTGCTCGATTCTGCTGCCATCCCCAAGTTGTATCGTGGCTCCAATCCTCATAAAAACGTTCTTGAACAAAGGGACTGCGATCGTAATCTGGGAACCGCTTTTCAATGGTGTCAAAGGTGTATTCAAGGAAATTGGCGTATTTTTCCTCGTCAGTAGCTAACCAAAGATTCAGCAAGTAAGCTGGAGCATGATCGCCTACTGAGTTCCAGTTCTTCCTTGCACGGTTATGACCTAAAGTCTCAGCGTGAGGGCTAAGAGTAATCGGGTCGATGTGTGAGAAAAATCCCCCTAATTCGGTGTTGTCCTTGAAATAGTTGTTAAATAAATTGATGGTCAGCTCAATATCATTAATAATGCGCGGATCGCCAGTCACTCGGTAAGTCTGCGTTGGCCCAGCCAGCGCATAAATTTGTTCATAAGCTGGAATAGCATCATAATCATCCCCAAATTCTGAAGAGAATATTTTATGCTCGCTGCCATCAGGCTTCACGTCAACGGCATGATACCAATAACAAATTCCTTCGCCTTCATCCAGAAAACGCATGTGTTGGCGTAGGTATTCAGTGCCTTTTTCAGCAGCTTCTAGGTAGCGGTCATCCCCAGTCATCATGTAGGCTGTAGCAAAACCGTAAACCAAGCGGGAAATAGTGTCAGTTTCCTGACGATTACTATTTTCCTTGGAACCAACTAAGCCAATACCAGTACGATATTTTCGATAATCAATTTCCCCATCTTCAAACTGGGCTTTGAGGTAAAAATTGGCAAGGCTTTGTATCTGCTTAACCCACCAGTCTGGTCTTTCAAAAAGAAACTCATTTTCGGTTCTGCCCAGAAACACTATGTGTTTAGCTTCAAATTTATATTTATTCCCTTCCGAGTAGAAATTGCCATACACAAAAAGATAGCGATTTGGAACGAGCATTGAAGTCATTTGGCTTGTGCAATCAAAGTAAGGCTCATCCAAATTGCGTACTAGCTCAGCATATGTCATTGAGGTCAGCGCTACTTCAAATTGCCTTTCATCTGAAGTTTTAAGGCTGAAAGTACCTAAATTATCTTTGCTGGAATCAAAATTAATAACATACCCAGCAATCAAGTCTGAAAACGAAAAACCCATATTACTCATTGAGTTTCCTCACTTAATTACAAATTCATTAAATAGAAATTATTTGGAAAGCAGAACGATAATGCTACGTTCTTTAACAGAATAGACATTACCTGAAACTACAGTTTCTTCGCCTGGTTCTACTATGTCCATAGTAGAAGGAAGAGCCGTGTCTACAACTTTGTACCATCTCCGGCCTTCAATAGAGGGAATTTCAAAGTCTAGATCCTTCCAGTACATATTCAGCATGACATGGATATCTGCTTCTCCTTCAAAACCTCCTAGTGTAAATGCAAGAACTCTTGCATGAGGATCGTGCCAACCTGGACTAAATAGCTTGCAACCATGCCAAGAAATGTCTGCCAAGCCCCGCTCATTAACTTCACCAGTGAAAAAATAACGACGGTGTAAAGCAGAATGGCAATAACACTTGCGGAAATTAATCATCAACTTGAAGAACCTGAAAATATCAGTATTCTTTTCTACAAGATTCCAATCAAACCAACTAATCTTATTATCCTGACAGTAGGCATTGTTGTTACCTTTTTGAGTGCGTCTGACTTCATCACCAGCCACAAACATTGGCACACCTTGGGAGAGCATGAGAATAGTTACAAAATTCTTAATTTGTCGCTGACGCAATTTTTCAACTTCTGGGTTATCAGTTTCTCCTTCAACACCACAATTCCAACTTAAGTTGTCATTGATGCCATCCCGATTGTTTTCACCATTCTCTTCATTGTGCTTCTCATTGTAAGAAACTAAATCATTGAGGGTGAATCCATCATGGCAGGTGATGAAGTTGACACTATTAATTGGTAAATGAGCAGTTGCTTGGTAGAGATCGGCACTTCCAGCAATGCGCCAAGCAGCAGCTCCAACTAACCCAGGATCGCCCTTGACAATGCGTCGGATGTCGTCTCGGTAACGTCCGTTCCATTCTGCCCAACGGTAGCCAGGAAAGCAACCAATTTGATAAAGTCCAGCAGCGTCCCAAGCCTCAGCAATGATTTTAGTATCAGCCAGAATTTCAGATGTTTCAATGTCCCAAACTACTGGCGGATGATCCATTGGTGCGCCGTTTTGTCCTCGCGAGAGAATAGACCCTTCATCAAAGCGGAAGCCATCAACGTGCATCTCTTTCACCCAAAATTCTAGGCTATCCACAATCAATTTCTGCACTATTGGGTGGTTGCAGTTAACAGTATTTCCACACCCGGAGTAGTCCATGTAATACTGCTTATCCCAAGGTACTAGGTGATAAAAAATACTATTGAAAAAACCTTTAAAGTTGATGATTGGCCCCTCATGGTTTCCTTCATCGGTGTGGTTAAAGACTACATCGAGGATGACCTCAATTCCTTCCTTGTGCAATGCCTTAACCATATCCCGAAACTCTTGAATATGATTACCTACATCAGGTGAAATACAATATGAACCTTCAGGAGCAAAGTAGCTGTGGGGATTGTATCCCCAATAGTCATTAAGTTCTTTACCATTGACTTCTCGGAGAATGTTCTTTTCATCAAAGTCAAATATTGGCAAGAGTTCAACAGCTGTAATTCCCAATTCTTTCAAGTAAGGAATCTTCTCAATGATTGCTGAAAAAGTACCAGGATATTTACAGCCTGAAGAAGGTGATTTAGTAAATCCGCCAACATGCACCTCATAAATGATAGTCTCACTCATTGGTCGGTTAATGGGGCGATCGCCTTCCCAGTCATAATCTGATATATCTATTACTACACTACGCATTGAGGTAGCTAAGTTGTCTTTTGCCCCTAAAGCATCGCTGCGCTTCCAAAGAGTATTAGTGTTTCCTCTAGCGTAAGGATCGAGTAGTATTTTATTTTTGCTAAAGCGGTGTTCTGCCTTGTGTAAATGCTCAGGGCCGTCAGCTCTATAGGCATAGTGAGCGCCTGCTTTCAAACCTTTTACATAGATATGCCAATAGTAAAAGGTTTTATTTTTCCTTGAGTTGAGTTGAATAATTTGTATAGGCTCTGGAGCATCATTACTATCAAATAACAAGAGTTCAATAGATGTAGCATGTTCTGAAAAAATTGAAAAATTAACTCCGTCTTTATCAGGTGTAGCACCTAAAGGATGTGGACATCCCGGTTCTGTTTGATATTTAGTTTTAGCTAGTTCAGTTTGGTATTTGCGTATTGTTGTAGTCATTTTTCAGTTCTTCTAATTACAAAGTATGCATGAGATATACAGCAGGATTATACTTTCAATTTGGAATTGGCATATGAGGCATTTATATGAATTGGTTTAAGAATTACATTGTGTTTACTATAAAGAGTAGACAGCTTAGTTGCTTTGTTGATAAATGTTTGACAGCAGTTGTGGTGCTGTTGCTAAGCTTGCTCAATAAATATACTGGAAGTTATTATTTGGAGCAAAACCTTATTTTTTATTAAAATTATATTAATTTTAATAATTTAAATTTATTTGATAGTTAGGCATCGTAGTTAAATATTTGAAGATCATTACATACATAAGTATTTTACAAAAAATAGAGAAACAAATCCATAAATTTGATAAAATATATTTTAAAAAATATATTTATCTCATTCGTTTGTATTGAATATATTTAGTTTATTTGTTATTTATTTCTGACACAATGGTTGATATTTAGGAGTAAGTTTATCTTGTTTTGTATATTGTTATATTAATAGTTTATGTGCAGTTACAGCCTTTTTAAACTAAGTAGAAAACTTGTGTAGCGATCGCAAAAAACATAACTAATTAAATCTCAAATTTTAAGTAGCTATGAGATTTTTTTATACTGACTTAATAAACTTGTAGCTTTCGGGCTAGTACAAAATATTAAGAACGCACGAAAAGCTTTTCATGCGTTCTTGGAAGCAAATCAAATTTGCAGTTTGATTAAGCAAAAAGCTTTCAAAGACGCACCATGACTTTAATTGCTTCCCTACTGTCCATTGCCGCGTAGCCTCTAGGTACACCATCAAGGTCAACAGTAAGATCCAGGACTGGCGAAGGGTCAAGCTTACCTGCCACGACATCGGCCAGTAGTTCAGGAATATAGGTGCGGACTGGTGCAACTCCTCCACGTAACATAATGTTAGACATGAACATCTGGGAGAGGTTGATTGTCTGGCTACCGTGGGGGACTCCAACGTAACCGATCGCCCCACCCGGATATGCAATAGAAATCGCTGTGTCCATAGACGATTTGGTACCGACGCATTCCAGCACGGAGTCCACACCGCCGTTGGTCATCTCTAAAACTTCACTAACCGCCTGTTCATCCCGACTTGTCACCATATCGGTAGCCCCAAACTGTCGCGCAATGTCCAAGCGTTTTTGATGGCGACCCAGGATGATAATACGTTCTGCGCCCAACCGTTTTGCAGCTAGTACAGCGCACAACCCAACAGCACCATCGCCAATTACCGCCACTTTTGACCCTGGCTGCACTCCCGCAGAAACTGCGGCGTGATGACCAGTAGACATGACATCAGTGAGGGGCAGAATTGCCTTAAGCATGGCATCATCACCTTCAACACTGGGAGGAAGCACGATCAGGGTAGCGTCTGCCAATGGCGCACGTATAGCTTCTGCCTGTCCACCATCATTAGACGCACCACCCCAAAAGCCTCCTTGGAGACAAGAGGTTTGCAACCCTCTGCTACAGTATTTGCAGCTACCATCAGAAAAGGCAAAGGGAGCAATTACGCGATCGCCCCGCTTGATTTTGCGGACTTGTGAACCGACTTGTTCAACTATGCCCATCCACTCATGACCCATACGCCAACCAGGTTTCCAGCCATCAAAGCCACGGTAAAACCACAGATCAGAACCGCAGATACAGGCATGGGTGATTCGCACGATCGCATCAGTGGGCTGCTGAATCACAGCGTCGGGAACATTCTCAACTTGAACCTCGCCAACATTACGGTAAACTGTTGCTCGCATTACATAATTCCCCGTGTAAAGTGTCAAGAAATAGGGGTATTGCTAAAAAAAGGCTTGATATGATATCTGGCTTTTACCCCTAAGTTCTCTACTTCATTGAGTGACAAACTGTTTTATCTTAATTGGATTACTCATTGGATGACTGCTGAAAAAACTTATCAGACCCTCAACCACGTCACGCGGGTTGATGATCTGTAAGCCGTGGGTTGCACGGATTCCCAAACGTTCCGCTTGTGGCAGCCAAGACAGGAGAAATGCATTCCCCTCGCGGAAGCCAGGACATATTGCTTCGCTGAAAATACCCATTGCAGAAAGTACTGGCATTGTGGGCTTATTATATTTGTCTGCATTTTGAGTTGAAAACTCCCAGGTTTGGAAGGCTGGCAAATCTAACTTACAGAAGGCATCTACAGCTGCGACTCCCTCGTCCCAAGCATCGAGTGGAAGTGTCATGTCGCTTGCAGCAAGTATATCAGGGCCAGCCATTGCTACTAGGAAGTTTTGAAGGGCGCCAACTTTATCCCCTGCCTCATATAACTTCAAAAAGTTTCCTAGCGCCTGCTCTCCATACTCTAGGGCTTTAGAATCAGTTCTTGGCAAAAATGGTTCCATGAGTACCAAAGAATGGACAACCTCAGGGTTAGAAAGAGCTAACTGTAGTGCGATTAATCCACCATAGGAATAGCCAACTATATGCGCCTTATCGATGCCTAGGTGTTGTAGCAGCAATCGAGATTGCTCAGCTTGTTGCTCAATGCTGATGGGGCCATCAGGCCAACCGCTACCACCATAACCGCAACGATGATAGCTGATCAAACTGTATTTCTCTGTGATGATGGGATGCAATTGAAATGGAGCAATTAAGCAATCAGCCAATAAAGCACCATGAATTAGCAAAACTGGCTCGCCAGAACCTACAACTTGGAATTCTAATTCCACTCCATTAATGTTTGCACGTCTTGAATGTTCTATCTTCCAATCTCTAGGCATATTTACACCTTATGAAGCTGTGTACAAAATTTCTCAAGTTAATAAAAAAATGGCGCTGTGTTTTCTCATTGCATTTACTTTCGTAGTAGCTTAAGAATTCATCACTAGCGCCTTTTGAATCGAGTAGAGCTATTTCTTCAACTGTTCGATTAACTCACAGTCATTCCAGTAAGCGGTTAACTCTGCAACTTTTCCATTTTCTAGGCGATATACGATAATTCCTTTCCACTCCACTTTTTTGTTAGTTGGAGCAATACCTGCAAACGTCCCTTGATGAGTACCAGGTGCAGTGTAAACAACTGCAACTTTGTCTTCTTCAGCAAAGATGTCATCAATTAAAAATTCAATGTCGGGGAATGCAGCAGCAAACATAGACATTTGGGCTTTGAGACCCTCAGCACCGCGAACAACTTGAGAACCGCGATGACCTAAGAAGCTAGGAGTAATAACCTCGTCAAACCTGTTAAAGTCTCTTTTGTTTAAAGCTACTTCTACATAACGACGAACACTTTCCTTGTTCTTTTTGAGTGCTGCGGTAAAGGAAACAGCATCTAACTGTTGCATCAAACCCAGCACGTCATTTTGAACTTTAGCTTCAACAATTTTGCCGTTGGAGAATTTGTAATAAGTCAACCCATGAATTGATACTTGCTTCCCGGTGGGTTCGATATTTCTCCATGTACCTACATGAGTGCTTTCCATTCTCCAGTAAGCTGCTGCTTCATCTTCTCCAGCAACAACATCTTCAACTATGTAAGTTAAGTTGCGAAAAGCTTCGCGGTTACGAACAACAAGGTTTTTAAAAGCATCAGTTCCTTGTGTTGTCATGAAGGATAAAATAAAAGCAAAGTCGGGAGACAAAATCTCCTCTACTGCTGTGAGGTCGCCCTGACTCCAGATATCTTCAAGAAATCGACGGGCGGCGGCTCTGTTGTTTTCTATTTTGCTATTTTCTATTGTCGTTACAGTCATAGAATAACCTTTGTATTTTTGCTGGTTCAATTTGTAGTAATTGCAAAACTCATTTCAACAGCATTTCTCGTAGTTGTTGTGCTGAGGAAGAGACTAGTTTTGCTCGTTAGGCGATGGAACAACACCTAACTGGCGCAAAAGCCCTAGTTCATCAATATTCGTCCATCTTTCTGCTATTTTGCCTTCAGCCACACGAACAGTGGTAGTTCCTGAAAACTTTAATGTTTTGCCAGTTGCAGGCACACCAAACAGTTCTTTTTGGTGTGTTCCACTCAAGAACCAGCGGTGAACAACTTTGTCCTTTGCATAAATTTCATCCTCAATTGTCAGATGAATATCTGGTATAGCACTGCGAAATAGACTTACGATTTGCTTGAAGCTTGCTGAGCCAGTTTCTGTCTTTCCGGTGACAGTAGAGTGGTCAACTGAATTAGGAGCTAGTAGTTCTTCAAGTACTGCAAAGTTTCCTTCATTCCAAGCAGCTTCAAAAAAACGAACAGCAACAGCATTGTTTTGTTCTGGTGTCTGTGTCATATTAGTTTCTCCAGTAGTCCTACTAAATGTATAGCGATTGTACTAATTTAGTGAAATCTCAGTCATCAAGCATTTGCTTCACACAAAATCAGGTAGTAATTTCATAATTTTTCCAGAAATTACTGTCACCTATAGTTAAAGCTTTGTATGCTTTGTAGACAATTTGTTCAGTTAGCCATGTCTTTGCTTGAGAAATAGTTTCGACATGGTTCATCAGGAATATAAATTAGTTTATAAATTTCTATTTCCAGATCCAAGAGTTAATATTTCGATTAAAGTTCATCTTTTTTTGGTTAGAAAGTACTCTTCAATATATATTTGAAATATCTCTAGTTTTGAATATTAATTCTGATTGAGTCATTGATTTTAACCTTAAATATATTTAGTTATTCAATATTTATGAGTTGATTTACTCATTACATCTCTTGCATAAATATTTTTTTACCTTACGCAAAGATGCAAAGGCAAGCCAATGTGTTGCATGATACCGTGTTGATACATTTAGGAGGCAGTGCAGTCTTGGGGTGTCCCCTAACGGAAGAGGGAGTCTGCCAGATGCTCAAAAAGCGTAGCGTCTTCCTTTGGGAGAAGACTCGCGCTTTGCGTGACGCACATAAAATCGTAGTCCGTGCGTAAGTCCTGACCAGAATTTGACACTCCCCTCGCCTTTATACCATTTCACGAAATCAGCCATGCAAATGATTTTTCTTTCTCCCCCAGCTTCCCCAGCTTCCCCAGCTTGTCTAAATGCATCAATTTTAAAGTGAAACGGTATTAGGCGAGGGGATTCTACATTCACAGACTCGCCATTAGACAGCAGGCTTGCGCCAACCGCCCACCCTACCCTTCTTTGAAGGAAAAAAAGAGTAAAGAGGTTTCTTTCGTTGTAGTGTCTAGCGTCCGGCTTTGACGACAGCCTTTGCAACTGGCGTTCCTAAGAAGAACGCGAAAAAACAACTTTTGCAACTGATATCTTGCACCGGCCTCTCAATTAACCGTAAGGTGGGCAATGCCTGGAACGTCAAAATTGAGGTTTCATGGCATTAAAAGCATTGCCCACCCTACAAAAATGTCAATAACGCAACTAAAATAGATGTAAGCCAAGAAGACAATTAATTAGAAATTTTAAATAAGTAAGTCGGCAGTAAAAACGAAACTATGTGCATACAAATGAACTTAAAATCCTGTTCCTTGATGCTTTATAAATATGAATTCCCAAACTGAATCAACGATTTTAGCTTAGTCTAAATAGATTTTAAGTGAACGTATCATTTCTCGAAGTACATCGCTTTTTGTTCGCTGCATTTTATCACAATATTTATCTAAAATTATTTTTTCCTCGATTGATAATTGAATCGTGAGATTAGCAGCGTTTTTTCTGGGCATTGTTATTGACTTTTAAATAATATTTAATTCTTTTTAGGTATACAAACTACTACTTGCAAAGGCAATCTTTAACTGAAAAATAATTTCTTACAATTTTATCACATACAAATAAATATCTGTTGAGTTATGCAGTGGATATTTTTCCACAGATTTAGGTATTGTGGCTCAGAACTTGCTTTAACTGTTCTGGATTTAGAGGTATAGCAGTCGCCAGTAGTGTTAGGACATCAACAGATAATAAAACCTAGACACAAAAAGACTTTTCACCCAGTCACCAGTCCCCAGTCCCTAGCTATAATTTATCAAATTGCGATCGCTCTGTTAGCAGTCATCCACAAAAATACTTATCCTCCAGAGTTCCATGCTAACTTTCATGGAACTCTAGATGCTGGCTTGGAATATCCAGGTCAGCTTAGCCGTTAACAGCTGCCAACAGCTGTGCAGCATAGCGTTCACCTGCCACAGCATTGCGTGGCACCAATTCATTGATGCGAGCTAAGTCGTCTTTCCTCAGCTGTACATTCAAAGCACCAAGATTTTCCTCTAAATAAGCACGGCGTTTGGTGCCAACAATAGGAACAATGTCGTCGCCTTGCGCCAGTACCCATGCTAGTGCAAATTGTGCAGGTTTACAGCCTTTTTTGTCTGCAAGTTCCTTAACACGATCTACTAACTCAAGGTTACGCTGGAAGTTCTCACCTTGGAAGCGTGGAGAGTGGCGACGAAAGTCGTCTGGAGCAAAATCGTTAGGACTCTTGATCTGACCGCTGAGAAAACCACGGCTTAGGGGGCTGTAGGCAATGAAGCCGATGCCAAGCTCCCGCAGGGTCGGTAGAACTTCGTCCTCTGGGTCACGGCTCCAGAGTGAGTATTCAGCTTGCACAGCTGAGATTGGGTGGATGGCATGAGCTTTGCGGATGGTTGAGGGTGAGACTTCCGACAAGCCTACATAACGTACTTTACCCTGTTGCACTAATTCAGCTACTGCACTGATGGTATCTTCAATGGGCACTTTAGGGTCAACTCGCGTAGGAAAGTAAAAATCAATTGTGTCTACTCCTAGGCGCTTTAGGCTGCCTTCAATGGCTTGACGTACATACTTGGGGCTGGCATCAATTGGGCCCCAACCACCATCGGGTGTCCGTAACTGACCAAACTTTACAGAGATGACAGCTTGCTCACGTCTACCACGGATAGCTTTACCAATCAGTTCTTCGTTATGACCCAAGCCGTAAAAATCAGCAGTATCAATCAAATTGATACCAAGATCCAACGCCCGTTGGATAGTTGCAATAGATTCTTCATCATTGCGGGCACCATACAGTTCTGACATACCCATCGCACCTAACCCGATGGAAGAAACTGTAAAGCCTTCAGTTCCCAAGTACCGTAAACTCATATTTGTCTCCTTTTAGTGGTTGTCTTCGTCAATCTTTGTTCAGTTTGATTTTTTGCATTTCTGTAACCTCTTCAACTTGTGATTTGTTTCAGGGCGATCGCCCTTTGGGTTTAGGAACGAGTAGATTTTTAAAATGTGTCATAGATTCACAGCTTTACTGCTTTTTGTCTGTTGACGTTTTAACAGACCAAACCCAACTACTAAAACACCACACTCAAATATTCCTAATACAGAAGAAGGTTCAGGCACTTTCACAACATTTGAAGGCACAATTCTAACATTATCGATAGATACTGCTGTAGCGTAGGATTCTCCCACATCTACAACCCCGAATGCCAAAGTATATGTCCCGGTTTCTGATAGCACAGTAGAAAAAGTCCCATAACCAGTTTCTTGGTCAAAGAATGTAGAAGAAATTAAATTTGAGAAAGTATCAGCTAGTTTGTTTGCAGTGTTGTTCAGAGTGAAAAAGGCAAAAGTATTAAAATCCGCACTATTTGCAAACTCATCTGTCAGAAAATTAAAATCAAAATTCAGGGTGCTACCAGCTTCAGCTGTAAATGTTTGTTTGATAGCGGTACCTTCCTCTACAGGAAATAAACCGCTATTTCTCAAGCTATCTAAACTCCCAGATTTTAAGCCTAAGAATATTTCCAAATCTGAAACATCAGCTGCGTCAACTCCTGAAAGATTGAAGTTATCATCTGTACGTGATGTCGTTGACAATAAAGCCTGAAAATCTCCTTCTGTTGGGTCGATGCCAACACTTTCAAATGATTGGATACTAGCGTCACCTATTGTTTGCCATCCATTAAAACTGCCTGCAAAACCGCCGTTGACTAAGGAAGCAGCAGAAGCTTCGCCAGGAGCTAGAAAAATTAAACTCACCAAGCTAGATGCTGCTGTTAAAGTTAATTTTTTAATTAATTTAGAGATAAACATGATTTGATTTTTCTCAGATGGAAGTTAGGATTTAAAGAAAGCTGGAAAATTTTTTGAATCCATTCTTCATGAGGTAGCTGATTCTGAAAAAATGCCACTTCAAAAGCTTTACCTATTTTTGTGTCAAATCTTGAGAGGTGTTGCCTGGAAATAGCTCAACCATGTAGGATATCTTCTGCCAGAATTTTATCCAGACAACGTTCTGCGATCGCTGCAATGGTGAGTGAAGGCGCTGCTGTTCCTGTACAACCAGGTATTAGCGCACCATCGACAACATAAAGCCCTTGATAATTTTTTACCCGTCCATAGGTATCGCAAGCTTGATCCATCACTGCTCCTCCCAAGGCGTGTACAGTCAAAGCATTAGATACTGTAGATGTCGGTCTTTTTTTGATTGACATACCACTCATTATCCTGTCTGTCGTGACTTCTGTTTTGGGCTTGTGACTGATTGTGGTATTTCTTTTATCAAGGAGTCTATGTGTATACTCTGCGGCTTTCAAAGATTGGACAACTCCTGGAGAATCAACAGGCCAATCTAACGTTACTGAATCTGTAGCCCAATCGTATTTAAAGCTTCCTCTTGCACTAGGTATAGTTTCACAAATAGCTCTAAGGCTTCCTTGAGGCGCTTGCCAATCTGGAGCGTTATTTAGTGCTGTGGGGCCAAAGGGGTTATCGGGGTGTTCAACAATAGCAGAACCTCCAGGGCCTCCTTTTCCAGGATTAGTATCAGGTAAACCTGAACGAGTAGAAAAAGTGTCTCCATTACTACCCCAACCTTGTCCAATATGCTCGTTTAACCAAGGTAATGTACCTTTTGCCTTAGCTTTAACTAAAAGCTTAGAAGTTCCTATAGAACCTGCTGCTAAAAATAAATAGCGACAGGTAATAGATTTACTAGCAATTATGCTTCCAGTATCACTTATCTCATTATAAGAAACTCGATAACCATATCCTGGAACTTGGCTAATTTCTGTTGCCACATGAAGAGGCAGAATTTCCACATATCCAGTTTCTTCTGCTAGGCGTAAATAGTTCAAGTCTAAACTATTTTTTGCACCACTATTACAGCCATAATCTACTCCTTCTCCAATAATCAAATCTGGTTTGACAGTTCCAGCTAACTGTTGACGGACTATTTCCCAATTAACATTCAAGACATTCCATCTGTAAGGTAATCCTGCCTTCACAGCTTGGTCAATAAATACCCGTGATGATAAATAGTAATCACTAGCTAGAATATCTTGAGGAATTGTTGATGCCTTGAGAACTGAACGGACGCGGGGGTAATAAGTTTCATCCAGTTCATCATAGCTAACTGAACTAGGAAAAGATTTATAAAATAAATCTTTAGGTGGTTGAAATGTAGTGGCGTAGTAATTTAAAGAACCGCCTCCAACTCCGGCACCAAGGAAAATAGAAATCCCATTTGCATCTACCCGCTCTAGAACTCCTGTATAAACATCTATAGATTCTCCACCAATGGGTGCAGTATTAGTAAGCCAACCAACTCTACCATCTGGGTTACGGAAAGTAGCAAACGTATCATATGCAGATGTCAGCTTCCAGCGACGACCACGTTCTAATACGACTGTATTAATTCCAGCTTGTCCTAAGCGCAGAGCAGCAACAGCTCCACCAAAACCGCTACCAATAATTAAAGCATCTACACTTTCATCATTAGCTCTAGCACGACTACGGGGAAATACAGATGAAACAACCAAACTGGCAGAAGCTAAAGCACTAGATTGAAGAAAACGACGACGACCTTGGTTCATAAAAGGCATATATTAGCTCCAAATTTTTCAGAAGAGAGAAATTACGTCAGCAAATTATTTAATAAATAAAATATGGGAAATTTTTGATATGAGATTATCTATATAACCAATTCTCAATACTGTTGTTTACTAAGTTACTAAATACAATTTACTGGCCAATACAAATTAAGAAAACAAGAAACATCGTTCAGACATCAATGTATAACTAAAAACAAAATAGTTAAGTAAAATCTAATAACCTTAAATTACACTTGAAAGTTTGTGAGGATGAATCTAAATTTACACTAGTTATTTCAGATTTAGTTTAATGAGTATTCAACACAGCGTCAATGGTCGATTTTTCGGTATAAGTTTAATTTTTTTGGTTCGGAAACGTAAAACTAATCTATAGAAATGTGATTTGACTCCTGAATTACTCCTTATAACAATCAACTCAATTAGTTAAATAGGACTTACGCAAAAAATCTCTCAAACTCTCATTTCACCGTGTCCTCTGTGTCTCTGTGGTTCGTTTTTACATCACTCATTGCGTAAGTCCTGTTAAAAAGACAAGACTGTTCGCAGAGTTCCTGTAACAATTGTATTGTTGCTATCTTGATTACCAGCGTTATTAATTACTTGAATTGATGGTGCAATTTGAATGTTCTGAGCAAGAGGATAGTTATAAAATGCCTCTAAGTTTGTTTGAGTGGCGTTGCCAATCGCACCTTCTATAAATGGCTGACCAACTGCAACTCCTGCTAAAGCACCCTCTCGAAATAAGTCACGGAGTGCAACACCCGCCATCCAATATTGCGGTTTAATATCCCCAAATGCAGAGTCATTATAACTACCGTAACCGTATCTGGCAAAAATTCCCAGACGTTGTGCTAGGGTTAATTCTAAATTAGCGCCAAACACGTAATAGTCATGGTTAAAAACTTCTCCTCCACTGTATTGCAGACGTAGAGCAAAGTTATTTGAAGGTGCGTATTCCAACTCAACAGTAGTTTGGTAGGTATCGCCGAATAAACCGCGATCGCCATTATCATCAAGGTATAACAATCTGACAAAAGGCGATACACCTCTGATAAATCCGGTTTTACCTGGATTCGCCGCCTCTGCTGCTGCATACAAAGCCCGTACTGAAAAAGGCCCCTGTCCTGGTTTCCAGTCAATTGCAGCTCCTGCACTTGGGCCAAATACAGGAAAGAGAATGTAATTGTTTGTTAATGCCAGTGTGTTGAAATCCCGAAAGCTCAAGTTAGCGTAGCTGTTGTAATCAACATAATCTGTAGTGCGAATATCAGGCCCAATGGACACAGATAAGTCGGACAATGGTTTAAACGTGTAGTACAATCTACCTAAACCAATGTCACCATTTTGCGAAGGTGGTTTAGCTGAAAAGTCCACCACACTGCCGAAATTTGGCTCTAGCACTCCAGCTGCATTATCATCACTACCACCATCACCTGTTTCCAAACGGATTTTTAACAGGTCTGTTCCGGTAAAACTGGTATTGAAGTCTACCACAGCTCGATAAAAAAATGTGGCATTGGGATTTGCATTAGCAATTTCTCTGCCATTGGGGTCAATTATGCGATCGCCATTGAATTGACCTGCATTTACTGCCATAATGACTTGACCCGTTAACTTGGTAGTTGGGGAAAACTGATTTGCTTCTAGGGTAGCTGCACGAGCTTCCAGAGTGTCTACTCTTGCTCGGATTGTGCCTAACTCTGTAGCAAACTCCTGTTGCAATCTCTGTATTGTTGCTAAATCCTCACGGGTAACTAAATCTTTCGAGGTGGTTTGAATGATTTCATTCATACGCTCAAGAGCCTGATTGAGTGCGGCTGCAAATTCAAAGCGGCTCATAGCACGGTTACCTCGGAAGGTATTATCCGGATAACCTGCGATCGCACTCATTAGCTCAACTAATGACTGCAAAGCCTGAAAAGCCCAGTCTGTAGGTTTGACATCCGAAAGTTGGTTGACATTAGTAACCTGGCTCATGGAAGTTGCACTTGAGTTTTGTGGCAATTGATTTGCAGATTCAGCCACATCAATATTAGATACAGAACTTTCTGCGCTAGCTGGATGAGCAACTAACAGTAGTAAACTCAAGACGCTCCATCTTACATACATTAAGTAAGAGTTTGAATTCAGTAATAAACTACATAACATATAGCAATCCGATTTGATTTCTGAATCACTCGTAGAGGTAAGGGACTGGGGACTGGGGACTGGGGACTGGGAAGAAAAAATAAAGGTGTACTGAGTTTTGTTCAAAAATCAAATATGAGTCCTATAGAGTATAAAAATCCAACCATACTAACTGCTTATATTGGGAGTATTGAGTTTATTAGGACTCACGCACTCGTGACGAAAAACTCAGCTTTTGCGATTAAAACCCTAAGCTCGTAATGCCGTCAAATCGTAGTCTGTGCGTAAGTCCTGATTCAGTTTGCTTCTAAAGACGGTGGATTTTCTTGATCAACAAATCCCTGACTAATTTCAACAATGTTACCGTCTGGATCGGCTATCCAAGCTGTACGCCATCCTTGAATGTAATCATCAAAGTTAAGCGGCCCTAGAGTAATTTTGGCATCGTCGCCAATTTCTGCTAGTTTAGCGTCTACATCATCAACCTTAAAAGCAAGATGACGCACTGCGGGGTACTGGGGGCCATCGTTGATAGAAGCTGCTACAGGAAGTTCCTCTTGAGCCTGAAAGAGCTCGAAGTAGAATGCACTATCACTTGCCTTAATGAAAACAATCTGATTACCATCTGGAAGTTTTGCTACCCTAGCTCTTTTAAAACCAAAATGTTTTGTGTAAAACTTTTCAGTAGCGATCGGGTCTTTACAAGTCAGCGCCACTTGAGAAAAAATTTGTAAACTCATACTTTACTTACTCCATGATTATTCCCAAGTTCTCTAATCACAGCAAATGATGTTCTTGTTTAATTAGATCAGAGACTTTTTCCCCAATCATCACAATGCCTGTGTGACAATTCCCTGAAGGTACAACAGGCATAACACTAGCATCAGCAACTCTCAGTCCTTCAACGCCATAGACGCGCAGTTGCGGATCTACAACTGCCATATCATCTAGTCCCATCTTGCACGAACCAGCTTGGTGATGATAAGAGTCGGCATTTTGTCGGACAAATGAACGTAATTGTTCCTCACTCTGTACATCTGGCCCTGGCATCAATTCTCGTTTCACCCAACCAGAGAAAGCCTTGGTTGCAAATATATCACGAGCAAGTTTGACAGATTGAACTAACCTTTCAACATCGGCTTCCACACTCAGGTAGTTCGGGTTTACAAGCGGTTTATCTAGCGGATTACCACTTGCTAACCTCAGCCAACCGCGAGACAATGGGCGCACAATACCGGGCAAAATACTTATAGAGTTTGGGTAATTTTGACCAACAATGATATTGAATGGCACGTGTACAAAACCTATCTGTAGGTCTGGCCCAACCCAACCTGGATCTGATTTGCAGAACAAGGCGCATTCTGATAGATTCAAATGTCCATTGGGAACTGTCTGGGATGCTTCATTAATGACTCCTATGAGGATGTGATTGTGAAAGTTTTCGCCCACACCAGGTACATCAGCTTTGACAGGAATACCAAACTCTTTTAAATGAGCAGGATTACCAATTCCAGAGAGTAGCAACAACTTAGGAGACTCAATGGCACCTGCACAGACAATCACTTCGTAGTTAGCGTGTGCAGTCTTAATCTCACCATTCTGGCTATACTCTACCCCTACACAACGTTTACCATCAAACAACAATCGAGTGGCTTGAGAGTTTGTGCTAATAGTCAGGTTTGGTCGCAGCGACGCTGGATTCAAGTAGGCTAATGCTGTACTCTGACGCTTACCGTCTTTGATGTTGACATGATGCCAACCGACCCCTTCCATGCTAGAACCGTTAAAGTCTGGAGTGTAAGGGTAGCCTAATTCGAGGCAAGCATTGATAAACGCCTCAGAAGTAGGGTTAGGATTATGCAACTTGGCATTGGCAACATAAAGCGGCCCTCCTTTACCAGCCCACTCACTGGTGTTGTCTTCTTGGTTTTCCAGTTTTTGGAAGTAGGGTAAAATATCTTTGTAAGCCCAGCCAGGACAACCGCTATAAGCCCAATTATCGTAATCCGATATATGTCCTCGGATGTGCATCATGATGTACAAGTTGCTGCTACCACCAGGTAACTTGCCACGCGGCTCATAGGTTACTCGACCTTCTAATCCCGGCTGTGGAACACTTTGATAGCCCCAGTCTACTTCAGAGCCGAGTAAAGTATACCATACAGATGGGTTATCAACCCTAGTAGTCAGATCGGTCGGAGTTTCAGATCTAGGTTTCCCAGCTTCTAAAGCTAGCACCTTCACCTCTGGGTTTTCGCTAAGCCGATTGGCAACAACCGCTCCTGCTGAACCAGCTCCTACAATAATGAAATCGTATTCACTCACAGCCAACCTCTTTCTTTTTGATTAAAAATCAGGTGTTGCTGAGTGAAAGTATGAATCTGTCTCACGCAGAGGCGCAGAGAGTGAGAGTTTTAATTTACTGCATTTATTCATTTCATACTTCTATTCAGCAACGCCAAAAATCAATAGTTGATTGCTCAGTTCAGTTCAATTTTTGATTGACAAAGGGGTCAAAAGGTCTTGTGTCATGGAAGTTAGACATATAAGTAATCTTGTCGTTCTCTACGCGGAAATAATTAGCACCTTTAGCATTAATTGGCACACCATTGGCATTTGCTGCTTCACATTGCCAAATGACACAGGCTTGATTTCCTTCTACTACAGTTTGTTGAGGATACATCAGGAATTTGGAGTAGCCTTTTTCTAGACCTCCGACTGCATTCCTCAAAGTTTGAATTCCTGTTAGGTGACCTGCTAGTTGTTCGTCCATAACTACATTGTCGTCGAATAAGGATAGCCAGCTGTCCCAATCACTAGCATTGACATAGTTGTAGTAATTATTGATGATTTCTTGAGTACTCATAAAAAACTCCTGAACAGTAGTTTTATTTGCCATTTGGACATAAAAGAATTGCCGAATTTTAGATTTCAAATTTGGGATTTTGGGTTGAAGTGTCAAAATTCAAAATTTAATGACAAGAATTTTAGGCGTGGGGTCAATCTCAAATCTCAAATCCGTCTTGAAAAGTTTGCAAGGGCGGGGGAACCCCCGCACGCAACGCCAGTTGCTACAAGTCGGCAAAGCCGCCCAATGCACTGGCTCAACTTTTCGCAAAATCTCAAATTTTTTGACCTAGTTAATGGTCTAGGAAAACCTGGGCGTAGTCTTTGATGAATTGCTCAAAAGATATTGGTTGCTGATTAGTTATTTCAGCTACCACATTAGTTACAATTGAGCCTTGGCCAGAACGATAAAATTCAAACAACTCGGTGAGTGCGTTTATCAGCCATTCTGGTTGCCCAAAATCCAGCAAGGTACGCTGGAAGTCTGTTGGTGAAACATTGATATATTTAACTTGTTTCCCAATTAGGGCAGTAAGTTGGAGGGCGATTTCATCAAAGGTGAGTGCTTGCGGCCCTGTGATGGTGTAAACTTTGCCCTCGTGTCCATCCTCGGTGAGTGACTTCACGGCAACTGCGACAATATCGCGGACATCCACATGGCTAATTTTTGCATTATCCGCTGGCTGGTAAAAAACACCCTGTGTAGTGATGCTTGGGGCAAGGGTAAGGAAATTCTGCATGAAGCCGTTGGGCCGCAGGTGGGTGAAAGAGATACCAGACTCTTCAATTTGCTTCTCGCCCTGCCCATGCCACTTGAGCAAACTTACGGGTGAGTTTTGATCAGCTCCAAGGGCTGAAAACTTCACAATATGCTTAATGCCAGAGTGTTTAGCAGCTTCAATGAAATTACTTTGCCACTCTACCATCCGGGAATCGAACGGCGGGAGCAAGAGTGCCTTTTCTACACCTTGGAGGGCAGTTTTAAGGGTTTCGGGCTGACTAAAATCACCTTCAACAATCTCGACACCTGGTTGAGCGATCGCTTCTGCTTTTGCTAAGTTACGAACTAAAGCTCGTACTTTAACACCCACAGCACTCAGCTGCTTAACTATTTCACTGCCATTGGTTCCAGTTGCACCAGTTACCAGAAACATAAACTCTCTCTCCCTCGTTCGATTTCATCACAACTTTGATGATTTGATTACACAGCAATTTGCTGTACTTTAAAGAGCAGGATACCCAGGTAGAGGAATCAATTCCTTAACGATGTATCTAGTAATTACAGCCTTTTGAGTAATAGGCGATCGCGTCAAAATCCATGTCTGCACAGCAGTAAATGCTAAGCGTTCACTCTTGGCTGCTGGTGGGTTCCACCGAGAAGCTTCCCATTGAAGAATCAGGTCAACTGTTGCTTGGTTCGAGCTAGTTTTAATATTTAATCTCTGGAGCGTATGCACTTCATCAAAGAAAATTCTGATGACTCCTTCATACCACTTTTTGAATTCATCTTTTCCATACAATGTAGCTTCTGGAAACTTCATTTGTACGTCTTCATCTGCAACTAAAGGAAGCACTTCTTCAGATGGAGCATGAATATCAAGTCTTTGAAACCATTCATCAACAAACTGTCTTGCTTCAGCGTCAGTCAGGGGTGCTAAAGTTACACTGGTCATCATTTGTCTCCTGTTATAAATTACCAAATTTGTTCAGTTGAAATATGCTCATATTTGTTGCTCTAACTAGTGGTTGAGCGCATAAATTATGAGAGAAAAAACGAACCGCAAAGGACACAAAGAACGCTAAGGGAGAGGAAAACAAAGAAAAATTGAATTTGAGTTTACCCAACAAAATTAATGCAATAGACCACTAGTTAGAGGAGGGAATTGCACCAAGTTGTTGCAAGAGTCCGAGAGCGTTCTCATTGACCCAAACTTCTGCTATTTTGCCGTTAGCGATGCGGAAGATATCAACACCCTGGTCTTTTATAGAATTACCAGTCGGTAAAATGCCCTGAAATTCACCCTGATGCGTCGAGATACTTGTAAAACGGCAAGCTACTTTGTCTTTTTCTGCGATTTGACGTTCCACAGTGAATTTAATATCCGGGAAGGCAGCACGAAGCCCTGTGACAAAGTATTTCACACCTTCATAACCACGAAAGGGTTCATGTAAAGTAGGGATTCTTACAGTGACGTTAGAAGCTATAACTTCTTCAATGACATCAAGTTTGCCTTGATTCATAATCTCGTTGAAGTAACGAGCAACTAAAGCTTTGTTTTCAGTGGGAGTGGTTGTTACTGGCGCAGACTCGGATGGTAGAACGCCAATCTGTTGCAGCAAGCCCAAAGTATCCTCGTTAGCTAGGGATTCAACGATTTTGCCATCAACAATGCGTAACCAACTAATACCATCAATGCTGAAGTGCTTGCCAGATGCGGGGATGTCTCCGAGTACAGTGTGCAATGGGCTACCAGCGTGAGTGCCACTTCCTGTCCAGTGACCGACAACTGTGTCGCCATCAGCTAACAAATGCTCTACTGACAGATGCACATCTGGAAAAGCTCCCCGTAACATGGTCACGAGTTGTTTGAAACCATCGGGGCCGTGATATGGCTCAGGGTGAGTGGGAATTGTGAATAGAAAGTCAGGGGATAATAGCTCATCAATGGTTGCTAAATTCCCTTGATTCATGATTTCGTCGTAATACCGACGTGCGATCGCTTTATTTTCTTCTGCTTGCATGGAGTCACCTCTTTCTAGAGGATTGCTCAACGCATATTTAAGTTAAATATTACGTTGTTTTAGCAATCACTCCGTTAACCTATCTATGGTTGCAATAGATTTCTTCTTTATTTAGCAGCAGGAATAACACCAAGCTGTTGCATCAAACCTAAGTCGTTCTCATTGACCCAAATCTCTGCAATTTTGCCGTTAGCGATGCGGAAGATATCAACACCCTGGTCTTGTACATAATTGTCGGTAGGAGGAACACCTAAAAATTCTCCTTTGTGGGTGCCAACAATTCTCCAACGGCTGGCTACTTTGTCTTTTTCAGCAATCTCACGTTCTACGGTGAAGTGAATGTCTGGGAAGCCATTGCGAAGTCCTGTGACAAACTGCTTCATGCCTTCATGACCGCGAATTGGTTGTGGCAAAGTAGGAATTCTAAAGGCAAAATCGGCAGACATAATCTGTTCGATGACATCAAGTTTGCCTTGATTCATAATCTCGTTGAAGTAACGAGCAACCAAAGCTTTGTTTTCAGTGGGAGTGGTTGTTACTGGCGCAGACTCAGATGGTAGAACGCCAATCTGTTGCAGCAAGCCCAAAGTATCCTCGTTAGCTAAGGATTCGACGATTTTGCCATCAACAATGCGTAACCAACTAATACCATCAATGCTGAAGTGCTTGCCAGATGCGGGGATGTCTCCGAGTACAGTGTGCAATGGGCTACCAGCGTGAGTGCCACTTCCTGTCCAGTGACCGACAACTGTGTCGCCATCAGCTAACAAATGCTCTACTGACAGATGCACATCGGGAAAAGCTCCCCGTAGCATGGTCACGAGTTGTTTGAAACCATCGGGGCCGTGATATGGCTCAGGGTGAGTGGGAATTGTGAATAGAAAGTCAGGGGATAATAGCTCATCAATGGTTGCTAAATTCCCTTGATTCATGATTTCGTCGTAATACCGACGTGCGATCGCTTTATTTGCTTCTGACATAAAATCATCTCCATAAAAGAGTGGGGATTGGGGACACTTTGGCTTTGCTTAGTGCATCGCTGGGGATTGGGTAGTAGTAATAGCCTCAATCAATTCTACTGACCGCACTTAACACCAATTTTTGTACCAACAATTTCCTTAGTTAGTACTAAATCAATTAGGAAAGGCCCGTCATAATCCAATGCTTTCTCAATGGCTGAACTGATTTGATCTGGCTTCTCAACTCGAATAGCCTCAACCCCCAGAGAACGGGCTAACTCATCAAAACGTATATCAGGATCACATATATCAAAAGAAGATGGGAACCCGTGTTCTGATATCTGACGCTCGTGCCAATATTGCAGAATGTTGAGCTTCAGTATTTGATAACTACGATTATTGCAAATGACGAATTTGGCATCGATGTTGTGGTGTGCAGCAGTCCAGAGGGCCTGAATGGTATACATGCTACCGCCATCACCTGTAAAAGCAATTACTGTTTTGTCTCGATTGGCTAATTTAACACCAATGGCTCCAGGAATGCCAACACCTAATGAGCCGCCTCGTGTTTGGAAATATTGCCCGACTTTTGTTGGTGGTATGTACCGACATAGTTCGGGAGAATTGGTAATTGCTTCATCAAAAACGATCGCGTCTGGTGGTAAATATTTTGCCAATTCTTCTGCAAAACGTGACATATGCAGAGGTACTGCATCACGAACTGCTTTGTCAGCATTCAATAGGGCAGTTAATTGCTCTTTGGTAGTCTCGCCTATCTGATTAGCCCTAGCATTTGCTGCATCTTTGTGTTCACTTGTCATACTACTCTCTAGCAAAGAGTTCAGCTTGGCGAGTGTAGTTTTCGGATCGCCTAGTAGACCAATATCCACTGGAAAATTCTTTGCTATTTCATAGGTATTCAAGTCGATGTGAATCACTTTGGCATTTGGAGCAAAAACATCAGACAAAGCAGGGAATACTTCGGGGAAAAGGTAAGTTCCAACAATTAGAATTAAGTCGGCCTCAGTGGTGATCTGACGGCTAAAATCCCCAAACATGTGACCTAACAGCCCTTTAAATAAAGGATGTGTGGCACTGATGTTAGGTTCAGATGAATCGGCTCCCCATACTTGGGCAGCTATGAGTTCAGCCGTGCGAGTTAATTCATCCTGTGCATCGGAGAAAGCAACACCATCGCCCACAATAATCATCGGCTTTGATGCAGAGATTATTAGGGATACTGCTTTTGCCAGTTGGTCAGTTTCCGGAGAAACTTGTGTGACTGGAAAAGAAGTTGGAATTACTTCTTCATCGTTGGGAACATCTAGAATATCCATTGGTAGGGATATAAAGACAGGCCCCATAGGTGGTGTAGCGGCTATTTTAATAGCCCGACGCAACACGCGCAATAAAGAAGAAGGATGGATGACTCTGGTTGCCCATTTTGTTACAGGTTTTGCCATAGTCACAAGGTCAGCGGCCATTTGAGCATCCAAAGCATCGTATTGAGTACCGGCTTCACCAGCAATAACTACCAATGGAGCATGACCGCGCATCGCTTGGTACAACATGCCGATCGCATTTCCGAGACCAACGCCACTGTGAATTTGCACAACTGTTGGCTTTTTGGTAGCACGGGCGTAGCCGTCTGCCGCAGCTACTGCGATCGTTTCCTGTAATGTAAAAATATATTGCAACTCTGGGTAGTAGTCGCTTAATGCATCTAGGAAGCCCTCTTCCACTGTCCCAGGATTGCCAAATATGTAGTGTATATCATCTACTAAAAGTTGTTCGATGATTGCAAAGCGGCCATTTCTGTTAGCCATAACTTCCGCTTCCTTGGGTATAGTCCATTTTGCGGTACCAAAGTTTTTCGCACTTGAGATTGATTCAAATCAATGATATGGGCAGTCATCAGACTTTTTAATGCTTACTAATTCGATTGCTGAAACTTACCAACCGTACCGCTTTAGCCCTTTCTCCAAAACTTCTACCAACTTCTCACCAGTTGTGTAAGAATCTGGGGTAGAGCGACCCGTGATAAATGGATAATCGACAATTACGGAGATACTTTTACCAACATTACCGTGATATTGCCCATTTGGGCCTACAGCATCACGGAGAATATATTCTAAAGGATAAGGAGGAGGGCCAATATTAATGTCAGTCCCGACAAATCCTGTCCCATCCAGGTAATCATATTCTTTGCAATGACCTGTGACATGCTTACCCCAAATAATACTCTTGCGATCGCCAAGGTCACGAGCAAAGGCTAGACAAGCAACACCATAGCATTCTGCGGCAATTGGTTTACCTGCCTGATAAAAACTGAGAATCAGGTCATGAACTCTATGATTATTTGCCAAATCTATAATTGGGCCACTACCACCTACTATGAGTAAGGCATCGTATTGTTCTAAATCTTTCTGCAATTCTTCAAGTGCTTGGTAATATGCTTCCATTTCTCGAAGGAATTTTGGAGAACTCCAGTATGGCCTTTCTGGTAACCATTGTGACAAAATAATTGGATTATCCAGCCGTGGGTTGTTGGGGTCTTCCAACTGCTTGACTTTCTCTGCTACCTCTTGTGAAACGACTGGCTTTCCTAATGGTGGATCGACAAAGTAAGGATCTAAACTAGGTGGAAGAGCTACAGGTCTTTTTCCTGTAGGTGTGGCAAAATCAACTTGATATCCCCTTTCATCAAATACATCTAAAGGGCCTACCAGTTCTTCACCCCAATAACCCCACTCCGATAGAATTGTCAGAATTTTTACCATGATGATGACTTCCTTTTGAACCGATTTTGAAGGAGTTAACTAGCTCTTTTAATTGCTGAAACAGGAGTAGTTCTTTTTAACAAGAAACGATTTGTTGCAGAGTTAACTTGATGAATTTGTTCAGTTATGGCCTCAACAAAAGGTTCAACCTCATGCTTTGAGCGACCAGTAACAAGATCCCCATCCACTACAACACCTGAAGGTGATGGTACGTAAATAGCACCAGTATTGAGGATATCTGCAAGCACTACCTCATGACATATAATCCGTCGTCCTTTAAGCAACTCTGGCATTGGTGTTATTAGCCACAACCCGTGGCAAAGCGCTCCTTTAATAATCCTGGGATTGGCGATCGCTTTAGCATAAAATTGTACTGCTGGTGAAGTACGAACTTGCTCTGCACTAATGGGAGAACCTACAGGCGGCTCGAAATAACGCAGACGTACACTAGTGTAGTTAGCAGCCATAATTACAGCTGCATAATCGTTGACATCTATATCTTGAAAATCATGTTGCACTTCTAAAGTCTGACGTGTTTCTTCGTCCTCCCATGAATCGCTCACGAAGCGAACATTAGGCTGACCCCAAAGCCTAGATACAAAATGTACGGTTGCCCTAAGCTCCTCAAAGCGCTTTTTGTAGTAATCAATTTCTTCGGGAATAAATAAATTTTCAACAAGAATTGCAATTTTCTTGCCTCCAAGTGATCTGGGTATCATATCGGTTAAATTTCCTGATGTTTCTAGATGAATTACTGGAATAGTATGGACTTTTTTCTAAGTCTTTGAAAATCAGTTTAAAGTGTGGGTAACATAATTACAAGGGCTAATATTTGTGATTAAGTTTGCATTGTTTTGAAAATATTTTTTTAATATATGTTTATACCTTATTAGTTTTTTGTATTTGTCCTAATAAAATACTGCCATTACAGTATTTGTCGAAAAATAAAATATAATTTTTCAGACTTTAAGATGTCCTCAAAGTCAAAAACAGTGTAGATTGAATACTACAAATTAGTTAATTTTTATAAAAAATGCTGTGTAAAGTTTTTTCAAATTGCTTTTAAAAAGCTTTACATCTAAGGAATTGGGGTAGCAAAAATTGTTGTATAAATGCTACCCTCATTATTCTGACGAGCATTAATAATGACAATTTAAAAAGTTAAAAATAAAATATCAATGGTTGTTATTTAGGATAAAGTGTGCTTTATTTGGTTGATACTGTAGCAAGAATTTTGATGAGAGTTATAAACAGATTAATAGTGTAGGAATCAATGGATTTGAAAAAATGTAATGCATATCCTCAGTTTTTAGAGCAGAAAAGTAAAACCTAAAAATTGAAAACATCCTACTAAAAATTAAGCCTTGTGTTTTGAATTTATTAATTTTAAACTCAAGCTTGGAATCCAAGTTTACAGCTAAAATTGAAGATACCTTTATTGTCCTTAAGTAATGAAAGGCTAAAAAACCTAACATTTGATGCCAAATGGCCAAGTGTTAAGATTGAAGGACGCGATCGCCCTGTACCGTCAGAAATTGAGCAAAACTAGCAGTCTGGCAAGTTAACTTTGGATGCTGGTTAGCAGAGGTGCAGAGGGGAAAAGATTTGTATAAGCCTCTTTCCTGATCGCCTGCTTCTTACCCATGATTGGATTTGGTCTTATCAGTTAAGATGTTGGAGGGCAACTACCTCAGCAAAGCAGGTTGGGGTACTTCACTGTATTGCTATTATTGGCACACAGCAGGCAGCGACGAGGATAAACTCAAATGACCGAAGATAATGGATCTATTCGCACCCTATCGGTTGATATTGGCGGTAGTGGTGTCAAAGCTATGGTATTAGATATTACAGGTAATCCTTTAACAGAAAGGGCCCGTGTAGACACACCGCAACCTGCCAAACCGGAAGTTGTCATCAATGCAATTGCAGTGTTAGCAGCTGCACAAGGTGAATTTCATCGAGTTTCTGTAGGTTTTCCTGGGGTGGTGCGCTGTGGAGTCACAGAAACAGCAGTCAACTTAGATCGAGATTGGATTGGGTTTGACTTAGAAACAGCATTGGCAAATCGCTTAAACAAGCCTGTACGTGTGATTAATGATGCAGATATGCAAGGATTGGGAGCGATCGCAGGCAAAGGTGTAGAATTAGTGATTACTTTAGGTACAGGGTTTGGTTCAGCTTTGTTTGTGGATGGTAAACTAGTGCCAAATATGGAAATGGGACATCATCCATTTCGTAAAGGTGAAACTTACGAAGAACAACTAGGGCGTGCAGAGTTAGAAAAAATTGGCGAGAAAAGATGGAATAGACGCTTAGAAAAAGCGATCGCATCTTTGCAAAGACTGTTCAATTATGATTGCCTTTACATTGGTGGTGGTGAAGCTGTCAAAGTCAATATCCAGCTACCCTTAAATGTAAAACTCATTCCTAACATCACTGGTTTATTAGGTGGTATAGCTTTATGGCGAGATGAGAAAAAAAGTTAGGAGTTAGGAGTTAGGAGTTAGGAGTTAGGAGTTAGGAGTTAGGAGTTAGGAGTTAGGAGTTAGGAGTTAGGAGTTAGGAGTTATTTCTCCCTCATCCTCCTCATCTCCCTCATCTCCCTCATCCCCCTCATCCCCCTCATCCCCCTCATCCCCCTCATCCCCCTCATCTCCCCCATCCCTACTTGACAAACTTCTCTACCCCATGCATAAGTCTTACGAAGGATGCACCTACCTTTTATAAAACTTTACATAGAAGAAGAGGTTAGGGATGACTTAATATGCAGTTAAAACCAATTGATCAGCAGGTAGTCGTCATTGTTGGCGCTTCTAGCGGTATCGGCAGGGACACAGCGCTGAAGTTTGCCCAACGTGGTGCCAAAGTAGTAGTTGCAGCACGCAGTGAATCAGGATTGAAGTCTTTGGTTGAAGAGATTCAAGCCTTGGGTGGTGAGGTAGTGTATGTTGTTGCTGATGTGAGTGATTTTCAGCAAGTCAAGGCGATCGCAGATAAAGCTGTAGCAGTATATGGACGATTGGATACTTGGGTGAATGCTGCTGCTTGCGGTATAATTGCCCCCTTCGAGAAAATCACACCGGAGGAGTTTAAGCGAGTCGTTGATGTCACCTTCATGGGACAAGTGTATGGTGTCATGGCAGCACTTCCTTATCTTAAACAAGAGGGACGAGGAGCGCTAATTCTCATTTCCTCAATGGAGGGTAGGCGCAGTTTACCGTTGCAAAGTCCTTATTCTGCTGCCAAACATGGTTTAGAAGGATTCTTGGATGCGCTGCGCGTGGAGTTGCAATATGAAAAATGGCCTATCAGCGTTACGTCAATATTGCCTTCAACAATCAACACACCTTATTACAATAAAGTTGGCACCAAGATAGGCGTTAAACCGTCAGGAATTCCACCGTATTACCCAGCCAGCCTTGTGACCGATGCAATTCTCTACGCTGCCGAACATCCAACGCGGGATTATGTTGTGGGGGATGCAGGGAAAGTATTAGATTTGCTGCAACGCATTTCGCCACCTCTAGCAGATTCACTGTTACAGGTTGTCGGTTTTACTGGACAGTATACTGCCCAGCCAAAATCAGAAAACGACTCAAATAATGTTTTTACGCCTATTTCAGGCTATGACAGAGTAGAGGGAGACTTTAGCAAACTGACAATCCCAAGTTTCTTAGATGCGATTGATTTGAATCCCTCTATTAAGAGGGGAGCGATCGCTTTAGCAGCCCTAGGCATTGCCGCATTACTCGGTACTTGGGCTAATTTAGGCAGTAGGGAATAGGGAATTGGGAATTGGGAATAGGAAATAGAGAGCAAAAAGAGAAAAACGACTAATGCTCAATGCCCCATTCCCAATGCCCCATGCCCAATTCCCATATTTTGTTATAAGTCTGCAAACTTATCTGTTGCTGCAATTAAAGCACTACTAATCCCTGGTTCCATCATCGAATGTCCAGCATCTCCAATAACAATAAATTCTGCTTCTGGCCAGGCGCAATGTAATTCCCAAGCTGATATCATTGGACAAACCACATCATAACGACCCTGTACAATCACAGCTGGAATGTGGCGAATGCGGTCAACATTTAATAATAATTGGTCTTCTGTTTCAAAAAATCCCTTGTTGATGAAATAATGGCATTCAATACGAGCAAAAGCTGTGGCAAACTGATGATTACCAAACTTTTGCATTACTTCTAGGTCTGGAAATAGCTTACTGGTGCTACCTTCCCAAATTGACCAAGCACGGGCACATTCTAATTGAATTTGGGCATCTGCACTAGTTAAACGCTGATAATAAGCTGTGAGCATATCATCACGTTCTTCTATAGGAATTGGTTTCACATATTCTGACCAAGCATCGGGAAAAATATAGCTTGCGCCTTCTTGATAAAACCAACGCAATTCTTTTTGTCTCAGCATGAAAATGCCACGCAGAATTAATCCTGTGCAGCGAGAGGGGTGAGTTTGACTGTAAGCTAATGACAAAGTACTTCCCCAACTACCACCAAAGACTACCCACTTTTCGATGTTTAAATGCTGACGCAGTTTTTCAATATCATTAACTAAATCCCAAGTTGTGTTTTCTCTGAGTTCTGCATGGGGTGTACTTCGACCACAACCGCGTTGGTCAAACATGACTAATCGCCATTTTTCTGGGTTGAAGTACTGCCGATAAATAGGTAAACAACCACCACCAGGCCCACCATGCAACAAAACAATCGGTTTACCTTGCGGATTGCCAGACTCTTCATAATGAATTGTGTGCAGATCGGAAACTTGTAAACTACCTTCTAGGTAGGGTGCGATGGGTGGGTAAAGTTCTGGCATTTTGATTATTTGACCAAAAGATTCAGGAGTCAAGCAAGAGAGCTTTCAAAGAGCAGGGGGTGAGTAAACCCCATAACTGAAGTTAGTTGTTCTCAAATCACGACACCATACTGTAAGTATCTCACTATTCATAGTCAAAATGACATCTTTTGAATCTAATGAGAGTAATATTGTTGAAGTGGATAACGTCACGTTTGAAACTGTGGTATCACAGAGGGTATTAACCATTCCAGAAGCCAAGCGCGGTGTTTATACTCCTGTACAGCTTAGTATTCGGATTACTAATAATACGCAAAGTTTTTTTTACTTTTCATCCTGTTTTTACTCGTTGTTTCCAGAACTAATAGCACCAGATGGTCAAGTAATGCAGACAGGTATTAGCTGCGAGAGGCTTAACCCACCACTTGAATCTGATTATGTGCTGGTAGTGCCAGGAGAAGCAGTAACTTTTTCTCGTGATGCTTTTGTTTTTTGGATACAGAACCCTAAGAAAAAGCGTGACCGAAAGTTAACTTTGAATATACCTTTTCCAGATCAAGATATTTATGGTTTTTGCCCACTGTATCCAGGTTCATATCAATTTCGGTTCAAGTATCGGAAATTTCGTGAAGGTATGGAGGAATATGAATACTGGATTGAACCAACAATATTACAAACAATATTACAAAATCTCTGGACTGGAGAGGTACTAACCTCACTTGTAGATATTTGCTTAGTAGAGTCATAAATTGCAGTCAGTGAGCGAATGGAATTTGTTTGAGCTAATTCATGCCTAGAGCTTTTCGCAATAGTATCTGGTCTTCTAACTTAGCTTGAAAACGTCCATTTTCAATATCACGAGTCCAACTCTGACTTTTACTAGTTAGCTGTGCTAAGTCTCTTTGGCTCAACCCTAGTTTTTTTCTTGCTTCAAGAATATATTCAGTAGACAGAGCTATTTGTGATTTTAACTTTGTTTGGCAGTTAGTAGTTCGCTGCTTCTTCTTAGACTTGACCAGTTGTTTTTTCCACTCTGGTGGCATTTCAAAATATAAAATGCGGGCATGCATTAATCGATTCCATTTACCACGCAAAGCCGCATCGGTCAGCAATTAACTCCTAATGGAGAAAATACAACTGTCTATTTCCTACTCAGGATTCAACTTTGAACACGCTAGAAATATCGTTCAACCGCTTCCCATGAAGAACATCCAGACTTGCGGGTGTTTGGGCTGCTGACGTTTCTGCTTTCCGAGTCTTTCATGTTTGGCGGTTTTTTGCGACTTACCTAATTCTGCGTGGTGGTACCGCAGTTTGGCCTCCTGAAGGTACAGAAGTAAAATTACTCGTACCGACCATTAACACAGTCATCCTGGTTTCTAGCAGTTTTGTGATTCACTTAGGCGATACAGCGATTAAACGGACTACGATTTTACGTCCGGAGCGAGCCTAGCGTTGTAATCGCAAAAGCTTAGTTTTTTGTCACGAGTGCGTGAGTCCTAGTAGAGTAGCGATCGCAACAACTATAATTTGTCATTGCTTCGCTACGTTACGCTTGCAATGACAAATTACGTCTTTACATATTTTTGATACTTCCTTTTCTCCTAGCAGTACTGAGTGTACAGGATTCAATAAAAAGCAATATTCTGACAAATTCAGCCATTATTAAGATTTTTTTACAGAAAATCTTAGATATCCTCACAACTTCCTCAAATTTCATATCTAATATAACATTGCATTGAAAATTACCTCTAACTAAAGAGTGAATTATCATTGTTCATTCTCAAAATATGTAAAGGATAATCACCATGAATTCATTGAAGACGCTCATCAACCCAGTAAAAATTTTGACATTTGCTCTGTCATTTATTATCTTCTGTTTCTCTATATCAGTTCCAAACGCCTTTGCTGCTCTACGTATTGCTCAAGTAGCTCGAATTACTGGAGGAGAGTTGAGTGTTAATGTAAATGCTCCATCTTTGCCAGCTAAAACAGTCATTCGCTCTGCCAAACTTTACTTAGATGATGGTGAAACAGGGACAATTAATAAGATTCAAATTACTGGTTCAAATGGAATCGAATTCGGTTGCCAAGATATAAAAGTCAAGAATGGAATTAATTTAATTAAAGCCTGTGGAGGCCCCGCAGTTTTAGAAACAGGAGGAACACTTAATTATGTAGCACAAGGAAGTGGTTTTGGGCCAGAACCTGACACCGATCTAGTAGTTGTTTTATCGGATGATTTTTAGACACTAATTTCTATCTGACTCACAGCCACAAGTTTGCTCGATAAGTATCTAGAGTGTACTTTTTTCCAGGTACAGAGAGATAGAATTGCGAAGATAGCTGAGACACCTAGAATTTTTCCTTCTAATTCCAGTCTCAGCTTTTTTGCACAGCATCTAGTCATCGAACAAAAGTTAACTTTTGCTACTTTTATTATTTTTTAAATTGTTCCAAATAAACGGCAACCCACATCATCATGCTGTTAAAACTTTTGTTAAGAAAAGTTACAACTCTCTTAACAGAAGGAAATATTTCGTATGGCAGTTGCACTTGACAATAATGGACGACATCAGGTTGTAATCATTGGTGGAGGCTTTGGTGGGCTGTATACAGCAAAGCATCTTGCAAAAGCGAATGTGAATGTTACTCTCATTGATAAACGTAACTTCCACCTATTTCAGCCACTTTTATATCAAGTTGCGACAGGTACGTTATCACCTGCTGATATTTCCTCACCATTGCGAGCTGTATTCAGTAAAAGTAAGAATACCCAAGTGTTGCTGGGAGAAGTAAATGATATCGATCCCAAAGCACAACAAGTGATCATGGGCGATAAAGTAATACCTTACGATACATTGATTGTCGCCACAGGTGCTAACCATTCCTACTTTGGTAAGGATAACTGGAAAGATTTAGCTCCCGGCTTAAAAACTGTTGAAGATGCCATAGAAATGCGCCGCCGGATATTTTCAGCATTTGAAGCAGCAGAAAAAGAAACCGATCTCGAAAAACGGCGTGCTTTGTTGACTTTTGTGATTGTGGGTGGCGGCCCTACAGGAGTAGAATTAGCAGGTGCGATCGCTGAGTTAGCATACAAAACTCTCAAAGAAGATTTCCGCAACATCGACACCTCAGAAGCGAAAATTTTACTATTACAAGGGGCCGATCGCGTCCTCCCACACATTTCACCAGATTTATCAGAAGTAGCAGCAGCATCTTTGCAAAAGTTGGGTGTGATTATCCAAACTAACACCAGAGTGACAAATATTGAAAATAATATAGTCACTTTCAAGCAAGGCGATGAAGTGACAGCAATTGCCTCAAAAACCATATTGTGGGCAGCAGGTGTTCAGGGTTCGCCAATGGCGAAAGTCCTAGCAGAACGTACAGGAGTAGAGTGCGATCGCTCTGGACGTGTGATTGTAGAACCCGACTTGACTATCAAGGGTTATAGAAACATTTTTGTAGTAGGAGATTTAGGCAACTTCTCCCATCAAGATGGTAAACCCTTACCTGGTGTTGCACCCGTAGCCAAACAACAAGGAGAATATGTAGCTAGACTCATTCAAAAACGTCTTCAAGGTCAAACTTTGCCAGCATTTCATTATAACCATGTGGGTAGTTTGGCGATGATTGGACAAAATTTAGCTATTGTAGATTTAGGCTTCCTCAAACTTACAGGTTTCCTGGCTTGGGTATTTTGGCTAATAGTTCATATCTACTTCTTAATCGAGTTTGACACTAAATTACTAGTAGTATTCCAGTGGGCGTGGAATTATATCACTCGTAATCGTCGCTCTAGATTGATTACAGGTCGAGAAGCTTATGTAGAAGCAAAAACTAACAATATAACCCAAGTTGCTAATTAGCTTTAAAGGAGGAAATAGAGTGAAATCCCCTGCAAATAAAAGCTCCAAGGGGAATAATGATTAACAAAATCATTGCATACTGTATCACTTACAATATCCAAGTAAGCTATTGAACATCTCGATCGCCTTCAACAGGTCATTTGTGATAGCATATATGGCAATTATTTTGTTTAAGCCCTCCTTTTTCTCTGATTGGAGGGCATTTTATTGCTTAACTGTCCCCAAGCGATCGCTCACAAGAGTAACCAGCAACTTGGATCATTAACGTTCCTCCCACTGCTGCGGTGATAGTTGACGCTCAACTTGTTCCTAGATAACATCAAAATCTTGCCCTTTGAAGTAGTCATGCGTAATAAAATTCGAGTTCGTCAACACGTTAACCCACTTGCTCAAAAGTATGGAACACCAGCCAATCCTCTTGACTGGGAAAAAGTTTATGCACAGTTCAACCAACCGCTACATCTAGATATCGGCTGTGCTAGGGGGCAGTTTTTGTTAAGTATGGCTAAGATAGAACCCAACTGGAATTTTCTGGGGTTAGAAATTCGAGAACCCTTGGTAGTAGAGGCGAATAATTTGCGTGATGAATTGGGCTTGACAAATTTACACTATTTATTTTGCAACGTCAATAACTCATTGCGATCGCTGTTATCTTCCCTACCTCCAGGAACTTTACAGCGCGTTACCATTCAATTTCCCGATCCTTGGTTTAAAACCCGTCACGCTAAACGCCGGGTAGTACAACCAGAGTTAGTAGAAGAATTAGCTAATTATCTGGCAGTTGGGGGGGAAGTTTTTCTGCAATCAGATATGAAATTTATCGCCGTGGAAATGTGCGATCGCTTTGCTGCACACCCAGCTTTTCAAAGACTTGGTACAGAAGAATGGTTGGCTGAAAACCCGCTACCAGTCCCCACAGAACGGGAAATATATACTCAAAAAAAGGGTGAACTTGTTTATCGTACTTTATTTAAAAAGTTAGAGAATAATTGGTAATTGGTAATTGGTAATTGATAATTGGTAATTGGTAATTGATAATTGGTGATTGGTGATTGGTGATTGGTAATTAGTCATTTATTGATTGTAATGGTGTTATTTAATTATATTCCTATTAAGCTTTAATCACAGGCAGCGTGACAGTAAACGTAGTACCAACACCAACTTCACTATTAACCAAAATTTCTCCTCCGTGCGCCTCAACACACTTTTTAACAATTGCTAACCCCAAGCCAGTGCCAGGAACTCTACCAACATTTTCTCCTCGGTGGAAAGGCTGAAACAGTTGCTTTTGGTCGTTTTCACAAATGCCAATTCCCCAATCTTGAATTCGGAAGGTCACTGTATTTTCTTGATTAATTATTTCAAATTGAACTTTACCGCCTGGTAGTGAATATTTAATGGCGTTGCCAAGTAAATTACCTAAAATGTGGCGCAGCAAGCTTTCATCCCATAATGCTTTGCTGAATTCCCCATAACTGGCAAACACCAAAGTCAATTGCTTTTCTCTTAAAGTTAATTTAGCTTCTTCAACTAATAGACGACACAATAGTTCCAAATCCAAAGGGCAAAGTTCAAACTGAAGTTTTCCTGAATCAGCTTTACCTATTAATGACACTTCATCTAACATTTGTGCCATATTTTTGATGGCTGAACGAATGATTTGTATATGATCAAGTTTTTTCTCTTTGCTCAATTTATCATCGCTATTTTGCAATAATCCAGCAGCTAAGAGAATAGTATTCAAGGGATTACGAATATCATGGGAGAGCATGGAAACAAATTCAGATTTGAACTGATTAAGCTCCTTGGCTTTCACCAGTTCAGCTGTTCGTTCATCTACTCTACTTTGTAACGTCTGATTAACTGTACGTAATGATTCTAAAACCTGCTTGCGTTCGATCGCATAATTTACAGAGCGAACCAACACATCTACATTCACCTGTCGCTTGACTAAATAATCTTGCGCTCCCTGGCGTACTGCCTCAATTGCCAGTTCTTCGTCGTTGAGATTTGTGAGTACAACAATTGGCACGCTGGGAGCATGACTAATTATATGCGGCAAGGATGATAATCCTTGGCTATCAGGTAAAGTTAAATCCAACAGAATTACATCATAAGTGCCTTGATGGAGTTCTTCGAGGGCTGTTTGCAATCGCTTCACATGAACCAAACTAAACTCTTTGGACTGTGCTTGCTTCAGCAACTCTTGCAACAGCCTAGCTTCTGCCGGGTTATCCTCAATTAACAAGATTTTTACTGAGCTTGCAACCATAATTTGAGTGCTGAGTGCTGAGTGGGGAGTTAGGAGGCGCAAAGGCGCGGAGTTAGAAGTTAAGAGTTAAGAGTTAGGAGTTAAGAGTTAGGAGTGAAGAGTTGGGAGTGAAGAGTTAGGAGGCGCGGAGTTATTATTCCCTATCTCTGCTCCCCTGCTCCCCTGCTCCCCTGCTCCCCTGTGCCCCTAATCCCCACTCTCTTTCGGTCGTGGGGGCCCCGAGTTCCCCTGCTCCCCTGCTCCCCTACTCCCCTACTCCCCATCCTCTTGCTGTGATGGGAGGGTGACGATAGAAAGCCAGAAATCTTCAATTCCTTTGACGATTTGGAATAACTGGCTGAGGTTGCGAGATTTAGTGATGTAGCAGTTCACATGCAAATCGTAGCTGTGAAAAATATCATCCTCATTTCTTGAGGTTGTCAGTACTACTACTGGTATGCGTTTGAGTATCGGGTCGGCTTTGATTTCTGCCAGTACTTCTCGTCCGTCCTTTCTGGGTAAGTTTAAATCGAGCAGGATGAGGTCAGGGCGCGGTGCGTCAGCATACTCGCCCTCTTGACGTAAAAAAGCCATAGCATCCACGCCATCCCTAACCGTCACCACTTGGTGCGGTACTACGCTATTTTTCAACGCTTCTTGGATGAGGCGGATATCAGCTTTATTGTCCTCGACCAAAAAGATGGTTTTGTGTTTTTCTTCCGTTTCTACGCTCACGCTCACGTCCTCCCACTGGGATTGTAAAGTAGAAGGTTGCGCCCTCTCCTAGTTGTGACTCTACCCAAATCCGGCCTCGATGGCATTCAATGATCTTTTTACAGATAGCCAGACCCATGCCTGTGCCTGGATATTCATCGCGTGTGTGCAAGCGTTGAAAGATGACGAAAATGCGATCGCTAAACTGGGGGTCAATGCCAATACCATTATCGCGCACAAAGAACAACCACTCATCTTCTAGCCTTTCTGCACCGATATGAATTTGTGGTGGTTGGTCACTACGGAATTTGATAGCGTTAGCAATCAGGTTTTGAAATAGCTGCATTAGTTGCGTGCTACCAGCCATGACAGTTGGTAAATAGTCGTGGGTGATAGTAGCGCCAGTTTCTAAAATGCGTTGTCGCAAATTGCTGAGGGCGCGTTCTAAAGCTATTTCTACTTCTGTCAGTTGAAAGGCGATCGCTTGCGTATCTACTTTTGAGTATACCAGTACGTCATCAATCAGGGTTTGCATCAAGCTGACTCCCTGGACAGCATAGCTGATAAATTCTTTGGCATCTTCATCCAGTTCTTCATGATAGCGCATCTCTAACAACTGCACGTAATTCGCTACTTGATTGAGCGGTTCTTGCAAGTCGTGGGAGGCGACATAAGCAAACTTTTTCAGTTCGGCATTAGAACGTTCTAAATCATGAGCTAACTGAGCCAATTCATCGGCTTGTCGTAGCACAATATTAACAATGGCTTTCCGCAGTTCCAATGCTGCTTTGACTTCCACAGACCGCCAAGGTAAAGAGGTCAGGCGGACGGTTTGTTTCCACAATTCAAATGATTTACGCGGACACAGCCGCACATTCCCTTCTGACTGGCTAACTTCAAAGGCATTATTAGGATCGCCGCCCCAATTTACAGTTTGAATTACTTCTGGTCGAAACCACAAAACATAATTCCGCCGGGAAATGGGAATAGCTAATAAACCGCTGGCGACGTTTTTAAACCTTTCGGCATCTGGATAAATTTGTGGTAGAGAATCTGTGTAGAAAACTTCTTCTTCAACGTTATTTTTCAGCCACTGGACTAAAAAATTCAAATCTTCTTCTTTGGGAGTTTCACCTATTACTGTACAATGCTCACCAAAACACACTGCTGCTCCTTGAGCGCTGGTTAAATTGAGCAAATTAGGTTGGTGTTTAACTAAACCATCAATAAAGTTTTCTTCTTGGGACATGTATTCAACCAAAAGTGATTGAATATGTGTCAAACTCATGCGATAGTCGTAATCTTCCGTTTCTTCTCTGGCGGAGATTTCTGCAAATATCACTCGTCCTAAAAATTCGCAAGCTTTCCGCAATTCGTAGGAAACATATTTAGGTTCCTGATGATGGCACGCAATTAGACCCCAGAGTTTTTGGTCTTTAATCAAAGAGATAGTCAACGAAGCACCCACACCCATATTGTGTAGATATTCCATGTGACAGGATGCGGCACTTCTGAGAATTGAGTTAGTTAAATCAACTGGGCGATCGCTAACCGGATTAATCGCTGGTACTATTTGTACAGGTTCAGCGTAAGAATCTGGGATTAATCTAATTGAATTAGAAGCAAATAATTTTCTTGCTGGTTTGGGAATATCTGATTCCGGGTAGTGCAATCCTAGATAAGGTTCCATACTTTCTAGTTTTTCTTCAGCGATGACTGACCCATGTCCGTCATCGTCAAATTTATATAGCATTACCCGGTCAAATCCAGTGACTTTTCGGACTTCTTGAACAATTATTTGACAGAATTCCCGAATATTTGATGTGTTTTCTAGCTGGTTAATGGAAGCTTTAGCTAGATGATAAAAGCTTAAAAACGGAATATTCTCACGAGAAAAAGCTGGCTCTAATTCCAGAATCAAAATTCCTTCGGTATTGCGGTGAAAAACCGCATCAAATACTGCGTAGTCATCACCTTTTTTTCTTACCCAAATTTTTGTCGGATTGATATATTCCAGATTGCCTTCAAATAAGGCTGCTTTAATAGTCTCAACTTGGAAGGGATCGAGTAATTCCTCTAGTTTTGTTTGCAAAAGATTTTCGGGATTGATGCCGAAAATCTTCCATGTATTATTGCTAATCTGTAATATTTTTAGATCAGGTTCCTCTAAGACTAAAAGCACTCCATGAGGCTGAATTTGCTTAAAAAGATGAATTGGAGCTTCTTTTAAGCTAGTTACATTAATATCTGGCAATTGTAAGTCTATGGTCATCAAATTCTCCTCTGTTATCTGGGAGCATCAAAAGTAGAATATATAGGTTTTCTTACCTATTGGTTTACCACACTACTTAGATGTTGTTGTGTACTAAATTTATCTATGTATATAGACAAAAAATTCATAATTCCCGAACTGGTAACGATGAATACTCTAAGTTTTATACCTCTTCGTTCACCAAGTTTATTATAGTTAATCTAATTTAAAATCTCCCATCTCTATCCAATAAGGATTTTTAAGAAAGCTAGCTGTTGATAGGTCAGTTCAGTCGCTTTCCTGAGCTTTTCCCTAGGCTGATTGCGCTTTACAGTCTAACAGTCAGTAAACCTATATTTTTATAAGAAATGTAAAAAAATAAATGATTAACTAAACCATTTATGTATAGCTATGTAAAGGATAAATTTAAGCTCAAGTCTAGAGAATATAATTCTTACAATAGGCTATATTTTGGCAGTAAAGACGAATAATTAATCTATATTAATTGATATTAAGCTAATAGGGATTAAAGTTGTCAGTTGTCGGTAGTTATTTCTCCCTCATCTCCCCTGCACCCCTGTTCCCCTGCCTAAATTTAAATCCAAGAGCTAAACCACATCCGCACTTTATAATCAAAGGGAGATAGGGGTAAACCCAAATAAATGGGCATCCAGAACACAAAAGCAGCCAAAATCAGAAAAGAAATTGTCACACCTACTGCTCGAAGTTCTCGATAATAACTGTGAAGGCATTGATCAACAAACCAAGCGATCGCTAAAAAAGCAAATACTACAGCCGTCATATAGTGGTAAATAAAAGCGCACCTTGTCACTTTCATCCAAGGTACTAAGTTGGTGGCATAATTTAAAACTAAGTACAAAGCAATCCACGTATCAACGCTAGGTCTTGCTGGTACAGAAAAGCGCTTTTGCTTTACCCAAGGAATCACAAATTCTAATACCAGCATCCATATTAAAAATACAATGGCAGCGACACCAAACCACCACAAAAAAGGGTTGCCCATCGCATGGACATCATAAATAACTTTCCCTGCACCAGAAGGTAAAGCAGGCCCTAAAACAGGTAATGGGTCAGTGATGCTTTGAGCAGTTTGATAATAATACGCCATTGGTCGAGTGATCAAAGGCCATTTGTACCAAGCAGCACAATAAGGATGTACTTTAGCAGTGTTACCACCAAGACGTTCGTGAAAACCCAAAATTTCCTTGTGTACTTCTATAAACCCATATCTTGTATCTAGTTGTAAGTGAGGAATCCAAACCAAACTGTAAACTGCCAGTGGTATAATTCCTAAAAATAATAAAATTTGCCAAATATTGATTTCTGTTAACTTTTGTAATGAAGATAGATTTTGATCAGTTGATTGCCAAAAGCTAATAGATGTAATTGAGGAGTTATTTGTGGGACTAGCAGATAAATCATCTATTACATCCGTTGTCTGTGGTGTTGCTTGGATGAGCAGTTGCCATATCCAACCTATTATCCAAATTAAATATATACCCAGTAGAAAAAATAAACCGTTCCATTTTGTGGAAACTGACGCACCAAAAGCAATACCGGCTAATATTAAATAGACACTGCGTCTTTGTTTTTGATTAGCCAACGCCAATAAGAAAAACCACTGTCCTAACAACCCAAATAGAACTATATAAATATTAATCAGAGCATAGCGAGATTCTACGAGAAATATCCCGTCACAGGCTGTAAACAACCCAGCGAGTAAAGCAAAGCTGCGACGATAACTGATCTGATAGGCAATACCAGCAATAATTAACGGAATAAATGAACCTGACAGTGCATTAATCCAACGATAATTCCAAGGCGACAAAAGCGAACCTGTCAGTCCATTTTTTACAGTATCTTGCCAAAAAGGAACATGACTACTAAGCCATATTCCCGCCGCAATCATATATTTACCTAGTGGCGGATGACCATCAAAAAAAGGCACATGGTTGAGATAGTTATTGCCAAATTTAGCGTAGTAAACTTCATCAAATACCAAAGTATTAAATCGTCCCAGCCCCCAAAATCGTAAAGCAACTGAGAGGAGAAATATACTTACTAGCCCAATTTGGAACCATTTTTTAGTCATTTGTCATTTGTCATTTGTCATTTGTCATTTGTCATTCTCCCCATCCCCCCATCTCCCCCATCTCCCTCATCTCCCTATCTCCCTCATCCCCCCATCTCCCCTTCCCGGTGCATCTTTTTGAAACAGCAGCAGTTCAATACCGTAATATTGCTTTGTCTTCCCCATTGGTTTCATACCCAATCTTTGGGTGACACGAATTGAAGCATCATGTTCTGGCTTGACTACGGCATAAATTACTGGCAGGTTTAGAACACTAAATCCGTAGTTGAGCATACCTCGTCCTGCTTCTGTTGCATAGCCTTTACCCCAAAAAGCTCGCCCTAAGTGCCAGCCTACCTCATAATCTTCTGTGGGTAAGCGATGTTGATCAGGAAGTGGTTCGAGAAGGATTGTTCCCACAATTGTTTCTGTATCTTTTTCTACAATTGCCCAAGACCCAGTACCATTTTTGCCTTCGTGCATCCAATTAATTAGCCGCTGACGCATTGACTCAACACTTGTGGAAAGAGCGCCGTTACCGAGAAAATACGTAACTTCGGGGTCACTATAAATTTTAAACACTTGTTCGGCATCGCGATCGGGTATCCAACTGCGAATAATTAAGCGTTCAGTTTCAAAAAGGGCTGTCATACTAATTCGTAATTCGTAATTCGTAATTATCTAACAGCAAATTCTGAATCTTTTCTCAGTTCCTCAGACCGAAATCCCAGGACGATCCGATCCTTTGGTATACCTGCTTTGACAAATTCCGTTGCTATTCCTTCTTCAGTACCATCACGTTGAATCCAAATTTTGCCATCAATAATATCAACGTGAATCAGACAGCCGTGAACCCGCCGAGTTGCAGTTGGAGAGAGTTCGGGAACTGGTTCTCGACCAAGAATCATCACCAAATATCGATCCTGTTCTTTATCAAAGATAGTTTCATGCTGAATATCACCGTAAGAGTAAGGAATCTTGGTATGTTCGGTGAGAATGCTGCAAATTAGCTGTCTATATTGCTCCAGAGTACCCATCGGACGATGACCTCCCGCTTGGGATTAAAAACAATTAGAGGAATTTTATAGTCTTCCAATATAAGTTTACCAAGCGGCTCTTCCTCAAAAATGTCAGTAAAAACATCCTCGTGAACAGCAATATACAAAACCCTATCTGGATAGTTGCGGGACATCACAGCAAGGTACGTAAAGTACTGACCAATTGCTTGTTCTAAGTCTGCCACTTCTGAGTCGCCGTTGAAGGTTTTAATTTCAACGGCAATCTTTTGGGTTCCTTTTTCTGCTATGAGCAACTTTTCGGCTGCTAGGTCAACTTACAGATCCTTTTTTCCCCACTTGAGATGAAAGGGATCGTCAGTAATTGTCCAGCCATCTTTGATCAGGGCATTCTTGACATTTTCATGGTAGCGGTCTCTAACTGGCATATATTGCTCAAGCTACTTTTATATATAATTGTATGATTAAGCATTCACTTGTTAGCAGATTGGCTGAATAGTAATATGAATTTTACCGAAAATGGTTAGCTTTCAAATATTTTTTCATTCCTCATACCATTTCTAAAAATATTTACTACACATAAATTGCTGTAGGGACGTACAGCTGTACGTCCCTACGGTAACAGGTATTTTGTGAAATGGTCTCAAATCAGCAATACCAATCAACAATTAAAAGAAAGTGAGCTATATAAATGACAAAATTCAATACTCACCATTCTCAACTTTTGCTATTTCTAGCATCGTTTTTAAAACCGAATCTGGATTCAGACTAATAGAGTCAATTCCTTGTTCAACCAAGAACCGAGCAAATTCTGGATAATCGCTTGGTGCTTGCCCACAAATGCCGATTTTGCGGTGACGTTTTTTCGCAGCTTCTATGGCCATTTTCACCATTTGCTTAACAGCTGGACTGCGTTCATCAAACAAACGCGCTACTAAGGCCGAATCCCTATCTAACCCTAGTGTCAGCTGAGTTAGGTCATTGGAACCAATGGAGAAACCATCAAAGACTTCAGCAAATTCTTCAGCCATAATTACATTGCTGGGCAATTCACACATTACATAAACTTGTAAGTTGTTAACGCCTTGTTTTAAACCATTGTTTGCCATTTCTGCTAATACTAAACGTCCCTCATCGGGAGTGCGGCAGAAGGGAATCATGGGGATAACATTAGTCAAACCCATATCTTCTCTTACTCGCTTGATGGCATGACACTCTAGGGCAAAAGCTTCTCTGTAACCTTCATCGTAGTAACGTGCTGCTCCTCGCCAACCTAACATCGGGTTTTCTTCGTCGGGTTCAAACTGTTGCCCACCCAACAAATTAGCATATTCATTACTTTTGAAATCGGACATTCGCACAATTACTGGTTTGGGATAAAATGCTGCGGCAATTCGACCAATGCCTTGGGCTAATTTATCCACAAAATACTGGGGCTTATCGTCGTAAAGTGAAGTAATTTCGCTAATTTTAGCTTTGACAAATTCATCTTTTAACTTATCGAAATAAAGTAACGCCATTGGATGAATTTGGATTTGGTTAGCGATGATAAACTCTGTCCGCGCTAAACCCACGCCATCGTTAGGAATGGCAGATAAACTCAAAGCTTCTTGAGGATTTCCCACATTCATTAAAATTTGGGTACGAGTGCGGGGCAAATTTTCTAGGGGGACTTCATTAACTTCAAAAGGTAATAACCCAGCGTATACTTTTCCTTCTTCCCCTTCAGCACAAGAAATTGTTACCTCTTGACCAGTTCTCAAGACTTCCGTAGCATTGCCGCATCCCACGATCGCAGGTACACCCAATTCTCGTGCAATAATCGCTGCATGGCAGGTACGTCCACCAGAGTTGGTGATAATCGCACTAGCGCGTTTCATAATCGGTTCCCAGTCAGGGTCAGTCCTCTCTGTCACCAACACTTCCCCAGGTTGGAATTGGTCGAGTTTATGCACATCTAAAATCAGGTTTACTTTGCCTTGACTAATGGCTTCCCCAATGGCGCGTCCTGTGACAAGAGGAATAGGGGATTGGGGATTAGGGATTGGGGATTGGGAAGATTTTTCCCCAGTCCCCAGTCCCCAGTCCCCAGTCCCCAGTTTGAGACGATAACTACGCAAGACGTTTCCTTTCTTCTGTGACTGCACTGTCTCAGGACGTGCTTGCACCACAAACAACTGGTTGGTAATGCCATCTTTTGCCCATTCGATATCCATTGGGGTATAAATACCGTGGACTTGGGAATAATGGTCTTCAATCAAACAAGCCCAATGTGCTAGTTGTAAAATCTCGCTATCACTAAGAGCGAATTTACCTCTATCTACCTTTGATACAGATACATTTTTTGTGAATTTAGAACCGTCATCATAAATCATTTTCAGTTCTTTGCTGCCCAATTTTTTATCAATAATTGGGCGAAAACCTGCTTTTAAAGTTGGTTTAAAAACATAGTATTCATCTGGGTTAACAGACCCTTGGACAACGTTTTCTCCTAAACCGTAGGCGGCTGTAATCAGTGCAGCATCTTTAAAACCGGTTTCTGTGTCAATGGAGAACATTACCCCAGAGGTTGCTAAGTCAGAACGCACCATTTTTTGCACACCCACAGCTAAGGCAATGCTAAAGTGGTCAAATCCCTTAGCGTGGCGATAAGAAATGGCGCGATCTGTAAATAGGGAAGCAAAGCATTTATGACAAGCTGCTAAAACTCCTTCAACGCCGACAACGTTGAGGTAAGTTTCTTGCTGACCGGCAAAACTAGCGTCGGGGAGGTCTTCAGCAGTGGCGCTAGAGCGAACTGCTACATCCGTCTCAGTGTGGTATTTATCACATAGACTCTCGTAAGCTGTAGCGATCGCATCTCGTAATTCACTGGGAAATGGGGTATGTATCAACAGCGATCGCGCTTTTTTCCCCCGTAGCCGTAAATTTTTGATATCCTCAACATCTAAATCCGCAAACAGTTTGCGTAATTTTTCTTCTAATCCCGCAGATTCAATGAAATAGCGATAAGCATAAGCAGTAGTGGCAAATCCTGTGGGTACGTCAACACCTTTGGGTGTTAGCTGTTGAATCATTTCCCCTAATGATGCATTTTTACCACCAACTAAGGGTATATCAGCAATACCCACTTCATCAAACCAGAGAATGAGCGATCGTTCTTTAGCAGATAGAGATGTCGTATTTATAGCTACTGAAGTCATTAGAATTACCTCTTAAAAAATGCTCAGATTTTTAGCGCGTAATCGCTAGTAGATAAGGGCAACAGACAGTAAACAGTAGGCAGAAGGAATATTGAGTGAAAAGTATACTTTTTAACCTTTTATACTAGATAGTGATTTTCATCACCTTGCGCTAGTATTATTTTTCCCTTTTTTAATTTTAGTTTTTGTAGCAAGTATGTTGCAGGGTAGGGCAAATACATTAAGTAAGAATCGTCTGAAAGTGGCTATAAATCGTCATATTTAGTACGGGGAGCAAGGAAAAATGATTTGTAGCTATTATTCAGTGAATTGGAATAATGTCACAAATTGTGACTTTCGAGACAATTTTAGAAACAGAATTTGCACTCAAATCTTGCACCTGCCCAATTTACCGCCAAGAAATAAATTTCACAGGCTCAAAGCCCAAGTAAGCTTTAGCTTACTAAACAATAACTTCAGTCCGTTTTAACGGACTTTAGCTATAAGCCTTGAACTTAAGTTCAAGGTGTACCCAGATGAAGGTGCAAGATTTGAATCAATGTCTCTGTGTATATACATTTGAGGGTTTTTTCTAGTCAGTGATCTGTAGGGGCGTACAGCTGTACATTGGTGTCAACAATCGCGTGAAACCCTTGTAAAAACGAGATTTTGAATTTACTAACTTACTATTATGCTTCGCGTCACCCCACCCCGGCTTTGCTGGCGCAAAACCTCCCCTCCCCTTACTAAGGGGAGGGGCTGGGGGTGGGGTGAAACGACTGTGAAATAAGCTTTTTGACTTAAGTTGACACCAATGACAGCTGTACGCCCCTACTCATCTGTATCAGGTATTTTGTGAAAAAATTCTATAAGCCTGGTATAACAACAAAATTCCCGACCTCCATTAAGAAGTCGGGAATTTGAGCTGAAAATTTTCCCAATCAAATAAAATGGCTATTCAAACTTAATAATTCATAACATAGGACAAAAACTACTCTTCCCACTCCCTAATTTTTACCAAAAAGGGGAAAAGAAAAAGGGGAATTGGGGTTGGTAATTAAAGTTAAAACTTTTCCCCACATGGTATAGAGCTACTATCTTAATTGCCCAGAATATTAAAATCAGATTTTACCAGACAGGTAGTGCGATAAAAATCAGCGTCCATACTTGAAACCCCTATCTTAATTGTGGGTTCCCTTCCCCTTCTCCTTCCCCTTCCCCCTTCCCCTTCTTCATCTGCGTAAACTGCGGGGGTCGAGAGCATCCCTAAGACCATCACCCAATAAGTTAAAAGCCAGCACCGTCAAAATAATCAGCACCGCTGGCGGCCAGATTAGCCAAGGTTGCAACACTAAAATAGAAGCATTACTTGCCACAGAAAGCATGTTGCCCCAAGAGGGATCTGGTTGTTGAATGCCCAAGCCAATAAGACTGAGTATTGCTTCTGAGCCAATAAAGCTAGGAACTGCAAGAGTAGCGGAGATAATTACATAAGTAGCAGTTTGCGGCAAAACGTGGCGGAGGATAATGTAAAGTGGGTTCCCACCCATTGCTCGTGCGGCTTGGACAAATTCTCGCTCTTTAATGGACAACACTTGTCCGCGAATTACCCGTGCTAAACCAGCCCAGCTGATAACAGAAGTAATCAACACAATTAATAAAAAGCGTTGGCTGCTGCTTAGTCCGGCTGGTAAAACTGCGCCCAAGGTGACTAAAAGATAAATACTGGGGAAGGTCATGAGAACTTCTGCCAAGCGCATGATGATGGTGTCAGTCCAACCGCCGAAGTAGCCGGAAATGCCTCCTATCAAAAGACCGAGGGGAAAGGTAATTACCACACCAACAATACCGATAAACATGCTAATGCGACCACCATGTAACAGGCGACTGAATTGGTCGCGCCCTTGTTCATCAGTACCCAAGAGGTTTAATTTTGCATCATTACTTGCCCCAAACAAATGCCAATTTAAGGGTATACCTGGGATAATGGTGACTTCTTCCCAGTTGGGTGGCAGTGGCAAGATTAGCTGAAATAGTCGATACTCTGACCCCGATACAAATAAACGCAATGGTGAGGGCTTCTTAAAATCTACGATCAGTTGGCGATCGCCTGTTTCTAGATCCGTGTTTCCCTGCGTCGTGGGATAAATATGAGGCCCGATAAACTGCCCTGATTGTGAAGTCCAATAAATTCGAGTTGGTGGCAGTAGCGAACCATTTGGCTGTGAGGCATAAGGATCGTATGGGGCAACGAAATCAGCTGCTATTACCGCCACATAGAAAATTAACAGCAAAATTGCCCCAAACCGCGCCAAAGGATTTTTTTGAAGTCTTTGCCACCAATTCATAGTTTTGAGTCAATAGTCAAGGGTCAATAGTCAATGGTCAAGGGTCAAGGGTCAATAGTCAAGGGTCAAGGGTCAATAGTTAAGGGATAGAAACAATCACTATGGACTTTTTGACTGTTGACTGTTGACTATTGACTAACCATGTCGTTGCTCTACTAAATATAAATGTTCTTCTTGGTTTTTTTCATGTTCTACAACAAATACATTCGAGTAAAGATTCGCGACAATTTGTTTTCCTTGTTGTGTCAAAGACAAGTAACGCAGCCCCTCTTTAATGTAGGGATGGACACCATTCCAGTAAAACTTGGCGTAGTTTTTGCGTAAATCGGCAGGTGTCTCATAGCCTAAAACTTTATTCATCCCAGTTTCTTCAAACTCGTAGAATAAAGAAGTAATTTTTCTCAGATAACGCGGGTCACTTAATTGTCCAATCAAATCAGCAGCACGTACTAAGCCAGCAAAGCTAGTTGTGTCTTGATGATCCTCCGCCACAGGCACAGGAAACCGAGTTAATTCAATATTTCTCTTGATTACCTCAGCGTCTATTAACTTGTGACCCCCAAAACGCTCATCAATGAAAAGTTTTGCTCTATCAACATGATACGGGGTCAAACTGGCATCAGAAGCTCCTGGATGCAGAGGAATCATTCTGCCATTTTTACCAGTGGCATAAAGGCCTGCTGCTTCTTGGTCTTGTCGGCAGACTCCTTTAACATAACCGATATCATGACATACCAAGGAAATCATAAAGTGCAACCAGTCTTCACTAGAAACGCCGCCTTCGCGGATATGTTTGCCACGTAAAATTTCCTGACCGACAAGGGTAACTAAGACGGAGTGTTCAACATTGTGAAACAGAGCATCGCTATTGGCAATGTTTTCCAACGCCATACTCCCAGCCCAAGCGATGATATCTTGGTAATCATTTTTCAAGCAACCGTATGTCCGACGGTAGCCTTCTCGAATTTGCTTGACAAAAGCATCAATTAAAATTTCAGTGGCATTAAACATATTGGTTGCTCAGGTTGATATCAATTATTTATGGATTATTTGCCAGCTTGTATTAAGTCAGAGTTACCCTGGGGAATTTAAAACAATGCAGATTTCTCATTTGTAGCTTAAGAATGGGTCTGAGCGCTAGTTACTTTCATTGAAAGCGGCGGGAAACTTTATCACCAAGTTTGGGAATGGGGCATTGGGCATGGGGCATTGGGCATGGAGAATAACTGATGACAACTAACCACTGACCACTGACAATCATTTTTTTCATAGTTATGATTATTAAGGATTATTACAGGGAAGATTATCAAATATGAGTCATATTTGATATGCGTAATGGGTTTTGAAGTTTGTTAAAAAAATAAATACCAGTAATGGTATTTGCATGGTTTGGAAAGTGGAGGTGTGTCTGTGAGCGATGAAAGTTTTTCAGAGGTCGAGGCTGAAGAACCTGTGAAAGTTGAGGAGGATAGCTTTAAGAGCAAACCGATTAATAAGGAAACCCGCTCTTGGTTGATACCTTTATGTGGGGGTACTGGGTTGGGGATAGCGATCGCCTTGGGCAGTATGGGTATATTAAGTTATCTTCCTGCTCGTCAACAAACAGCGGTAGCAAATAAAGCAGCACCAAAAGTCAACCCAGCGATGACAGTCACTGTTGCTACGGTAGAAAAGACTCGTATTGCTCGTACTCTTAATACAACGGGTACTGTAGCAGCTCGTGATTTGATTCCGGTTTTGCCTCAAGCAAACGGTTTACAAATCAAAATTATCCCCGAAGATATCAAAGAAGGAAGTTTGGTCAAAAAAGGTCAAGTACTGGCAATTCTGGATGATTCCATACTGCAAGCTCAAATTAGCCAAGCCAAAGCAGATGTAGAATCTAAGCAAGCCGATGTGGAATCAAAGCAGGCAGATCTAGCATCGAAGTTGGCTAATACTATATCCAATCAAGCGATCGTCCAACAAAGAAAAGCAGATTTAGCTCAAGCACAAGCCAGGCTAGAAGAAGCAGAAAAGAATTTTCGCCGCTATCGACAACTTGCTGCTTCTGGGGGAATTAGTCAGCAAGAACTTGATACTCGCTCTTACACCATGAAAACTGCCAAAGAAACTGTGCGCCTTGCCGAAGAAAATGTGTATGGCGCTCAAGCCAATGTCGGTAGCGCCAAGGCAAATACTTCTAGCGCCGAAGCAAATATTAACAAAGCTAAAGCCGATGTGCGTAGTAGTATAGCCAAGGTGCAACAACTGCAAGCTCAGTTGGGACAAACCGTGTTACGCGCCCCGGTTTCTGGAATTGTGGCTGAGAAACTGGCGAGAGTAGGAGATGTCACAGGTGTACCACCACAAACTCAGGTGGGGAATATCATTGGTGGTACACAAAAGCTATTTTCGATTATTCGCGATCAAAGATTGGAACTGCAAGCGCAGGTTCCAGAAATTCAACTACCCCAGGTAGAAGTTGGTGCATCAGTACAAATTACTTCCGATCTCGATCGTCGTGTGCGCTTGCAGGGACGAGTCAGAGATATACAACCACTGGTGAATGATACTAGACGTGAGGCAACGGTAAAAATTGACTTGCCACCCACAGACTTACTAAAGCCTGGGATGTTTGCCCGTGCGGCCATTACTACCAATACAACTATGGCGATCGCAGTGCCGCAGAAGGCAGTACAACCCCAACCAGATGGCAGTGCAATTTTGTTGATCTTATCAGGTGCAGACACAGTTCGCTCCCAAAAAGTAGAAGTAGGAGAACCTATCGACGATCGCCTGGTGGAAATCAACAGTGGTTTGGAGGTGAATGACCGCGTGATAGTTGATGGTGCAGGCTACCTCAAAGATGGTGACAAAGTGCGAGTTGTAAGTCTTGCAGGGGAGATGGGGAGATGAGGGAGATGAGGGAGATGGGGGGGATGGGGGGGATGGGGGGGATGAGGGAGATGGGGGAAATAACAAATGACAAATGACAACTGACCACTGACCACTGACAGTAATCAATCTCTAAATCTAAATGTCATTCAACATCTCGGCTTGGTCAATTAAAAAACCTGTTCCCACGATAGTTTTATTTTTAATTTTGACGGTGGTGGGTTGGTTCTCTTTTATATCTTTAGGGATTGATACTAACCCTAATATTGATGTACCAGCAGTTTCGGTGATAGTCATGCAACCAGGGGCAGGCCCGGCAGAACTGGAATCTCAAGTGACGAAAAAAATTGAAGATGCTGTTGCTGGGTTGGGTAACATCGATAACATGATTTCCACTGTCAGCGATGGCAGTTCTAGGACAACGATTAATTTTGTTTTGGGTACAAATAGCGATCGCGCTACCAATGATGTGCGAAATGCGATCGCCCAAATTCGTCAAAGTCTGCCCCAAGACATTAATGACCCCATTGTCCAACGGCTAGATTTTGCCGGCGGCCCAATTATCACCTATGCTGTAAAATCCGATCAGCGTTCTGTAGAAGAATTAAGTAACCTTGTAGACCAAACCATTAGCCGTGCCTTGTTAGCAGTCAAGGGTGTGGCACAAATTAAGCGTGTGGGTGGGGTAGACCGGGAAATTCGGATTAACCTCAATGCAGACCGCTTACAGTCTCTTGGTATCACTGCCACCCAGGTCAACGACCAAATCCGCGCTTTCAATATTAACTTACCTGGCGGACGCGCTGAAGTCGGTGGCCGCGAACAAAGTATCCGTACTCTCGGTAGTGCCAAAAGTATAAGTGTTTTGCAAACCTACGAAATCCTTCTACCACAGGGCGGTTCTGTACCTTTATCCAGCTTGGGCACTGTTGAGGATAAGTTTGCTGATGTGCGGCAAGCTGCCCGCTTGAATAATCAGCCTGTGGTGGCTTTTCAGGTGTTGCGTAGTACTGGTAGCGTCACTGTGACGGTGGAAGAAGGAGTGAAAGCCGCAGTCGCACAACTGCAAAAAACTCTACCGTCAGATGTGAAGCTGGATTTAATTTTTACCAGAGCTGATGTTGTCCGCCAATCTTATGACAGCACCATTGATGAATTAATTCAAGCATCGGTGCTGGCAATCTTAGTAATTTTACTGTTTTTACGAGACTGGCGTGCAACATTAATTACTGCCGTTGCCCTACCACTGTCGATGATTCCGACATTTGCTGTACAGCAAGCTTTGGGTTACACCCTCAACAATATGACTTTATTAGCATTAGCACTGGCAGTAGGCAACTTGGTAGATGATGCCGTTGTGGAAATTGAAAATATGGAACGGCACATGGCTATGGGGAAATCAGCTAAACAAGCTGCTTTTGAATCTTCTGATGAAGTGGGATTAGCTGTGATGGCTTCTGCGGCAACGATTATTGCTGTGTTTTTGCCTGTTGCTTTTATGGGTGGCATTCCAGGGCAGTTTTTCCAACCCTTTGGTGTGACGGTTGCCGTTTCCACAATTTTTTCCACTCTGGTGGCGCGGATGATTACACCGATGATGGGTGCATATTTGCTCAAAGAAAAGCAGCATACACCTAGCAGCCAAGCAAAGATGAGATTAGCAAAACTGTTTAATCTCAAATCCGATGTTCAGCGCCAGCGCGGCTTTCAGCCTTATAAATGGCTTCTTCAGTCAGCATTACGCCATAGATTGACAACAATAGCGATCGCTTTAGCTTTTTTTATTGCCAGTCTGATGCTAGTGCCTTTGATTCCCAAGGGTTTTGTCGATGAGGGCGACTTTGGTATTTCCACCATTGCCATTGAATTACCTCCTGGTTCTACTTTGGAGGATGTCAATAAAGTTGCTACCCAAACAACAGATTTAATTCGCAACAATCCAGTGGTTGAAAGTGTATTAGCCACAGAAGAGATTAATGCTGCTACCCTCACCGTCCTGCTAAAACCCAAGTCAGAACGGCGGATTTCCCAAAAACAGTTCCAGGAAGAAATACGTCCCTTGTTTGAACAAATACCAGGAGCTAGAATCAGTTTCCAAAGTCAAAGTCCAGGGGATAGTCGCAAAGGTTTATCAATCGTTCTCAGCAGTGAAAACCCCCAAGCATTATACCAAAGCGCTGATGCCCTGGAAAAGCAAATGCGAGGCATATCTGGATTAGTGGAAGTTTCTTCTACTGCTAGTTTGGTGAAACCAGAGATAGTAGTTATCCCCAATCCCCAGCGGGCGGCAGATTTGGGTGTGACAGTGAGTGCGATCGCTCGTACTGCTTCCCTTGCTACCATTGGCGATAATGACGCAAATTTGGCTAAGTTTAATTTAAGCGATCGGCAAATTCCCATTCGTGTCCAGATTGATCCCCAAGCCCGCACAAATATCAACACCCTAAAAAATCTCCAAGTTCCTAGCCAAAATGGTAGCTTGATACCTCTTTTAGCAGTTGCAGATATTCGTTTTGGCAGTGGCCCCGCAAGCATCAATCGTTATGATCGTGCCCGTCAAGTTGCAGTGGAAGCCAACTTGCAAGGTATTTCTTTGGGTGAGGCAGTACAAGCAGTTAACAACCTACCTGCACTGCAAAACTTACCGCCTGGAGTTGCACAGCAACCTTCTGGTAGTGCCAAAATTATGCAGGATATTTTCACTCGCTTTGGTGGCGCACTGGCCCTAGCAGTGATGTGTATATATGCAATTCTCGTTCTGCTGTATAACAACTTCCTGCATCCGGTGTCAATTATGGCGGCGTTGCCATTTTGTCTAGGCGGCGCACTGGTAGGGTTAATGGTTGCCCAAAAACCTTTGGGTATTTATGCTTTGATTGGTATTGTCTTGCTATTGGGGATTGTCACCAAAAACTCCATTCTTTTGGTGGACTATACAATTATCAACATGCAAGAAGGAAAATCCCAGCGTCATGCCTTGATAGAAGCTGGTGTGTCACGTCTGCGCCCAATTATGATGACTTCTTTAGCAACAATTGCTGGTACTTTGCCCCTAGCATTAGGTATTGGCACAGGTTCCGAAGTCCGCCAACCGATGGGAATTGCCATTATGGGGGGTTTTACAACTTCCACTTTGCTGACATTGATAGTTGTGCCAGTGATATTTACCTATTTTGATGACTTCCAAAACTGGATTTTGAATACATTGCACTATGGTTTTCCTAAGCAGCGATCGCGCCACTCTGCCGAGGAACATGAAGTCATCAATTGAATTGGCGACTGGGGATTGGGTACTGGGGACTGGGAAAGAATATTTTTCTCAATTTGGTTTTGGTTGGGGTTTGAATCCCCATCAAAATTGTCCCAGTACCCAGTCCCAAAGCGCCCATTTCTCCCCAACTTTGTCAGGACTTACGCAACTAGCACACATATTTGCTGTGATGGCAAAGCATAGCACAAGCCTTGGTGGTTAGGACATCAACAGATGATAAAACCTAGTAGTTCACCACGCAAATATTGACAGGCTACTAGACACAAAAAGACTTTTCACCCAGTACCTATTCCCCTGGTATATGTTCAAATTAGTGATATAATAGCTAATGGTCTTAGCTAAATCATTAGCTACTTGCGGGTGTAGTTCAGTGGTAGAATCTTTGCTTCCCAAGCAAATTGTCGTGGGTTCGAGTCCCATCACCCGCTTTAACTAAAACGATGAACCAGGCTGTTGCAAAAACTCCTTTTCTTCTGGAGTCGAGGTACGCCCTAAAATGCTATTGCGATGAGGAAAGCGTCCAAAACGCTCGATAATTTCCATATGACGATATGCATAATCAATTACCCCAACACTATCAGGATCGTTACTGAGTTGCTGGAATAGCTTAATACACTGACGCTGATGATCTAGGTTTTCACTGTGTTCAAAAGGCAAGTAGATAAACCAGCGCTGCACAGGTAATAATTGCTGGTCATAGCCTTGTGCTACGGCATGTTGGGCTGCTGAAAGCGCTTCCCAGTCAGTAGCAAAGGCTTCAGGAGTGCCACGAAACATATTTCTAGGAAACTGATCTAGCAGTAGAATCAGCGCCAGACAGGATTCTGGTGAGTCGATCCAGTCGTCTAGATATCCTGCTGCTGCTTTTTGGTAATCTTCAAGAAATAAATCTCGCAGTTGATCATCAAATTCTGGTGTTTTCTTAAACCAGTAAGGCTTTGGTTTTCCATAATCTATTTCTTGAGGATGACCAAACCAAAATCCCAAAATAGTTTGTGCCTGTGTCATTGTTTTTATTGAACCTTACACAGAACTTGTCGCATTTTACGCATATTTGCAGGCAACTCAAAGTTCATCGCTTGTTGAATGAAAATCGAAGGTATGGGAATATTGGGTGTAGCTTGCACGTTATACGCCAGCAAAGTGCCATTGCCACAATCTTTTAGCTCTACATTGGCACTAAAGTCGAGAAAAGTCCCTTTCTCCATGCGGAATTGAATTTGTTGCCCAAGGACTTCTACAACATTGAGGTAAATTTCGACTTGGGCTGTGAAAAATAAAAAAGCTTTGTGTGCAACTTGATACAGCTTTTTGGCTTCACCTCTATGTAAGACTTCGCTTTTGGTGACATCAGGAAAATACTGTACCCAACGAGGGTAATCAGTTAATTGCTGCCATACATGCGATCGCACTAGCGGTAAATACATACAAGCTGTAACAGCACCACCCCAAGCTGTATGCGATTGCGTTTGCACCAAAATTTCACCCTGCATCAGCAATTTTTGCTGGTCATGATTCAAAGCCATATCCGAACCTATAATAATTGGATCTGAAATAGAAGATACAGACATATTGCTTGTTCTTACTCCTCAACTTACCCACCTTCTTACAATTGGAACTACAAACCCTAAAACAGGATTTCGTCCAACCCACTCAAATTTTAGTTCCAGTCCAATATACAAATTATCCAGAAACAATCATTGAATTAGGATTATTTCAGTAAGTTTACTTCAAAAAATGTATTTGCTATAACAATTCACAGAATCTACACTTAAGTAGGTCTGAAGCTAACGGACTTTTTAATGAAAAATTTTATCTATGAAAGCTAGAATGGCACAAACACCATATCATATGCAAGGTGTATTGCTCCTAAATATTGACATGCAGTGAAGTTTATCGAAATTTCTTCTTTGTAGTAGGTAAAATTTCTGGCTATTACTTGTTCGTATTTTTGTACTATTGATTGTTTGGTAGAAACTTTATTATTAGAGATTAGTAAATTTTTGTTAAGAGGAAAACAAGGTGAAACAATCTTCTTTGAACCGCATATTAACCCAAGGTTTTGGTGTATTACTTGGCATTGGTATAGCCGTATGGGTACTTAGAGGCTTTGGTATTCTCACGTTTATTCCCGGCGGAGTGATTTGGTTGCTTTTTCTGGGGGCGATCGCCACAGGGCTGATCAGTTACGCCCAAAAAACCTGGTGGCGTTTTTAATCTGATTTTTCTTGAAAATAACATCCTAGGAAAGCGATTGCATTCCTCTGGATGTTAAAAGATAAAAATATTTTTGATCATCAGGGATGACCAAGGACATCTACCCTACTTGACTGGAGACTAGAAAGATCAAAATAATCGCTGCTTTGCTAAAATTACTCTATTTGGCAATAAATCTCCATATACCTTAAATTAGTATTTTGAATCAAATCAATGATTCTTCTATGGTCTAACCAACTATCCAATTAAAAATTCTTCGTGTCACCCAAAACATAATTAAATAAAGCTTTGTTTTCTATTTTAAATAAACACGAAATACACTCAATTGTTTCATTAATAAATTCTGGTAGATTAGCCTCAAAACTGATTAGTTTTATTTGAGAATACAGTCCTTAAATACCTCTAATTCATATCCTTCAACATCTATTTTGATGTAGATTGGGATACCAAACTCATGAATTAGAGAATCAAGCGTAGTAGTCTGTATCTCATAAGTTTCTGGAGAAGTAGAAAATGGAGCTAAGTTTGTATTAAATATTTGACATTAGGCCCTTTATCTAAAAAAATGTAATATTCTAATTTGATTGAGCTAGTTTACTACAGCAAAAAATGTCTGGGAAATCTTTCGCTGAATTGTAAGACTTTCTGCTCTAATGTAGATGATAATATTATTAAAATAAACTTTTTGGTGAAAAATTGTAAAGCATCTATTGCAACTTTTCCATAGAACTATGTAATAGAAAAGCAAGGCAGACGATTAGCCAGGGGTCAACAATATGGAAAAGTATGTATGTGGTGTGTGTGGCTATGAATACGACCCAGAAGTAGGTGATCCAGATGGGGGGATAGAACCAGGAACACCCTTTGAAGAAATACCAGAGGATTGGGTGTGTCCCGTTTGCGGTGCGTCAAAAGATCAATTTGAACCAGCCCAAGTGTGAAAATAACGGCTAGCCTAGAAAGTAAGTGTTATAGAAGAGACATTTTTGAACTTGTTGCCGTTAAAAATTGTAGTTATTGGGGGTGGGGCTGCGGGATTTTTTGGCGCGATCGCTTGTGCTAAAGTCAATCCTCAAGCTCAAGTTATTTTACTCGAAGCTAGCCGTCAACCGCTGGCTAAAGTTCGGATTTCTGGCGGAGGACGCTGCAATGTCACTCATGCTTGCTTTGAAGGAGCTGGGTTAGTACAAAATTATCCCAGAGGTGGAAAAGCCCTAAGAGGTGCTTTTAGCCGTTTTCAAGCTAAAGATACAGTAACTTGGTTTGCTCTCCACGGAGTACCACTAAAAACCGAAGCTGATGGGCGGATGTTTCCCATTACAGATAGTTCAGAAACTGTTGTCAACTGTCTGATGAAAGCGGCTAAAGCCGCTGGAGTAGAACTTTGCGCTGGAACACCTGTTGTTTCAGTAAAGCGACTACCCAGCAACGAATTTGAGATTATTCTCAAGTCAGGAGAGATTAAAAAGTGCGATCGCTTGCTTTTAGCCACAGGCAGCAATCCACTGGGTTATAAAATAGCTCAAGAGTTTGGTCATCAAATAGAACCGCCTGTCCCTTCACTATTTACCTTTAACATTAAAGACCCACATCTAAGAGCATTAGCTGGGGTTAGCGTTAACCCTGTGCGGTTGCGTTTGTCTGTTCCAGGAAAGCCCCAACTAGAACAAACCGGGCCATTGTTAATTACCCACTGGGGTTTGAGTGGCCCCGCTGTGCTAAAGCTTTCAGCTTGGGGTGCAAGACTTTTGCACGAAAACCGCTATCAAGCTACATTATCAATCAATTGGCTGCCCGATTTGCAGCATGAACTTGTGCGGCAAAAAATTTTAGCAGTGAAGACTGAATGGCCAAACAAAGCGATCGCACTTCATCGGGGAGTAGACCTACCGCACCGCCTTTGGCAATATATTATTGCCCGTGTAGATATTACTATGGAAGACCGCTGGGCAGGACTATCTAACAAAACATTAAATCGGCTAGTACAAGAACTGACTCAGGGACAACATTTAATCACTGGTAAAGGAGTTTTTAAAGAGGAATTTGTGACTTGTGGTGGTGTCAACCTCAAAGAGGTGGACTTCAAGACCATGGAAAGTAAATTAGTTCCTGGACTTTATTTTGCGGGAGAAATCTTAGATATTGACGGCATTACTGGTGGTTTTAACTTCCAAAGTGCTTGGACAACAGCGTATTTAGCCGGGAACGCAATGGGAATTAGTTAGTTGCAACAAAGCAGGGGTGCTTTTGGTGCAGCGCAGATTAAGAAAGTGATCAAGGTAAGCTGTTGCACTTAAAAGAAAGTTGCACTATTTTTATTGTAAATAAAAGCTTCAAACCCTTCTTCCTTTATTCTTTGTGCCCCTAATCCCCAACGCCACGTGCTTTGGCTGTCGGCGAAGCCGCGATAGCGTAGTGGCCCCTCCCTCCGATCATGGGGCCTCGAGTTCCCCTGCTTTCTCAATATGCTTTCTTAAATGCTTAACAGCTTAGTAATGGGGTGATCAACGCGATCGCTTGAACTAGTCACAACAACTTACAACTTTTAGTAATTGAGGGAAAATTGATAAATATGAGTTTATCCGGTCAACAAAGTAAAGAATTACAAAATGCTTTGATTGATGCTTTTCCTAATACAATAGCCCTAGAGCAAATGTTGTTATTTGAATTAGATATAAATTTAAGAGTAATTGCTGGCGAAGGAAGTTTACAAGATATTGTCTTTAAATTAATACAAACAGCAAATTCGCAGGGATGGGTTGAAGATTTAGTTCGTGCCGCGTGTAAATCAAACCCAAAAAACCCACGACTGAGGGCTATTGTTGAAGGATTATTCACAAATCATTTACAAACACCTCCTTTGACTTCATCTAATATTCTGCAAAAAATATTGATTTTAGCAGCAATTCCTCACGGTCTGCGTTTGGATCAAGAAATTCGAGAAATTGAATCAGCTATACAACGAGCCGCTAATCGGGATTTATTTGAAATTAAAGTGATAACTGCCGTACGCCCTCAAGATATTCGTCGTGCGATCGCCCAAGAACAGCCTCAAATCGTCCATTTTTGTGGACATGGATTGCAAAATGGTAGTTTGCTATTAGAGGATGATGGAGGAAATAATAAACCTGTTACTCCAGAGGCTTTGGCATCACTATTTAAGTTACACGCTGATTATGTTAAATGCGTACTGCTTAATGCGTGTCATTCAGAACAACCTGCTATGGCAATTAGCCAATATATTAATTATACTATTGGAATGAATAACCCAATTCAAGACAAATTGGCAATTGCGTTTGCTCAAGGTTTTTATGATGGACTTGGTTATAAAAATTCAGGCAATCAAGATTTATTTAAAAGAGCTTTTGATGAAGGTATAGTTGCTATACAAATGGAGAATTTTTCGCAAGTAACGATACCAGTCTTAAAAAGGATGAGGCAGTTATAATTTATAATTAACGGTTTCTTATTACCTCTATTACTAACAATTTTTAAAACATTTCATATTATCAATGTGAGCAGTTTTTATTAAAAATATGAAATTATCTGGGCAACAAAGTAAAGAACTACAAAATGCTTTGATTGATACTTTTCCTGATGCAATATCTCTAGATCGAATGTTGTCATTTGAATTAGAGAAAAATTTAAGAGCAATTGCTGGCGAAGGAAGTTTACAAGATATTATCTTTAAATTAATACAAACAGCAAATTCTCAGGGATGGATTGAGGACTTAGTTCGTGCTGCATGTAAATCAAACCCTAGAAATCCACGACTGAGGGCTATTGTTGAAGAATTATTCACAAATCATTCACAAACACCTCCTTTTACTTCATCTAAAAATCCTCCGAAGTCAAGTGTTCATCAGGTTCCTCTATTGAGTGAAAAAGGGATCAATTACTCCAAACTGCGTGACTTTTTAGCTAATGAGCAGTGGAAAGACGCTGACAATGAAACAGAAATGCTTATATTGGAAGCAGCTCATCGAAAGGGGCAATTGCTGAATGTGGAATCTATCCAAAAATTACCAATAACAGATCTATGTACTATTGATCAGCTTTGGGTAACATCCTCTAGGGGTCACTTTGGCTTTAGTGTACAGAAGCAAATCTGGCAGGAACACCAAAAGAATACTGACAATGAATATGAATTGTATTGTCTGTTTGGTAATAGCGTTGGATGGCGCAAGCATGGAAGATGGTTATGGTATAAGGATATGACCTTTAATCTTTCTGCTCCTAAAGGACATTTTCCACAACACGGGTTGGAAGCAGTATTGCTCGGTAAAACGATAGACTGGTGGAAAAATGAATCTTTGATGTCATTGGGTTTAGGAGAAAAGTTATTTAGCGAGTTTTTCTATCGAGTTTTGGTGTTGTGAACTACTAAATATATATACTCATTTACATGATTGCGTCTCACGCCACTTGCTCCACACGGGGAGCCACCTCCGTGGTGAGGTAGCGCGGGGGTAGCTCTCAAGACTACACTAACTGACCACTGCCCAAAGATTTGCCAAAATGACCTGAATTTATGAATCTTCAATAGTATCCTGTTATATATTCTAGGAACTCGAAGGTAGAGTATAGGTCTAATTAAGTATATACATTGCGTAATTCTCCATGTTCCGACAACCTGCTTTTGGCATAGCTTTAAGTACGCTTGTCCTTGCTAGTGGATTAATGACTACTCCCATACCAAGTCATAGTTCTACAAAACAAACTACTGAGAATCAACCGTTATCGATTCCTTCAAATCAGGTTGCAACATCAGCTGCTAGTTTTCAAACTACTGCTTTAGAAAAATCAGTTTTTGAGCAAATCAATCGATATCGCGTTTCTAAAAAACTCCCAAAGTTAAAGCTAAATGCCAATATCACTCGACAGGCAAGGATTCATAGTCAAAATATGGCTAGGGGTAAAGCCCCATTTAGCCATAAGGGATTTGAACAGCGAGTTGCAGCTATTTCCCTCCGCTACAACAGTGCAGCAGAAAACCTCGCTTTTAATCAGGGATATAGCAATCCTGCAAATCAAGCAATTACTGGTTGGCTTGAAAGTCCCGGTCATTTAAAGAATATTAAAGGCAATTACAACTTAACTGGGATTGGTGTTGCTGCTAACAAGCAAGGAGAAGTGTACCTGACGCAAATTTTCCTTCGCTCTACTAAGTGAACGTGAGTTCGATGAACCTTTCCCTCCCGGCCTCCTTCTCCTAAAAAGCGAGGGAGAAGAAACGAAAAAATCACAGTTTTACTCCCCTCTCCTCGTAGGAGAGGGGCCGGGGGAGAGGTCAAAACAGCGCTTGTCGAACTCAGGTTAAAAAACATTGACTGTGGCAAAGACTCAGCACTCAGCACTTTGCACTTTGCTATATCGACGGGGTGTATAGACTGAAATACTACCATCACTTTGCTGAATAGTCCTGGTCTGTGTTGAACCAACAAGAATAATTGTCCGCATATCGGCGACGCCTGGCTCTAATTGCTCAAGAGTAATCACTTTTACTGTTTGCCCTGGTCTACCGAGATTCCGTGCCAGCACCACCGGAGTATCAGGTGTTCTGTACTGCAATAAAATATTCCTGGCTGTTGTTAGTTGCCAAGTGCGTTCTTTGGAAACAGGATTATAAAATGCGATCGCAAAATCAGCTTGGGCAGCAGCAGCAATTCGTTGTTCGATAATTGACCAAGGTTTCAAGATGTCCGATAAGGAAATGGCACAAAAGTCATGTCCCAAGGGTGCGCCAACAGCAGCAGCAGCAGCTTGCATTGCCGAAATTCCTGGTGCAACATGAATGTCGATACTGTCCCATTCTGGTTTAGCGTGGTGGTCTAGTACCTCAAACACCGCTGTTGCCATTGCGTAAATTCCAGGGTCACCTGAAGAAACAATTACGACATATCGCCCTTGTGTTGCCAAATCAAGTGCCATTGTTGCCCGTGCTATTTCCTCTCGGTTGTCTGACTCATGCCTGCGCTTGCCATCAGCAAGATTACCAACTAAATCTAGATAGGTTTTATACCCAACTAAGTCAGTTGCAGATTTGAGTATTTCTTTAACTTCCGGCGACATCCACTCAGATGCACCCGGCCCTGTGCCCACAATTGCTAAACGTCCGCGTGGCTGACCGATGGTGTTGGGGTCGATTGGTTCGGGGGCGATGGCGATCGCTAGGTGGGAAGATGAGGAAGATGAGGGGGATGAGGGGGATGAGGGAGTAATAAGTTGACTTGGTGTGCCTGTGGCGGCGATCGCAACTGCTTGGGCAAGGCTATAACCTTGTGATAACAAGCTTTCTAAGTGATTTGAGGTGAAGAAGCGCGTCGGTACGCCCAAGGCTTCAGCAACGGCGTGTATTGCTGGATTTGCAGCAATAGTCAGGGGTGCAAATATGGCTGCTACGGATGCGGGTGCAAGTTCGGCATCAGCTAGTAACTGCTGTATTGAAGATACATCAATGGTGTTGGTGATAGCGATCGCTATAGTTGCCGGGTGGTATACTAGCCGCTTGGGTGTTGGAACTGCCAAACGTTCTGTAATTTGGATTGTCAAATCTCCTTGAGAGTCAATGGGTAGTTGACTATTACTCAACCAGGATGCTGTTCCCTCTAACTTCACTTGCGCCCCGGCTAATAAATCTGAGATAAAGGTTTTGGCATCGTCTGGGTTAGCTAAATGATATCCAGAGGGAGGAGACAACAACGCTGTGCGAAAACGGATATCGCCGGTGGTGGTAATTGCAGCTTGAATATTAAGTGCCTCGGCGATGTGACGTGCCAAATCATTTACACCACTAAGTCCACCCAACAGAGGGACAACAGCACTACCATCTTCCGCCACGGCTATCACTGGTGGTTCAGTGCGTTTATCACAGATGATCGGAGCTAATGTTCTAATTAAAATACCAGCGGCACAAATACCAATTAGCGGTGTTCCTTCAGCAAATAACTCGCGTAGTGTCTCACCAAAATTCGTAAAGCTGACATCAACCTCACGAGTGCGACCCGCCAAACCGTATAATGTTGCCCCTGGTAAGACACTTTTTATTTTGCGTGCTACTGCCACACTATTTTCACCCAGTACCACAATGGCGGGTGCAATCTTTGTCATCATAAAATTTCTTGGATTTTAATAGTTATTTTGAGAAAGTTGATAGTTTTTAAATAAAATCACAAATAGGTAATTAGTATAGCCTAGGTTAAGCTTATTAGAATCTTACCTCATTGGACTAGCTTTAATATCAATTATTTAAAAGGTGGCTACAGATATGCGAATCATTGCCCGTAGCACTTTACGGCAATTTTGGGAAATACATCCAGATTCCGAGCAGCCACTGAAAGCTTGGTATGATGAAGCGTCTCGTGCAGAATGGAATAGTCCAACCGATATTAAAAGTACTTATCGCAATGCTAGTATTATTGCTAATAATCGTATTGTTTTTAATATCAAAGGCAATGATTACCGCTTAATTGTTCACATTCGTTATGATATCAGGATTATTTTTATCCGCTTTGTAGGAACGCACTCTGAATACGATAATGTAGACGCGACAACAATTTGAGATAATGTATATGCTCAAAGCCCGTCCCATCCGAACCGAAGCTGATTATTTTGCTGCACTCAATGAAATTGAAAGATTATTTGATGCAGAACCAAATACACCAGAGTGCGATCTGTTAGAAGTTTTAACGACGCTGGTGGAAGCATACGAACAGCAACATTATCCTATTGCCGCACCAGACCCAGTTGAGGCAATTTTATATTATCTCGAATCTCGTGGGCTGTCTTGGCAGGATTTAGAGTCTGTTATTGGAAGCCGTAGAGAGGTTGAGGAGGTTTTGAATCGCCAGCAACCGCTAACGCTAGAAATGATTCGGCGTTTGCATTCCTCATTGGGAATTTCGGCGGAGGTGTTGATTCAACCATACTCTCTAATGAAAGATTCAGCTTAATAATAGACTTGTCTAATTAAGTTAGTGTTTATTAAGTTGCTGTGCTTGGTGGTTCCACTTGAATTTGGCTATCAGCTTTGTCAAATTTACTCGGTACAATAAATTCTCCGTCTGATATGGGTAAAGTCTTGTATGTTTCTAAGGCTGTATCAATTGGTACACAAGATACAATACTCACTCCAGCTACAGGTGATTGCACAGCATTAAGCTTTCCTTTCAGCAATCGAAGCACAATATTTGGCAGGTTTGGTGTAACAAGTTGCGATGGATCTGGATTCTCCCACCTAATTCGCGTACTGTCTTGCTTTTTTGTCTGGTGTGAAGAACTAATATCCAATAACCTGAAGTACATTCCAGAGGATTCAAACTCAACACGTACTTTTTTTATTGCCTCAGCTAAACTATTAGCCAGTTTTTTATCATAATTTGTTGCAGCGTAATGGAAGGGATATGTCCACGGAATTCCATATTGCAGAATTTTAATTTGCTTTTTATGGTTTTGTTCAACAAGTTTTCTAATATATTTAGGAATTATTAACGCACAAGCCCATTCTGAAGAGTCAACATTTGATAAAGATGGTAACGATTTACTTTGTGGATAAAGATCATCTGTAATTCGGCTATAAATACAGTAGAGAGGAAATAGACGGTAACGACGTGCAAAATTTAACAATAGACGACGTTGTTCTCCTGAACGGTAATTAAGATACTTGCAAGTAGAAGTAACTGGATTGACAACTTTTGCTTGAACCAATAAGGAGATCCAAGCACCTGGTTCCCCGATGCACCATAGCCAGTCAGCACCACTTTTTGACCCTTCTTCTCTGCGGCTAAACTTCTTAGTCAGAATAAAATTGCTATGTCTTCGCCCAATGTTTATTAAATTAACATCAGTAATAGTCTCTTCAAGAATGCCTAATCGAGAAGATAGACTATCTTCAATAACGCTGTTTGTCCAGAACGCACACTCCTGAAAGGTTGCACACAAATCACTAAGCGATAATCTCATGTTCACCCCGTATGAAGAAGGAAATGTTGAACTAGACAGCATGACACAAAGAAATGCCCTGAGTATTAGAATCTAACGATAGGCGGTGCGGGATATCAACTTTTATCAAAACTCTACAGCCGATTTTTACTAGGTATAACAATCATGGCAAAATAGGGAACTTGTGCCGGATCAACTTCATCAAGCGGTACAATTCGCTGCTGTGTCATTGTTGCTCGTTCAATGTATTTTGCCCGTGATGCTAATCCTAATTGGTGCAAGATATCGCGCACTTTGGTAAAATGACGACCCAGTTTCATAATTGCGGCTGCATCGGTTGTCAGTAGTTGTGTAGTCAGTTCCTCGGCTGGCATTGGGGCAGGTAGCACGGTGAGAATATCGTTGTAGTAGGTGAACGGTACACCCAAAGCCACCGGACAAGCCATCAGTGAGGAAACTCCAGGAACAACTTCTGTTTGGTACTGTTCAGATAACCTAGTAAAAACATACATGAATGAACCGTAAAAAAACGGATCACCCTCGCACAACACCGCCACATCCCGTCCGGCGGCTAGATGTTCGGCAATTGGTTCAACTTCTTTGTCGTAAATTGCTTGTGCCTTTTCTGGTTCCAAGGCGCGGGGTAAATGAAACTGTACCTCGATTTGATTGCCAGTCAAATACTGGGACACGATCGCCCGCGCTATACTTTCTTTATCTGTTGCTGATTGATAGGCAACCACAGGTGCAGCTTGTAATAGCCGCAATGCCTTTAAAGTCAACAATTCTGGATCGCCTGGCCCTACACCAATTCCATAAAGACGACCTTTGGTTTGCATATTTATTCTTCCTCCGTTGCCAAGGCGTTAACTGCGGCGGCGGCGATCGCACTGCCACCACGCCGACCATGTAATGTTAAAAATGGTACATTTCTGCTATCTGCTGCGAGGGCGGCTTTTGACTCTGCTGCCCCCACAAATCCCACTGGAAAGCCCAAAATGACCGCCGGTTTGGGGCATCCTTCATCTAGCATTTCCAGTAGCCGAAACAATGCCGTGGGTGCATTGCCAATTGCTACCACTGCCCCTTCTAAATGCGTTCGCGAAGCGTACCCTATGGGCATTCGCCATAGTTCCAAGGCTGCTGCTGACCTTGTTGTACCAAGCTTTTTAGCCATTTCTGGCACTTCTGGCTCATTGAGGGTGCAAATCACTTGATTGTTTGCTGGTAATCGCTTTCTAGTCACGCCTTCGGCAACCATACGGCAATCGCATAGAATCGTAGCCCCTGCTGCTAATGCTGCCCGTCCCGATGATACTGCCGTTGGTGAATATCCTAAGTCTGTGACAATATCCGTCATTCCACAGGCATGGATGAGGCGTACAGCTACTTTTGCTACATCCTCTGGTAATATATCCAGGTTCGCTTCCGACCGGATGATGGCAAAGGAATTACGGTATATTTCATTAGCGTTTTTGATGTAGTCGGGCATTGGGAATTGGGAATTGGGAATTGGGAATGTGAAAATACTTTTTTGTGCTTGTTCTGCGGGCTTTTAAGAGAATAGCTGCTTCAGTTGAGCGATCGCATATCGATTGGCAAATTCACCAAATGATTCAGTACATTTTTTACGTTTTATTTTATACACTTTTAACATTCGCTCTAATAGTGCAGGTAGTTCGGCTAAACTCACATCTTGGTAGAGTTCGCGACCGAATTTTTGATTTCTATCACCGTCACCAATATAAACGTGATAGCCTTCCACAGTTCCATTTTCCTGTTCTACGTTAATGCCAAGTAAGGCTATGTCACTTTTGCTATGCTGGGCACAGGATTTCTCACACCCGCTGAAGTGAATATTAACTGGATGGTCTAGAGTGACGCGATTTTCAAGATACTCTGCTAATGCCAATGCATCACCCTTGGTATCTGTAGCAGCACTAGCGCAACCACGCTTGCCAGAACAGGCAACTAATGCACTCTTAATATTACTTGGGGAAGAATCTAAACCTAAGACTGCAAGTTTGTTTTGCACATCGTCAACCCATTGCTGGGGAATATCAGTGAGAAGTAAATTCTGCCAAGGAGTTAACCTGATGCTGCTGTTGTAGCTTTCTGCCAAATCAGCTAAACCCAGCATTTGCTCACTTTCCAGACGACCAAGGGGCAACACGACACCAATGTAAAATAAACCTGGCTGACGCTGGGGGTGAATGCCGATATGTTGATATTGATGTAGGGGAGATGAGGGAGATGAGGGGGATGAGGATGTTACTTGCTCATTTTTTGAGGCTATTTCTCTATGCAACTGAGCATGAGTATCTGACTTCACCCCCAAACCCTCTTTTGTAACAATAGTGGGAAATTGCTCCCCCTTCCCTCGTAGGGAAGGGGGTTGGGGGGTTAGGTTATCTCTGATTTCGCAGCGCAAAAGCGAAAAAGGCAGACTTGCCTCAACTTCTTGAAGATAACTTTCACAACCTAAACTATTAAGTAATTCTCTTAAACGTGGCTTACGCCTACTAGTAATATCAATATGATTGAGATAAACATTAGCCAAAGCTGCCAACACTGTTAAACATTCCTCTGGTGGCAGTAAAACACCCATATCAGTGGGTGGTTCTCCCTTCGCACCCACACTGAGATAGAGGCGGAAGTAAACTTGATTGTTAACTAAAACAGCCGCAAAAGCGATATCATTTGGGCGATCGCATACTGACACTAACCCACCACCATCAAAGCCAACACTAAATTTGGCAGGTAGTCCACAAAGGTGGGGATGTGTAGCAATGTAATTGTCCCAGTCTTGAACAAATGGACGGGTGTCGATTAATTCTTGAGAATCTATACCAGCTGTGGGGCTGGTCATAATGTTACGGATGTGGTCTACATTCGTATTAAAAGAACCAAGTCCTAAATCTTGGAGGTGCTTCAAAACAGCGGTATCTATCTGTGTGCGAATTTCCCGCACTTGTAAGTTGGCTCGATTAGTGACATCGATATAGCCACCGCCGTACTTGTCAGCAATATCTGCGATCGCACGGCACTGTATACTATTAAGAATCCCACCTGGTATTCGGATGCGAGATAATATACCATCGCAAGCAGGTGTGACGTAAAACAAGCCAGGACAGGCGATACCGGACAGCAAAACTAAAACTCCTTCTCCGTGCAACGCAGAGAGTAGACCATGAGTGTATCTTGAAGATACGGCTGGAGTCGGCATTCTGACTCAGAAATTCACAAGTTAATTTCCTGACAGCTGCGGCACAGTCCCGGAATTTCACCGGAGTTTCCCGACTCCAAGCTTTAGTAATGTAGCATAAGTGAGTAACTAGGCTGCGATAGAATATTTTTTCTTAAGGGGAAGGTTGAAGGGGAAGGGGAAGGTTGAAGGGGATGGGGGGATGAGGAAGATGAGGGGGATGGGGGAGATGAGGGGAAATTTCTATCTCAATTCCCCATTCCCTATTCCCCATTCCCCATTCCCCATTCCCAAATATCAACTAACAGTTTCTAGCTGATAATCTGCTTTTTCTTGTGCTTGCTTGTGTTGCTGAAATTCCTTTAGTTTCGTTTCTAGTCGTGCTTTGACCTGATGGCGGAAAGTGAAAAAGTGTTCGCCTAAACTTAAAGCGACAAAATAATCGTAGAATACACTGGGTTTTTGTAGAGCGATCGCAATCAATTGCCACCAAAAACTAAAACGTGTGGTGCGAACTACACCCTGTCGCCAACAAACCATCAAGAACAACCGCATTTCATGCCAAGTCAGCCGATGCTTGATTTTTGGACGCTGAGCATTCATCATCATAAAGTGGCGAAAAGTCCGTTTTAAGTAAGGTAGCGGCTCATAAAGATTCCAGAAACAATCAATGTATTCTGCTACGATTTCTTCTATAGGTCGAGTCGGTTGAAAGTTCATCAACGAACCTTGATAAGCTGTCGCTATACCTTCATATAAACGGCCTTCTTGCTTAAGGCGATTCCACATTTCTGTATTTTGCAATGCGTGCAGTAAACTTAGATGCGCTTGCGGAATACCTGTGTCTTCTACAAATTGCTGAATGCGTTCCCCAGCACCAGCACGTTCATTGTCAAAACCAATGATAAAGCCGGACATAATTTGCAATCCAGCTTGTGTGATTTTGTGGCATGATTCCATTAAGGACTGACGGGTATTCTGTTCTTTGTGAATTCCTGCTAGGCTGTCCACGTCTGGTGTTTCAATGCCCATGAATACTATAGTGAAGCCAGCTTTGACCATCAATTCGATTAATTCATCATCTTCAGCCAAATTCAGCGAAGCTTCTGTGAGTAAAGGAAAAGGATAATTGTGTGCTTCCATCCAGGGAATTAATGCTCGCAACAATACTTTAGCATTGCGTTTGTTGCCTATAAAGTTGTCATCGACGATAAACACATAGCGATACCAACCCATTTGATACAATACTTCCAATTCCGCTAGCATCTGCTCAGGTGTTTTTGTGCGTGGCTTGCGACCAAATAAGTTGATAATGTCACAAAATTCACATTGAAATGGACAACCGCGGGAAAACTGTACGGTGACAGCCATGTAGGCATCTAAATCTAGTAAGTCGAATCGAGGTATGGGAGTTTGAGTAACATCTGGTTTTTCTGTAGCACGGAAAATTCCTTGTTCTTGTCCTCGTGCTAAAGCTTCCAAGAACATGGGGATAGTACATTCCCCTTCGTCTAAAATTAGATGAGAAGCTCCTGCTTCCAAAGCAAATTCTGGTACTGATGTAGGGAAAGGGCCGCCGACTGCTACCTTTTTACCTAATCTTACCCCTTTAGCAATTAACTCACGGAAATCCTCTTTTTGGATAATCATTGCAGAGATGATTACCAAATCACACCAATTCCAGTCTTCGTCTGTCTCCAAGCGGACATTGCGGTCTACTAATCTGATTTCCCAATCATTTGGCAGCATTGCCGCCACTGTAATTAAACCCAATGGCGGATTTGTAGAGCGTAAACCTGCCAAATCAAGTGTTTCCTGGTAAGACCAGAAAGAATTGGGCATTATGGGCCAGAGTAGTAAAGCTTTCATAAGCAGACACCCCGGAGTGGAACTTAATTAATATTCTCAGAGTACTGCTAGTATCTCTAACAAGAATTTAAGCTTTGTGTAGTTTTGTAAACGAAAGGTACACAAATGGCCGTTGTGAGATGGGGAGATGGGGAGATGGGGGGATGGGGGAGATGGGGAGATGAGGGAGATGGGGGGACAAGGAGAATCACTATTGACTATTGACTATTGACTATTGACTATTGACCATTAACTAATGACAAAACAGCAACTTGACCAGGAAAATGTCAAAATTAAATGAGTTTTGTGACCGCCACTTTACATAGTGGAGAATTGAGATAACTAAATTGAAATTTATGGGCAAGCAGCGTGTTCTTTCTGGAGTTCAACCAACGGGCAATTATCATCTAGGCAACTATTTGGGAGCAATTCGCAACTGGGTAGAAGGTCAAAGCGAATACGAAAATTACCTTTTCGTGGCTGATTTACACGCAATTACAGTACCACATGATCCAACACAGTTGGCATCTGATACCTACACCCTTGCTGCTCTTTATTTAGCTTGTGGTCTGGATTTAACTCACTCTACTATCTTTGTGCAATCCCACGTATCTGCCCACAGTGAACTCACCTGGTTGCTCAATTGCATCACACCTTTAAACTGGTTGCAAGACATGATCCAGTTCAAGGAAAAGGCTGTCAAACAAGGAGAAAATGTCAGTGTAGGCTTGCTGGACTACCCTGTGTTGATGACATCTGATATTTTGCTTTACCAAGCTGATAAAGTACCAGTAGGTGAAGACCAAAAGCAACATTTGGAATTGACACGAGATATTGCGGCTCGCTTTAATCATTTATTTGCTAAAGACCAACCTGTACTAAAATTACCAGACCCCCTAATCCGCAAGGAAGGAGCCAGGATAATGAGTTTGGCTGATGGTACACGCAAAATGTCAAAGTCTGATCCTTCTGAGTTAAGCCGCATCAATTTGCTAGATACACCGGAGCAGATTCAATATAAAATTAAGCGGTGTAAAACTGATCCAATTCGTGGTCTGACTTTCGACGACCCAGAGCGTCCAGAGTGTAACAATTTATTAACACTGTATACACTGCTGTCTGGGAAGACGAAAGAAGAGGTAGCAGTTGAATGTCAGGATATGGGTTGGGGACAATTCAAACCATTGTTGACAGAAACGACAATTAATGCTCTCAAACCGATACAAGAAAAATATCAGGCAATCACAGAGGATAAAACATATATAGAGTCTGTGTTGCGTGATGGCAGGGAAAAAGCCCAAGCGATCGCTAATCAAACTCTATCACAAGTAAAAGCAGCTTTAGGCTATCTTGCCCCTGTGTAAGGATTCTCTTTTAGGTGTGGTTCGTTATACCCTGTAAGAGAACCAACATATTAATGTTATGGACAATAACTATAGCCATACCTACTTGAATACCTTCCGTAGAGCTGCCTTGGCGGGTGAATTTTTAATTACCGCCGAGGTTGCACCACCTAAAGGCGGTAATCCAGAACACATGCTTGAAATGGCGGCGACCCTTAAGGGGAGGGTTCATGCCGTCAATATTACCGATGGTAGCCGAGCAGTGCTACGGATGTCTTCTTTAATAGCGTCTGTTATTTTACTACAAAATGGCATAGAGCCGATTTGTCAAGTTGCTTGCCGCGATCGCAACCGCATCGGTTTACAAGCTGATTTGATGGGCGCTCATGCTTTGGGTGTGCGTAATATTTTAGCTTTGACTGGCGACCCGGTAAAAGCAGGCGATCATCCAGATGCCAAAGGCGTGTTTGATTTGGAAGCTGTGCGATTGTTGCAACTTATTCGCAAGATGAATCAGGGTTTTGATTGCAACGATAAACCTTTAACCGATGGGGCGCTAGATTTATTTGTTGGTGCAGCAGTAGATCCCCAATGTGCTAGTTGGTCAGGTTTGCAAAGTCGATTTGAACGTAAAATTGAAGCCGGCGCACAGTTTTTTCAAAGTCAATTAATTACTGATTTTGAGCGGCTAGAAAAGTTCATGGATAAAATTGCTGCTGGTTACAATAAACCAGTTTTGGCAGGAATTTTTCTGTTGAAATCGGCAAAAAATGCCCAATTTATTAATAAGTGCGTTCCTGGTGTCAATATACCCCAACACATTATTGATAGATTGGCAAAAGCTAAAAACCCGCTTGAGGAAGGCATGAAAATTGCAGCCGAACAAGTGCAAATTGCCCGGCAATTATGTCATGGTGTCCACATGATGGCGGTGAAGCGCGAAGATTTGATAGCCCCAATTTTGGATCTAGCCGGGGTTGCACCAGTTGATTTGGTGTTAGCGAAGTAAACAAGTAATAGATTAGCTACATAGAGGCGCGAAATTTCGCGTCTCTATCATTTGGGGAGATAGTAAGATTAAAGTACCCCAGTTCAAAAGCTTTATTTGCTAATGTAGTAACACCAATCACCACTAATAAATTAATTAATAGGTATTAATACCAAGGAGTAATTGCTGTGACAGGCTTGAATAACTACAACTTAGAATTAACTGATGAGGAAACCTTAGATGAAGAAGAGAATTATGAAGAAAAAGACGAAAAAGTTACTTTTTTATATGACCCTGATAAAATAAACATTGTAACTAGAGAACCTACAATAGAGTTATTGCTAAAAAGAATTAATGAAGAAGCTCTTGATTTAGCACCTGATTTTCAACGCCATGCTGATATCTGGAAAGAAGATGCCCAAAGTAGGCTGATAGAATCTATTATTATACGTATACCCATACCAGCATTTTATATAGATGCAACTGATGAAGATAAATGGTTAGTAGTAGATGGGTTGCAGCGTCTATTTGCACTAAAACGGTTTATTATCGATAAAAGCTTGAAGTTATCTGGATTAGAGTATCTTACAAATTTAGAAGGTAAAACTTTCGCTCAAATTGACCGCAGATATCAACGTCGTCTTGAAGAAACTCAACTTACAGTATATTTGATTGAAAAAGGAACACCTCCAGAAATTAAATATAATATTTTCAAACGTATTAATACAGGAGGACTAGCTTTATCTCCTCAAGAATTACGCCATGCGCTTAATCCTGGTAAAGGGACAAAATTTTTGACTAAACTTGCTGCATCTTCAGAGTTTAAGCAACTAGTTCAACTTGGGGATCGTCGCAAAATGCGTATGGATGATCGGGAATTTATACTTGGTTTTTTAGCTTTTACTTTAACTCCTTACCAACAATATGCAGAAAATAGAGATACTTTTTTAACTAAAGCTCTATCTAAGACAAATAAACTCGCTGAAGTAGAGTTAAATAATATTGAGAATAATTTTAAAAGAACTATGATTGCTGCATCAAATATTTTTGGTAATAATGCATTTCGGAAAATATCTAATTTTCAGAGAAAAAAATTTCCTGTAAATAAAGCTTTATTTGAAGCTTGGTCAGTAACTTTAAGTAAGCTGAATGATGAGCAAATACAAATTTTGACAAATAAAAAATATAATTTAATAAATATATTTAAAAATTATATAGATGAAGACCATAATTTTTTAGAATCTATATCTCAAGCTACTGATAAAGTTCAGTATAGATTTAAGATTATAGAAGGAATAACTCAACAAGTACTTTATGATTGACTCACTCACACTGACGAATTTTAAACCTTTTAAAAATCAAACACTTTCATTTAAACCACTTACACTTCTATCTGGTCTAAATAGCACCGGAAAATCTTCTGTTTTACAGGCATTGCTTTTGCTACGCCAATCTCATAAAAAAGGCTTACTAGCGCAAAAAGGCTTAGTACTTAACGGAGATTTAATTAATATCGGTACAGCAAAAGATGCTATTTTTGAAGGGGCCTATAAGCAGGACTATACAGGGTTTGAAATTATTTGGCAAAATGGTATAAAAGGCACTTGGAAATTTAAATATGAAGAAGATATAGAAAATCAAGAAGAAGATATAGGAACTAATTTTTTAACTCTGGATTCAGCACCCGTAGAGGATAGTATTTATCAATTGAGTTTATTTAATCAAGAATTTCATTACATTGAGGCAGAGCGTATAGGGCCAAGAAACTTTAACAAAATGTCATATGATAAAGTTCAAATAGGCAAAGCACTCGGTGATAAATGTGAATATACTGTACATTTTCTAGCAGCTAATGCAAAAACAGATATTTTTCACACCCAGTTGAGTCATCCTAATGTAAAAAGTTCAGTGCCACAATACTACGACCCAGAAACCCCATCACTGGCTCTAATTGATCAAGTTGAAGCATGGATGGGAGAAATTAGCCCAGGTACGCGCATCAATATTAAACCAAATTCAGATATGGATCTGGTAAATATACGATACTTCTACGGTGATAGTAAGTTTTACCGTGCTACCAATGTTGGATTTGGCATTACCTATACTTTGCCAATTATTGTTGCAGTGCTTGCATCAAAACATGATACTATAATCCTAGTTGAAAATCCAGAGGCTCATCTTCATCCCAAAGGGCAATCTAAAATAGGTGAGTTCTTAGCATTAGCAGCTAGTTGCGGCGTTCAAGTAGTAATAGAAACTCATAGCGACCACATTTTAAACGGAATCAGGCTTGCTGTTCATGGCGGTAAACTGAAGCCAGAGGATGTGCAGTTGCACTACTTTCAGCGTAAAGAACAACAAGGACAAGCTTTTACTGAGGTAGTTTCACCTCACATCGATGCTGATGGAAGAATTGATGAATGGCCAGACGGCTTCTTTGACCAAGCAGAAAAAGACTTGTTTGAGCTGCTGTAAATGCACTTTTTAATTAACGAACTTTCCTTTATCGTCCAGGCCAAGGATAAATATGAAGCTGATACCCTTATGGGGATGCTAGTAAAAATAATTGAGGAATTAGAACCTATTAGAGGTAAGGACAGAATTCAGGTACATAGTAGTTTTTCTAGCTGTAAACTAAGCATTGACTTTACAGTTAAGGATTGGGTGTATGAAAAATTGTGTTCTGCTAATAGAAGAGATGCTAAGTTATTTGTTGAAATCATGACTAAAGGCCCTTTCATAGATAGGACTTTAGACCATACATTGGTTTATCATGAATGTCACTTAAATAATCAAGACGTTACTGGTAGTTCATTAGCAGGAGCAGCCTATCTGAAAGGAACTGTAATTAGCTTAGAGGATGCACCTGAATTCTCTAGCGAACATCTTCAGGTAAGATACAGCCAAGACGGCGAAATATATCAAAACTCACTAATTCCTAACTTATTTCATGTAAGTCAGGCTCAAAAACTACGTCCTCGTTATGTACCCAGTCCTAAACATTCTCCACCAAATGGTTGGGGTACTATTATGGATTTGAGCGATGAAGTTGCACAATTAGTTTTAGATAAAGGTATTGTAAGCGGTAAACAGATTTATGGATACTACAGTGAAAAATTTTATGAATTTCAACCGGACAATGCAGATGGCTATCACGGATACCCTGTAGCTCAAAATGAAGTTCCTCCAAGAATAATTAAAGGTCTACAAAAGATCCAATATCAACAAGACTGTTAATATCCAATCTATGATCACCCCTCTTATTTCTAAAAGCTGTTGTTATGGCTCAAGAAGAGGTTGCAAATTTACCCATCAGAACCTTTATTAGAAACTGCTGTTAATAATCACGATCGCTCTAGGGCGAAGTGTGTATGATTGTTTTTACCTAGCTTTGGCTATTACGCAACAATGCCAGATGGTGACAGCAGAAGCAAAATTCTACAACACGCTGCAAAGTAGTGCTTACGCAAGTAATATTTTATGGGTGGAGAATATTTAGCGATCGCCTTTCTCTTCCTTTGACAAGTTAAACTAAAAAACAACCCTTATCCAGTGCAAAGGTAATCTTATGACCTCTGCAACCAACCCAAGTACTGACCTCACTCCTTTCCCAGACCACACGCAGCTACCGGAGTCTGATGGTACCTTTGTGAAAAACTTTCAGGAACATCCCCAAAGCATTCTCATAACAGACTCAATTAAACCGATATTGCAAAAACTTCATCCTGATGGGCAATACTGTATAGGTCAAGATAGCGGTATCTATTGGCGCATGACTGACCCGCCAGAAAAAGGTGCAGCAGCACCAGACTGGTTTTATGTTGGAAATGTACCACCCATGCTCGATGGACAAACACGCAGGTCTTATGTGCTGTGGCGAGAATTTATTGCCCCACTGATTGTATTAGAATTTGCTTCTGGAGATGGTAGTGAGGAGCGAGATAAAACTCCGTGGAAAGGAAAATTTTGGATTTATGAGCAAGTGATACGTCCTCCCTTCTACGGCATTTATGAAGTGAATAAAGCCAGTGTAGAAGTTTATCATCTCATTGAAGGAAAGTATCAGTTATTAACAGCAAATGAACGCGGACATTATTCCATAGCTCCTTTAGAAGTTGAGTTAGGTATTTGGCAGGGAGAATATCAAAATATGGAATTACCTTGGTTGCGTTGGTGGGATTTGCAAGGTAATTTGTTGTTAACTGGTGAAGAAAGAGCAGAACAAGAACGCCAACGAGCTGAACGTTTAGCAGCACAATTGCGATCGCTCGGCGTTGAACCAGAAGCATAAGTCTATAACTTCAAGCTGCCCAGACATTACCATGTCTAAGCTTGCTAAACTAAAAAACAACCCTTACCCAGTGCAAAGGTAATCTTATGACCTCTGCAACCAACCCAAGTACTGACCTTACTCCTTTCCCAGACCACACGCAGCTACCGGAGTCTGATGGTACTTTTGTGAAAAACTTTCAGGAACATCCCCAAAGCATCTTACTAACAGACTCGATTAAACCAGTATTGGAAAAACGCCATCCTGATGGGCAATACTGTATTGGTCAAGATAGTGGTATTTATTGGCGCATGACTGAACCACCGGAAAAAGGTGCAGAAGCACCAGACTGGTTCTATGTACCAAATGTACCGCCCTTGCTCGATGGGCAAACACGCAGGTCTTATGTACTGTGGCAAGAGTTCATCGCCCCATTGATTGTATTAGAATTCGTCTCTGGTAATGGTGCAGAGGAACGAGACAAAACTCCTTGGAAAGGTAAATTTTGGATTTATGAGCAGGTGATTCATCCAGCTTTTTATGGCATTTATGAAGTGAGTAAAGCCAGTGTGGAAGTTTATCACCTAATTGAAGGACAATATCAACTCTTAGCAGCAAATGAACGCGGACATTATTCTATAGCTCCTTTAGGAGTCGAATTAGGCATTTGGCAGGGACAATATCAGAATATGGAATTACCTTGGCTGCGTTGGTGGGATTTGCAAGGTAATTTATTGTTGACTGGTGAGGAAAGAGCTGAACAAGAACGCCAACGGGCTGAACAAGAACGCCAAAGAGCCGATCGCTTGACTGCACAATTGCGATCGCTTGGCATTGAACCAGAAGCTTAATATTTTGGAATGGGGTTATTAAGTGCGATCGCTTCCAACACTTACAACAGCTATAAAATATTCTTCTAGTTAGCTTTTGGAACTTGAGCAAGCTATGGTTTTGCGTTAAAGACAAAGTGTCCTAGTTGAGGGGGCGACAAGAAGAGTCAAAGTATTACAGGAAGAGGCATTCGAGTAAGATACCCTATCAAAAAAACGGTTCTTATTGACAAGACTGTGCAGTTATTAGACAGCTACGAAGAAGGGGCAGTTTGATGGTAAAAAAGAATGGTCTCGTCAAATTAACAAGACCAAACAAATAAATACTGCCCCAATTCTATCAAGAAATTTTAGAAAAGTACCTGAGTAAGACACAATTAATTACCCTAAAAATGTTGGTATGGCTGCTACAAAGCCAGAAGCAAGTAAAAATAGAAAAATTAGCCGCTACTCTACCTTTACCAATACAACACAATAGCCGTCGTCGTCATTGACAAAGATTTCTGAAATCGAATAAGTTGAGTGTGGTGCTATTATGGTTTCCCATCATTGAAGAAATTTTATCACGCTTATTTAAACCTCAGTCACAATTGATTATTGCTTTGGATAGAACCCAATGGAAAGACAATAATATTCTCATGGTGAGTGTGATTTATCAAAAAAGGGCATTACCAATATTTTGGTGTCTTCTTGATAAAGAAGGTTGCAGTAATTTCCCAGAACAACAGAAAGTATTACGCCCAGTAATCAGGTTATTGAAACATTATCAATTAGTCATTATTGGCGATAGAGAATTTCATGGTGTGGAATTAGGTAATTGGTTACACCGTCAAGGTTTTAACTTTGTCTTCCGACAAAAAAAGGACACTACATTTCGAGAAAAAAGACATAAATTTCGGCCTCTAAGTAAAATTCCCCTTTATCCTGGAGAACGGAGATTTTATCAACAGGTTAATCTTACACAAAATAAAGGTTTTGGTCGTTGTAATTTAGCAGTCTATTGGAAACGAAAATATCGTGGTAAACAAGAAACATCACCTTGGTATTTATCTACTAATCTTCCAGATGTATCAACAGCGGTAAAAATATATCGTCAACGTTTTGGGATTGAAGCTATGTTCCGTGATTGTAAAACAGGAGGCTATAATTTAGAAGGTTCTCAAGCAAATTCAGATAGACTTATACGCCTAATTTTATTGATTGCCTTCGCAATGACTTCTGCATGGTTACAAGGTCAAAAAACTCAATTTACCAGAAAACAATCTTATATTTGTCGTCCTAACGAACCAAAAAGAACCACAAGAAGACATAGTGCTTTTTGGATAGGTTTATACGGGCAAAATTGGATAGTCTCTTTGAATGAGTGTCAGGAATTAGTTCGGGAAATGATGGCCGCCGTTCGCAATAAGCAACCATTTTATCACCAGGGTTTGATGGCTATGATGCTTATACACCAACCACTTTAGCTTCTTTGTCGCCCCCTCAAGTTTTTTCGGTTCCACTAAAATAGCGTTGTCCACTTTACGTTTCAGCGCACTAACTGGCGTTTTTCCGGTCAAAAGTTCATACAAAGTTGCTGCCAATGAATAGATATCACTATACGCCCCAGTTGGTTTAGGGGGTTAGGTTTCAAGTCAAGTTTTCCACATAACGTGAAAAGTCAGGATCAAGTTTGAGTAACAATCGAACAGCCAATGCAAAAAGCGCCCCCCCACTGGGAGAGCGCTTTTCGTTTTATTCGACGTGGCTAAGAATTAACCGTTGATAGCAGGAGCGCTGATAGCAACAGGAGCAACATCACCAGCAGCCAAGTCTAAGGGGAAGTTGTGAGCATTACGCTCGTGCATTACTTCCATACCCAAGTTAGCGCGGTTGATGATATCAGCCCAGGTGTTGATGACGCGACCTTGGGAATCAATCACAGACTGGTTGAAGTTGAAGCCGTTCAAGTTGAACGCCATTGTGCTTACACCCAGTGCGGTGAACCAGATTCCGATTACAGGCCAAGCTGCCAAGAAGAAGTGCAAGCTGCGGCTGTTGTTGAAGGATGCGTATTGGAAGATTAGGCGACCGAAGTAACCGTGAGCAGCTACGATGTTGTAGGTTTCTTCTTCTTGACCGAATTTGTATCCGTAGTTTTGGGATTCGTTTTCGGTGGTTTCACGAACCAAGGAAGAGGTTACCAAAGAACCGTGCATTGCAGAGAATAAACTTCCACCGAATACACCTGCTACTCCCAACATGTGGAAGGGGTGCATGAGGATGTTGTGTTCTGCTTGGAATACGATCATGAAGTTGAAGGTTCCGGAGATACCCAAGGGCATACCATCAGAGAAGGAACCTTGTCCGATTGGGTAAATCAAGAATACTGCGGTTGCTGCTGCTACGGGTGCGGAGAATGCTAGGCAAATCCAAGGACGCATTCCTAAGCGGTAGGACAGTTCCCATTCACGACCTAGGTAGCAGAATACGCCGGTCAGGAAGTGGAAGATTACCAATTGGTAAGGGCCACCGTTGTACAACCATTCATCAAGAGATGCTGCTTCCCAAATTGGGTAGAAGTGTAAACCAATTGCGTTGGAGGAAGGTACTACTGCTCCGGAGATGATGTTGTTTCCATACAGTAGGGAACCTGCTACTGGTTCGCGGATTCCGTCGATGTCTACTGGAGGTGCGGCGATGAAGGCGATGATGAAGCAGGTGGTTGCAGCTAGCAAGGTGGGGATCATCAGTACGCCGAACCAGCCGATGTAGAGGCGGTTGTTGGTGCTGGTGATCCAGTTGCAGAACTGCTCCCATACGTTGGCGCTTTGGCGCTGTTGTAAGGTTGCTGTCATGGCTTTATGAGTGCGGTTGTTATGTATGTATCAGGCGTGTTTGTTTTTGCCTGTGATAGTAATTTACACTGCTTTACAAAAGTTAATCAAGTCTTTTAAGTTTTGTTATGGTAATAGCTGTTATTAGCTTTGCTTATTTTTCAATATCCAGATGTAGCAGCTAGTCTCTGACTTTGTGAAAGGCGTTGCTTGGCGAGTAATGAGCGATCGCTTGTTAAACTAAAAAACAACCCTTACAAAGAGTGCAAAGGTAGCCTTATGACCTCTGCAACTGATCCATCTGTCCTTACCCCTTTCCCCGACCATACCCAACTGCCAGAGTCTAATGGTACTTTTGTAAGCCAGTCGCTTGCGGGGGTTCCCCCCGTTGTGCGAACTGGCGCGAAAAACTGGCAAGAGCATCCCCAAAGCATCTTACTGACTGACTCGATTACACCCGTTCTCAAGCAGTTAAATCCTGATGGTCAATACTGTATTGGTCAGGACTTGGGTATTTACTGGCGTTTGACCGAGTCCTCCTGAAAAAGTAGCAGAAGCACCGGATTGGTTTTATGCAGCTAATGTACCACCTTTGCTGGATGGACAAACGCGACGCTCTTATGTATACTGGCGAAAGTATATCGCCCCATTGATTGTATTAGAATTTGTTTCTGGGGATGGTAGCGAAGAAAGAGACAAAACTCCTTGGAAAGGCAAATTTTGGATTTATGAGCAAGTGATTCGTCCTCCCTTCTACGGTATTTATGAAGTTAAGAAAGCAACTGTAGAAGTATATGAATTTATTGGAGGACAATATCAGTTATTAGCAGCAAATGAGCGCGGGCATTATCCTATCGCACCTATGGGAGTTGAGCTAGGCATTTGGCAAGGAGAATATCAAAATGTAGAATTACCCTGGTTGCGCTGGTGGGATTTGCAAGGCAATTTATTGTTGACTGGCGATGAAAGAGCCGAACAAGAACGTCAACGCGCTGATCAGGAAAGCCAACGGGCTGAACAAGAACGCCAACGCGCTGAACGTTTGGCTGCTCAGTTGCGCTCTTGAGGTGTTGATCCCACAGCATAATTATGTCTTTTAGTCAATATTTAATAAATAAAAAAGTATCACATCCTAATTGTTTGTTGCTGACTGTTAACTATTAACAGTCAGCAACAAACAATTATCAATTCAACTGGTCGCGGCGTTAGCGTAGCGAAGCGCGAGAAGCGCGAGCGTTGGAGTCCCCCACTATACCGAAGGTTGGTGGCAGGAGGAACGCCGCTCCGGTACTGGGTACTGGGGACTGGGTAATGGGTAATGGGTAATGGGTAGTGGGTAGTGGGTAATAGTAAAATCCAATTACCAATTACCAATTACCAATTACCAATTACCAATCCCCAATCCCCAATCCCCAATCCCCAATTCCCAATCCCCAATCCCTAATCCCCAGTCCCTTTTACCTATTGATTCACATCCAGCAACCGCGAAGTTTTTAACCGTTCCATCCACTTTTCTAAATAAACTCGATTCGCCTGTTGTTCTGATGGTTCTTGTGTATCCGCAGGATATGGCATTAGTCCTAAAATCGCTGCTGTTGTCACACAAAACATAGATTTCTGGAAAGTGATACAAATTTGTATCCGCAAATCATCTTCACCCCGCAAACTGCGACGATAAACTTCGTGCAAATACTCTGGAAGATAATGACGCATATCTTGCATTAGCAAGGTGGGAGGTATACCAGCGCCACCAATGGGTAAAGGATCGGCATACAGTGCGCCATATTGAAATCGAGCTTGATCTGGGGAAATTTGATATGCTTGGGCATTGTATGAAACTGTGCCGTGGAAAGGAGTCCCCCGGAAAAACACTGCTTCTACATAAGGTATTGCTGTATCTGCTAGGAAAGTTAAACCAATAGTTTTAGGAATGATGTCATAGACTTGATCTCGGATTTTCACAGCATAGGTAATTGGCTTTAATGCATCCGCCACTAACCCAGCTTTGATATGGTCTACAACTTGAGGAATTGATTTGATTTCGCCTCGATCATAGCGGTCTGATAAACTGAGGAATATGTCAGCCATTACCCGCCAAAATTGACCCAAACCACTGTAATAAGCAGATACTCGCAACTGTTCGGTTAAGAAGTCTGGAAATAGTTGATTAAGTCCCAAGATTAGCGGATTTGTCTTAAATTTTGCTTTAATAACTGCTTGCGCTCTTTCTTGAAATTCTTTTGTGTCTAAATAACTATCTAGACCTCCACCACCATGCCAAAGCATGGCTTTCATGCAATATTCGGCGTATTCAAAATTAATCCGGTCGTGCCACCAATGTTTCAGTAATTTTGGGAAAGAAATTTTCCCATCAAAATATTTAAAAAATGGGAAAAATACTAAAAACTGGTTTTCAGCAATGTAAATGAGATTTTTGGAGTAAGCATCTAAAACCACACCATAGCTTTTCAATATTCCCACTACTTCCAATACGTTTTGTGGACTATCTGGTAGTAATGCTCCTCCGTTTAACAGGCGTTCAATATATTCATTTAAAGGGTTATAATTGGGCTTTTGTCTAACAGTTACCATTGCCAGTTCTCCAAAAGTAGGGATTGGGTATTGGGGATTGGGTATTGGGGATTGGGTATTGGATATTGGGGATTGGGTATTGGATATTGGTAATTGGTAATTGGATTTTACTATTAGTCATCACATCTCACCCATTACCCATTACCCATCACCCATTACCCATTACCCAGTCCCCAGTCCCCAGCCCCTAGTCCCTAGTCACTTTTGCTTTATCTAAAGCCACCGTTGCTACTACGTTTTGCACGCTCGACATTGCTGTGATGGTGGGTTCAGTCCAGCGTATCAACCAGGCGGGTTGGATGCCGAAGATCATAATCAGCACAGCTAGGATCACAGATGGAAGACGATCGCTCCAATATACGCGGGGTAAGTTGGTGACTTGTGCAGATAAACGCCCAAAAAAGGCGCGATTCATCAAAATTAAGAAGTAGACCGCTGTTAAACCTGTACCAATCATGCACAGCAAGGTTTGCACTGGAAAAACTGGGAAACTACCCCGAAAAACAATGAATTCGGAAATAAAGCCCACCATTCCCGGTATGCCAGCGCTAGCCATGACTCCCAAAACCATCAAGCTACCAATTACGGGCATACCCCGTTCTGGGTTGAGCAGTCCTTGAAGAACTTCTAAATCTCGGCTGCCAGCTTTTTTATACACAACCCCTACCAACAGAAACAAAAGTGCGGAAATCAAGCCGTGGCTAATCATTTGCAAGACAGCACCCAATACACTTAATGGTGTAGCCGCCGCCGCCGCTAACAGCACATAGCCCATGTGTCCAATGGAACTGTATGCTACCATTTTTTTCATGTCAGTTTGGGCGATCGCGCAGGATGCACCATACAGTACACTAACTACAGCCCAAATTGCTAACCAAGGAGTCACATAACTCCAAGCTTCTGGCAACAAGTTCATGCCAAACCGCAGTAAGCCGTAAGTTCCCAACTTCAACAGCACGCCAGCCAACAGTACAGAAATTGGTGTGGAGGCTTCAACGTGAGCATCTGGCAACCAAGTATGGAAGGGAACCAAGGGCATCTTTATGCCAAAACCTACTAAAATTCCTGCTAGCAGTAAAAGTTGTGTCGCCAAAGGTAAAGTTGTGGCGTTCAAGTTTGCTAGTGCAAAGTTGGAACCGCCACTCAGCCAAACCATGCCCAGGAAACTTGCTAGAATTAGGATTCCAGAGACGGCAGTGTAAATTAGGAATTTCGTAGCGGCATAACCGCGCCTTGCACCACCCCAAATGGCAATCAATAAATACAGAGGAATCAGTTCTAGTTCGTAAAACAGGAAAAATAGCAGTAAATCCTGTGCTAAAAAAGCTCCTGTCACGCCAGCACTTAACAGCAGTATCAAAGAGTAATAAAATTTAGGACGTTGGAGAGATTCATCGCTGCTGTAGATGGCAATGCCTGTTAACAGTCCATTCAAAACTAGCAAGGGCAAGGATAAACCATCTACCCCTAGGTTATAGTTTAAGCCCAAGGCATCAATCCAAGATAAGGACTCAGCAAACTGTTGACTAGCTTGGGTGGGATTGAACTGAATTGCAATGACAACCGACCACAGGAATGTGATGCTGGCAAAGACTAAAGCTAATGTACGGGCAAATTTTCCACTGATGCTAGAAGGCCAAAAACCGATTAAAGCTGCACCGAATAACGGTACTAAAATCAAAGCACTAAGCATAGACAGAATCAGGTAAGGGTGGGGGGAGATGACGGGGTGGGGGGAGATGACGGGGTGGGGGGAGATGACGGGGTGGGGGGAGATGAGGGAGAAATAACTCTTAACTCCTAACTCCCAACTCCTAGCTCCTAACTCCCTTTCCCCACTGTTAAAAAGGCAAATTATTCAGTAGACCTAGTGACCAACTAATGAAGAAACCTAGCACGCTGATGACGGCTAGGATGGTCAATAAATATCCTTGGGATTGACCGGAAATACTGTACTTTAAACCTTGTCCACCCAGAATTGTCGCAAACCCAACCAAGTTGACTACACCATCAACTAAATAGCGATCGCTCCAAGCGGATATCCTAGATAGAAATCCTACTGCATTCACCACGGTCAAACGATAAATGCGGTCGATGTAAAAATCGTAACCCAATAAGTCCTGTAAAAATCTCCAAGCCAGGATTCTGGATCTTGACCAAGCTTTGTGCAAATAAATTGTAGAGCCTGTAACTAATCCAGTTAAAGTAGAAGCGAGCAATGCGAAAACTACGTACCAATTCACACTGTTCCAATCGGGTAACAAATACCATTGCTGTAGCATCAAAGGTACTAGTAGAGTTAGTACGGTCAAGGTCACCATTGGCAATGCCATTTGCCAACCAACTTCTGGGGCGCGGCGGGTCTTTTGTTGCGGCGCACCCCAAAAGATTAATCTGAAGACTCTGGTTAAGTTCAATGCTGTTAAGCCATTGACTAATACTAAAACGCCAATCACCCAAGGGTTAACATCGACAAAACCGTCAGCCCATGACAGCATTGCCCAGAAGCTTCCTAGTGGTAGCAGTGTCACCATCCCGGCTGAACCGACAACAAAGGCGGTGGTGGTGGCTGGCATCCGCGACCACAAACCGCCCATTTCTGTGAGGTCTTGTGTACTGGTAGTATAAATTACTGATCCAGAACTCATGAATAATAATGCTTTAGCGATCGCATGGGTTAACAGTAGCATCAAGGCTACACCGCCTTGCTGTAAACCCACTGCCAAAAATACTAATCCCATGTATGCACTAGTGGAATGAGATAGCGATCGCTTAATGTCAATCTGAGCTATGGATACTAATGTTGCACCAATCGCTGTCACTGTACCCATGATGACTAAGGCATTCAACGCCACTGGCGATAGTGCTAATACTGGTTGCAATTTATATAGTACATATGCTCCACCAGCAACTACCAATGAGTTTCGCAGAACTGAAGCCGGGTTAGGCCCTTCCATGGCTTCATCTAACCACAGGTGTAGAGGGAATTGGGCACATTTACCCGCAGGCCCAGCAATCAATGCTAACCCTAATAATGTGGATGTGACTGGGCTTAATTCAGCCGTTTGTGCCCATTCATATAAATCAGAAAAGTTTAAACTGCCTGCCATGGTGGAAAGTGTCACTACACCCATTAGCAGTAATAAGTCTCCCACCCGCTTGGTTAAAAAGGCATCACGCGCGGCTGTCACTACTAGCGGTTGAGCATACCAGAATCCCACCAATAAGTAAGTGGAAAGGGTCAGAACTTCCAAAACGGCATAGCTGAGAAACAAGGAGTCACTGATTGCCAAGCCAGTTAGCGCTGCTTCAAAAAATCCAAACAGCGCGAAAAAACGGGCTAACGACCAGTCCTTTTCCATGTAACCTAGAGCATAAATTTGTGCTAGCAGACTTAAACCTGTAATTAAAACTGTTGCCCCAATACTAACTGGCGAGAGTTCCAAGCTAATGGATAAGTCTAAATCAGCAGCTTTAAACCAGGTAAGCACCAAATTTACCGATTCTATATTCCATATATCTTTAAATACAAACAGACTATGGGCAAAAGCTAAGAAAGTTGTTAACAAGTTGACGTATGCCGCGGGTCTTGGCCCTGTACGCCGAATTATTCCTATTCCCCACGGCAAGGTTAAAAGTGCGCCTATCAAGCTATAAAAAGGCACCCACCAACTTGTTAAAAATAGAAATTGATTCATTTAGTTTTCCCTTGACGACTCAGTGAGAGATTTTTTTTCACAGCCTTTAAAACAATTTTGATTAAAAAATCAACCTTCTTAGAATCTAGGTCTTTTTAAATATTTTTTCACTAAAAGTTGAATAAGCATTTTTACTTGAGCTTATCTATTAATCTTTAATTCAATATAACGTTACATAGACAATAGCATTTACTTTACTTATATTAAGTATGTAAGTAAATTTATATTTCTACTTGGTAGTAGAGAAGTTTATACAATACATTTAATAAACTTATGTATTTTTCACCTAGTCTTTGTTCAGAGAACAAGATTGAAGAAACATAGAGACAGCAAGATATGCAGCCCAAATTTCTTTCATTACAGACAGAATTGGCTTTGGCTATGAATATTGATTTGTAAATGTAATAAAAAAATTATAAAGCATAAGTGACTGCTCTAGGATTCAGTGAACTTTGATAGAGCAGAACCCTGGTATGAACTTTTGTTAAGTTTTTTAAAACTATTTTATCATAAACTATTATAGTAATTTATGTTGCCAGGAACGCCAAGCTTTCCTATGCTTAGTTTGGAAGTGTTTTTGTAGCTCAAGATGAGCCTACCCGTCAAAATTTTCAAACAACAGTACTGATTGGATTAATTTTTTTAGGAGTTCTGCGATGCCAATTGCAGTTGGAATGATTGAAACTAAGGGCTTTCCGGCAGTTGTAGAAGCTGCTGATGCGATGGTGAAAGCTGCGCGTGTAACTTTGGTAGGATATGAAAAAATTGGTAGTGCGCGGGTAACCGTAATTGTCCGAGGAGATGTATCTGAGGTGCAAGCTTCAGTTGCAGCGGGAATTGAAGCTGCCAGAAGAGTCAATGGAGGTGAAGTGGTATCCACTCACATCATTGCTCGCCCACACGAAAACCTGGAGTACGTCTTGCCGATTCGTTACACCGAAGCTGTGGAGCAGTTCCGCACCTAAAAGCTGAATTAAACAAAGTAATTAACGGGTTGCCTACTTGAAGCTATCACTTTCATCCAAGTCTAGAAACATCAATTTAAGGGTTAGAACTAATGTCAATCGCAGTGGGAATGGTAGAAACGCTAGGCTTTCCAGCGGTAGTGGAAGCGGCTGATGCGATGGTAAAAGCTGCTCGTGTCACCTTGGTAGGCTACGAAAAAATCGGTAGCGGTCGGGTTACAGTGATTGTGCGGGGGGACGTTTCCGAAGTGCAAGCTTCTGTGGCAGCAGGAGTTGAATCAGTCAAGCGGGTGAATGGCGGACAAGTGCTGTCTACTCACATTATTGCTCGTCCTCATGAAAACTTGGAGTATGTCCTCCCAATTCGTTATACAGAAGATGTAGAGCAGTTCCGGGAAAACGTGAATGCGATTCGTCCCTTCGGCGGTAGAAGACCATAATTTGTAATGCAAATTGCCAAAGTTCGTGGCACAGTAGTTAGCACGCAAAAAGAGCCAAGCCTTAGAGGCGTGAAACTACTTTTGTTGCAATTAGTAGATGAAGAAGGAAATTTCCTGCCAAAATACGAGGTAGCAGCAGATAGTGTAGGTGCAGGAGTAGATGAGTGGGTACTTGTCAGTCGTGGCAGTGCCGCTCGTCAGATTCTTGGCAATGAACAACGTCCGTTAGATGCAGCGGTGGTGGCGATCATTGATACCATTCATTTGGAAGATCGCCTGATTTACAGCAAAAAAGACCAGTATAGATAGTCATTAGTCATTAGTCATTAGTCATTGGTGTTAGCTGAAGACAAATGACAAATGACAAAGGACTTTTGACAAATGACGATAGAGGAGGAATCTCGCAATGGCAGTCCGCAGCACGGCGGCACCCCCAACCCCGTGGTCAAGGAATTTAGCTGAGCCAAAAATCCATGAAAGCACATTTGTACATTCGTTTTCCAATATCATTGGAGACGTGCGGATAGGTGCAAATGTAATCGTAGCTCCGGGGACTTCGATTAGAGCGGATGAAGGCACACCTTTTTATATAGGTGAAAACACCAATATTCAAGATGGTGTAGTAATTCATGGGTTGGAGCAAGGCCGAGTAATTGGCGATGATGGCGATAATTACTCGGTATGGATCGGCGAAAATGCTTCCATTACTCACATGGCCCTGATTCATGGGCCAGCATATGTAGGGGATAATTCCTTCATTGGCTTTCGCTCCACGGTGTTTAATGCCAGGGTGGGTGCAGGTTGCATCGTGATGATGCACGCTTTGATTCAAGACGTAGAAATTCCCCCAGGTAAGTATGTGCCTTCGGGAGCGATAATTACAAGCCAACAGCAAGCCGATCGCTTGCCAGATGTGCAAGAGCAAGACGAGCAATTCGCCCATCATGTGGTTGGGATTAATCAGGCACTACGAGCAGGTTACCGCTGTGCTGCGGATAGCAAATGTATTGCACCCATTCGAGATGAGAATGCTAAATCTTATACAAGTAGTAATGGTATTACTGTTTTAGAGCTGGAAAGGAGTAGTGAAGTGTCGAGCAATAGCTTGGGTGCAGAAACCGTAGAACAGGTGCGCTATCTGTTAGAGCAAGGGTATAAAATTGGTACGGAACACGTAGACGCGAGAAGGTTCCGTACAGGTTCGTGGACAAGTTGTAAGCCACTGGAAGCCAGATCGGTAGGGGAAGCGATCGCAGCTTTAGAAAGTTGTCTAAGAGACCACGACGGCGAGTATGTCCGTTTGTTTGGCATTGATCCCAATGGTAGACGGCGCGTGTTAGAAACCATTATCCAACGTCCAGATGGTGCAGTTAATGGAACTGCCAGCTTTAAAGCGCCAGCTAGTCGTGGTAATAGCAGCTACAACAACAGTAGCAATGGTAACGGCTCTGGCAATGGCAAAATCAATAGTGAAACTGTAGAGCAAATCCGCCAATTGTTGGCAGGTGGTTACAAAATTGGCACAGAACATGTAGATGAGCGTCGCTTCCGTACTGGTTCTTGGCAAAGTTGTGCGCCAATTAACTCTAATTCCACAAATGAAGTAATTGCAGCTTTAGAAGACTGTATCAGCAATCATCAAGGCGAGTATGTACGTTTAATTGGCATTGACCCCAAAGCTAAACGCCGGGTATTGGAAAGCATTATTCAAAGACCCAATGGTCAAGTAGCTGCATCTGGTAGCCAAAAATCATCATATAGTAGTACTGCTAGTACCTCTAGCACCTCTAGTGCCTCATCTGCAACAGCTACCAGTACCCGCTTGAGTTCTGAAGTAGTAGACCAAGTGCGGCAATTACTGGCTGGTGGGCATAAAATTAGTATTGAACACGTAGACCAACGACGCTTCCGTACAGGTTCTTGGACTAGTACTGGTCAAATTCAGGCTAACTCAGAAACAGAAGCGATCAAAGCCGTGGAAGCATACCTTGGGGAATACGAAGGAGAATATGTACGATTGATTGGTATTGACCCCAAAGCTAAGCGTCGAGTTTTGGAAACAATTATCCAACGTCCGTAAAAAGTTGAGAGTTAGGAGTTATGAGTTATGAGTTATGAGTTAGGAGTTATGAGTTAGGAGTTAGGAGTTATGAGTTAGTAGTTAGGAATAAACTCTAAATTAAAACTCCTGTGTTCCCACTCCTCACTTACAACTCCTCACTTCCAACTCCTAACTACTCACTCCTCACTCTTAACTTTCTAAATTTCTTCCGGCTTCCGAGGTTAAAATTTCATGTCTGTGCCGCCACTGCGCCTACTCAACAGCTTTGAACCTTATATTAGTGGCGAGGTGACTATTGATCCGAGTGCGGTACTAGCACCAGGGGTGATACTCCAAGCGGCTGCAAACAGCAAAATAATCATCGGCCCAGGTGTCTGTATTGGTATGGGGTCAATTCTCCAGGTGACTGAAGGAACTCTAGAAGTAGCAGCAGGAGCCAACTTGGGAGCCGGCTTTTTGATGGTTGGCAAAGGTAAAATTGGTGAAAACGCTTGTATTGGTTCAGCAACAACACTTTTCAATTGTTCGGTTGAACCTGGAGTAGTAGTTCCAGCTGGCTCAATTTTGGGTGACACCAGTCGGCAGATTTATCAGCAAAAACAACTGGAACCATCCAAGAGTGATGCTGCTTCTACAACTTCCCAAAAGCAGAGTCAACAAGACAAGGTGATTTCCTCCACTAGTCTCTCAGCATCGGCTTTTTTGGAATTTAAACACCAATCTGTTTCCCCTGCTGAATCTTCGCCAACAGCACAAAGCCAATCTGCTGTGCAGGAAAACACCAACGGAACTAATTCTAACTTGGAGTCAGCCGTGGAGGAGCCTACACAATCGAGTCAGCCTGCCACAGAATCATCCAATAATAGTTTTGGCACTCAAATTTATGGACAAGGAAGCATACAGAGACTATTAGGCACATTATTTCCCCATAGGCAAGCCTTAAATCAGCCAATCTCTGACGATCAGTCTGAGTAAGTGTTAATTGTAAGTTGTGATCTGATGTATGAAGAGTGAAGTATGAAATATGAAATTAACCCTACAGTTCAATGCAGGCGCTTTAATTTTCATATTTTTTCATCCTTCAGCCTTTATCCTTCATCCTTTCTGTGAGTAACTTGGGAAAATTCACATGCAAACTCAGTCATCGCGTCGTCAAGACGACCTCAGAGACACTGCCTTGGGTTTAGTATCCACTGCTAGCTTTCCAGCCATAGTTGGTACAGCGGACATGATGCTGAAATCGGCAGGGGTTCACCTAGTAGGCTATGAAAAAATTGGTAGCGGCCATTGTACAGCAATTGTTCGGGGTGGCATTGCTGATGTCCGCCTGGCTGTCGAATCTGGTGTGCAAACTGCTGAGCAGTTTGGTCAATTAATTTCTAGCTTGGTGATTCCCCGGCCTTATCCTAACTTAGATATAGTGCTACCAATTACTAACCGCCTCAGTAAATATATGGAGGAAGGTAGTTATAGCCGTTTGAGTAACTTAGCAATTGGTTTAGTAGAAACACGGGGCTTTCCGGCCATGGTAGGAGCTTGTGATGCTATGCTGAAAGCTGCTGACGTGCAATTATCAGCCTATGAAAAAATAGGTGCAGGTTTGTGTACAGCCATTATTCGCGGCTCGGTGGCAAATGTTGCAGTAGCAGTAGAAGCGGGGATGTACGAGGCAGAACGGATTGGGGAATTGAACGCGGTGATGGTAATTCCTCGACCACTAGATGAATTAGAACAAACCTTGCCTGTAGCAAGTTGCTGGGTAGAAGAACGTCAACCGTTAAATTTCCCGATGAATGCGAAGGAACAAGTTGCTGAATTAGAGGTTATGAGGTTGCCAGATTTAGCCAAGCTACCTGCAAAAGTTACAGAAGAAGTATGGAATGATGAATGATGAGTCATGAATTATGAGTGATAAATTGTCGGCAATCTTCATTCAGTATTCAGTCTTCAACATTCATCTTTAGCTGGAAGGCATCTTACGCTTTGCTTGTTGTTCTGATAATAACTGGTCAACTCCATAAATAAAAGTACTTTATTTGAATAGCGTTCATAGAGTATTGTCTATATAAAAGCTCATAACTTTGTATGAGCAACACGGCATCATTTGTAAGTGTTCAGTGATACTAGTTTTATATGTGTTGAATCGCTATTAGAGGAGAATCACCCTTGAACCAAGCGACGCTACACCAGTTAAAGGTGTTTGAGGCGGCGGCACGGCACGGTAGCTTTACTCGTGCTGCTGAGGAATTGTTTCTTACCCAACCCACCGTCTCCATGCAGATCAAGCAACTCACAAAATCAGTAGGGTTGCCATTATTTGAGCAGGTGGGTAAGCGCTTATATCTAACGGAAGCGGGACGGGAATTATTTGCCACTTGCCGACAGCTTTTTGATACTATAGCCCAGTTTGAAATGAAAGTAGCAGATTTAAAGGGGCTAAAACAGGGTCAATTACGTTTGGCAGTGATTACAACAGCAAAATATTTTGTACCGCGTTTGTTAGGGCCGTTTTGCCAACTTTACCCAGGAATTGAGATTTCGTTGCAAGTCACGAACCACGAAGGCATTTTAGAAAGGATGGTGAATAATCTCGATGACTTGTATGTGATGAGTCAAATTCCAGAACATTTGGATGTGAATTACCAGGCATTATTAGACAATCCCTTGGTAGTATTTGCACCAGTCAATCATCCCCTAGCAAAGGAGAAAAATATCCCCTTAGAACGTTTGTGTAGTGAACCTTTTATTATGCGGGAACCAGGTTCAGGAACTCGGCGCGCTATTCAAGGTCTGTTAGACGAAAAAGGGCTAAAAGTCAAGGTCAAGTTAGAATTGGGTAGTAACGAGGCGATTAAACAAGCGATCGCTGGCGGTCTAGGAATTTCTGTTTTATCTCGCCATACCTTATTGACAGATACAGCAGAGTTCTGCATTCTAGACGTACAAAACTTTCCCATTAAACGCACTTGGTACATGGTACACCCAGCTGGCAAACAGTTATCTATCGTTGCTCGTACCTATTATGAGTATTTACTGGAGGCAGCAAAGCAGTTTGTGCAGCCAACAAATTTTTCTACGTTCAATACGGCTGAGTCCAGCCAACAGAACGCTGAAGTATGAAGTTGCTTCATGCCACTTGGGGGAGCAAGTTAGAATAATCGCCTCTCCCACCCGCTGAAAATTAAGGTAATACCGAGTTGCATTCAAAGGTAGTGGGGGAATGAAGAGGATGAGGGGGATGAGGGGGATGAGGGAGATGAGGGAGATGTTACTTTCCGATGTCTAGATGCTATTTTTGAAGGCAATTTAGTGTAAAAATGCTTGTTTTGAGTGGCAAATCAATGGTAAAAGGCTGATTTGCGTTATTGGCCTTTACTCAAAACCAGATAAGCATAGCTCACAAGAAATCATTACACTGAGAGTAGGTTGCCCTGCTGGGATTGACAGTCCTATAGAAATGATGACTCAACAAACTGCGAGAATATGTATCCTTGGTGGAGGCTTTGGTGGTCTCTACACAGCTTTGCGTTTAAGCCAATTGCCTTGGGAGTCTACGCAAAAACCCGAAATTGTGCTAGTAGATCAAAGCGATCGCTTTTTATTTTCTCCCTTACTCTACGAATTACTTACTAGAGAATTGCAAACCTGGGAAATTGCCCCACCCTTTGAAGAACTTTTACAAAACACAGGTGTACGTTTTTACCAAGCGGTCGTGTCTGGAATCGACACCGATCAGCAATGGGTATATCTACAAGATGGGCCAGAAATCCACTACGACCGATTAGTGCTTGCTTTAGGTGGAGAAACACCACTAGACTTAGTTCCTGGTGCTACATCCTACGCTTTCCCCTTCCGCACCATAACTGATGCCTATCGTTTAGAAGAACGCCTGCGAGTGCTGGAAGAATCGGAAGTAGAAAAAATTCGTGTGGCAATTGTTGGCGCTGGCTACAGCGGTGTGGAATTAGCTTGTAAACTAGCAGACAGACTAGGAGAAAGAGGACGCTTTCGGCTAATTGAAATCAGCGACGAGATTTTGCGAACTTCTCCAGAGTTTAACCGTGAAGCAGCAAAGAAAGCTTTAGAAGCACGCAATGTATTTCTGGATTTAGAAACCAAAGTCGAAGCGATCGCACAAGACAGCATATCTCTAGAATACAAAAATCAGGTAGACTCGATTCCCGTAGATATAGTAATTTGGACTGTAGGAACGCGAGTTGCTCCTGTAGTCAAAACACTTGCTTTTAAGCAGAACCAGCGTGGTCAAATTAGCACTACATGCACACTACAAGTCCTAGACCATCCAGAAATCTTTGCCTTGGGAGATTTAGCAGAATGTTATGATGCTGAAGGTCAACAAGTTCCTGCTACTGCACAAGCAGCCTTTCAACAAGCTGATTATACAGCCTGGAACATCTGGGCAAGTTTAACTAATCGCCCCTTACTTCCCTTCCGCTACCAACAGTTAGGGGAAATGATGGCACTAGGGAAAGATAACGCCACCCTGACTGGCTTAGGAATTAAACTAGATGGGACTTTAGCATACGTTGCCCGTCGTCTTGCCTATCTCTATCGGATGCCAACTTTAGATCATCAGCTGAAAGTTGGTTTTAATTGGCTCGTCCGTCCTATTATAGAAACACTTTCTCAGTAGAACATTTAGAAGACAACTATCTAAGTTCAAGCGCATTAATAATGCATAAATACTCTTAGTAATTGACTGTTGGCCCCTGAGCGTTAACAGTTAACTCAAGCTAATCTGCTATTTTCTTAGTTGGTGTAAACCAATTTTCTCATATCATGTCTAGTTAATTAGTTGTGATTACCACAGTCATTGCACCCCTCCCCCAACCCCTCCCCGTTCACGGGGAGGGGAACAAAGCATAGCTTTGGCGGGCTGGGGTTATTGGGTTTTAATAAGTAATCAAGAAGGCATGATATAAAACAAAGCAACAGATTCCAACCTGGAAACTCTCATTAAATTTTAATTTCTTAATTACGAATTACGAATTACGAATTACGAATTGTATTATGGAACGACCAAAAGTTATTTTTTTAGATGCAGTAGGCACACTCTTCGGTGTCAAAGGTAGTGTGGGCGAAGTTTATAGTCAGATAGCTAAGGAATTTGACGTTACAGTTTCAGCTGAAACATTAAATAAAACATTTATTCAAAGCTTTAAAGCAGCATCGCCACCTATTTTTCCAGATGCCGAACCACAAGATATTCCCCAACTAGAGTTTGAATGGTGGCGGACAATTGCCTTAAACACCTTTGAAAGTGCAGGTGTTATTAAGCAATTTTCTGATTTTTCTGCTTTTTTTAGTGAACTTTACATTCATTTTGGCACTGCCGAACCTTGGTTTGTGTATCCTGATGTTTTGTCATCTCTAATCAGCTGGCAACGATTAGGAATTGAACTAGGAATACTGTCCAATTTCGATTCCCGAATTTACTCAGTATTACAAAGTTTGGGACTGAGCAATTATTTCCAATCTGTAACCATTTCTACACAAGCATGTGCAGCGAAACCCGATCCTAAAATTTTTGCCATTGCTTTAGAAAAACATAACTGTCTACCAGAGGCAGCATGGCACATTGGTGACAGTATTATAGAAGACTATCAAGGAGCTAAAGCAGCAGGATTGAGAGGTATTTGGATTAATCGTCAATAGTTTGGGCATGGGGCATTATTAGTTAACCTCAGTTCGGGTTAAGAAGATTTTGCTGCTATTCAGCACAAGTTCTGAAAAATCGAACCACAGAGGCGCAGAGTCCACAGAGAAATGAGAGTTTGAGAGGTGTTTTGCATGAATCCTATAGTAGCTTCAGTGAACGATAAAATCATGGTTTCAGCTTATCCCAAACTCAGGTTAGTTATTACTAACTTGCAAAACTTGCACTTCTTGTTGTGGGGCAATTAATGTTGTACCTATTGGTAGAAGAGCTAAGGCATTGGTTTGAGCTAAATTAATTAAATTGCCAGAACTATGACTACCGTCAGCTTTGTGAAATTCATAAATTCCATCAACTATATGTAAGTTACCCCAAATATAAGTTTCACGCTTGCCATCCGATCGCAATTCATCATGCGATCGCACTTGCAAAAATGCTGGTTCCCAACCTCCAGCCAGTCCCGACAATTTCCTAATTGCTGGTTGCACAAATCGCCAAAAAGTTACTAAAACAGCGGCAGGATTTCCTGGTAAACCGAAATATAGTGTTGGCTGTTGTACAGGTTCAAAGCTTTGCGCCCCTACTGTTGACTGGGGGGGAAATGTGGCAACAGTAAGAGGTTTACCTGGTCTCATCTCCACAGCACGAATGTGAATTTTTGCTTTTAATGACTCTAGAATTTGGTCAACATAATCATAATCTCCTACTGAAACTCCACCAGAAGAAATAACTATATCGGCGTTATTTATAGCATAGATAATGGTTTCTTGAAGTGCAACTGGGTCATCTTTGACAATACCTAATAATAAAGGTTCTGCCCCACTTTCTTTTACTAAAGTTGCTAGGGCATATTGATTGGAATCGACAATTTGTCCTGGTTGCAACGGTTTTTCAAGAGTTACCAATTCATCCCCAGTCGAAAAAATTGCCACACGGGGACGGCGGTAAACATTTAATTGGGGACATTGTGCTGCTGCTAATACAGCAATTTCCTGAGCTTTTAACTGAATTCCTGCTGGTAATAGTTGTGTATCCGCTTGGTAGAAAGAGGCTTTTTGTCTAACAAATTCTTGCAACTTTGTTGGCGCAGCTAGAATCAAAACGCGGTTTGCCTCTTGGCGTGTTTTCTCCTGCATAATTACAGTATCTGCACCAATTGGCATCATCGCACCTGTGAAAATTCGGGCGGCTTGTCCTGGCTGAATTGTAGACTTTGGTTGATATCCTGCTGGAATCTCTTCCACTATTTCTAAAATAGCTGGCTGTTCAGCAGTAGAGTCTTGTACATCTGCATAACGTACTGCATAGCCATCCATTGCTGAATTATCCCAATGGGGAAAATCTAGCGGACTGGTGACAGGCGTTGCCAAAATGCGATGATCTGCTGCCAACAAATCTACAATTTCTGTGTCCCGCTGAGAATTTAACGGTTGCACTAAATTTAAAATGATTGCTTCTGCATCGCTGACTGACACCATAATGAGCGACTCCAAACAAATAAAGTTACTCATGGCAAGTATACAGAATACAAGAAGCAACAACTTCTTTTATTTCGCTTCGCGTGTCAGTTGTCAGTTGTTAGTTGTTTTTTAAGTCTGGTCTAATACTCCATCCCCTTGTGGGTAGTTTTTAGATATCTTTGCCACTGACCACTGACCACTGACCACTGACAAAAACTCTATCCACAAGGGGGTAGAGTTTTTCATTTGAGTAATCTTAGTCCACTGAGAGTAACTAATACTGTAGAACCTTCATGACCAATTACGCCGATGGGTAAGTTGATATTGCCTAAAAAGTTACCAATCAACAGCAAGATAATAAACCCTAAAGCTATGGCGATATTCTGTTTAACTATACTTTGCGATCGCCTGCCCAATTTGATCGCGGCGGCAATTTTCTCTAATCTGTCTGCCATCAATACAATATCTGCGGTTTCCAATGCTACATCGCTGCCCGCTCCTCCCATAGCAATACCTACGGAAGCCTGAGCCAAAGCTGGTGCATCATTGATGCCATCACCCACCATTGCTACTATTTGATACTGCTTCTGCAAACTACGGATGACATCTAATTTATCTTCAGGTAAAAGTTCTGCATACACGCGATTAATTCCCACTGCTTGAGCAACGCTATCAGCAGTGCGCTGATTATCACCTGTAATCATCACAATTTCTTCAACTCCCAACTTTTGCAAGCAGGTAATAGTTGCTACTGCTTCAGTTCGTACCATATCTGCAATAGCGATCGCCCCCATCACCTCATAATCTCCCTTGCTCCCCTGCACCCCTGCACCCCTGCACCCCTGCGCTACCCAAACAACGGTTTTCCCTTCCTGTTCCAACGATTGAGCTAAGCTGTACAATGACTCTGGTAACTGAGCGACATATTGCTGGACAAAAGTTGCTTTCCCTACAACCACCTTTTGGTTATTGGCAATCCCTGTAATTCCCTGTCCGGGTATGGCTTGCACCTCCACTCCCCGCACCCAATCTAAATCATTAGCTGCCTGTACAATGGCCTTACCAATGGGGTGTTCTGAATAAGATTCTAAAGTTGCCGCAGCTTTTAATACATCTAATTGCGAGTATTCACTAGTAGAAATTACCTGAGAAACTTGTACCTGTCCTGTTGTCAGGGTACCAGTTTTATCAAAAGCGATCGCCCGGACTTTAGCAATTTTCTCCAATTGCGCCCCATTTTTAAACAAAATCCCTTGTCTTGCACCATTGGCAATTCCCGACAGCAGTGTGGGCATAATAGCCGCCATCAACGCACAAGGAGAAGCTACCACCAGGAACGTTAGGGCGCGATAAATTGTAGTTTCCCAGTCCCAACCCCAAATAAATGGCGGTAAAGTTGCCAGTAATATGCCAGCTATGACAATTACCCGCGCATATCCACGTTCAAAGCGATCGATAAACTGTTGAGAAGGTGGTTCTTCTGTTTGTGCTTGTTCTACCAAGCGAATTACACGCTGAATCAAACTACTTTCTGCTGGTTTGTGTACTTGAAGTTTCAGCGCACCATAGCCGTTGAGTGTACCAGCAAATACTTCAGCACCTACCGTTTTCTCTACAGGTAAAGATTCACCTGTAATTGCAGCTTCATTCAGAGTGCTGTAACCAGACACAATCATGCCATCGGTAGGAATTAATTCTCCTGGTTTCACAACTATCTCATCCCCTAGCTTGAGTTGTGAAATGGGAACTACTTCTTCTTTTCCCTGATGCAAAACCCTTGCTGTATCTGGTGTTAGACTCATCAAACTACGGATACTCCGTTCAGTTCGCCGCATAGCGTAGCCTTCCAACGCACCACTAATAGCAAAGATGAGTATCAAAATTGCCCCATCAATAATTAAGTGGTATTCTCTGCGCCATAACCCCAAGCTAGCAGCACCAACAGCTGCCACAATCATCAGTAAATCTACATCTAGTTCCTTTTCTTTGATTAAAGTAGTCAGTCCTTCACGCGCACTTTCATAACCACCAATCACATAAGCAGCAGGTAACAGCAATAATGCCCATCCCAAAGCGCCAAGATGTAAAGCTAACCATCCCAGGAATAACAGCAAGCCACAGAGTAGGGCGGCTAAGGTATCCGCATGTTCGTTGGTGAATTGGGTAAAACGCTGTGGGTAGAGCATGAGAGTTGAATTAACAAGGACTCTCTTACGGTAAACCTTGACATTAATGTTAATGTCAAGGTTTATAATTCCAAATGTGAAGCATAAGGGCGATCGCAAGACAATGCTGGCTTCTGAAGTTGATCAGCCTAGGAAGCCGTGATTTTAAAGAGGGAGATAGAGAAATGGTATTAAATATATCAACCAAGCTCTTGTAAATACCTTAAATATTGATTACGTCTTCGTAAATCTCTGCCATTGTCAGGTTTAAGCCAATAGAATCTAAACGTAATTCGTCATCTTTACCTAAAATTGTGAGTGACCAATTTCCTTGATCATCTTTGCGATAAACTTCTACTTTGATTTCCTCTTGGGAAACTAATACATATTCTTGCAAGCTTTCAATATTTTGATAATTGAGTCGTTTTTCTCGCTTGTCTATAGTTTTAGTGGAATTTGATAGCACTTCCACAATTAAAGTTGGACGAGTTTTAAAGTACCTTTCTCTATCGTTTGGGTCACAGGTAACTAAAATATCGGGATAATAGAAGATATCAGCCTTTTGCACCTTGAGTTTAACTTTCATGTCTGAAACGAAAGCACGAGAAGGAGTCCCACGTAGATGAGGACGTAGTAAAGCGATGATATTCCCTGTAATTAGATTGTGTTCTTCACTAGCGCCAGCCATTGCGAAGACTTCACCGTCTACATATTCGTGGCGAATTTCGCTGGTTTGTTCTAGTTGGAGGTATTCTTCAACGGTAAGGAAATTAACTGTGGATTGCATCGCTTTTCTCCTATCAGTTTTATACTTTGATTACATCTTCATAAATATCTGCCATTGTCAATGTTAAACCAATAGAATCTAAGCGCAATTCATGATCTTTATCTAAAGTTGTTACTGACCAATTTCCTTGAGCATCTTGGCGATAAACTTCTACTGTGATTTGGTCTTGAGAAACTAATACATATTCTTGTAAGCTTGCTAAATTTCGGTAGTTAACAAGTTTTTCTCGTCTGTCTGTTAGTTCTGTGCTTGGTGATAGCACTTCTATAATTAAGCAGGGATAATTCAAGCTAAAGCGGTCTTGGTCGTCGGGGTCGCAGCTGACGATGACATCGGGATAGTAAAATATGTTTTTATTTTGATTCGCAAGTTGTATTTTCACTTTCATGTCAGCCATGAAGACGCTACAGGAACTACCACGCAGGTGAGAACGTACTCTACTGGCAATATTTAGGGTAATTGTATTATGTTCTTTGCTACCGCCGGACATGGCGAAAACTTGACCACTAAGATATTCATGGCGAATTTCGCTGGTTTGTTCTAGCTGGAGGTATTCTTCAACGGTGAAGAGGGTTATAGAGGACTGCATAGGTTTTCCCTCAATATTTCTTAATATTGTAGGCGAGATTGTTCTTTTTTCTATTGTCTTACAGTCCATAGAGGGCGGCGACGCGATCGCCTATTTCTTTCTCCCATACTTCACAGTTAACACCTTTTGCATCAAGGCATTTTTGGACTAGTTTTCGATATTGCTTTGCGTTCTGTAGTTGAAGCATTAGGGATAATTGCTTTTTCCAAATACACTTGAATTAACTGATAGCCATTTTGTATTTTTGTACAATGACGACTTATTTATGACCAAATTGTTATCCTTTGAGAATATTACAATGAGGATATAAGAATAAAAAATACTTAGAGATTATCAATTTGAGTAAGCAATATATCAAAAGTTTGAAATAATAAACTATGAATGCTAGTTGTTTAACTATCAAAGAACTTACCGATGCAGTTGGTGGTGGTATTACTCCGCGGATGGTGCGACATTATCATCAATTGGGACTGTTACCGCAACCAGTGCGATCGCAAAGCAACTACCGCCTTTACACTCAAAAAGATGTCATCAGGTTGCAACGGATTGTAGCACTCAAACAACAAGGGTTCCAACTCAACCACATCCGCCAAATTTTAGAGGTGGAACCAGAAGCCGACACTACAACCCTAACAGCACAACTTCAGCAGCAATATCGCGCTGTGATGCAGCAAATTTCCCAACTACGTCAAACAGCATCAGCACTGGAAGGATTATTAGGACGCGATCGCCATTGTCAAATTATGCAAGCTGAAGTGTTAGCACAACTCAAGTTACTAGAAGTTGAAACCCAAGCCGGTTTGGGGGGATTAGAAAAACTCTGGAGTGGCTTGGATGCACAAGTTCACACACATTCAGAAGCTTTTATTGAATCGTTACAACACTTGTTACCTGATTTATCTGAACGTTCCGAAATTGAAAAACACCTGATTTCACAATTGGTTTTGGCTTGTGGGGATGTTAGCTTGGTGTCATTTATCAGATTGAGTCAAGATGCGATCGCAGCCAGTCGAGAAGCTCTCAAGTCAGGGTGTGATATTTTTGTAGATATCCCTACAGTTGCCGCTGCCTTGGATCAAACTCGGTTAACTCACTTAGGCTGTCAAGTCACAACTTTAATTGACAATCCCCACGTCACCACAGCCACGGAAGCAGAACAGGAATTTTGGCACACTCAGAAATGGCAAGAAAAATTGCAGCAAGTCACCAAAGGTTGTGTGTTAGTAGTTGGCTATGCGCCCTCAGTATTGCTGTCAGCTTGTACAGCCATGAATAAACAAAAAATTCAGCCTGCATTAGTGATTGGAATGCCCATTGGCTTTAGCCATGCACCCGCAGCCAAGCGACAACTAATGCAACAAAAAACACCTTTTATCACAATTGAAGGCACACTAGGAGGTGGTTTATTAGCTGCTACTTCCCTCAATGCCCTTGTTGAGTCATTAATTGAAAAGCCACATTGTCATTGTTATCTCAATAAAGTTAGGAGTTAGAACTACAGTGGTGGCTAAATTTCATATGGTGTAGTGCGGCGCTGTATGATGCGCGATCTCTACACCCATGCTAAGAATAAATTCTTACCAATGTCCTCACAAACTCACATTCCCACCTCTAAAAGATGATGGGATTCTTGCTTTAATGGAAGTCTAATGACTAAATAGACATCATCTGAATGTATTTTCTACTACATAGTATTTTACTTAAACTTTATATAACTGAAACTTATGAAAAAGTTATTCTAATTAGAAATCAAACATTTTAAATATTTTGTTTACAGATAAAAAATTATCACATTGTATTTTTTTAATAAACTTATGACATAGTAGTTGCTTTTTAAGTATTTTCTTGGAATATTGAATGTCAGAGTATAAATACTGACAGTGCCAAAAATTGCTAGTAAAAGCTCAAAAATTAACTTCTTAGCTAAGTGTTTGAAGTGGAGCAATTTAAAAGACAAGCATGACAGAATTTACTCAACATTTTAGTGCTAGTAAAAGAGGATTATGAAATTCGTTCAAAATCTGATTTTTGCTTCCATAGGAGCTACCCTAGGTTTAACTCTCGAAGTATCATCTGCTTTAGCAGCCCCTTTCGGTTTCGGTGTTGATACAAACAGTAGTCTGTATTCAATCGATTTAGGATCTGGAAATGCTACTTTAATTGGAAACACAGGAGTTTTTCTTGAAGGTATTGCTATAGATCAGAGTGGAAATTTATTTGGTACTGATATTGGTGGTGAGCTTTACAGTCTTGATTCATCCAATGGCAGTTCAGCCTTGATTGGGGGAACAGGTCTGGGGAATATTGAAGCACTTGATTTTTTAGGAAACACACTGCTGGGTGTTGATTTCAATTCCACTCCAACAGTTTATGCAATTAATGTTACAGACGCTTCAGTTACTACTGTAACAACATCAGCAACGACCATAGGAGCAGTTCGTTCAGGTACTGTGTTAGATAACAATACTTTGCTGGTTAGATCAGATGAAGATGGCTTCGGTAATTCTGGTAATTTCCTGCACACTTTCGACCTAACCACAGGAGCGACATCATTAATTGGTAACCTTACTAATATCACTGCTGCCCTTGACTTTGCTAGTGATGGTAATCTCTATGGGTTACGAGACAACGGTGAGGTGGTTGTGATTGACCCATCTAACGCATCTGAAACAGTTATTGGCAATACTGGAAACCAGTTTTGGCTAGGCTTAGCAGCTACATCACAGCCGAGTGTTACAGTTCCAGAACCATCTTCTGCGTTAAGTCTACTGGTTCTTGGTTCTTTAGGAGGAGGTTTTGTTCTAAAGCGAAAACGACCAGCCTCCACAAACAACTAAAACCTCGACAGATAGAGTTTCCTTTAGGAACGCCGTCGAAAGTGCGATCGCTCCCTTTTCCCCACAACCGAGGAGCGATCGCACTAAGCAACGTGAGTTCGATGAACCTCTCCCCAACCCCTCTTTGACGCAAAGAGGGACAGAAATATTCTTAGTTCTCAACGAAAAAATCAACGTTTCAAAGCCTCTCCCCCACAGTCAACAGTCAAAATTGTTCTGAAGATTGCTGCTGTAGTGGAATCGTAATCACAAATTCTGCACCTTCTCCTGGTGCTGAAAAACACTGTAATTGCCCGCCATGTTTGTTGACAACAATTTGGTAGCTAATTGATAACCCCATACCAGTACCTTTACCTACAGGTTTTGTGGTAAAAAACGGGTCAAATAAATGTTGACGTACTTTTTCGGTCATTCCTGGCCCATTATCAGCAATGCGAATAATTACCTGCTGGTCAGCTGTGAGTTCGGTACGAATGCGAATTTGGGGTTTAGTCAAGAGTCCATAGTCCATAGTCAATAGTTCAGAATTGTTGACTGATGACTGATGACTATTGACTGTTGACTGTTGACTGTTGACTATTGACTCCTCCAAAGCATCGATCGCATTTGTCAATAAATTCATAAACACCTGATTAATCTGTCCCCCGTGACAGACTACCCGTGGTAAGTTGCCATATTCTTGGATTACTTGGATTTCTGGCTGTCCTGGTTTGGCTTTCAAGCGATTTTGCAATAACAGCAAGCTGCTATCAATACCTTCGTGGATATCCATTGGCTTCATTCCATCTTCATCCACGCGAGAAAAGGTGCGTAGAGATAGAACTATCTGCTGGATACGTTTAGCTCCTATATTCATAGAATCTAGGATTTTGGGCAAATCTTGGCAAATAAAATCTAAATCAATCGCATAGATGTGCTGGTGAATCTCTGGTACTGGTGGGCAGTAGTGTTGTTGATATAGTTCTAATAAGTCCAGTAAATCCTTGACATATTGACTGGCGTGGTTGATATTACCGTAAATAAAATTAATGGGATTATTGATTTCGTGGGCAATTCCTGCTACCAACTGTCCCAAAGATGACATTTTTTCTGTTTGGATCAGTTGAGCCTGGGTTTGTTGAAGTTGCAGTAAAGTTTCTTCTAACTGGTTGGCTTTGTCTTGGGCTGTTTGGGCTGTGAGGCGACTTTGGGTATAAAGTTTGGCTTGATCGATGGCGATCGCTATTTGATCTGTAACTGCTTGTAGCAATTCTACTTCATCGTCCAACCAATGCCGAAAGCCATTACAGTAACCACAGCTAAATGCACCAATTTCACCAGATTGAGTATGTACTGGTAGTGAGATAAAAGCAGTAAAGCCAAAATCGCTCAAAAACTGCTGTGTGATGGAATCATCCACAGTCTCAACATCATCAATGCGGATGATTTCTTTGTTCAAGGTTTTGGCGGCGATGAGTTCAATTTCATAAGAAATGACTTGATCCGTAAGCAGACAAGGCAAAATGGAACTTTTTGCTTCGTATACACTTTCCCAGTAGGGCGAATCAGTGTTTTGGCGATACCAAAAAAAGACGCAGCGATCTATCTGGAATAAGTTGCAGATTTCTTGCACTGCGGTTTCTAAAATACAATTGAGATCCAAAGAAGCTCGAATTTGACTAGACAGACGATTCAGCAGTGCTTCGCGTTGAGCGATCGCTCTAAATTTAGCTTCTGAGTGGCTGATTTCCCTGACAATAACTATGATTTCCCCCTCTTGCAATGGAGATAATCTAGCTTCAAAATTTCCATTTCCTTCTGATATCGGTAAATTATATTGAAAACTAACTAAAGTTTTCGTTTCAACTACTTTATTGATTGCTTGTTGAAATTTAACTCGGATATTTAGTGGTAAAAATTCCAGAATTTTCTTACCTGCAACAACTCCTTCTAACTGATGTAAACTTTGAATTTTGCCTGGTTTATAATCTAGTATTGTGCCTTCAGCATTGAGGCGAAAATATAAGTGAGGCAGCATTTGCAGCACTGCTTCAAATTCTGAGGTTTTTTGGTGTAAATGTTGTTTAGTTTGTTGGTGTTCTGCAATTTCGGTTTGCAGTTGCTGGAGTGCATTTGTTAATTCTGTTGTGTGTGTCTCAACTTTGGTTTCTGATTCTGGATTAGCTTCACAGGCTTGGTAGTGGAGGATTGTAGCATTTTGCTGTATTTCTTTTTCCTCAAAAACTAGAGTTTCTGCGATGGCATCTTGCAGCTTTTCAGTAAACACTTTTATCTACCTGCTTTGCTGAAATTTATTATTGATGTTTTTTGTTATGTAACGTTTTAATATACAGTCTTTTTTGCAAATAAATTATTAAGTTTTAATTTATGCTGATACCTCATCATCCATGCCAGCTTTAGTAATTTTGAATACGATTGACTTATAGACAATTCATGAATTGCCTATACAAACAAAGTTATCAATTTGTTGTGGAATCGATTGAGCCTGAATTTCAGCAACACTCAAAACTTTATCTACTTGTGGGTGAAATTTCTCATAAAGCCAATGGGAAACACATGGCTAAATTTTTACTAAATTTATCAATTCTGTATCAGGCAGGGAAAAGACTGTAAGACAGTAATGGTTTAAGAGGATTTTTCCAAGTAGTTATTAGCGCTTGATTGTAATCAAAATTGAGTTTAATACGATTTCAGTGAAGTTAAAGTTAATTTGTTTGGCTTTTCTATTGTTTTATCTTTAAAATTTCATGAAGAAGACATAAAAATTCATAAATTTATATTAAAGGCAACCAAGTAAAATCCCCTAGGAATAAATTCTTAGGCTCATAGCTAAAATCATCTTTAGAGGATATTTGAAAAGTCAAAAAGTATACTAGACTTCTTGCATAAATATTTTTTTGTCTCGCGCAAAGACGCATTCGCCGTCAGGCGTTCCCGCAGGGTAGACGCAAAGAAAAGAACGCTAAGAACGACTTTTGCAAGAGGTCTACTAATAACCCCGCTTCCATTCCTCTCCCCGAAAGGTCGATAGGCTTTGAAACTCCCATTTCTATGTAGGGAACTTGGGGGGTTAGGTTTTTAAGATTTTGATGTTAGCAATGATACTTTTCAAACAACCTCTTAGACGACTGGTCAAGAGTTTTAGTCCACTTTAGCCATTACTGGTCTATCAAGGCTAAATTCATGCGTTGGCTTTCCTCTTGTGGGATGGGTGTCTCGCCCGTCCGTCATTGGCGGGTAAGATACCCGCCCCACAAGAAAATTTATTGCAACATTTTAGTTTTGACACCTACTACATTTAAATTTCTGATAGATGATAGTCATCGGTCATCAGTTAAGCTGTTCCACATTTAACTTGTATATACTGGGCGGGCAAGATGCCCACCCCACAAGAATTTCAAAAATTTAGTTATGCAAATGTGTTTTAGCTTATCAGTCAACACAATTAGATTTATGTGGAACAGCTGATCAACTCGTTGTACCAAGGGCTGCTAATCTCATTTTTTGTGTTATAAAACTCACAGAAATTTATCTTGGGCGGAAAAATTCTCTATGGAACCAGGAAAACTGGAATGTTTTAAAGAGTACGGCGAATTTATTCTCCAGAAAATAGATTCAGTGCCTGCTTATCCCTCTCAACAAGCAGATTGGGTGCCCGCAAGCCTTGATGACTGCCTGGTACGCCTACGGGAAGCTGCCCAGAAAACTGTAGAATTTGCAACTTCGGCTGTCAAAATCGGTGTGATGGGAGAATTTAGTAGTGGCAAAACTTTACTTTTAGGCAGCTTAATCGGATTTGCCGATGCTTTGCCAGTAAGTGAAAATCCGACTACAGGTAATATTACAGCAATTCATCTCATACCGCAAGATGGATTTAGCACGACTGGGTTGAGTAATTTTACTGTTGAGTATCTTTCTCACGATGGAGTGGATGAGTGCCTTGGCTTTATGTTGGGGGAAGCAAGCCAACGTGCTATAGCAGCAGGACTCACACCAAGGTCTGTATCAAATCTTGATATCGATAAAGATGTTATTGGCTGGTGCGAAGAATTATGGAACAGCAGTAACAATTTAGAACTACGTTATTTGCTGCGGGAGTTGGTGTTATTTGTGCGTGCTTATCACTCCTATGGTGAAGCGCTTTGTGGTGGTAGATATCAGATTGATGCTACTACAGCTCGTGAAGGGTTACAGTTAGCTGAACAGCCAATGGCGATTCAAACCCTCAGCTTTGCAGATTTACCTCCCGGTCATATTCGATTACCAAATTCGCCCCAAAGACTTCCAGCAAAGCTGTTACAGAACAGTTTTCCCCTAATTCGCCGCGTTGATATTGAGGTGAAAATCTCACGGGAAATTTGGGATGTCACGGATGCTTCAGAATTTGTTCTCCTCGACTTTCCAGGATTAGGTGCTGCTAATTCTGGTGCGAGGGATACATTTTTATCATTGCGGGAATTGGCAGAAGTCCAGACAATTTTAGTATTGTTGAATGGCAAATCACCCGGAAGCGATCGCGCCAATAAAATCTTCACGATGATGCAGCAGCAGCGACCGGGACAAGATTTGAAAGATTTAATCTTAGTCGGTGTGGGACGCTTCGACCAGTTACCCTTGGATAGCGAAGGCGGCGAAAGAGAACTCGACCAACTCATCGACGATACCGCAGCTAACAGTCCTTTGCAGGAGGATACTGTTTTCCAAAAATTGAAGGTGCTGCAAACCACCATCGATGGTGCAAATGCATTTACCACCCACAAAGACCGCATCGTTTTACTATCACCACTGTTGGGACTGGCGGAATTAGCCAAACGTTCAACCACTGTTAAAGCTGGTTCACCAGAATTTTTAGCAAACCTGGATTATCCTGATTACCTGGAAAGGTCGAAGCGGTTACAACAAAAATGGGGACGGTTAAGTGAACGGCTGTTAGAATCAAATGCACGCAGCCATTTAGGTAGACAATTAGGTTACTTTGCTCAAGATGGCGGTATCGCCAAGCTACGAGAATTAATTCAAAATCATGTGGCGACTCACGGGTTGAAGCAACTACATGAAGATACTCGCAGGGCTGCTGATCATTTGCGTCAACAACAAAATATACTAGAAGACATTATTGCCGAAATTGACGAGCAAGGCATACCCACCGGAGATAGTCCAACTTTAATTGAGTTGCGGTCTGCTATTGAAAATTTAGATAAAACCTACAGAAACTTCCAAAAAGATTTAGGTAAAGAACCACTCAAAGACCGACGGGGAGAAGTCGTTAGCGATGTGGTGAAAGATGAACTCACATACAAGATCATCAGTTGGAATCAGTGGACTCTACTATTTAATAAAGCTCATAATGGCGCGATCGCGCTTACCGAATCGAAAGGCGCAGCTGGTAAACTATTTGATCGCGGGAATAGAGTGAATACTGCTGTTCCCACTAAAAGCGATGATTTTTATCCAACTTTTGCCAAGACTGTGGCAGAACTAGAAGAATTTGCCCGCGATCGCATCCGCCAAGCAGTGGTAGACTTGTTAAGCAAATTATCCAACCAAATCGCCCAAGAACGCGACCACCTCAAGGCAATTCTCAACCCAGAAATGGAACAAGAGATTGAAGCTGCATTTAGTGGGGAAGAAGCCGACTTATTTTATAAGTTGCTACTGGGTTGCGATCCTAACCAATGGAAAGAAGCAATCATTTCGGAAATTAGTAGCAAAGACAAAGCTATTTCACCCGAATTCATGTTTCCCTTGGCGCGTCAAGATGAAAAACACAATATTGGACAAATCTTTGATTGGGCACCAGAAAGAAGTCAAGGTTTAACTAGATCCACAAATCACCAGCTTTTCGTTTTGCGGTTGCGGGATGAAATCACCGCCAGCGCTAGCTTACATCTTGTGCAGTATGTCAGCGAAGTTAATCAGCGAGTCAATGCTGAACTTGAGGGAATTTTAGATCAAATTGTTCCCACTTTACAAAATATCTCCAAAAAAGAAGAGTTGCTGAGATATCTGGCTGGTAAAGACTCGCCAACTGCGATCGCAATTCCCACCTGGTTACAAATTCTCTCAGAAATCACCACCATTTCTCACTCAGATTTTTCTCGTAAAGTTGCTGGATAGGGAATGGAGAATTGGGAATAGGGAATAGGGAATGGGGAATAGGGAATGGGGAATGGGGAATAGGGAATAGGGACTGGGGACTGGGGACTGGGGACTGGGAAAGAATTTTTCTAATACCCAATTCCCAGTACCCGATACTCAATACCCAATCCCCAATTCCCAATACCCAATCCCCAGTACCCAGTACCCAATACCCCCAACCAAGGAAAATATGAAATGCCTGTAGAAATTAGACTTTCTCCTCGATTTCAAGTGCGTGTTTACAAAAAAGAATATTTGGAACTTCCCAAAATTCAACTTGTCGCTTCTGGTAGTAACATTCCGCACATTTCGCGTATCATTTGTAGTGTTAAAGGAATGCCCACTGAAGTAGCAGCACAAATTCAACAAACATACAAACAATTCCACTCAGTTACACCAAAAATTTCTCAAATCGGACAACTAGAACAATATCCTTGTAAACTTAAGCAACCTTTAACACAATCAATAAACTGTACTTTAAAGGTAATTGTCGAGTATTTTGATTCTGACTCTAGAGGAAATCCCCTATTATCTAAGCGCAAACAAATTTCATCTTCATGTCATCTTTGGTCAGCACTAATTTATGACCAGCAAACAATTCCAACGGATACTGCAATGAATCCTTTTCAATTAAACAACTCCATTGAGAAACAACCAAGCGAGAAACAACAAAAAAGATTTCCCGGATGGTTCGCCCTTGATTTTGGTACGTCCAATTCTACAGTGACACTTTTCGACCCGATTGAAGTACCAATAGCAGAAATTTTACCAAAAGAACAAGAAGTCAGATTACGCGATCGCTTGGCACAATGGCTGAGTTCTCCCGCTTCAGTTGCTTTACCCAATGTTAGTGCTGCTGACTGGGAAAAGTTTCTCACTGATATTAGTAAAAATTTAGAAGTCGAACCCAGCCGCTTGAATGAAATTTTTACAAGCGATAATAAAGAGCGATTTTTAGAAGCAATTCGTCAAATCGAATTGTGTTTAGGCAATAGTGATCAATTTCGGCGGGCGGTGAGCAAAAAGCTTTATCAAATATATCATGAAGTGTTCCGCGTCCCCACCCTAGAATCACAAAATTTAATTCCAGTTGTCCTAGATATTGACCGCCGCAATACAGAAGTACCAAGCGAGTTAGAAATTTCTCGTTTGTCAGAACTACAACTCAAGATGGGTAGGGAAGCTAGAGACAACAGAAAAAAAGCGATCGCCCAAGGTACAAGCACTTCTCTAAAGGAAATTATCAGCAGGTTTCATCATTCACCTAAACGTTATTTTGGTCAGGATCGTTCCTTTCCAGTAACTTTGGATGGTGAAGAAGAAACAATTAATGTTAACCAACTAATCCAAGCAGCTTGGGGACATTTAATTGAGTTAACTGAAGATTACCGCCAACGGGCAAAACGTAGATTTTCTGAAGGAGAATTCCTCACAGCAGTTGTTACCTATCCCACCGTAGCCCCGCCAGTTGTTCGCAAAGAAGTTAAGGAATTAGTTGAAGAATTAGGCATCGATGATGTGCAAACTGCTTACGATGAAGCTGTTTCTGTAGCCATCTTTTTCTTATGGCGAGAATTTGGTGGTAATTTGAATATTGGCATTGAATCTTTTAAAACTCGTTGTCGCCAAGATGGTAATAAATGGTCGCAAAATGTTCTGGTTTTAGATATCGGTGGCGGCACCACAGACTTAGCTTTAATTGAACTGACTTTAGAAGATAAAACACCTTTCTTTGCCGAGAATGAAGACCGAGGTTTAGGCGGACGCTACTATAAACTCACCCCCAAACTGTTAGGTTCTTCTGGACATTTACAACTAGGTGGTGAGTTAATCACCTTGCGAATTTTCAGGTTATTGAAAGTGGCGATCGCTGACTTTTTATTAACAGCAGTTTTCAGAGGTGATCTGGAAAGTGAAAAGCTAGAAGATTTAATTAACTCTGAGTTAAACGAACGCTTCTTAGTACAAGGAAAATTTCAAAGTGGCAGTCTGATCAGATGTTTAGATAAAGAGAATCCCGAAGGTGACGCTGCTTATAAAGATGCCTTAGATACAGCCGAAAAAGTATTACCAACTCGTTGGCAACAAGCACCCCAACGCCTGCAAACATTTTACACCCTTTGGGATCATGCAGAAGCAGCTAAACTCAAACTCGGACAAAAGCCACCTGCTGAGAATTATCCCTTAATTTTTAATCTCTCTGAACAACAAATTTCCGAACTGCTTACCCAAAGCGGAATCAAATTCCAGGTGAAAAACCCTGAAAGTATCTGTGTTACACTAGATAACCAGCAATTTGAACGCGCTGCGGCTTCAGCAATCAAAGAAGCGATCGGCATTGCTAAAGGATTGATGGAAAGTCGTTTACGTCCTCAAGATAACAATATAGATGCGTGGAATACACATAAAGTTGATTGGTTAATTCTGTCTGGAAAAACCTGCAATCTCGACTTAGTGCAACGCCAAATCTATCAAGAATTTAGCAACTCTCCTTATTTCGTCTGGAATCCAGAAAGAATTACCTTTGTATTAGAATTTACCAAATTAGCCACCTCAGCAGGTGCTTGTTATGCTGAGAAATTGCGAAGATTAAGATTCGACCCCGAAGAATCTAAAGGATTGTTACGTAAAGGAGCCAATCAACTAGAAATTGATGTTAAAAACTTATTTTATTATCTACCATGTAACTTCAAACGTAAAACCCAAAGCAACGATTTACTCACAATCTTCAAAGCCGGACAAGAACTTTATCAACTTGCTTACTGGGAAAATGTAGCCAAAGTTCGTACCCAATGGCAAGGCATACAATTGATTAATATTATTTACCGTCAAGACTATGAAGATGGAGATTTAAGACTTTGGGGAAGTTTCGATGGCAAAAACCTCATGGAGAAATTGGGGATGGAAGAAGTAGAATTTCTCAAAAAAATTAAAGTCCAATTTGAAATTGATCAAACACTCCAGTTTAGCGTGTTGTTGTGTCAAGGAAATCCCCATTATTGGATTGATGTTCCTGGTATTGATGTGAGTTCCGCCTTATCAGCAGCTTCAGAAACATCAACGCTATTTGCCGATGGTAAATTAAAGTGGAATATTGCTATAGAAAGCCCCAAAAAAGATTTAAATGATGGTGATATTGCCATCAATGTGATTGAGTCTGCAACTGTAGATCAACCACATGCCTATCATTTAGTATTTGAAGTAGACAAAGATGATAGTCAATTCCAGCAACAATTTCATTATCTGCGTGATGGCGCACCGGAACCAGGAACAGGTTTAATTAGTAACTCTTTACCCCCCTTCCCGCAAAGTGGTCAGCACACGTTTTATATTTATCAAACAGATAGTGAAACTAACACGAAAAAATGGATACGTATTGGCGCACTTAGTAAACCGGAAGTAACAACAGATTACCCTTGTCAATATCGTGTCACCCTTGACAATCAAGGCATTTTGCGTATGCACGCTGGGGAAGTGCCATACTGGACATCAACAAGTTTAGAATGTCTCAAGCAAGAAGGATGCGTTTATCGTGCTGAATTAGAATTGCAGCCTAACGAAGTTGATAAGGAACGCGATCCGTTTTGCGGGATACATTAAGATGAGCATTTCGCGCAAAGGCGCAAAGTCGCAAAGGGACTTTCATTTTAAAAACCTAAATTTTCTTGTGGGATGGGTGTCCTCACCCGTCCTTTGTATGAAAGGCGGGCAGGATGCCCACCCCACAAGATAGTTGATTTATTTTTTGAAAATCTCTAACAAAACTTTTGCGCCTTTGCGGCTTTGCGTGAGATAAAGAAAGGTTATATTCATGCAGCATCTAAGTCAGTTATTGAAGATAGAAAATTCGGAGTTAGCCAGGTTATTGCGGTTTAGTTTGCATGGACTAGAGGCTACTTTAAATCAGGCTCGCACAGAATTACCTTTAGATCCAGGGGCTAAGGTATGTGATGAGGTGTTGGATGAACTTCATAGTTTGTTACAGCCTGTGGATGAGGAGGTTGATTTAGCATCAGATGATCTAAAGTTAAATCATTTGCGCGATGCTTTTGATTCTGATTCAGAACTCAGTTATTATCTGGGAAGTTCCTCACTGCAAAGTCAAACAGACTCCCAATTGTGGAATGAAATTCAATGCAAGCTGCTAAGAGTTCCTGAAGAACTGGCTACATCTTGGCGACACCGTGCTTTGGAAATGGCACAGTTAGCTGGTGCAATGGAGGATAATTCATATGTTTATGAACTTCCTTTTATTCGGGATGAAATTATCTACCCTGGACTTAGCGGAACTATACAAGCTAAGGGTTTATGTTTATCTAAACAAGCACTTTTAAATTCTAAAATTACTCAAGATTATGCTTATGAAGATATAGACTTACTAGCTGGGTTACTGCTTACTTATATAAATCTTATTGAGATAGACCCAGATTTACATCATGCTTTAAAGAGTGTTTTTAGTTTTGATGTTATTAGTTTATATTCTAAACCAGAACAGCGATCGCTATATATTGATGCTTTAAGCGATCGTTTTCAACGTACCCAAAAAGCAGAGGAAAATGCTGATCCGCTTTTAACTCTACGTGCTTGGATAGACATGGATGAAGCTATACACTCTCTAGTATTTGTCCCACCAGCGGAACGTTATTCTTGGTGGGGTAAGCTGCAACAAGAATCACGACGCATATTAAAAAAAGTAGCCGACAGGGCAAATAAAGCTGGGTATGATGTGCGTATTCGTCAATTATCAGGACTTTATGCTGATATTTGTAATTTATCAAAAGATGATTTGCAACTAGATTGTGGCGGCGTTCCTGGGGAAGTTTTAACTTGTCTACGAGTGTATGCGCGAATTAATCAAGAAGAATCTCCAGGGCGCGTTATCTTTCGTTCATCACGCTAGTTTATATTACAAAAAGGTTCATAATTCGTAATTATATCAAGTTCGGATAATTAGCTATGATTATAGTCCTCGCGTTACCCTGCCTCAACCCTCCCCTTGGTAAGGGGAGGATGCCGTAAGGCGGGTGGGGTGCTTTACGATTTATAAATAATTAAGCGAACTTGATATTACTTCAGCTTTCAGTATTCTGTTCTTTTAGAGTTTGGTTACTCATTTCCAGAAAAGAACAAAGGTAAAATAAAAGCTACAAAAATTCCAACCAGCACAATAACTTCAATAATTGTTAAAGAAAGATTGTTCTCCATCAAATGATTGATTTGTACTCTCAAATTAGGTGGAAAATTGCTCAACCAACTACGAAAACGGCTAGACCATTTAGTAGGACTATCTTCTGGGCGCACTTTTAGCGAAAACATTGAAATTAATAACGGTACACCACCCACTTTGCTAGACATCAAAAGATGAATTGCTAAACAGCAAACCATAATAGCCCACGCGCCCAGATGAAAGAAATACCAAATGTGATTCAACTCTCCTGATGGTAGCCATTCTTCTTTCATCATCCTGCCAGATATAACGGCTAAAACAGAAGCTATAAGCATGAGAGTATTAGCAATTCTTTGCAGGCTAACCCACCAACTCGGCCGCCCAAACACAGTTAAATTTTGTAAAGAATCTGGTTGTAGAAGACGTTTGTACCCAGCATGAAAGCTATACACTGCAAAAGCTGGTAATACAAGCAAGAAACATAAAGCCAAGGTTCCGTGAATGTCTTGAATTTCCCCAATTGCAGGAATTGGTAACTTGCCAAATCTGCGATCAAAAGTGTTGTAAACTAAAAATCCTGTAGTAATTGCTGCAATCACTAAAATTCCACTTACACCATGAAGAATTCTTAACAACAAAGGTTGGTAGGGTGCAGAACGAGACACGGAAATACTCCTCAGTAAGTTACTTGAGACAATTTTAAGCAGTTAACAACAAATAATTTGCCCTCTAAAACCTGAATAGGATGAGCAAAGACTAACCTATATTACTTAATAGTTTAGTTCAATTTAGTTACAGGTATTAAATAAATCTACAGTGTTTCTGTACTTAATAATTTTTATTAAAATATACCCTAGTAGAGATTTGTCATTGCTTTAAAATTTGAGAGTTTTTAGCAGGCATAAGCTTTAAATTAAATTCAGTTAGTTTGCGGAATACAGATAAATTCGCCAGATGTTAGCTTTGTCTTCTGGCTACTAAAAGCTAACAAAATAATTGGAGTGATAAATAATGAATAAAAGCTTTGTTACTAAATTTATCCTTCCCTCACTAGCAGGTAGTGTTTTTGGATTTTCAACTCTCATTAGTATAATTGGGCCAGGATTTGCTGCACAATCCACAGTTATTACAAGCCCAAATGGACACGCCATCTCAAACGTTGTTCTTTATCTTCAAGATGCTTCTGGAAATATAACTAAGGTTAAGATTGATAACTTTTCTGATGCTCCTCAAGAGACTTTGAACTACGATCCGACAGCCTTTTTACAGAACTATTCAGGTTATAATCTGGTAGCTTATACGGTCAAAGCTGGAGATAATAAATCCAAAATGGGGCCAGGTGAAGGAGAATTAGTATTAGTTTCAGATGTGCCACCAAAGACATTACCAACAGGTAAAGCTGATTACACCTATGAGTATACACAAGTTAGTAGCATTAGCAGCGTTCCCAGTGTTCCCGAAGAATCTGCTGGTGAAAGCGTTAATTCTGGTGTCACTGATGGTAGTACTAATAGTACAACTCCTGTAAATAACGACACAACAGAGACTACCAAAGTTCCTGAACCCACTACTTCTAATACTGAAACTGCCAAAGTTTCTGAACTCACTACTCCTAATGTTAAAAGTGGCGACAGTACCAAGCCAGTTTCAGTTCCGGAACCAACTACCATCACTGCATTAGCACTCTTTGGTTTAGGTAGTTTATTTACAAAGAAAAAATTAACATCCTCTTCCAAAGCAGACTTATAAAATCTTAAGTGGCATTGTCAAGTTTAAGAATTGTAACTTTAACTGCTGATTGATTAAGCGATCGCTCTCTATGACACCCTAGTAAATACAATTACGGTTTATGCCCTCTCGCTATCGATGAGGGCTTTTATTTATTGAACAGCAATCCCACATAGCTTGTGAACAAAAAATAATGGGAATGAACCGCAAAGTACGCAAAGTACGCAAAGAAAGAAAACAGAGAAGATGTTCACAAACAATTGAGAATTGCTGTAGTGCAAGATATAAAAATAAGTTTAATATTTTTATTTTATGCTTAAAAGCCCTCTCCGGTATCCTGGCGGTAAATCAAAAGCAATCAATCAAATAGTCGAATACTTGCCAGATAATTTTTCGGAATTTAGGGAACCTTTTGTAGGTGGTGGTTCTGTATTTATCTATTTAAAGCAAAAATTTCCTGATTTGAAGATTTGGATTAACGATTTAAACCGCGAACTATTCCTATTTTGGAAGTTAGCACAGTCCGAACTAGCTCAATTAGTTAAAGAGATTCGCCATATTAAACTAAAATATAATGATGGTAAATTACTATTTGCAGAATTAACTACTGTAGATGTCAAAAATTTAACTGATTTAGAAAGAGCAGTCCGCTTTTTCGTTCTTAATAGAATTACATTTAGTGGAACTGTAGAATCAGGTGGTTATTCTCAGGAAGCTTTTAAGAAACGATTTACTGATTCTTCAATAGAACGGCTAGAAAAATTAGAAAATATCTTATCGTCAAATGTCACAATTACTAATTTAGATTATAGTCAACTTTTAACAGAACAAGGCAAAGATGTATTTTTATTTTTAGATCCACCTTATTTTAGTGCCACTAAATCAAGGTTATATGGTAAAGATGGGGATTTGCACACATCTTTTGACCATCATAGATTTGCAGAACTTTTAAAATCATGTCATCATCATTGGCTAATAACTTACGACGACTCGCCCCAAATTCGAGAAAACTTTCAATGGGCGAATATCTCAGAATGGGAATTGCAGTATGGCATGAATAACTATAAACAGAGCGGTGCTGCTAAAGGAAAAGAATTATTTATTAATAATTATCCAATTCAATTAAACAGAAATAAACAACTAGAAAATAATCACTTCCATAACCCAATTCAGATGAGCCTTGAATTGAAAATGTAACAATCCTAAATCACTTGTGGAAATCTATCTTTCTACTCTCTCTGCGCTCTCTGCGTCTCTGTGGTTCGTTAAAAGAGAATAGACCTCTTGCAACAGAGAAAGCAAAAATTAGTGAACAAAAACTCTTTAGCAATCCAAAATCCAAAATCCAAAATCCAAAATATTACGCCTTTGCTCCTTGCCAATTTTCCGGTAGGATAGCTGCCATGCTCCTCAATGTAGCTACACCCTACAACATACACAAACTTTAGCCATGGCAACTACCCCAATACCTGCTCAAGAATCTTCTACTAGCTGGCATATCCTACTGCAACAATTAATAGATGGTGAATCATTGTCACGCGCCCAAGCGGCTGAATTGATGCAAGGATGGCTAACTGAAACAGTTCCTCCAGAGTTATCAGGAGCAATTTTAACAGCGCTGAACTTTAAAGGTGTTTCTGCCGATGAGTTGACTGGTATGGCACTTGTCTTACAATCCCAATCAAAATTGGGGACTGGGGACTGGGGACTGGGGACTGGGCAAGAATCTACCCAATTCCCAATTCCCGTAATAGATACCTGTGGTACTGGGGGCGATGGTTCATCAACCTTTAATATTTCCACAGCCGTTGCCTTTGTTGCTGCTGCCTATGGTGTACCCGTCGCTAAACATGGCAATCGTTCGGCATCAAGTTTAACAGGAAGCGCCGATGTCTTAGAAGCGTTGGGAGTCAACCTAACTGCCCCCAGCGAGAAAGTGCAAGCTGCACTACAAGAAGTCGGGATCACCTTTTTGTTTGCCCCTGGTTGGCATCCAGCACTCAAGGCAGTTGCTTCATTGCGGCGCACTCTTCGGGTGCGGACTGTCTTCAACTTACTCGGCCCTTTAGTCAATCCCTTGCGCCCCACTGGGCAAGTGGTGGGGCTATTTACTCCCAAACTTTTGGCAACCGTTGCTCAAGCATTAAACAATTTGGGTAAGCAAAAAGCGATTGTGGTACATGGACGCGAAAAACTCGATGAGGCGGGGTTAGGAGATTTAACTGATTTAGCAGTTTTATCCCAAGGGGAGGTGCAGTTAACTACCGTGAATCCCGAAGAGGTGGGAGTCACACCTGCTACTATTGGCGCACTCCGAGGCGGGGATGTGCAGGAAAACGCAAAGATTCTCAAGGCGGTGCTGCAAGGTAAAGGAACTGTTGCCCAACAGGACGCAGTAGCTTTAAATGCATCGTTGGCGCTGCAAGTAGCGGGTGTAGTCCCATTACTAAATCACGCTCAAGGTGTTACTGTTGCTAAGGAAATTCTCCAGAGCGGTACTGCTTGGGTGAAATTGGAGCAATTAGTTCAGTTTCTACAGAATTAATTTGCGATCGCGATTGCGGGCGAAATTCTACGACATTGCGTTTGATGGTGACATCATAATTACCAAAAAAGTCGTGTCCTAGTAATCCAGTTTCGAGTTCTGCACCTGCGATCGCTACTGGTAATCTATTTACCACTAAAGAGCCAACTGCCATGGAATCCACATAGCCAACGGGAAATTCTACTGCCCTAGAACTGGCGGTATTTGCCTTGGCTTTTCCCACTGGGATCACACCCAAATCAAGGGCCATCTGTTGCGTGATCACACTACCACTAGCTCCTGTATCCACAATCATATCGAACTTGCGCTGACCATTGAAAGTCACTTCCACAATGGGGGTTCCACCAGCTCGTCGTTTAATGGGGGCTGTAAATACCTCTTTGTCTGGGGTGAGCAATTCTGGTGAGGGTGAGTTCACTTTTGCCGTTGGCTGTTTGGTGAGTGCAGGTGGAGCAACGGGTATAGTAACCTTAGGCGCAGTTGATGTTTGGGGAACCACAACTACTACTTTCTGTGGTTGCTCTGTTTCTACTAACGCCTGATTGCTAGGAGTAGCTTTGCTCTTGGCATACTTGTACTTACGTTGGTATTCGGAAATTTTGGCTTGGGCGATCGCAAAATCGGGACTTTGCCGCCGCACTTTTCTCATCAGCGCGATCGCTTCTTGAAATTGACTCGCCACCAAATTCCAATCATCTGGCGATTGAGCCGATTGGCTGATACTCACTGCACCCGCTGCTTTATCTAATCCCAGTTCAAAAAAACTTGGTGCTAATTCCAATGGTGGCACAGTTTCCGGTTTTGGCATGTCTGGCGCTGCTGCTGGTTCTACCGCAGGCGGTACTACTGGCTTGTCGTTGACCACAGACTGTTGATTGCGAAGAACCGCAGTTGTCTGTTTATCTTCACCACAGGCAACAGCCAAAACTGCTAGAGTACTTGAAAGAAAAACCAGGGCTACACGAGATAAAAAAGACTGACGCATAATTAATTTCAATTTTACCTGTCTATTGGGACTGCAAATCCACTTCCGCCACCGATTCCCCTGTAAAGATTTTGCACTCTGATTCTTAATTTTTACTTAATTTCCATAAAGAGCGCGAAATTTCTCAACTCATGGGATAATTAGCGATCGCAGTATTAACTAAAATAGTCACTGAAAACTGCTCACTGTTAACTGGAGACTAGGGACTGGGGACTGGTGACTGGGGATTAGGGAAGAGTTTTCCCAGTACCCAATCCCCAGTACCCAATCCCCAGTCCCCAATACCTAATCTATCGCCTATGTCCCTGACTGACGCAATACCTGCTCTACTTGTCTTGGCAGATGGAACCACCTATCGCGGTTGGTCTTTCGGTGCCACGGGAACCACAATTGGGGAAGTGGTGTTTAACACTGGCATGACTGGATACCAAGAAGTCCTGACTGACCCTAGTTACTGCGGGCAAATAGTAATTTTTACTTATCCCGAATTGGGGAACACAGGCGTTAATCCGGAAGATGAAGAATCAGAACGACCACAAGTGCGGGGTGCGATCGCTCGTAATGTTTGTCATAAACCCAGCAACTGGCGCTCAACCCAATCTTTGCCTGACTACCTCAAACAACACCAAATACCAGGGATCTACGGCATCGATACTCGTGCCCTTACCCGCAAAATTCGCATGTTCGGAGCCATGAACGGTGGCATTTCCACAACAATTTTGGATGAGGTCGAGTTGCTAGAGCAGGTACAAGCAGCTCCTAGCATGGCGGGATTAAATTTGGTTCAAGAAGTCACCACCCCCAAAGTTTATCAATGGTCAGATCCCACAATTCCCAGTTGGGAGTTCAATTCCCAGTCCATCGCTAACCTTGGGGAATCCTTTACCGTTGTTGCCATTGACTTTGGGGTGAAACGTAACATTTTGCGTCGCCTAGCAAGTTACGGTTGCAAAGTGATAGTTGTTCCTGCCGATACACCACCAGAGGAAATTCTCAACTACAATCCAGATGGTATTTTTCTTTCCAATGGCCCTGGCGATCCGGCTGCTGTCACCGAGGGAATTGAAACTACCAAAGCCCTGCTTCAAAGCCAAAAACCCATCTTTGGTATTTGTATGGGACACCAAATTTTGGGTCATGCCCTGGGAGCAGAAACCTTTAAACTCAAATTTGGACATCGGGGTTTAAATCAGCCTGCGGGTTTACAGCAAAGGATAGAAATTACCAGCCAAAACCACAGCTTTGCCATCGACCCAAATTCCTTACCAACAGCAGTTGTGGAAATTAGCCACCTCAACCTCAACGATCGCACTGTTGCTGGGGTACGTCACAAGTCCCTGCCCATCTTCTCTGTACAGTATCACCCAGAAGCCAGTCCTGGCCCTCACGATGCTGATTACTTGTTTGAAGAGTTTGTGCAAGCAATGCAAGCCGCAAGACATGGGGCAACAGCCAAGGTGAGTTAAAAAGGGACTAGGGAATGGGGACTGGGGACTGGGGACTGGGGACTAGGAAGAATATAGTTCACACAAAAAGCGTTTTTTTCCTAATACCCAATCCCTAATACCCAATCCCCAATCCCCATTCCCCAATACACCAGCCGGTTGTAGACAAAAAGCACAAAAACCATCTATACTTGAGCGTTCACTTTAACGATGAGGAGGGAATTATTGCTGAGCCACTTAATCTAACCGTGAGCCTGAGAGGCACTCGTGAAGTCCGGGATAACTGTCAGCTATTCCGCCTCACAGGTTTGTTAGATGCTTTTTCTGAGCCTACGTTTCGCAAGGTACTTGAAGGCAAAGTTGATGAGGGTCCAAAGCATATCATTCTGGATCTCTCAAAAATTGACTTCGTTGATAGCTCTGGCTTGGGTGCTCTGGTGCAGTTAGCCAAGAAGGCTCAAAATGGCGGCGGCACCTTGCAAATTGTTTCAAATCCCCGAGTCACTCAGACGGTCAAGCTTGTTCGCTTGGAGAAGTTTCTCGCGCTGCAAGCCTCAGTTGACGTAGCTCTAGAAAACATCAACCAGGCTTGATCGCTTGACTGGAGAGATCAAGTTAGCTATCCGAATGTCTTATCTGGGTAGCTTAATTTGTAGAAACGCTGGCAGACAACCTCTCTCCTCGTGGGAGAGGCACAAAAGCCAGCAGCTCTCAATATCAGCATACGCCCTCAAGGACTAAATTTATCTCAATTTGACAAAATTAAGAATGAATACACTCATTGAATAGCAGCCTAGCCTCTAGGTATCAATTGAAAAAGTATGGCTTGTGGATAGGAACAACCGACAAACGTTGAATGTGAATTAAGTAATGAAACCCTGGTAATTTCGTTGATAGTTCCAAAAATATGATTTGGGACAATTCTCAAAACCATTACGGAACAAGAGGCATCTTTAATTCACACTAGGCGTAACAAATTATTTATATTGTTACTTTATTTAGATATTTGAGTCCTCAAACGACTATTTGTCAAGTTGAATGGTTAGGAAATTTACTACCATAACAAGAAAATGAAATTTTTCAAAAAATGCCCTATGATGGCAGTTAACAGCAGTGGCGCTCAACACAAAAGACTTGCCTACGCGACTCTTTGTGCTACGCAGTGCCTCGTCAACTTAGGCAACCACCCCGTTCGATGGCCAGACCGAAGAAATAGCACAACCATCTGTAGTTATACAAAACAGATTAATCCTGAGTACAAATTTCCAGTTAAAAAAGATAAAATTTAGTCAGCAATTTTGATAGTGTTGATTATGCCAGGTATATCAGTATAGCCTGCTTTAGTAAAAATAAATCTATCTGAAGATGCCTTCTAAATATAGCCCGCTAAGGAATGATTAACTTGTGAAGTCAAAGGAGGAAGAGCTATTAGGTGGACAAGATGAAGCTCCCAAGCTAGATTCATCTTTGACCCAAGCATTCTTGGCCAATACAGTGCCATTAGCACAACAGATTTCCCAGACACAACTGCAACAAATTTCCCCTGCGGCTTTAGCATATTTGGGAGATGCAATTTATGAACTGTATGTTAGAATGTCTTATCTGTTGCCATTGCAACGGATCGAAAACTACCACCATCTAGTAGTAGCACAGGTCAGAGCGGAAACACAGGCGCTACATTTGCGATCGCTGATCCCTCATCTTAGGCAAACCGAATTAGAAATTGTTAGGCGGGGTCGTAACGCTGCCACAAGGCGTCCAAAACGGGTTGATCCCGAAATTTATCAACAAGCAACTAGTCTAGAAACTTTAATTGGCTATTTGTATCTCACCGATTCCCAGCGTTTAAATGAACTGTTACAACAACTTCACCTAGAGAAATAGTTAGTAACTCCATCTCACGACAGGAAAATCAGCAGTGTGTCCTGATAAATTCTTTGAATCGGGAAGCCCACCCCTCAGCTATACTCAAAACTTATTATGTCGAATAAACCAAGAAAAATAAAGACTTCTGGCGAACCAAACCGTGGGCAACCCGTGAAAATTAAGAGTAAGCCTGTGGTTGCTAATTCTCTTCCCAACCCCAAACACAGGGATGGGGATAGAAAGCCAGTATTAAACAATCCACGCCCAAATCGCCAGTTTTCCCATTCATCCCCAGTCACAAAACCCCTAGAAGATAGCGATTTGATCTACGGTCGCCATCCAGTTTTAAGTGCCTTGGAAAATCAACGGGGTCTAAACCGCATCTGGATTACCCCCCGCCTGCGCTACGATCCCCGCTTTCATCATCTCATCCTGCAAGCTAAGGACAATGGCACAGTTATTGATGAAGTAGAACCCAAGCGCTTAGACCAAATTACCAGCGGTGCCAATCACCAAGGTGTAGCAGCACAAATAGCCCCCTACGACTACATCGAATTACCAGATCTGATTGAACAGGCCAAATCAGTCACTGAACCTGTGATTGTCGTAGCTGACGGCATTACCGATCCCCACAACTTGGGAGCAATTATTCGCACTGCTGAAGCAATAGGCGCTCAAGGATTGGTAATTCCCCAAAGAAGGGCCGCTGGAATCACCTCTACCGTGGTCAAAGTAGCAGCAGGTGCTTTAGAAAATTTTCCTGTAGCCAGAGTCATCAACCTCAGCCGCGCTTTAGAAGAATTGAAAGAAGCAGGCTTTTGGATTTACGGTACCGCCACCACCGGTAGCGAACCCCTGCATACAGTCAGTTTCAGAGGCCCCATCGTTTTGGTAGTTGGCTCTGAAGGCGAAGGCCTAAGTATGTTAACACAACGCTCCTGCGATGTCTTGGTATCAATTCCCCTGCTGGGTAAGACCCCTAGCCTCAATGCCTCAGTAGCCGCAGGTATGGCGCTTTATGAGATTTATCGCCAACGGTCGTTAAACACTTTGTACTTAGATAAGTTACAAAAACCTCTTTGAAAAATAAGAGGAACAGAGTATAAAGAAATGTAAATCAAAAAAAAACAGCAAAATTATCGTTTAACACTCAGTACCACGTTGATAAATCGGTAACAACCATGAAAACAATTTGGGATAGCCTCAAGGAAGCTTCAATCAGCACGTTTAATAGTCTTGGCTTGGCGTGGTGGGTAGAGATTGTCACACAAAATCCCCGTTGCACCTACTACTTCGGCCCATTCCTTAGTGCTTCTGAAGCCAAATTAGCCATCAAAGGATATGTAGAAGACTTAGAGGTAGAAGGAGCGCAAGGAATATTGGTGAATGTGAAGCGCTGCAAACCTAATATTTTGACAATTGCTGAAGACTTGGGGGAAATGATTGACCGCAAAGTAAAGCCTGTCTTTAGCGGTCAGATGTAGGTAAGGCACGAAAGTCAATAGTCAAGAGTTAGGAGTTAGGAGTTAGGAGTTAGGAGTTAAGAGTTAGGAGTTAAGAGTTAGGAGTCAAAAGTCAAGAGTTTTTGACCAATTACTTTGATCATTGACTAATGACCAATGACTAATGACCAATGACCATTGACTAATAACCATTGACTAATGACCAATGACTATTGACTATTGACTACTAATTACTTGAGGATACTCTTGTAGCCAACGGTCAATATCGCCTAGTACCTGCTGGGGGATCTCCCACGGAAACAGATGAGCGGTATTAGGATAACAAACCCACTGGCTATTTTTAAGGTATTGAGCTGTTTCTAAGCTGGACTCAGCTGTGATGTGGCGGTCTTGGGCACCAGCGAGTACCAAACTAGGACAATCAATTTCCTGTAAGTCTTTTAGTCTATCGTACCCAGCGCGCAGGGCAGTATAAAGGGCACGAGTAGCAGTAGGAGAGGTTTGTAAATAAGCCCGCATTGCTTCTTTTGCAATGTAATTATAAGCAATAGGCGTATGTTGTTGGATCAGATAACGAAAGAGCGATCGCTTGCCAAAAGTCTCCCTATTCCACTGCCAACTCGGATTAATAGAGTTTAAGAGTGCAGCAGCACCAGTATAAAAATTATCCTGCCAAGTAACCGGGGGATGGTTACCACGAGGTCTAGCTGCTGTAGCCACCAAAATCAAACCAGTGACACGTTGTGGTAGGCGTAGTGCTAGTTCCATAGCTAAAATACCACCAAGCGACCATCCTAATAAGAGGCATTTTTCAATCCCAAAGCGGTCTAGCAGCGCTTCTAAGTCGTGTAAATGGTCGCGCATTTCAAAATTCCTATTAACACGACTTTTGCCGTATCCACGCAAATCAGGGGCAAAAGTTTGGTAACGCTTTGATAAATGATTGGTAAATACAGAAAGACTACGACCCGAACCAGGATGACCGTGTAAAGCCAGAATCGGGAAACCTTGACCTTGGATATAGACGTTAAGACGTGCAGCAGTTGATGTACTCTGAGTCAAGCGATCGCTCATCACTTCCCGTTCTCCTGTCTACCGAACAAATGTTCTATGACACCTTGAGTCTATATTCTCAAGCTTCTAATTTTAACTAATTCCTTTGAAAATGGGGTCTAATAGTCCACCAAGGCCATGAGAGCATGGTGGCTGGGGAGGAAAGAGAATTGTTAATTGTTACTTCTTCGCTCCCCCTGCTCCCCCTGATCATCAGAGCGATTGATTATTTTTTGATTTGCAAGTCCCCTATATACCCTCCAGCATAAGTAATTACGCACATCTGCCTGTATGTGGCGTGAATGCCAAAAGCAACTCCTGTAACTTTAAAAGCAGGGTTAAAAATGTTGTAACGATGACCGCGTGATGGTACTCCATCATCAATAATTAACTGCATAATAATGTCTTGGGCTGTACTAGAACCATAGCTAATGTTTTCGCCAGCAGTAACTTGCCAAGTGCCGTAGCGGCTGATGCGGGTAAAGGGATCGCTACCATCACTGCCATAGTGACCCGTTATACCTTTTCGTCCTTGGTCTAGGACATGATCCCTAGCAGCCAAAGACATACCTTGAGATATACTTAATGCTCCTACAGGACGGGCTGACTTGAGAAATGCGATCGCTTCATCAACTGCTTTTACTCCTTCAGTAGTTTGCAAATAAACGCGATCAGAAATTTTGACTTTCTTACCATCGAAGCGCTTTCTATAATTTTCCATAATTGGGAGATATACGGCAGGATTTGTCCGTACTTTGTTCATTTCGGCTATCACCTGTTGTTCTAAAACAGAGAGTGCATTCTCCCGTACTAATTTTTCAGCACCTGTTTGTGGGATTTCTGGCAAAAATTTCCAAAATTGTAACTTCATAATAATTCGTAATAAAGACACACTTTAAAAAACTTGTTACAGACTGTTTCCAATACTTGACTGTGTTTTTCGTTCAAGAGACCCTTAACCTAATTGGGTATACCTCATATATCTAGCTCCACAGTCTAAATAAAAGTTTTCGCAAAGCAAGTTAGCTATAATCTGTAGAATTATGCACGTCCTGTTTGTTGAAGACGAAACAAAAATTGCTAACTTCGTTCAAGCTGGGTTAAAAGAGCAGGGATTTGTCGTTGATTACTGCGACAACGGCAATGATGCATACATTCAAGCGATGGAAAATGAATACGACACCATCGTACTGGATATCATGATACCGGGTAAGGATGGTCTGGCTATCCTTAAAAGCTTGCGACAGGCAGGACGAAATGTGCCAGTAATTTTGTTAACCGCTCGCAATGAACTCGATGATCGGCTCGAAGGTTTAAATCTTGGGGCAGATGACTATATTGCCAAACCTTTTTTTGTGGAAGAATTAGTTGCCCGCATTCATGCTGTGATGCGTCGAAGTTTTAGCGATCGCCAAAATATCCTCTGTGTTGGCCCCCTCAAGCTGGATCGCATCACGCGAGAAGTTACTTGTGATGGCCAGGTTGTGGAACTTACGAGTCGTGAGTTTAATCTCATGGAATACCTGATGCGCTCTCCCGGAAGGGTTTTTACCCGTACCCAAATCCTGCAACATGTCTGGGGCTATGATTTCAACCCCAGTACCAATGTGGTTGATGTGTGTATTCAACGAATTCGCAAAAAGATTGACTCGATTGGTGGATTGAGTTGGATTGAGAGTGTGCGGGGAGTTGGGTATCGTTTTCGTAATTCTCTTTAATCATCACAAGACTTACCCAAACAATAGCCGCGACCTTTTTTTTCACCTAGCGGCAATTGAGCAATTGCCTAAATAACCGTGTAATTGTGTATAATTCATCAATAATACATGTATATTGATAGGAACATGGCAATGTTCCCTACAATCAAACTATATGTTTGACACTCTCCATAGATAATGGCGTGAGTGTAGATATTTTTTTCCCGATGAAACTAGATGTGAAGTAATGCTAGGATTTGTGTTGGGTTGCGCGTTGTGGAAATTTTACATAGTAAAGTTTAAGCGATATCCCAAATGATAGAAGCTTGTTTTTTTAGACATAATTACTCAAGGGCAGACATTTTTGATTAGCTGGATAACATGGAGTTTAAAAATTTATGTACTGGAATAGATATGATATTTGTGCGGCTTATTACCACTATTGCAACTTACCATTTAAAAATAAAAGTCTGCAAAATTACCAATGGAAACTTCTCAATCAAATATACCGACTGAGATATAAACCGCTTTTAAATGATAGAAAACTAGCTACCCTCAATCCTAACTCCAAAGCAATCTATATGAATTTAGTTAAACCTAGCTATGAAATAGAGGGTAAAAGTCCACCAAAAATACATCAATTCTCTGAGCATTTGGCTGGCGATGATGACGCGCAACTAAATCCCATCTTCAGCTGTCCCACCTAGAGCGACAGGACTTACGCAAAGAATAGTCAAAACCCTTGTTTGATGTAGGGGCAATGCATGAATTGCCTAAAATAGCCTCTTTGATTACATCTGTGAGAACTCATCTTTCCACAAGCAGCAGTGCTTTAGCAGTGCTGGACTTAGTGACAGTTATGAAAGCCTCCCAAGCCTTTGCTAGTGAAATTCAACTTGATAGGCTAATTTCCACATTAATGCAAGTAGTAATAGAAAATGCCGATGCTGTCAAAAGCACCCTCATTTTACTCCAAGGTGATACTTTAGCTATAAATTACAACTAATCATCCGCACTTGATATTAGGAATGATTAATTAATACTGACGTAAATAGTTCTTATAACGCCATTAGGAAAGTAATCCCAAATGCTTTTAGCAATGAGATTAAAGGGAGTTGTAATTCACTCAGTAAGTTTAAACTTACAAAATAATTCATTGGATATCTGTCCATGAAATTAGCAACTATAACAACCCTCATCAGTGATTATGCAATTGAGTAGGTTTTAGCCTACCATTAGAAACTATCCAATCTAATATCCTTCCAAATCTCAGAAACCTGCCATCCGGAATTGCAAACAGATTGGACTACAGGATTATCGCGTACCGGAATATAGTTGGATTCTTGATTCTCTACATAATATGGTTCTTGTTTTTTCTCAACTATTGCTTCTGGATTCTCAATAGTCTCCACTGGAAGATTTTGCTCTTCGGACTCCTCCATAATTTTTATCTTATTGAGAAGCAGCTTTTCAGATTTTTTGATCAGTTTCATATGCATGTATATTAAAGTGTTGGTAACTATACCTTAAAAAATGAAAATCTTTATATTGATTTTGAGACACACCAATATAGCCTTTCAATCATCTTGAGGAAGATTCACAAACAGCTTTGAAGCAGTCTATGTCGGAAAAATTACATCGGCTAGACTAGAATACAGCATATTTATTGAAAATACCAGCCTTACACTGAGAAATTAATGAAACTCAAGGAATGATAAACTTAAAGATTACGAGTTATATAGTGTCTGGTAATAATAGTTGTTAATTTTGGAGCAGGGAGTGGGGATTAGGGGCGATGGGGAGATAGGTAGATGAAGGAGAAAGCAACTCACTGCTTACAACAACCGCCAAATCTTGATGATCCCATCTTGACTGCCACTAGCAAGAGTCTTACCATCCGGACTGAAGGCTACAGACCAAACTTTTTCTTTGTGTCCTGGAAAAGTACGAATTAGTTTGCCAGTGGTGAGATTCCATAACTTAATAGTTTTGTCCCAACTGCCACTGGCCAGAGTTTGTCCATCTGGAGCGAAAGCAACAGACATCACTTCACCCGCATGTCCCGTCAGGGTATAGATGAGTTCGCCACTACCAACATTCCATAGTTTAATAGCTTTGTCACGGACACCAGTTGCTAAGGTTTTGCCATCTGGGCTGATAGCGATCGCATTAATTGACGATTTAGCATCAAAATTACGGATGAGTTTCCCGGTTTGCAAGTTCCACAATTGACTTGCAGAACCAGAAGCACTTGTGGCAAAAAGGTTCTGACCATCTGGGCTGATAGCAATGGGCTGAAACTTCAAATCATCGAATCCCCTTTTAGAAGAGTTCGCAGAAGAATTGGGATCATTAGGAATACGAATGATTTCTCCGGTACGCCAATTCCACAGCTTGATGTTACTTCCCAAGTCAAGACCACTGACAAGAGTTTGCCCATCTGGACTAAAGACAATATCAATCACCGCGGCTGAATGCTTGAGGGTACGGATGAGTTCTTTGGTGGTGACATTCCATAGCTTGAGGCTTCCATCCTGACTACCACTAGCCAGAACCTCACCATTTGGGCTAAATGCAACAACCCAAGCTTGTCCAGGGAAGCTACGAATAACTTTTCCAGTGCTGGGATTCCACAGTTTAACTGTTTTAGTACCAGCACTGGCTAAAATCTCACTATCCGAGTTATCTGGTTGAGACGTTCTTGAAGCATAAGCAACCGAATAACCAGAATCAGAGGAAGTTGAAAAGCTAGAAATATCTTGTGGAAACTGGATAATTAAATCTTGATTACTGGAAGCACAGCCAGTACAGCTATAAATTACGATTATCATTGCGATCGCAATACTAATTGCTGTGAGTGCTTTCCAGGAGATTTTATTTGCAGACATTTTGCAGATATCCAAAGCTATCTATAAGGCACAGCACCATATAGTACGGCTCCCTGCAAATCAGCACCTGATAAAATAGCACCTTCTAAGTCAGCATTATAGAGTGTAGCATCGGTAAGCTTGACATTGGTCAGGTTGGTAGCACTCAGGCTAGCACCACTGGCAAATACTTCAGTTAAATTTGCGCCCTTGAGATCAGCACCGGTGAGATCGGCACCTTCTAGGTTAGCAGACTTGAGGTTAGCTCCCTTTAAGTTGGCATTTCTTAAATCAGCACCAATTAAGTGAGCCTGTGCTAAGTTTGCTCCTGTTAATTCGCATCCCGGACAACTTCTAGTGTTCAGTAACTGTTTGACATGAGCAGGATTTGCAGCTTTCACCGGAGCAGCTAAGCAGACTGTACTTAATAGTGCTGTAGTAGCTAGAATCTCTAGTTTCATCTTAATTACCTCAAAAGCAACAGAAACTGATGAGCGAAAGTTTCCTAAAAAACTTGGCACAAAACAGATCTGAGTTTCTCTATAATCAGAATGGCTTAGCTTATAAGCTCTTGTCCTCGCACAGATGGATTAGGAACAAGGATGAGATTTGCTAGCTGACTGCTTAAGTAGTTTCATCAAACTACCCTCTCAGGAGGGGTAAAATTAGAGTTTATCTCATCCGAGGTAAGGAAAAACAAATTCGTAATTCGTAATTCGTAATTAAGAAATTCAGATATAATCTGGGTTTCGGCGGAGCGAATGTGTTGCCGGATTTGAGAGAATTGGTGTTAAGCCCTTGAGGCTAGAAGAGTCAATGCCATAACCAAAGTTGGATAACAAAAGGAGAAAGCAAGGATGAGGAGAAACAATTGCTTATACATACTTGTGGGATTAGGAGTATTAGTTAGCACTTTAACTCTTCCGGCTTTTGCACAGTTTAACCCCGTTGTTGCCCAACAAAATAGAAGCAGCACCCAATATAAAACAGTAGTTGCACGTATCTGGCATGGTAAAACACTAACTACCAAAGCATCCGAGTACTATAATTATCTCAATGAAGCCGGAATCAAAAAAATCCAGGCGATTCCTGGTAACTTAGGAGTACAAGTACTCCGTCGTACTGATGGTAAGATTACTGAGTTTATTGTGATTTCATACTGGGAATCGCGGGATGCCATTCGTGCGTTTGCTGGCAATGACATTGAAAAAGTACGATTTCTTCCCAAAGACAACGAGTATCTGATTGAACCAGAAACAAAGGTGAAACATTTTGATGTTTTGTTAGACGATCGCAAATGATTTAAGATTTTGCTGATCAGGGCGATCGCAAGTTTATGGGATTTGCTCTGGGTCAATACCGAGCGCTCGTAAACGCTGCTTCAACTGTTCTACCTGCTGTTCTGCTTGCTGTCGAGCTTGGGCTTCTGCATCTGCTCGTTGTTGTGCTTCTCGCAGCGCTTGGGCTAGTTCTGACGGAATCAACAGCTTTTCCCCTGTATCTTCTCGATAAAAACCAATCAGTTCTCCTTCCACTTGTAACCGTAATCTCAACGGTTCGCTGCGATTATCTGTAATTAGTTCATACACCTCTTGCCGCAATCGATAGCCCTGCAAGCGTTCCTTTATCCATTCGCCTTTGGGGTCAAATAGCCAGTATTCTTTAACACCTAGTTGTTCATACAAAGTCTTCTTAAATTCTCGATCCTGATTTTTCGTTCCTGCCGAAGTCATTTCAAAAATGACAGATGGAACTTCCCCTGTGCTTTGTCTTTTGTAAATATAAATGACTAATGGTCAGTGACTAAGAACAACCAGATAAAGTGATTGTCTAAATTAAATGTGTTTTAGCTTTCCAAACTTGAAATTTTACAAAAATGATATTGAAACAAACAACTGAACTGCAATTGCTGACGAAAGAAAATCTTACTCACGCTTTGATGGTACTTGCCACTCAAGACAGCGATTTAGCTGGCATTATAGAGACATTAGGGCCTCCTCCCATGTGGGAGAGAGAAGCAGGTTTTCCAACACTTGTAAGAATAATTTTAGAACAGCAAGTTTCCTTGGCAGCTGCCAAAGCTGTATTTAGCCGATTGTGTGGGGTTGTTGTGCCACTAACGCCAGAAAATTTTCTAACATTGGAGGATGTTGAATTAAAAAAAATTGGATTTAGTCGGCAAAAGATTCTCTATTGCCGTGGGTTAGCAGATGCAATTACGAGTGGTCAGCTTGATTTAAACAAGTTGGAAAAAATGGACGAAGCCACAATTAGAACTGAGCTAAAACGTCTCAAAGGTATCGGAGACTGGACAGTTGATATTTACTTGTTAATGGCACTGCAACACGCTGATGCTTTTCCTAAAAGTGATTTAGGATTGTTGATTGCTGCTCAAAAGCTTAAAGGATTAACCACAAGGCCTACACCAGCACAACTAGAAACCATAGCCCAAAGCTGGCGTCCGTGGCGTGCAGTTGCAGCAAGACTTTTGTGGCACTACTACCTGAGTAAGGATCAAGGATGAAATTTTCAGTCTTGATTGGAAGCGACGGGGAATTTCCTCCACCCCGCCGCTTGGGAAATTGAGGATTGAGGATTCAAAAAAATTCTTCCCAATTCCCAAAAACCATGACTGTAATCAAAGCGTATTTTTTATACTATATTGTTCAGTTATAGTTTACCAGTGAATACGCGTTCGGCTGGGCCTGTCATGTAAACTCTTTGGTCTACCTCTGACCATTCAATTTCTAAGGGCCCACCAGGTAGTTCTACAGTGGCAGTGCGATCGCATTTTCCAGTCAATACACCCGCCACCAACGAAGCACAAGCACCAGTCCCGCAAGCTAAGGTGATGCCTGCACCCCTTTCCCAAACCCGCATTTTCAGATAATCTCGGCGTACCACTTGAATAAATTCGGTATTTGTGCGTTGAGGAAAAGCTGGGTGATGCTCAAATTGTGGCCCTATGGTTGCTAAAGGAATTGCTGCCACATCTTCTACAAAGGTAATACAGTGAGGATTGCCCATACTCACACCGGTGACTTCCCAAGTTTGCCCCGCCACCTCCAACGGCTGATTAATAACTTTGGCGTCAGCATCACCTAAAGTAGTAGGAATTTCCCTAGCCAAAAGCCTGGGTAAACCCATATCTACCTTCACTTGACCATCAGCCATGAGTTGAGGCGTAATCACACCAGCTAACGTATGAATGCGATATAAATCTTGATTTCGGGATTCGCCTTCTAATTCTGCCAAGAAACCAGCCAAACAGCGAATACCATTACCGCACATTTCTGGTTCAGAACCGTCGGAGTTAAAAATCCGCATGGTGTAATCAGTGCCATTTTCGCCGGGTAGGGCAAAAATCACACCATCTGCACCGATACCAAAGTGGCGATCGCACAACTTGATTGCTTGCTCTGGAGTCAAGACAGGCAATGAAGATGAGCGATTGTCAATCAAAATAAAGTCATTTCCCAGACCGTGATACTTAGTAAATTCGATTGCCATTTCTCCCTTGGATGAATTATCAATAATTAGGGATTGGGTACTGGGTATCGGGGATTGGGTATTGGGAAAGAGTTTTCCTAGTCCCCAGTCCCCAGTCCCCAGTCCCCAGTCCCCAGTCCCCAGTCCCCAGTCCCCAGTCATATCATTACCTAAAATGCATACAACTGAATTTGATACTTCATTGCCTAGCATTCGGCAAGTGCAAAACCTGATTAAACAAACAGCAGTGATAGAGTTAAAACTAATCACGGGCGATGTGCTGACGGGTAGGATTTTATGGCAAGACCCTCAATGTGTGTGTATTGCCGATGAAAACAGCCAGCAAACGACAATTTGGAAACAAGCGATCGCTTACATTAAATCAAAAATTCAGTAACCAATAAAAACTCTTTGTGTCTCAGTGTCTTTGTGGTTATTTAATTTTTTACCACAAAGGCACGAAGGCACGAAGTATTTTCAAGACAGGCTCAATCACTTACTTGATCCACAGGCTGCAACTCTGTGACCACTTGTGGTTCCCCAGCGCTCACTTTTGGAATCGCTAAACTCACTTTGTTGACTGTGGCAAACAATGGTTGCAGTTGATTCAAACTTGAGAAGCTACCGCACAATAGTACCTGGTCGCCATCTTCCAAGTGTTGATTACCGTCGGGAGAGCGGATAAATTTACCATCTCGCCGGATTGCTTGTACCTTGACCCCTGATTTGCCGTGGATATCTAAATCTGCAAGGGTTTTACCCAAAGCTGGAGAATCACCGTTGACTATAGTCCATTGACAAGCGCTATTTTCTCCGGGAACAGCTACCTGTCCTTGAGCGAATTCTTCCAAAGCTGCCAGTTCTTCAGATTCTCCTACTACAAGCAAGCGATCGCCTGCTTCTAATATAGTTTGATTATCAGGATAATCGATTTCATCACCGTTGGCGCGGCGAATTGCCATCAAACTGACCCCTGTTAAGTAGCGCATATCTGCTTCTTCCAAACTCATGCCAATCAGGGGTGAACCAGATGGTAGGGGATACCAACGGCGATTGAGATCGCGAGTTGCTTGCCTTAAATCGTGGGAAACTTCGGATGCAGAACGTTGTGGTCGCAAATCCAAATAATGATCGTTACGGATTTGCTGCATTTGTTGTTGTACTACGGCTGGGGAAAAGCCCAAGCAAGTTAATAAATAAGTTGCCATTTCGATACTGGCTTCAAACTCTGGCTGTACTACTTCCCTCGCACCGAGTTGGTAAAGCACTTCAATATTTTTATCTTGGGTGGCGCGGACAACCAAATCTAATTCTGGGCATAATTCCAAAGCGCGTTTTAGACACAAACGGGTATTCATGGGGTCTGGTAGAGCGATCGCCATTCCTTTGGCATAATTAACTCCAGCAGTTTCCATAACGTGCAAACTGACGCAATTACCATATACATAAGGCACTTTGGCATCGCGTAATTGCTGAATTCTACTTTCTGATTGGTCGATGACCACCACAGGTAAGTTTTGTAGTTGTAACAATTTGACTAAATTCTTACCCACTCGCCCATAGCCACAGACTACCACATGGTCTTTTAAAGGTAACTCGTCTGAAACATCACGTGGCTGTTCTTCTTCTAAATACGGTTTCAGCCAGGGCATTGATTCGGCAAAGTTAAATAAAAATGGTACTAACCGCAGTACAAAAGGGGTAAGTATCAAAGTAACTGCTGTGGTTCCCAAAATCAGTAAATATATTTGTCGGGACACTAACCCCAATGCTTGCCCTTCACTAGCTAGCACAAAGGAAAATTCCCCAATTTGAGCCAATCCCAACCCAGCGATTAAAGCTGTTTTCAACGGATAGCGGAACAGCTTTACCAAAGGCGTAATAATCAAAAATTTACCAACGAAAACGATCGCTACTAGTCCCAAAATCAATTCCAGGTTTTTCCACAAAAACACTGGGTCAATTAACATGCCAATGGCGGCAAAAAACAAACTAGCAAAGATATCTCGTACTGGCTCGACATAAGTTAAAGTTTGGTCGGCGTACTCTACCTCCGAAATCATCAAACCGGCAACAAAGGCCCCCATTTCAATGGATAGCCCCAAATGTTCTGTTAATAGGGCAATACCCAAACACAAGGTTACTACCCCTAGTAAAAATAGTTCTCGGCTTTCCGTGCGGGCTAGCAGTCGTAATAAACGCGGTATCACCCAAATCCCTGCCGCAACTGCACCAGCGGCAAATAAAGCAATCCGCACCAGTGCTGTTAACACAGCTATACCAATGGCTTCGCCTGGTTCGTGGAGAGCAGGTAATACTGCCAGCATCAGTCCCAGCGCTAAGTCCTGCACTACCAAAATCCCCAGCATGACTTGCCCGTGGGGTGTTTCTGTTTCGTTGCGTTCCATCAGGCATTTGAGGACAACTGCTGTGGAAGACAAAGACAAAATTGACCCTAAAAATACGCCCTTAGCAGGTAAAGTTCCCCAGGCTCCTGTGACTCCACATACCAAAACTGTGACACCAATCGTCAGCGTAATTTGTAGTGCGCCACCTCCTAGGGCGATCGCTTTTACCTTCTTCAGTTCCGCCAAGGAAAATTCTACACCCAAGGCAAATAACAAAAAGGCAACGCCGAACTGAGCCAAAGTTTCTACTTGAATCACTTCTTTAATCAGTCCCAGTCCGGCTGGCCCCACAATCATCCCACCGATGAGATATCCCAGTAATACGGGTTGCCGCAACAGCGACGCCAACAGTCCACCACAAGCTGCGACGGCGAGAACTGAAACTAAATCAACAATTAGCCTAAAATCTTCCTGCACAACTTTTTCAAAGAACTATTAAAATATATTAATTTAGCATAATCAAGATTACAGAAAATTTTATTTAAAAATAAGCAAAGAATTGTTCATTTATGAATGAGGACTGTCAATAATAAACAGAGCGTGCTGAGTCATTTCAGTTACTCAGCACGGTCGTACAATCAAGTATTTATTAGCTTAAAATGCTGTTTGGGGAAATGTTAAAGCAACATAAAAGCTTGGAATTATACCAGATAAAAGCGTTAAATTAACCAAGTATTGAGGTGAATTTTTCTGGTTGTTGGAAATGTGCGATCGCCCAGTTGAAGCACCTCTTCACCGGATTGAGTGGCAGTTGAAAGTCAAAAGAGGATGCGATCGCTGGCACATCTTTGGGCTTTCTTGCCAAACTAATACTAATTCGTAATTTGTAATTCGTAATTCGTAATTAAGAAAGCCAGATATGGTCTGGGTTTCGGCGGAGCGAATGTGTTGCCGGATTTTAGAGGATTGGTTTGAAGAAGAACTCAGAAGTCACAATTTAGGAGTCAGAATGCAATTAGTGGGGGATTCAAACCCTCCACTAATTGAAGACCACTAAATCTTCGATTTAGTGGGGGTTTTAAACCCCTTTATTCATCCGCCAGTTGCACAGAATTCATGCGCTCATTCTGGCTCCTGACTCCTGAATTCTGTTTTGATAACCCTAAGTTAAAATATGACTGAAAGCGGATATTGTGTATTATCTACCTTTAACCAGCCTAACTTTTAGTATCGTGAACTCCCATGGCAAAAGATATATTTCATAATATTGTCAGAAATGCTTTAGAGGATGTCTGAGAAGTATCGTTATTAACATCAAAGCTTTAAAAACCTAACCCCTTTAACCCCCATTCCCTTGTAGGGAATGGGGGTTTCAAAGCCTATCGACCTTTCGGGGAGAGGTTTGGAGAGGGGTTATTAGTATATTTTTCGACTTTTCAGACATCCTCTTAGAAAAAGACGGCTGGAAGATTACGGCTGACCATTATGAAATCAATGTGGATGATGTAGATTTTGAGATTGATTTAGCAGCAGAGCAACTTTTAGTAGCAGAGAAAGAGGGACAAAAAATAGCGGTAGAAATTAAAAGTTTTATTAGTCCCTCCAATGTTTCAGAATTTCATACAGCCTTGGGACAGTTTTTAAACTATCGGGATGCCTTAGATAAAATTGAACCAGAACGCCAACTTTATTTAGCTGTTCGCGTTCCAATTTATGAAACTTTTTTTCAACGAAAATTTATTACATCGGCAGTTGCCAAATATCAATTAAGATTGATGATTTACGATGTACAAGAGGAGGTTATTCGACAATGGCTGTAGAAAAATATCGGCAATATATTCGACAGCTTCTTGGCGAACGACAAAAGCGAGCTTCGATGCAACGAAATGCCCAAGAGTATGAGGTGCAAACAATTTTTGATGAACAGCAAGACCATTATCAATTACTTTATGTTGGTTGGCGGGGAAATAAACGCGATTTTGGCTGTGTTCTGCATGTTGATATTAAAGATGGGAAAATATGGATTCAACATGATGGTACGGAAGAAGGAATTGCTAATCGATTGGTTGAAATGGGAGTACCCAAGCAAGATATTGTTTTGGCATTTCACGAGCCATATATACGTCAGTTTACGGGGTTTGGAACTTGAGTTAGGGAACTCCAACAAATAAATTATCTTGTTGAAGTAGGGGCAGTTTCACAAATATACTAGCTTGATCAAAAACAATATTTATTAACCTGCCTCTACTGATGATTGTGAACAGTAGATTATTTTCTTAATTCTGCTAATGGATATTAGAAAAATTAAATCTTAAGTAATATTAAATTTTTGGCGTAAATAATCCAATTCATAAACAGCAATCCTCTTTAAATCAGTCTATCGTATTTTTATCATGGTTTTAATTCCTTGACAGGGAATGATTGGTTGTATATTCTATCAATTTCAAAAAATAGGGTAGTTTGATTATTTTCCCAGATTAGTTTACGAATAATGATATCAGCATACGCAATCCAGTCTTGGTCTACTAGGAGAATTGGCACATCTATGGGGATAATTCTGTAGTCTTCCTTGACAGCTTGATACTGTACTCCTTTTATTAAATCTGTTGGATAACCTTGAGATGGTGTGAGTTTAAGGATACTGTTAACTTCACAGGGCATACCCATATTTTTATGCTCAACTTGATAATTCAGATTAAAAGTTCTGTCATTATGCTACAGTACTGGTTTTTACATCATACATGCGTGATGTAGTGTTACATTCACATAACTAACTTGGTATAATGGCAGCAATCTGTCACCGACGACAAATAATTAGTCACTGTAAACTTTAAGAAAAAAGCCGTGAAAAATAGTGTTTCACGGCTTTTTATGTGGTGTGAGGAGCTTAACTACATATCATGATAAAGCAACTGCACACAGGCAAGACGCTTGTAACAATTTTGGTAACAGCTTAAAAACATGAAAACTTCTAAAGCCTCCTGAAAAAGCATTGCTAAACAGAAGTTTCAGGTTTTCACTGCCTCAGTTCTACTAGATTCCTTCACCCTTTGGCGGTTCTAAAAGACCTATCAAAATCAGGATTCTTGTGATTGCAGAATTTGGTTATGCCCACATGCACCCCCCTCAAACGAGTATTCTTTTATTGTTGTTGTGATATCTGGGTAGATGACTTGGGGTTTGCTAGAGACGAAGTTGACTATTGTGGGTCAAGGCTATGGTTTTCTTCAGGCTTTGACTTATACCAAGCCTGATACCATTGCTGCATCTGGTTAATTTCAGTCGTTTGAGTTTTAATGATGGACTGAGCTAAGTTAGCAATTTCCGGTTTAGTAGCTTTGTTAGCAACCATTTGCGACATCATCACAGCCATTCGATGATGAGGAATCATTTGACGAATAAATTCTTTGTCGAAGTCTGATGCATTTTTTAATGCTGCCAAATCCACATTCATACTACTTTTGTTACAGTTCATCGGCATTTTCATCATGTCTGAGTTCATTTGCTGACCCATGCACTGATGCCTTGCCATCATTTCTTGATGAGTCATGGCTGTTATGGGTACTTCTTTCCCGTACCATGCCTTGTACCAAGTTTTCATTTGCTGAATTTCGCGGTTTTGCTCTCTTTTAATTACCACCGCTAGCCTCTTAATTTCTGGGTGTTGAGCGCGACTTAATGCGATATCAGCCATTTCTACTGCTTGATTATTATGAGGAACCATCATTTCAATGAAATGCTGATCTATCTGAGTCATCATCATCCCTCTTTGAGGAGAAGTAGTTTCTGTTGATGGGTGATGAGAATCGTGTTGTGAGTTTGAAACCTGAGCTTGTGCATGATTTAAAATCACTAATCCACCGATACCAACCGCGAGCGAAGCTATCGCACTACTAGTGAATAGACTAATCAAGCTATAAAACGATTTTTTTGTCTTCATAACCCCACCTCGTTGTAGGAGTTAAGCACAAATTACATTAATTAAATTATCGGAAGATTATGAGGAAGTTGTGAGATGACTAAATAGTGAGACGTTGTTATCAGTAGCGTTGGCTACCAGCAAGTCAAGTTTGTTATCGCCGTGCTGACTTGTGGAGCGATCGCAACAACAATCTGCTGATGATGCTGTGGGAGCAGGGGAGCGAAGAAGTAATACCATTTCACGAAAATATTGATACAAATCACTTTTCTTGCTTCCCCAGCCTCCCCAGCTTCCCCAGCTCCCCCAGCTTGCCTAAATGTATCAACTTTAAAGTGAAACGGTATAACAATTAATAACTCTCTTTCCCCCCAGCCTCAAGAGCATTTGAGCGTGCTATTCTATCCCACACCCATATACAGCATGATCAACTCCTGCAATACAACCTTTGTACTTGTAACTTTAAAACTTGTGTAAGAATAGCAGGCTGAAAAAATACAGTCGGAGGCTTAAGCAAATGTATTACTTCTATCAGAAGTTTGTATACGAAAGCATTTTTGACAGCGACAATCATTATTTGATCCATATATCGTTGCATCAATCGGGTAACAAAACTTGCTTTACCTCCTTCAGTCTTTGGCCAACGGAGATCATAGCCAGTAGATGCTAACCAAGGTTCAGCATTAACTTTAGCTAGCTGTTTTTGAAAGCGTCGGGACAAACCTAAACTTATATTGCCATTACCAGAAAATCGCTTGTGTTTCTTGAGGCATTCATCAAGAGTGAGCGCACCTAAAGCAGCAACTGTCATTCCTTGAGCATAAACAGGATTGAAAGCACACACAGCATCTCCAAGGACAATGAAGTTCTCCAAAAACTTAGGTAATCGTTCATAATGACGCCAGCAGTTATCTGTACCTTGATAGCCATTAATAGGAGACAGAGGAAGAGCGTTTTTAATGGCTTCATAAATTTGTGGACTACGCAAGCTTTGGGCAAAATTAAGAAAGCCATCTTCATCTGTAGGAGGATAGTCTCGACCCACACCAATCAAATTTACTAAGAAGCGATTACTCTCTACTCGATAAAGTACTGCTCCTCGTGGATTTGTAGGAGCTTTAGGCATTATATACAAAGCTTTGTAATCTAAATAACTATCATCACTAACCTGATATAAGCGGCTAGCATAGCCTAAAAAAGAGTTAATCTTTGTCTCTTGAGGTACTTCATAACCTAAGTTTTTCAACCACTTAATTGCATGAGATTTGCGCCCGCTGGCATCCACAACTAACTGTGTGTTTAAATTCACTTCTACACCCTTGCTATCTCGTAAACACACACCTTTGACAAAACTTTGAGTTGTATCAGTTAATAAATTTATTACTGTAGTTCCTTCTAAAAATTCCACCTTTTTGTTGCTAAACAAACGCTGTCTAATGACAGTTTCAAGTAAATTTCTAGTACAAGTTCGGGAAGTGATACCAGAAGAAAAACCAGGATTCCAGCCACCAGGTAATAACCATTTAAAATCCGCAGTCCAATCTATCAATGTTGCTTCATGGGTAGCAAGTTCATCTTTGATTCCAGGAAAGAGTTGTTCTAGTATGATCTGTCCGCGAGTTAATAACAGGTGGGGTTGCTGAGATTGGGGAACTCCTCGACGTGGTTCTGATTGAGATGAAAGGTAATCTCGCTCAATAATCGTTACCTTAGCAAAATGATTTGTTAAAACACGTGCAGCTAATAATCCAGCAATACCACTACCAATCACTACAGCATGAATGTTGTTATCAATAGTTTTTGGATCAACAAGATTATGAGACAATAAAAGATTTTGAGTTTCAATAATTGCTTCTACTGTTTTGTCTACTAGCATATTATTCATTCCTCTTAATTAATTGACACATGAAAAATGTGTGGTTATTACCTCAGTTAATTTTCCCTAGATATAGCATTCACATCATGAGAATTGATATAATCATCAGTTGCCCACCCATCTAAGTCATACTCACTCATACACTGGTCTACAAACTTTTTGTATTCTTCAACAGCACCCATTTCTTGTGCCATATGCAGCACATCCAGCCTAATTTGCTCATGATTACCTGTATAATTACGTTCGTATAGCTCTTGCCGTCCTCCAAATTCAGTTCCAATCACCTCCCAAAGAAGCTTCATGAGCTTGACTTTAGAGAGTGCATCGTATCCATTAGACCCTCGATAGAAGCGATCTAAATATGGTCTTAAAACTGGATTTTTAAAATCTTCCGCACTAGAAGGTGTAACAATTAAAGCCCCTGCCACAACGTCTTCTATAATGGCTTTAACTTTAGTCCATGCAGTAGGGGCAAATGTTCGATAAGCTGAGCCATATACCATGTTCGGCAAAACTGTATCACCAGGGCCAGAGACAGGATTTAATGCTTGAGCAGTACTTAGCCCCCAAAAAAGGTTACGCCAAGCCAAAATTTCACCTATTTGAGTTTGAACACCGCGAAATTTATTGACCCCTGTAGACTCTATTGCTTTCAATACAAGACCAGCTACAAAGTCAAGTTTTACAGCAAAGCGCGTACATCCATGAAAGATAAAGCGATGCATAAATCCTGAGTCTGGGAAGAAACGCTTTGCTTTTTCTTTATCGCGGTAGAGCAACACATTTTCCCAAGGGATTAGTACATTGTCAAATATAAGAACTGCGTCGTTTTCATCCATTCGACTAGAAAGGGGATAATCAAATGGAGAACCTGCGATCGCAGCTCTCATTTCATAGGAAGGCCGACAAATAAGCTTTAATCCTGGAGCCTGAACTGGAGCAATGAAGGCTAAGATAAACTCTTCTTTTTCAATGGGAACTGAGGCATAAGGTGCAATCAAATTGAAGTTTGTTAAGGCTGCACCAGTAGCAACCATCTTAGCTCCACTAACTACCAACCCTGCATCAGTCTCTTTGTGTACATGCAAAAACACATCAGCTACCTCATGAGGCGGTTTGTCTCTATCAACATTAGGATTGACAAAAGCATGATTGACAAACCACATACGCTCTTGAATTTCCTTGTACCAACGCCAGGCATTTTGATGATATGGAGCGTAGTATTCAGGTTGAGTTCCTAAAGTAGCTATAAACGATGCCTTATAGTCTGGAGAACGGCTGACAAAGCCATAGCCAAAACGTGACCAAGTAGCAATGGCATCCCGCGCTTCCAGCAATTCTTGTGCAGTCCGACTGGCAACAAAGAACTTGTGTGTGCGAGTGTGGGAATTGGTATCTGTCTGTCTAGTTAGTACCTCTTGATATTTAGGATCATACAAAGCATCATACAAGCGTGCGATCGTGCGAGCGGCGTTGCGAAAAGCTGGATGAGTGGTGACATCAGAAACTTTTTCTCCATACACATACACTTCACGCCCATCACGCAAGCTTTCCAAGTACTCAGATCCTGTTAAGGGGCCTGGACTACCTGCTATTAATTTGATATTGGATGTGCTGGCTACTGTTGCAGATTTATCTTGAATAAACATGAGGACTTTCTCCTTTAATATGTTGAAAATGATCAATAAGTAGAAATTTTTTCTGGCAATGCTTTAATCTCACCTTGAGATTGATTTAGAAGTCAGCAAATTAGCACTATTACCTATCCGCATCAGTAAAAATGTGAGAAGTGCAATAGTAAAACAGATGCAAGCGACAACAAGCAAGACTGTATGCAGGGCATCAGTGTAACTCAAGGTAGCAGCGTGAATGAATAAATCATGAGCAGATATCGGTGCTTTTGCCGCTGCACCACTAATATTTCCTTGAATAATTTGGCTTACGATATTATGACTCTGTTCTAAGATATCAACAGATGTACCTGAAATCAGTTTGAGAAATTGGGTCTGAGTATTACCAATAAGAATTGCACCTGTCCCAGCTATAGCAATGGCATCTCCTGATAAACGTGTAGTATTGTACATTCCAGATGCTACACCGCTGCGTTCAAGAGAAGCTGCGCTGACAGCAACATTATCCATTAAGCCATTACACAAACCCGCACCAATACCTGCCAGGATTAACCCACTTAATAATATCCAACTGTTATCGGTGCCAATTCCTCCTCTCATCCAGAAAGTACCGAAACCAATTAAAATTAGTCCAATACAAAGTAGTAATCGTGTAGATTGAAACTTGATCAGCTGACTAATAAATAGAGGCGTAATTAACATCGGTAAGGTGAAGGGTATCATCGTTAATCCTGCTTGAAAAGGAGAGTAGTTGCTGACACTTTGAAAATAAAGTGGAATGTAATACAACAGAGAGACAATACCGAAAGAGACTGTAAGCGTCATTAGTGAAACTGCGACAAAGGTAGGGTGACGAAACAATGTCAGGTCAAACATGGGACGCCGTTGCAATTGTTCAGCAATAATAAAAACTATCAGTAAGACACTACTACCAATCAATGCACCTATAATCCAAAAACTATTCCAACCTTTTTCAGGCCCGCTAATTAAAGCAAAATTAAACAACAATAGACTTAATGTGAAGGTAGAAAGACCAGCCCAATCAATGTGCGAGGCGCTAGGATCGCTTGTCTCTCTAATTTTAGGGACTGCCCACACGAGTACACTTAGTCCAATTGGTACATTCACAAAGAATATCCATCGCCAACCCAGGCCACTGCTGAGTATACCTCCCACAAGAGGCCCCAATGCAAAGCCAAGCCCAACAGCAGACCCCAAGATACTAAATGCAGTTGCACGTTCCTTGTTATGAAATTCATTCGCTAACACAGCTGGGCCGCTGCTCAGTATCAATGCTCCACTAAGACCTTGCAAAGCCCGAAAAGTATCTAGAATCACCGAATCTTGAGAAAATCCACACAAGAGTGAACAGATACTAAATAGACCAACACCAAATGCAAACATTCGCCGACGACCAAAAATATCTGCAAGTGATCCAGCTGTTAGTAGAAATGAACCAAGGGTCAAACTGTAGGCATTGACAACCCACTGAAGTTGAGCAAAACTTGCCTGGAGCGATTTACCAATGGTGTCTAATGCTACACCTACAATCGTAACATCAAGTGTCAGCATAATACCTACAACGCAAACACCAATCAGTGTTGCTTGCTTACGCGCAGACCATCTAGTTTCTAGTACTACACTTTCCATAATGTATTCTTAGTGAGAATAATGATATGAGGAATCTGCTAGAGTAATATACTTTTCTAAAAACAGAGAAAAGAGGAATTACTGCAAGCAATGATGTCTGAAATTGCTAACCTGGCTCTCAATAATGAAAGCTGCTTAAAAGCATGGAGATTAAATAACTAACTTTTCTTTGAAGAAATACATTTGATAAACTATGTCCATTCAGGATTTGAAGTTTTCAAATTGAATGTATTTCTTTCATATATTTCGGGAGCAAAAAATGCACCTGAAAGAGGCTGATATTTTGCACCTTTTCGTATTAAACTGTGTAGCCTCAAATCTCTGCAATCAAGTTACATAAATAAAAGACTTTGACTTAATATAAATTTATTCATTTGTATGAATTTTATTGGTGCAATATTGTGATATTGTTCTGCACTCTCAAAGATTTGGTAAGTTTTTGAGCAATTATTGGGTTTGTTTAGAACAACTATTTTTAAAATAGCCAAACTTATTACAACTGTCAAGGCTGGAAGTTTTAAAATGCAATGGCAATTATTTAAGCAGGCATGATATGAAGCTATGATCTATGCTGCAATCATCAAATTAAGATTTACTTTATAAATGACTACTTAGTTGAATTTTATCCATTTTATATGGAAGCAATACCTGGAACAAGCCGCTAAAAAGTGTTTATCCTAACGCTGAAAACTTTGTGGGGCTTTGGTTTTACTTTCTAGCGATCGCACTTTCCCTCCTTGACAATTTGCTACAAAAAACACAGTACATATGTATGCTTTAACTTAATTGCAAATCGGCATCTGGCAAATTTTTTCTTATCTTAACGGCTAACTTATCTTTCTTCACCCTCAAATACGTTGGCAAACAGCAAACTCAATATTAGTGGTGCTGAGTCACTAACTCACCCATAAACAATAATCATTTAACTAGAGAAAAACACTCATGACTACTGTTACTAAAACCGCGATCGCCAATCTTAGTGATCAGTTACAACAGTATGATGTTGTCATTATGGGAGCGGGCTTTGCAGGTGTTTGCCAAGCTCGACACTTGCTACTCAACATTCCAAATATTAGCGTTGCCTTGATTGATCCTCGTCCTGAACAACGGACAGAAGAAGACTTAAAAATTGGCGAATCAACTGTTGAAATTGCCAATCTCTTTATCTGCAAAGAATTGGGCCTTTATGAATATGTGATCGAAAATCATCCACCTAAATATGGACTCAATTATCATTGGCCTAAAGAGGTAGAAAAAACAGAAACACTCAATAACTATTACCATATTTGGGCTAATCGCCAACCTCCTCTTGGTTCAACTCAGATGAATAGAGCCAAATTTGAGCGTGATTTACTCCAAATGAATAAAGAAAACGGAGTTGTCTTTTACAACGGTCGTGTAGTCGATGTCGAACTAACACCTGGCGATGAACTAAAAACCGTAAAGGTGAAAGTCGGCAGTGATTATATCAATATCAAAGCAAAACATATCATTGATGCAGCAGGCCGCAAATTTATTATTGGACGCAAGAAGGATAATCTTGTATCAGAACCAGAAAATCTTTTTGGAATTAACACAGGATCAGCATGGGTGCGGGTCAAAAATGTAGACCGTACTATCTTCCACAATGGTTATGATCCAAATGGTAGTGCTTGTAGCCATTACTATGCTACAAATCACTGGTTTGGTTCTGGTCATTGGTTGTGGATGATTCCTACTGATACACAATCCAAAGAACTGTCAGTTGGGATTATCCAACATCGTGATGTGATTCCAGATGCTCATATTAATACTCAAGAAAAGTTCTACGCTTTCTTAAAAGCAAATCACAACATTCTTTACAAACTTGTTACTAGTGGTGAGCTTGTAGACTTCCATTATTTACCAAGACTTGCCCACACTAGTAAAACTATGTTCTCTGAAGATAACTGGTATGTGATTGGTGATGCTGCTTGTATCTTTGATGCTTTTTACTCGACAGGAACATCAATGACTACACTTGAAATCGAGAGTGTCACAGAGATTATTCGTGCCAAATTGGCGAATGAAGTTGATGCTGAGAAGAAGCGAGTTGCTTATAATAAGTTCTGTCTAGCGTATACAAGAAGTATCAACTCCTTAATACTTGATCACTCCAAGCAGCTTGGTCATGCCAGTGTCATGAGTTGGCGCATTTACTTTGATTACATCTCTTTCTTTGGGATAATCTTACCGTTGTATGTGGGCAAATGGCATTTAGATCCGCAGTTTATTTCCGCTTTTGCAGATGGATTAACTAAAGCTGTGAACGGTTTTAATAGACATGTATATAACCTGTTCAACAAACTTGTTCAGCAAAAAGCCAACATCGGATTAATGGACTGTTACCGAGCTGATCAGTTGCCTTGGGGTTATCATACATTCAAGCACTTTGATGATTTTTTAGAAAACGCCAAATACGAGCCTAAACGATGCAATATCTTTGCAAGCATGAAAAACACTTATTTCTTCCAAGCTGTTTGGTTTGTCACTTTCTTACGAAAAGCTTTTGGTTTACATAGCTTGCTGGTTCCACAAAACCTATACTATTTCTTTCACCTGTTGATACTTTCAGGCAAATCTGCACTTAACGACCTGATTTACCAATATCACGCTAAAAACACTCCTAAGAATACTCAAGTGACACAAATGCGGCAAGAGTTTGTGCAAAATTATGAATATCAGCCTCAACTACAACCTTGGATTGAGGAAGCTTCAAAAAAATCTCGTGTCTTAGTTTAGTTTCTAATCGGCTTTCGCTGTATAAGCTAGATTTTCAATCTACATGTTGAAAATCAAATTTATAAGACCAATCTAGTAGTAGAGTTTGAAATCGAGAAACCGGGTTTTTACACTTTAACAACAGCAATTTTGAAATTTCAACTTAAAAACCCGGTTTCTCAAATCAGAGAACTAGTCTTTCAAAGTGAGCAAAAATGTTGGTCAATAATTTATTGACAACTATATTATCTGTATTCCCTAAGTTATTTTAATTTTTTTTAACTCAGTAATACAGAAATACAGAAATAAAAAAGAGACTATTTGAGTGACTTTGAAAGGCTAATTTGGTTTAATAAGCAATCAAATAAAAGGGGTTTCAGTTATGTTTTTATATAGGGAACGACAAACACTTGAAAAGTTTTTCCCAGGATTGGATGAAATGTTACTTGATATTCCTCTGATGGAGATGGAAAGTCATGGGAAGCCAGGGGAACAGGGTAATCCAGCAATCAAATTATTTCGTCAATTTAATGGGCCTAGTTTATTAATACCTGCAAGATATGGAGGTATGGAAGTAAACCCACTCCAAGCTATTCAAATTCAACGTGCGTTAGGCAGTCGCTCTCCTTCATTAGCAGTTGCAACAACTATGCATCATTTTACAGTAGCTATTATTCAAGAGATGATAGCTGATGAATCAAATTTCAGTTTATTTCAGCAAGTTGCACAAGAAAAACTCTATTTCTCTTCTGGTTTCGCCGAGGGGCGAACAGGTAGCAACATTTATGAATCACGGATGCAAGTTAAATCTACTTCTGGCGGTCTAATTATTAGTGGTAGTAAAAAGCCTTGCACTTTATCTGTATCTATGGATTTGATGACTGCAAGTATAATGCTTCCAAAACAAGAAGGTAAACCAGAGGAAGCAGCATTAGTGGTGATACCAGCGGATTCTCCAGGAATAGAACGTTATGTGTTCTGGGGAAGTTTAGCTCTTACAGGTACAGAAAGTCATGAAGTAAGACTTAACGAAGTTTACGTACCTCAAGAGTATATTTACAATATGGGTAATCCAAGTCAATTAGATACTGTAGTGAGTCAATCCTTTATTTGGTTTGAACTCCTGGCTTGTGCAGCATATCTTGGCATTGCAAGTTCTTTAGTTGAGCGTACTTTTATAGCTAACAAAGGCATATCTTCTGAGCGGGTTAATTTAGCAATTGAGGTAGAAGGCACGATGTCTGCGCTCAAAGGTTTAGCCTGTTCAATGATGAATGGTGAAAGAGGCGACAGTGTAGTAGCACAAGCGCTGTTTGTACGTTATTTAGTGCAAAATGTTATCGAGCGTGTGACAGTACGTGCAGCAGAACTATTAGGTGGTATGGCTTTTGTCAAGTCACCAGAAGTCGCTTATCTTCTTGCATCTGCTCGCGCTCTTGCATTTCACCCTCCATCACGCTTGAGTGTGACATCGGGATTAGACAATTATTTGCTTGGTGAACCTTTGGTAATATAACAAACTTGTAGCTTTGGTTTACACAATTCAGTTAATAGCAATTGTGAGTCAATGATTGCCTGCGTGTGAACTATTTCAAAATCGCCTTTCAAGTTTTTAATTTTTGCTGATTGAGAATATGAATTTCTCTCATGCAGAGTCGCAGAGAGTAAGAAATGATAATACGTGATTTTCGGATTTCATATCCTAATTCAGCAATACCAGATTTTCACTAAATGAATTCAAAATAAAGAGAAAGGAGTTGAGTTTAATGAGTATCCAATTTCACTTCATGCCCTTGTCTTTAGCTCAGGAACGCCTCTGGTATCTTGTTCAGCTAGAACCTGAGAATCCAAACCATAATATTTCAGTAGCCTATCGTGTGAGCGGTTCAATCGATACCGGCTTACTAGAACTCAGCTTAAATAAAATGGGTAATCGGCATCAAATCCTGCGAACTACCTTTGCTTTAGTTGATGGGAAACCTCAGCAAGTTATCTTCTCTAAAATCAATTTTACCCTGTCACGTATCAACCTTGACCACCTTCCGCGAGAACAGCAGGAAGCTGAAATCCGACTACAAGCGACTAGAGAGTTTGAAAAACCTTTTGACTTGACTAAAACTCCATTATGGCGTGCTAAAATTGTGCGTTTGTCGCCAGATGATCATATATTGCTCTTCACAATACATCACATCATTTTTGATTGGGAAAGCTTAAATGTATTCTTTGAGGAAGTTGCAGCTTTGTATGAAGCTTTGCTGCAAGGTCAAACTTTACCACAGCCAAAAACAACTGTTCAATATTCCGACTTTATTGAATGGGAAAATCAAAGATTTCAAGATGAAGTCGTAAAAACTAAATTTCACCATTGCAAGCTTGAAATAGAGAGTGAATTACCAATACTACAGTTGCCAACTGACTATACAAGACTAGCAGTACCTCAATATCAAAAAGTCAATCAAGTTCTAGTACTACCTCAGACTTTAATTACAGCACTCAAAATTTTGAGTCAGCAACAAAATGTGCCTTTGTCCACAACTTTATTAACAGCATTTAAACTGTTACTCTATCGCTACTCAGGACAGGAAGACATTATTGTTGGCTCTCTTAATACTGGTCGAGACCAATTTAAAACAAATGGTCTGATGGGACTGTTTACTAAATATTTTGTTTTACGTACACATCTTGGAGGTAATCCAAGTTTCAAAGAATTACTTGGGCGAGTACATCAAGTAGCTTTGGAAGCTTATACTAGTCAGGTTTTTCCCCTAGATAAGCTGATTGAAGAACTACAGCTAGAAAAAAATCAGAGCTTTTCACCTCTATTTCAGGTGATGTTTAGTTTTCAGCAAGAGCAAATTGCTGTGCAAAAATTTTCTAAATTAGTGCTAGAACCTATCTTTGATTTAGTATCAGAACCGATGGAGGTTAATAATGTAACAGCTAAATTTGACCTAGCCCTCGAACTCAAAGAAGTGCCAGAAGGAATCGAAAGTTGGTTTAAATACAGCACAGATTTATTTGATGAGGCTACCATTGCCAGGATGATGGGTCATTTCCAGACTTTACTAGAAGGTATAGTTGCCAATCCACAAGCTAATATTTCAGAATTACCGATTTTGACAGAAGCAGAACGTCATCAGGTGTTAGTAGAGTGGAATGATACTAAAATCAATTATCCTCTTGACAAATCTATATATCAGTTATTTGAGGAGCAGGTAGCGAGAACTCCAAATGCGATCGCAGTTGTCTTTGAACATTTACAACTAACCTATCAACAGCTAAATTCTTACGCCAATCAACTAGCACATTATCTACAACAACTAGGAGTTAAACCAGATACTTTAGTTGGTATTTGTGTAGAACGTTCCTTAGAAATGGTTGTAGGTTTATTAGGAATACTCAAAGCAGGTGGAGCATACGTACCCTTAGACCCAGATTATCCGCCAGAACGCTTAGCTTATATGTTGGAGGATTCTCAAGTTCCAATCTTACTAACTCAAGAAAATTTGCTAAACCAACTTCCACCTCATCAAGCACAAGTCATTTGTCTAGAGAAAGATTGGTATAAAATTGGTTCACAACAGAAAGAAAATCTTGTTGGTCAAGTAACACCAGATAATCTAGCTTATGTTATTTATACTTCTGGTTCAACTGGCAAGCCTAAAGGAGCAATGAATACTCATCGAGGTATTTGTAATCGTCTACTTTGGATGCAAGATACTTATCAACTTGATAGTAGCGATCGCGTCCTGCAAAAAACTCCTTTTAGCTTTGATGTTTCTGTTTGGGAATTCTTCTTACCACTAATAGCTGGAGCGTGTTTAGTAGTTGCCAAACCACAAGGACACAAAGATAGTGCTTACCTTGTAGATATCATTGTTAAACAACAAATTACAACTTTGCATTTTGTTCCTTCCATGCTGCAAATGTTTCTAGAAGAGCAAGGTGTAAAACTTTGTCATTCTTTGAAAAAAGTTATTTGTAGTGGTGAAGCACTTCCTCAGAAACTTCAAGAACGTTTCTTTAGCTGTCTAGAATGTGAATTACATAACCTTTATGGGCCAACAGAAGCAGCAATTGATGTTACATATTGGCAATGTGAACGAGAAAGCCATTTGAAAACAGTTCCCATCGGACGCGCCATTGCTAATACCCAGATTTATATCCTAGACTCCTATCTGCAACCAGTACCTATTGGTATTCCCGGAGAATTGCATATAGGAGGCGTACAAATTGCCAGAGGTTATCTTAATCGCCCAGAGTTAACAGAGCAAAAATTTATTCCCAGTCCTTTTAATGATTGCGAAAGATTGTACAAAACAGGAGATTTAGTTAAATATTTGCCTGATGGTAATATTGAGTACTTGCGTCGCCTTGACCACCAAATAAAAATTCGTGGGTTTCGCATTGAATTAGGAGAAATTGAAAGTATTATTTGTCAATATCCAGATGTACGAGAAACAGTAGTTATTGCCAAAGGAGAAACATTAGAAGAGCGCCAGTTGATAGGTTATGTAGTTTTTCATCAAAAAGCATCTCCTAGTGTCTCAAACTTGCGTCGCTTCCTCAAAGAGAAACTACCAGAATATATGATACCTACAGTCTGGATGGTGTTAGATGCTCTTCCCTTAACTACCAATGGTAAAGTTAACCGTAATGCTCTACCAGCACCCGACCAAGCACGACCTCAAGTCGAATCTGACTTTGTTAATCCTCGCACTTCTGTTGAGCGACAGATCGCAGATATATGGACTCACGTCTTAAAACTAGAACGAGTTGGTATCTACGACAACTTCTTTGAGTTGGGGGGATACTCTCTAATTGCTATCCAAATTATGACTCGCTTACGCCAAATTTTTGCAGTTGAATTACCTCTGCATGTCTTAATGGAAGCACCAACAATAGCTAAATTAGGCGATCGTATTGAAAAAATTCGCTCGGCTATGTAATAGTTACAGGCTTGATGAAGCTAAATGAGAGTTGTTTTCTTACATCTTTAGCTTCATTACAAATATTAACAATTAATGTTCACCTAAGTATTAGGTTTAGCTGATGAATACTACAACATTGACTTCTAAAAAACTTCTCCAACTATCTAGGGAAGAAATGCAAACTTTAGGTTACCAAGTGATTGATCTTCTTATTGATCACTTTGATACTGTACACAACAAACCTGTGACTCAAAAAATAGAATCTTCAGTACTGAAAGAGCGGCTATATGAATCAATCCCCAAAACAGGTACTAGTACTCAGTTTGTGATGCAGCAGTTGCAAAACGATGTTTTCAACAATGTCATGCATCATAACCATCCTCGCTTCTTTGCTTATGTTCCAAGTCCGAATAACTTCATCAGTGCAATGGCAGATACTTTGGCCTCTGGTTTTAATATCTTTGCTGGCTCATACAAAGCGGCTCCCGGAGCGACAGAAATTGAACTGATGACAGTAGATTGGTTACGACAACTATGTGACTTACCATCTGAAGCTGGAGGCTTATTTGTCAGTGGTGGAACCATGGCTAATTTAACAGCCCTCACAGTAGCACGCCACATCAAACTTCCCAATGAAAAGCAAAATGCAATTGTTTATTACTCAGATCAAACTCATTCATCAATTGAAAGAGCTTTATACATTCTGGGCTTTGACCATACGCAAATGAGAAAATTACCTTCAGACGAAAACTTTTGTTTGAGATTATCAGACCTTAAACATGCGGTATTCAAAGACTGGATTGCAGGAAACTTACCTTTTTGTGTAGTTGCAAATGCAGGTACAACTAATACTGGAGCCGTAGATCCTTTATCTGAATTATCAGATTTTTGTTTGAGAGAGGGTCTATGGTTGCATGTTGATGGCGCTTATGGAGCAGCTTCAATATTGTGTGAGCAAGGACGCTCTGCATTAAAAGGGCTAGAACTTTGCGATTCGCTATCATTAGACCCCCATAAACGCCTTTTTCAATCTTATGAAGCTGGTTGCTTATTAGTCCGCAACAGAAATTGGTTAAAGGAAACTTTTTGTATGCGGCCAGAATATCTCAGTGATTTAGAGCTACAACAAGAAGAAGTCAATTTTTATGATTATGGAATTCAGTTAACTCGTAGTTTTCGTGCGCTTAAACTTTGGATGTCACTCAAAATATTTGGACTGGAATCCTTTGAAAAGGCAGTACAGCAAGGAATTGCTTTAGCTGAACTAGTTGAAGAAAACTTACGAGCATCAACTTGTTGGCAAGTTATAACTCCTGCTCAGCTGGGCATTATCACTTTCCAGTATATTCCAGAAGGATTGAATTTATCTTTGGAAGATATAAATTTAATCAATTCCAGAATCATAGAAAGAATGGCTAAAGATGGTTTTGCAATGCTGAGTACCACTAAATTGAAAAATCGCCTGGTTCTCCGGATGTGTACAATTAATCCTTGTACAACAGAAGCAGATATTAGAAAAACACTTCAAAAACTGCGGCATTTTGGTAGAGTTGAAGCCAGTATTTTACAGTTGAATCAACAAAAAGTTAGTTGAAGATGTCTAGAAATTATTCAAATAAGGATTCAAACATCATGCAAAACTATCCAAAGATTTATTTATCCTCAATAGCTTATGAATTAGGCGATTTCTATAGTATTGAGGAAATAGATGAGCTAAAACAAAAGCCTGAAGTTTTGGAAACATTATTAACTCTTGGTTTAGACAAATACAGTCAAAGCAATCTCACAACGTTAGAGATGGCTAAAAAGAGTGCTGTCCAGACTTTAGAAAAAGCAAATCTATCAGGAAAAGAAATTGATGTATTAGTATATGCTACCTATAGTTTATGGGATTTTCAGTCTTCACCATTTCTAGAGATTGGTCATCTGATTAACGAACTAGGTTTAGAAAATGCTTATCCAATCGGAACATTTCTTTCTGGATGTGGTAACTTACAAACAGCTATACGAATTGCAACAAATTTACTGCGAGGAGAGGAATGTAAAAATATTTTAATCATTACTACAGATAGATTCTCTCAAAAAAGTTCAAGACTTGTTCAGCCAAATGTTTCTGTGTTAAGTGATGCATCTGCTAGTTGTCTTTTAACTGATTCTGAAGTCAAAGGAGAATTTGAAGTACTTTCAACTAGCCAAGTCATGAATTCAGAAATTAGCTATCTTGATCCAATTGAGCATTCTTGGGAAATTTTTGAGAAAATATTAGAAGGAAGCCAAAAAGCTTTTCAAAAAGCTCTAGGTACGCTACAAATAGAATCCAAAGATTTTCGTCAAATAATTACTAATAATTATAATTTCTCTGTGACGAAAAGTCTTTGTGCCAACTTGAACTTTAATTACAACCAAGCTTACACAAAAAATATCTCTAGATTAGCTCATGCAAGTGCAGCAGATAATCTCATAAATTTGTACGATTTTTCGCTTCAAAATCCTCTGGTTGTAAATGATTTGGTTTTATTACTTGGTACAGGGCCTAGTACCTGGGGATGTACTGTATTGTCTAAAACCTGATTGGCAATCTCAAGTTATTCTAATTTACTACTCAATGTCTAAATTTTGTAGACAAATTCATCTATTCCATAGGAGTGATCAAGATGATTATCGTGTTGAAAAAAGATTCTTCAGCAACAGAAATTGAACGCATTCACCAAGAATTAAGTAGATGGAATGTGACCACAACAACAATTCCTGGAAAACAAAAAATAGTGATTGGTTTAGTAGGTGATACAGCAAATATTGACACTCGACAAATTCAAGCACTTAGTTCCTCTATTGAGCAAGTTTTACGTATAAATAAGCCTTTTAAACAGGCTAGTCAAGAATTTCGCTATGGAGAGCCGAGTGAAGTTGTTGTATCAACACCCAACGGATTTGTTGTCTTTGGTCAAAACCATCCGATTGTGCATATAGCTGGGCCATGCTCAGTGGAAAATGAAGAGATGATTGTTCAAACAGCTCAGTTTGCTAAAGCAACTGGTGCATCGTTTTTACGAGGTGGAGCATACAAACCTCGAACTTCTCCCTATGCTTTTCAAGGTCATGGCGAGAGTGCTTTAGGCTTACTTGCAACAGCCCGTGAGATTACAGGGTTAGGAATTATCACTGAAGTTATGGATACAGCTGATTTGGAGAAAGTTGCATCTGTAGCTGATATTATCCAAATTGGAGCGCGCAACATGCAGAATTTCTCGCTCTTAAAACAAGTAGGCACAACAAATAAACCAATTTTGCTTAAGCGCGGTTTGTCAGCCACCATCGAAGAGTGGTTGATGGCTGCTGAGTACATCTTGGCTGCGGGTAATCCAAACGTAATTTTGTGCGAGCGAGGTATTCGTAGTTTTGACCAACAGTACACACGAAATACACTCGATATTTCTGCAATACCTGTGTTGCGATCGCTCACTCACTTACCGATTATGATTGACCCTAGCCACGGCACTGGCCGATCAGAATATGTATCTCCAATGGCGTTAGCAGCGATCGCGGCTGGTGCAGATTCCATAATGATTGAGGTTCACCCCAACCCAACCGAAGCACTCTCAGACGGCCCTCAGTCTCTAACATTCGAGCAATATGAGAAGTTGATGCAACAGATGAATAACATCAGTAAAGTTTTGGGTCGGTGTATGCAAACATCTGAAATGCTTAACAGTGTGCATTTGCCCAAATTTGCTCCCACACTCTTCCCGATTGCAAGTATCTGAAAAACTAATATTGCACAAAAAAGCCAAGGATTTTCAAGATGAGTGAAAAAACTAGTTTGGAGAACTTACCTAGACTTTTCTTTTTACCAACACAGCACTTTGCTTTTGGTGTAGAAGTCGATGAAATTGATTTAGCTTCTTCAGTCTCACCACGCCCTTGTTTTCAAGCTTCACGTTTCACAGTTGCACCAGGATGTTCTTCTCCATCAGAAAGTCATCACGTACACGAAATGTGGATTGTTGCTCAAGGAAAAGGCCAGTTACATTACGACCATCGAGAAATGCAAATTCATCAAGATGACTTTGTTTATTTTGAACCTCATAAATCTCATCAAGTCATCAATGATGGCAGCACAACAATGGTCATCTTTTCAATCTGGTGGGAGTAACAGAAAATACAAACGAGTAATTATTAAATAATTAGGACTTACGCCCACTGTCATATTTTTTCGCAAAAATCGTCCAAACTCGAAAAATCTTGACTCTTAACTTTTGACTTTTGACGCTTGACTCTTAACGCCAAAATATGTGCCAGTTGCGTAAATCCTAACAATCTCAAATGCTGTTTAGTAAATCAGAAATGGTGCCAGATGAGTTACGATTACATTGTTATTGGTGCTGGCTCTGCGGGTTGTGTATTGGCAGCACGTCTGAGTGAAAACGGTGAACATACCGTACTCCTCCTAGAAGCGGGTGGCCCCGACAATAAACCAGAAATCCATATTCCTGCGGCTTTTCCTGGTTTGTTCAAGAGCGATTTGGATTGGGCTTATGAAACCGAACCTCAGATAGGGTGGAACGGACGCTGTGATTTTGTACCACGTGGCAAGGTGTTAGGTGGTTCGAGTTCCATCAACGCTATGCTCTATATGCGTGGTCATCCTTCTACCTATGATCATTGGGCCAAATTAGGTAATGTAGGGTGGAGTTCTACTGATGTCTTACCCTACTTTAAAAAAGCCCAGAACCAAGAGCGTGGTGAATCCAAACATCATGGTATTGGAGGCCCAATTAATGTTGCTGATTTGCGCGACCCACATCCTCTAACCTTGGCATTTGTTGAAGCATCTCAACAAGCAGGACTACCTTTAAATCAAGACTTTAATGACGGAAACCAAGAAGGTTGTGGTCTTGTCCAGGTAACACAAAAAGATGGCAAGCGTTGTAGTACTGCTGTTGGCTATCTCCACCCAGCACTCCAACGGAAAAATTTAACGGTGCTTACCTATGCACAGGTGACGAAGCTGTTGTTTGAAGGTAATCATTGCATTGGTGTGACTTACATTAGCGATGGTCAAGAGAAAATCGCAAACGCCCACCGCGAGGTCGTGCTTTGTGGTGGTACTATCAACTCACCACAGTTGCTTATGCTTTCTGGTATTGGCCCTGCTGAGCATCTAAAAGCGCTAGGTATTGCAGTCATCCAGGATTTACCTGGAGTTGGTCAGAACTTGATAGATCACTTGATTGTTCCTGTAAGTTATTACTGTACTCAAAATATTACAATAGCAACCGCACAACTTGAGGCATTACAAGTTAAATTTGAGCAAGAACGGATGGGGATGCTGACTTCCAATATTGCTGAGGGAAGTGGTTTTGTAAAGCTCAACCCAGATATTCTTGTGCCAGAACTGCAACTCCACTTTGAGCCAAATTGGCTGATTTATCATGGCTTTGGCAATCCTCCAGGAGATGGTTTCACTGTCACACCAACACTAGTTCAACCAAAAAGCGTAGGAGAAATTAAGCTTTGTTCAGTTGATCCATTCTTAGCTCCAATTATTGATCCAAAATATTTGTCCGAGGAAGAAGATATACAAGTCTTGGTAGAAGGAGTGAAGCTAGCACGGAAAATTATTCAATCACCCGCTTTCGATAATTACCGAGGTGAAGAATACACTCCTGGTGTCAGTGTGCAAAGTGACCAAGACCTCGCCGAGTTCGTTCGTAAATATGCCCACACCCTCTATCATCAAGTTGGTAGCTGTAAAATGGGTCAAGATCGGCTCAGTGTGGTCAATCCTCAACTACAGGTACATGGAATTCAGGGACTACGTGTAGCTGATGCTTCTATCATGCCCTCCATCATCAACGCTAACACCAATGCAGCTTGTATTATGATTGGCGAAAAAGCTGCTGACATGATTCTTAATGAAAGCAGTCTTGTTAAGCGCTAACCCTTGATAGTACTGGGTGTGGGGTGTGGGGAATTAACAACAAAGAAGTTTGGTATATTCGGTTTCTATTAACACTACACCCTACACCTTGCCCAGACAAGCTTTCAGCTTTCGAGCGTACCATTCAGATCAGAATCCTTTAATAGCAAGGGTTTGGGCGTTTGATGATTGAGGCTATTTTTTGAACCAGATCCTTATCCAGCAATGGTTTCAGAAATTACGTGCGTTTGCTTTGTAGATATAATCAAGTCCAGTTTTTTTAATTAAGCAATTCTCTTGTTTTTATCAGGATTACCTACCTATGTCAAAACTTTTAACTCCAACAGCCGTAGCTATTGGGAACTTTGACGGTTTGCATCTGGGCCATCAAAAGGTTATTCAACCTATCTTAGATTCTGCCTGTCATGCTCAATTATATGATGAATCAAGACAGTTATCTTCAGATTCTGCTAATGTTGAAACAAATTTTTTAACTTCCAAATCAAAGCAGCTATACAAAGATAATTTTGAAGACATTCCCAATTTTTTACCTACTGTACTTACTTTTAATCCTCATCCACGAGAATTTTTTAGTGGTAAACTCTGTGAATCGCTCACTCCTTTTCCAGAAAAAGTGCAACAACTATTGAGGTTTGGAGTTAAACAAGTATTACCTCTAACATTCAATCGTGAATTAGCAAATTTAAATCCTCAACAGTTTGTTGAAAAAATTTTAGTGGAACAGTTAAATGCTCGACTAATTAGTGTAGGGCAAGATTTTTGCTTTGGGAGTCACCGTAGTGGAACTGCTGAAGATTTACAAGCGATCGCTAGTGACTTTGGTATTTGTGTGAATCTTGTCCCTCCATACACCTACAACGGTGAACGCATCAGTAGCACTGCCATTCGTCAAGCTTTAAAGCAAGGTGATATTCAAAAGGTCACAACTATGTTAGGGCGTTTTTACACTCTCACAGGTTTGGTAGTTGAAGGTCAGGAAATAGACAGGGCTATCAGTTATCCTACTGCCAATTTGCAACTTCCTCTAAATAAGCTTTTGCCTCCATATGGTATTTATGCAGTCAAAGTTTTGATAGAGAATGATTGTGAGCAAGAATGGAAATTTCATCAAATGAAAAATTTCGCTCATCCATCTGAATTATCTGTGGCTTACGAAGGTATCATGGAGGTAAGCTCTAGTTCAAGATTAAGTAGTAATTATCAATTTGTCAAAGTGCATCTGTTAGATTGGTCTGGAAATCTATATGGAAAGACCTTAACTTTACATATAGAAAATTTGTTACTGCCAGAGCAAAAATTGAGTTCATTAAAAGATTTCAAATGCCAAATTTCAGCAGAATATGACCAAGCAATGTCTGTTTTGATTTGAAATGGATTTTTGAAGTTAATTGAGTTAATCAAACACAAGCAAAAACCTGTTCTAAACTTAAAGTTTAGAAACATATAAATTCACATAATTTTATGTAAAAGCAGTCTTCAAGAAGAGGTTTACAAATGAAAGTTATAGTTATCGGTGCGGGCATTATGGGTCTTTCAGCAGCCTGGGCACTTCAACGTGATGGGCATCAGGTCACTGTGTATGAAAAAGGAGAAATACCTAATCATCAAGGCTCTTCTGTAGATCAACACCGTCTCATTCGCTTTCCCTATGGTGATCAACTCGGCTATACCTGTATGGTATTTGATGCTTATCAAGCCTGGGAAAAGCTGTGGAGAGATATTGGTAGAAAATTTTATGTCCAAACTGGAACTTTAATATTAGCAGGAGAAAATGCTGATCGAGAATGGGTAACTTCATCAGCAATAACTCTGGAAAAACTGAATTTACCTACACGTTGGCTGCAAGCTGACCAACTGAAAGATAATTTTCCACTGTTTTTGTTTAATGACATTGAGAGTGCGCTGTATTTACAAAGCGGTGGTGTTTTGTTAGCTGAGCAGATTATTAAAGCATTATCACAACATTTGAAAAATCGAGGAGTCACTTTCCATACTCAAACAATGGTAAGTGAAATTGATGTCGAGCGCGCTCGAATTGTATTGGCAAATAAAAATATTGTGGATGCTGACATTTTGATAGTTGCTGCTGGCCCTTGGATTAACAATTTGCTACCAGATTTTTCTGGGCGTGTCACGCCATCACGTCAAGTCATTATTTATCTTGAAGCACCAGCTTTATTAGCTGCAAAATGGGCCAGAACACCAATGGTTTTCGATTTTGATCTCTCAAGTGGCTTTTATATGGTGCCTTCTGTTTTAGGCACTCAGATTAAAGTAGGCGACCATAACTTTACAATGACTGGTACACCAGACTCTGAGCGGTTTGTTCAAGAAGCTGAAGCATATGCCATTTATAAATTGTGTCAGCGGCGATTAAAGAACTTCAACCAATACCATTTCAAAGGTGCAAGAACCTGTTTTTATACAGTAGCACCCCAAGAACGCTTTATTGTTGAATCAAAAGGTAGTTCATGGATCATGACTGGCTTCTCTGGTCATGGCTTCAAGTTTGGCCCATTGCTTGGTTTAGCTTTGGCAGAGACGATTGCAGGTCATCACCACAAGTATGAACTCAGTCAGTGGGCTGCTGGTCGTTCAACAGAGTTGTTTGCAAATGTTGCGATCGCCTGATGCAACGCAACCATACTTCTCAGATTCTAAACTTAAACATCACAAGGGGTTCTATAAATGACAGAAACTATCCAAATAGACCCGAAAAACTTATCAGCTGCGCTTTTACCAAAACCCCAATCACCCGTAATTTCAGCCGATTTCCCTTATGAATCAAAATTTGTGAATGTGCTGGGAGAGCGTATGCATTATGTTGAGCAAGGTGAGGGTGACCCCATCTTATTTTTGCATGGTAATCCAACATCATCATATTTATGGCGTAATGTCATGCCTTACTTAGAAAAGCAAGGACGTGTCATTGCAGTGGACAATATTGGTTTTGGTAAATCGAGTAAGCCTGATATTCATTACACTTTTGCTGATCATGCTCGCTACATAGAAGCTTTTATTGACACTCTTGCTCTCCAAAATATCACTTTTGTCACTCATGAGTGGGGAGCAGCACTTGGTTTCGATTATGCTGCTCGCTATGAGGAAAATGTGCGTGGTATCGCTTTCATGGAAGCTACACTACCACCTTTGCCTTTATTTCCTAAATCAGACGCTATGGAGCATATTGCACCCATTTTAGAGTGCTTGAGAGATCCAATTCTAGGTTTTAAAAGCATCATTGAGGAAAACCAATTTATTGAAGCTTTGTTACCAGCAGGAGTGATGCGATCGCTGACAGAAGTAGAAATGGAAGTGTATCGTCTGCCTTTTGTAGAACAATCATCTCGTAAACCAATACTTGCTTGGCCAAATCAATTTCCTATTGATAGAAAACCCTCTCAGGTCATGATAGTCATGGAAAACTATGGTAAGTGGTTAGTGCAAACAGATTTACCCAAGTTACATATTTATAGCTCACCAGGGATTGTCAACTCGCCGCTAGTAGTTGAGACTTTAATGAAAATACTCAAGAATTACGAAACAGCCTATGTCGGTATGGGTTTACATTATTTGCAAGAAGATGAGCCTGAAGCAGTTGGTCGGTCAATCGCCGACTGGTGTCGCCGTTTGGCTGGAATTAAACAAGGGAGTAACGCGATTTTGTGAGGTTATAGTTATAATTTCCACAGCCATTGTACCCCACCCCCAACCCCTCCCCGTCAACGGGGCTACGGTGTACACACAAGTTATCTAATCACATGAGTCTGTTGAATTACCCCACCCTAACCCTAACGCCACTTGCTTCAAGTCGGGCATTGCCCGCCCAACGCAGTGGCTCCCCCTTGTCAAGGGGAGGGAACTAGATTTTCTTATTTTCCCCCTTGACAAGGGGGGATTAAGGGGGGTAAGACCCGGATCTGACAGCAACTCGATTTGTGTGTACACTGTAGGTCAACGGGGAGGAGAACAAAAGCGTAGCTTTGGCGGGGTGGGCTTGGGAGGTTTTAGTAAGTAATCAAGCAAACATGATATCAGACTTTGAATTTCTAGGTAGCGATCGCACTTGTCAAACCAACAGTTTAGGAGATATGGTACGAGAATCTGAATTTTCAGTCAGATTTGAGGGCAGCTGACACACTATTTTTTCACCTTTCTCAAAAATGAAGGTTAGACGAGCAGAGAATTGTCATTCATCTATTTTTCTTTTGCCAAAGGATTTTCACCACTGTTGCTTGTTCTCTATTCCCTATTAATAGCCCTCTGGGCTTGGTCAAAAATACCATGAATTCACAAAATAAAAGCCGTGTAAATTTTGAGGATTTCACGGCTTTTTGGTGTGGTGTGAGGAGACTTAACTAATCTGATCATAAACCCAAATCACGATTAGCAATGTCAGTTGAACAAATTTTGTAACAAAATTTTTTTTTGATGACATATAAAGTCTTGTTATGCCGTCAATTAAAAATCAATTAACTTTACACCAAAGCGCCGCCACAGCTAGAACCACACCCAGCAGTACAACCATAGCAATAAGCAGCTGTTTGTACTTCATTAATCAAATCTAAACTCCCTGCTTCTAGGAATTTTGCGACTGTTAGGGTTTCACCATCGTGAGTTTTTGCAGGCAAATTCATCATTTGGTTAAAGTCGCAATCATATACATTTCCCATGTAATCAATTGAAAGTTGATCACGGCACATTAAATGTTCGACTGTACCAGCATTAAAATGCGACTCTAAAAATTGCAAATAACTCGCATACAGTTTTTTGCGTTCTAAATGCATTTTAGTTCTACCGACTGGTAGGTTAGTAATGGTAAACAGATTATTAAAGATAATGCCAAAATGTTCTTTTAAGAACATTTTGTAAGCTCGTTCTAAGTTAGCCTGTTCAGGCGCTAAGGAAAATTTTTCACTTGTGGGCAGCTGAGGATTATACACCAAATCTAAAATTAAGCTTGGCTCTTTGCCGTAACCAAGTTGATTCAGCCATTGCAAAGCTTTAATTGAACCATCAAAAACCCCAGTACCGCGCATTTTATCAACATTGTCTGCAAGGTAGCAAGGCATGGAAGCAACGACTCTAACTTGATGTTGAGCAAAGTATTCTGGTAAATCAACAAAGCCATCTTCAAAATAAATAGTTAAATTAGACCGGACAATTACCTGTTTACCCGTTGCTTTTGCTGCTTCTACCAATGGTTTAAATCCGTAATTCATTTCTGGCGCACCACCAGTCAAGTCGACAATTTTAATTTCAGGAAATCTGTGAATTAACTCAATTAACTGTTGGCAAACTTCTGGAGAAAGTTCTTCTGTACGTTTGGGGCCAGCTTCAACATGGCAGTGTGTACAAGCAAGGTTGCAGCGCTTACCTAAATTAATTTGTAAAATAGTGATTCCCTTTTTGATTAAAGGAGAACCGAGTTTGGTTTTAAATGGTGTAATTTCTGTATCTAGCATAGTTATTGATTGAGTTTGCATTGGTTACTACTCCTTAAATAGGATAAAATATGCTTGACTTTTTAAATAGATGAGGAAAAATAGACGTGATTCTGTTACAGAAATTAAATATGCCGGAAACCCTTACAACTGATAACTGACAACTGATGAACCTCACTAGTAAACTTGATTCGTGCCATCTACTTATCTTTGTAATAATCTATAAGTTATTCCACTAATAATTGCGGCAGTAGGTAAGGTTAAAATCCAGGAAATGAGAATTTGAGAAAAAACACGTACATTCACTTTTTTCCCCATCAGTCCCACACCAAAAATGGAGCTTACGGAAACTTGAGTAGTAGAAACAGGAAGCCCAAATTGATTAGCTCCAATGACTAAAAGTCCAGTTATTATGTTGGCAGATAAACCTTGAGTAGAATTGAGAGAAGTAATTTTCTCACTCATGGTTTCGGCAATTTTCTGGGAGTTGAGTAAACCACCTAGTCCCATTGCCATTGCTACGGTTAGCATTCCTCCCTGAATTGAGAAATAATCAATAATCAGAATCAGTGAGACAATCTTGGGAGTATTATTTAATCCTCTGGCAAAACTGATCAGACCAGAACTAATAAAATGGCAAGTATTAATAATTTTCTGGTTCTCTTCCAGGTTCCATTTATAATTGATGTACTCCCATAAACTGTAAATTCCTACTCCTAAAGCAATAGCAATGATCGGACTGAGCAATAAAGGTAAAATAAACAAACTTGCTAAAGCTGCAAAATTAACCTTCAGTCCGATCGCGACTAATCCAGCTCCAAGCAAAGCACCAGTTAAACAGTGAGTTGTGGAAATGGGAAATCCTGTGAGTGCAGCAATTAGTACAGTCAAACCAGAAGCGATCGCCACAGCAGTATGAAATTCTGGTGCATTAGCGATCGCATCTGGTAATATGCCTTTTCCAGAAAAGTTCTTCACTAGGGTGCTAGCAAAGAAAATCGCAGCTATTCCACCAACAAAAGTTGTAAAAGTTGCCCACAAAATTGCTGTTTGATAGCTGGTTGTGCGGCTACCAAACAGTGTTGCTACACCTTTAAAATTATCATTGGCTCCATTGGAATAGGCTAAAAAAAGCGTAGACAGAAATAAACTAATTAAAAACATTGTGGGTAATTAAAATTAACAGCAACCACCGCCGCTATAATGCCAAGTTGAATCAGTAATAAGAATTTCTGCTGGCTTACTAGCTGCAAGTTTAGCAGCAGTTTTATCACACACTGCTGCGGGAATACCACGCTGAAGTAGATGCCCTGCTGAGTCATCAAAAAAAGATTCTTTGCCAGCATAAATTGCTGTCTTACCAGTGAATATGCAAGCACCGTCTTCTGGAATAGCAACTTTGAAACAAACACAATCAAGACTTTCTAGAAGTAGATTTTCTGCAAGATTGTACGTTTGAGAATCTAGCAAACGGTAAGGACGACGAGCGCGAATTTCGATTTGACCAAAACCAGCATTGATGATACGTTCAGTATATTCCTCATAGGTGAGTGCGCCTGATAAACACATGGCTCGCAGCCGTTCATCCTGTTGCAAATGTTCTGGTATCGGACGAGTCGCGATCGGATCGCTCATCTGTAAGCGTCCACCTGGTTTTAATACCCGAAATGCTTCTTTTAAGGCACGAGTTAAATCATCTGGTTCAAAGATGTTGAAGAGGCAATTTTGGGCTACAATATCCACGGAAGCATCAGCCACGGGTAAATTAAAGGCATCACCTTCTTTGATTTCCACAAAGCTAGGGTCAAACCAAGGGTTTTCTGTAGCAGCAATTTCCAAGTTACGTGCAGCCGCTTCTCGCATAGCTGCAACTGGTTCAATAGCAATCACACCACCTGCACGGCGGGAAAAATAAGCAAATTGCAATGCTTCCAAACCGCCGCCAACACCAACGTATAGCACGGTGGGTTGGTTGGAGAGTTCAGTGGGGTGGACAGTGGTGCCGCAACCATAATTCATTTCCTGCATTGGCAAAGGAATTTGCAATCCTGGCAGTTGCAGGGGAGTACTTTGAACGCAACAAAGCCCTAAAAGCGGTGTTTGGGCAACTTCCTGATAAAATTGTGCCGCGGTTTCGAGATAAGTCATTGTAATCTTGATTTTGCCTATTTTCGTATAGCGTCTACCTTGTGCATCCTAATATAACTAACTATCAATTACATGAGTTTTGGCTCTTGGCGGGATAACGGTAAAATCTTAATTAAAATTGGGCATGGGGAATTGGGAATGGGGAATGGGGCATTGGGAATGGGGCATTAGTTATTTCTCCCTCACTCCCTCATCACCCTCATCACCCTCATCACCCTCATCACCCCACTCCCCACTCCCTACTCCCCCAACCCATAACCGACGCCAACCACGGTTTGAATGAGGCGCTTTTCGTTATTGGCTTCTAGTTTTAGGCACAAGTTACGAATGTAAACTTCGATAACGTTGATATCGCCTATGAAGTCGTTACTCCAGACTTCTTTTAAAATGCGATCGCAGGTAATTACTTGTTGTGGATGGGTAAGTAAATATTCCAGTAAATCAAACTCGTTGGTTGTTAAATCTATTAACCGCTTGCCTCGGTACACTTGGCGTGTACGACGATTTAAACTCAGGTCTGCAAACTCTAAAATCTCTGCGGTATCTGCTGTTGAGGTGATTCGCAGCTGGATGCGGACTTTGGCTAATAATTCTTCAATACTGAAGGGTTTAACTACATAATCATCAGCACCAATATCCAAACCTGCAACGCGATCGCTCACTTCATCTTTAGCAGTTAATAGAATTATCGGCACTCTATAGCCCGTACTTCGTAAGCGGCGGTAAATTTCTGAGCTTGATAAGCCAGGCAACATCCAATCCAAAATGATTAAATCTAAGCGTAACTTCTGCGCTGCGGTAAGCGCAGTTAGTCCATCGTAGGCGACGCTGACCTGATAGCCTTCATAATTGAGTTCTAATTCTATAAATCGCGCCAGTTTGACTTCATCTTCAATCAGTAAGATGTGCGTCATAGATGATTATGATAATTTCAGCAGGGTATAGTAATCAATAACACAGACTAAGAACTCTTGAGAGAGTACTAGCTACTAAATAGCCAGTCATCTAATTAGATTTCCGTTAGCTTAGTATACATTTAACTAGCCAATAATCGTCAGTCTGTAATTACCGATCGCTGCTGCCTCAAACATCATCTCATTTTAGCAATAAGCTGTCACATCTTCGCCGCATTCATCTGCAAGATAACAAAGCGCTTTGAAACGCAGAGTTACTATTTGCTCGTAGAGGGGATTTAATTTACACATTGCTGGAATGTGAAACAGTTTACGACCAAACAGCTTGACATCTCGTTCAAATGGACATTGTGCAGGTATAGTTTTGCACAATAAATGGGCTAATTTGGCGCTATGAATTTCTATTCCTTCTAACCACTGGCGGACTGGGTGCAGTAGGTCGTTGTGTAAGCAGATTTGAGTAAAGCTTGTCATAATTCCTCACCTTAAGAATTTCAAACTTAATTAGGTTTATGAGGTTTGAACCTCTACCTATACATACAGTTGCCTTCTGAGGTTTTATGCAGGGATAGCTGATTTCTTGCTTTTCTAGAAAAATAGGATTTGTGTATCTCTGAATCTCTCAGAATATATTTAACTACACATTCAAGGCATTGCATTCCAGATAATTTGTCTAGGCGAATGCATAGCTGTTGTGCCAAACGCTAGGCTAGATATTGTCGGATTACAAAGCTGTGATTGCTGACTCTGGTCAAAATTAACTAACTTTTTGGAGGCGCAGCTACAACTAATAGATTATCGGCTGCGAAAACTGATGACAGATAACTTTCTGAGTAACAAAAAACTACTTTTTGACACCTGGGCTCCAAGCTATGATTGGCTGTTTCCTTCGGTGATTTATCAAGCTAACCACAAACGATTGCTACAATACGTTGATTTACCAGAACGAGCAAATGTACTTGACATCGGCTGTGGTACGGGACGCTTACTTGAGCGCTTGGCAACTCAATTTCCAGACTTGCGTGGCACTGGGTTAGACTTGTCTCCTAACATGTTGCAGGTAGCAAGACTGAGCAACCGTCACCATCCGCGTTTAATTTTTCTTGAGGGTAAAGCTGAGTCTCTTCCCTTTGCTGAAGGTCAATTTGATGCTGTTTTCAGCAGCATCAGCTTTTTACACTATTTGCAACCTCAACAAGTGCTGAGTGAGGTGGCGCGGGTGCTTGTTCCTGGTGGACGCTTTTACTTAGTTGACATTAGTACTAAAATTGATAAACTACCTCAACTGCTACAAATTTCACCCTTTGGAATTAGACTCTACAGCCCTCACCAACGTGAGCTTCTTGGCTCTTCTGGTGGGTTATTGGTTTTAAATCACCACTATTTACTAGGGCCTGTCTTGCTAACGATTTTTGCTAAACCTTTGTGAGGTTAACAGACAACCTAGCCGTTATCAACTGCGTACACGACAAAGTATAAAAATAGCTCTTTCTCAACTCCCAACTCCCTAATTTAAAGCACATAAACCCAAAATTCCCTGTGTTGTTCTACAAGTTTGCAGTATTATCTAGATACTGCATGAACACTACAGGAACTCCCAGCAGCTTTTTGGCTAACTGAGAAAATCTAAATTTAGGTAGGAGCGATCGCGGTAAGTCTTCAAAAGATATTGCCACAAAACCAAAGCGATTGTAAAATTGCGCTAGTCTCTGACCCAGACATTCCAGATACAGTGGTTTAGTTGCTGTGTTGATCAGGTGCTGTGTGAGAAAGCTACCCAAACCCCTACCTCTCCAAGCTCGTGCAACAACTAAACTGCCGAGTTCTTGTGCGCTTGAGAAGTTACGCAGTTGTCCACAAGCTACCAAATCTCCATTACATACAATCACCCAAAATTGTTGCCAATGTAATTGAGTTGGTTCAAGTTTAGCTGACAACACCAACCATCGAATCGGCCAATTATCCGCAGACGTTGCCCTACGGAGGACACACCCAGATGGTAAAGACAAATCAATCTGTTTCATTTATTTTGTGCTTTTCTCAAAGCATATATAAGTAGTACTAAACAATACTTCCGATAGAGGGATCAATCAGCCATCACTAGATTTTAGATAGATGTCCTGGCACTCACAATATTTCTAATATAATCCCAAGACTAAATGAAAGGAGTATAGTGATGTCTGAAGAACAAACAACTAACAAACAAGAAACTAATTCCACTGTTTCTACTTCTGGTGACTACGAAACCGCTATCGACGAGAATGTTCGCAAAACTGGTATAGATGATAAAAGTGATGCTAAAGCAAGTGCTACACCAGAAGCACCAGAAAATGATACTGTACCTGGCAGTCCCAATCAAGGAACTGAGTCACGTTAATTAGGTTGAACTCTCCCAAATTTAAATAATATCATTGCGTCTTTTTGTCATAGACTTGTTCTAGTATATTTTGAGTGAATAATTGTGAAACAAAACACGATTATTCACTCTTTTTTGTTCGTGGCTAAATCGTATGAGAGGAAGAAAACAAGAGCGATCGCCAGTATTCTCTTTTTTATAAACTGGCGTAGGCGAAAGTACTATTGAATTTGCGACACCAGATAGCGACAGATTTATATTCTGCTAAGTAGCAACAATAACGATACCAAGAATGACGGAATGCTTAAACTTCATAGCTTTGATATCTTCAAATTCATAAGTCAGGAGTCAGTTGTCAGGAGTTTGGAGTTAAGAGTTTGCAGTTAAGAATTTTCCTTCATCCTCCTCATCTCCCTCATCTTCCCATCCCCCCATCCCCCCATATCTTTCACCATCCCCAACTACCGGGGATACCTTTGAACGGCCCAACAATATCACTGGTTATCCAACCGCCGTAGAAGTAGCCTGGTTGCGGTTGCGCCTTTTCCTCATCAACATAGCAGACATCCATCAGATGAGCATAAAAAGCTACATAATCTTTCATAGTTGCAAAGGCTGGTGTGGGGTTGGGGTAAAACCAAGCAGCATTTTGTACTTGTTTGTCACCCACACTAATTGTATAGTAACCAGCATTTCCTTTCCACTCACAAAAACTAGATTGCGGTGTCCGCAGCAGATATTCCATTTTGATATCCGCAGGAGGAATATAATAAACGGGTGGATGACTAGTTTCTAAAACACGTTTGGCGCTGTGGGTATCTGCAATTTTTACACCATTAAAAATAATTTGGATATGTTTGCTTGTATCCTCAAGGCGAGGTGGACGGGGATAATCCCAAACTGATTCTTGTCCAGGAGCGGGTTCGATGCGTTGGGGGTAGACCATAGTGAAGATGGTGGGGTGGGGGATAGGGTGCAAGGGAGAATAATTGGTTTAGCTCTCTACTTTACCGCAAATGCGATCGCATAAAGTCTTGACTCTAGAAAAACAATTGCACAGGCGGCAACAATTGCACAGGCGGCGCACCACCCGCTACGAATGAAACAAACACTTTTTTCCCTAATATTTTACCCCCCTGCTAACGCCGTCCCCCCTTATACCATTTCACGAAATCAGCCATGCAAATGATTTTTCTTTCTCCCCCAGCTTCCCCAGCTTCCCCAGCTTCCCCAGCTTGTCTAAATGCATCAATTTTAAAGTGAACCGGCATTACCAAGGGGGGACTACAGGGGGGTTTATAAGGCGCATCTTCATGCAGAATTAGTATAATACCATTTCACGAAATTATTGATACAAATCCCTTTTCTTGCTCCCCCAGCCTCCCCAGCTTCCCCAGCTCCCCCAGCTTGCCTAAATGTATCAACTTTAAAGTGAAACGGTATAAGGTGGGCAATGCCTGCAATCGTATTATTGGGGTTTCATGGCATTAAAAGCATTGCCCACCCTACAAAAATGTCAATAACGCAACTGGAATAGATGTAAGTTCCCCTACTCCCTACTCCCTACTTTGAAGCTGTAATCGGAATTGAAACTATAAATTCTGTTCCTTCTCCCAAAACAGAATTTACTTCAATTGTTCCGCCATGATTTTCTTCGACAATTTGACGGGCGATCGCAAGTCCTAATCCTGTACCTTTACCAACTCCTTTTGTAGTAAATAAATGGTCAAATATTTGTGATTGGACTTCTGCGCTCATGCCTTTACCATTATCTCTAATTGAAATATAGATGCGGTTGGAAATCGCTTCTGTACAGATAGTAATTTGTTGGAGATGAGCTTGGAGTTCAGCAAATGTGAGGGTTTGTGCCATCTCGTCAAACATATCAATGGCGTTTGCCAAGATGTTCATAAATACTTGGTTTAATTGAGCAGGAAAGCATTGTAGAGGTGGTATTTCGCCATATTTTTGCTGAATAATGATGGCAGGACGGTTTTCATTGGCTTTCAGGCGGTATTTTAAAATCAGTAGTGTGCTATCAATACCTTCATGTATGTTAACTGCGACTTTATGGTTGGTATCAGTGCGGGAGAAGGTACGCAGACTTGTACTAATAGATTTGATCCGCTTTGTGGCTTCAGTCATTGCATCAAGCAACTTAGGTAAATCTGCGACTAAATATTCCAAATCGATATCTTCAGCATTTTCTTGAATTGGTGCTACGGGTTGGGAATAGTGTTGTTGATAAAGTTCTAAATGCCCGATTAAATCATCGACATATTCTTTGGCGTTGCTGATGCTACCATTGAGGAAACCAATGGGGTTATTGACTTCGTGGGCAACTCCTGCAACTAAGTTACCCAGAGATGCCATTTTTTCATTTTGTACCATTTGCAGTTGGGCTTGTTTGAGTTCTTTTAACGCTTTTTCTAATTCCTGGGTTTTTTGTTCAATTGCTGCTTGGGCGCGTTTGCGATCGCTAATATCTAAACCCATGGAAACTCCACCACAAACCTCACCATTGGAGTTAAACATTGGAGCATTAAACCATTCACAAACAATATGTCGGCCATCCTTAGTCAAGTTTTCATTAATTGCATGAAATTCCCCGCTTTGAGATAAAATATTGGCGGTAACATTATCTACATAGGCATGATACTCTTCGGGAATAATGCAACGTAAATGTTTACCAATAACTTCCTCTTCTCGATAGCCAAATACTTTTTCTGCTGCTGGGTTCCAAGCCTGAAATTCCAAATAATTATTCCATTCTATGACAGCTACAGGTGTTTGTTGAATGATTAGTTGCAATCTTTTTTGAGATTGCTCTAGATGATAAGATTTCTCTCGTTCTAGGGTGTGAAGTCGGGCATTTTCCAGAGAAATGGCAGCTTGGGTACAAAGAAAGTTAAGGATGAGGATCTGATCGCTTGTAAACACACCACTGGTCGAGTAATTCTTTAAATACAAAATCCCAATTAAATAACCTTGATTAAGAATTGGTAAGCACAGTAGACTCTTAGGTTGTCGCTGGATCAGATATTCGTCAATTACAGGTAGATCGGTTTTGAGATTGTTGATCACAACAACTTCTTTGGTGTTTTTGACGTACTGTATCAGCTTGATGGGTAGGTGAGAATTGCCCTCTAGAGGTTGAGAACAAAGTTCTGTTATTTCCGGTGTAGCAACAGCTTTCAGATGCCAATTGCCATCACTATCGGGTAGGATTAAGGCACAGCGATCGCTCCCAGAGTGTTGGAGAATAATTTGGGTGAGTTGGCGCAGCAATTCGTCCAATTTAATGATGCTGGAGATGGCTTGGGAGGCTTTAAGGATTGTAGCGAAATCAAGGGCTGTATTAATACTGCTCGACGTGCGACTGATTTTGGCAGAGGTTTGAATCGAAACATTGGAATCCGAAATCGTGGCTAGGGTTTCCAAGGGATTGAGGGTTTGGGCGGCTTGCTGCAAAATCGGGCGCAACAAATTGGGATAGCGGTTTTCTAAATCGTCGGTTTTGGCTAATGCTCCCCAACGGGCATAACAGTAGTAAGCTTCCTGCATATAGCCTGCGGCAACTTTTTCTTTACCCCATTCCAGGTAAAACTTGGCAGCGAGTTCATTAGCGATCGCTTCTTCTTGGATGTATTCGTTAGCTTTGGCGAGTGCAATGGCGCGATCGTACAAATCTATTGCCTCAATACCCTTGCCAGAGATTTTAACCATTTCCGCAGATAACAGCAGATATCGATGTAAAAAGTTTTCTGGGCAATTATCTGCCCATTGTTTGTTAATTTGCTGATGCTGTTGCAGAAGAATCCAATAATGCTGTTTTTCCTCTGGTGTGGCAGTGGGATAAAGTGCTGCCAAACAGAGGGGATAATAGAAATGGTATTGAATAATTGGGAAAAACCCAGCGTTAGCAGGCAGCGTTTTCTGTGCTTCTGCGGCTGCTGCAACGCCATCTGCATAGCGTTCATAAAGGAATGAAAGTTGTAATTTGAGGAAGCAGTACCAATTAATACCATGTTCAAAGTTCTGCTTTTGTCGCCACACGTCTATATATGGAACTTCCTCATCGTGGCGATCGCTCAATAAATCGGTCTTTTGAGAGAAGTCTTGCAAATTCAGTAAAAACTGTCGCTGTAATGTAAAAGCATACAGCATATTAACATCGTTCACCTGCTGTACATAACTGAGATATTTTTCCGTTTCTGCATAAACATCGGCTAGGCGATCGCCTTTGACTAACATTGCCCAAATTAAAAACGAAACCGCCCAGACACCAAACACCACGTCTCCCGCTTCTCGGCTGGTTTGAAACGATTGCTGCGACACGACTAAATTCGTTTGCAAATGCTGATTATAGGGATTAATCGTGTGTGCAAAAATATTATTTGTCTTATAAATAAACTTGGTGCTATTGAAGTAGCGATCAAGTTTTAGAGCCAATTTTCCAAACTCATAAGCTGTTTGATAATCTCCTTGATTTGCCAAATTCATGCCATAAAGACAGTAAGCAAAACCAGAAGCTTCAGCATTGCCATATTTCAATGATAAATTAATCATGAGTAAAGAACTCAGCCCAGCAAGGTGTTGATGACCTGCCATATAAGTAGCTGCCCAAAGGTCAGCTAAAAGGCTCATACAGACTTTTTTAACAGGGTCTGTCATTTCTGGTAGATTGAATAAATCTGCTGGACGAATTTTTGCAAGTTTAGTGTTTAACTCTTCTAGTTCCCTTTTGATGGCGACTTGTTGTGCTTCAATGGTGAATGGTAATTGCATCCCCATGATGCTCAAACCTTGCAATCCAGCTTCACAAGCGGCTTGGATATTTTCACCTTGAGTCATTTTCAGATACATCTGAATAGCATAAATATCTGCTTGATCAAACTTATCCTGAGCATGATGCAACGCCAACTCAAATATTTTTTCAGCTTGATTTAAATTTCCAGTTAAATACTCACACTCAGCCAGTTCTCGATATAATCCAAATGTCAACGTGTAGTGAGTATTCCAACTATCTTTTACCAGTAATTTTATACCTTTTCTTAAGTATTTAGCCGCTGCTTTATAAGCAGTGGAAGCTTTAGCTTTCCTCCCAGCTATCAGATTTAATCGAGCTAAATCGTATTTTTCTGATTGTTGATTAATGATATCAATACCTTGATTTAATTGACTGACAATCTCGAAAATACTGACTTCTAGTGCTTCAGAGGATGTGTTTTGTAAAAGTAATTTTCCAATCTTTAAATGAGTAAATTTCTTCTGAAAATCAGGAATCAAAGAATAAGCTGCTTGTTGAACACGGTCATGGAGGAATTTATAAGCAACAATTTCATGACTTTTCTGATGAACTGCTTGATTTACCTCGCCAATATAAAACTTATAAATATTACTTTGGGGTAAAATTAAACCTTCATGTAAAGCAGACCACAAACACATAGCAGTTTCTATTTCTGATTTATTAGAAACAATAGCTAATGTTTTTAAATTAAATTGATTGCCTATACAAGCAGCTATTTTAAGTATTTGTTGAGTTGATGGAGGTAGCTTTCGCAATTGAAATGCCATGAATTCAACTACATCATTTGTCAGTGCTTGCTGATTAATTTGTGTCATGTCACATTGCCACCCCCCTACCCCCCTCTGTCCCTCCTTAGCAAGGGGGGATGAAAGGGGGGTGGGGGACAGAGGGGGGTATTTAAACTCAATTAACCCATCTTGGTATAATGCTTTCAGAAACTGCGTAGCAAAAAATGGGTTTCCTTGGGTTTTTTGATAGACTAATTTTGAAAAAGATAATGCCAACTCTTCTACGCAAGCCAATGTATCAGCAACTAACTGATTCAGTTTTAAATAACTGAGATTTTGCAATGTAATAGTATTAATTGTTGCAGTTGTTTGTGTGATATTTTCTAGAGTTAACATCAAGGGATGAGTAGGTATAACTTCATTATCTCTATATGCCCCAATTAATAACAGATGACTATTATTGTTATCACTGATTAATAGCTCTATGAGTTTCAAGGAAGCAGAATCAGCCCATTGCAAATCATCTAAAAACACCACGAGTGGATGTTCTTTAGTAGTAAATACTTGAATAAACTTTTGCAATAATAAATTAAAACGATTTTGAGCAGCACTTCCAGATAATTCTGGTACTGGTGGTTGCTGACCAATGATTAACTCTAATTCGGGTATAACTTCAATAATTACCTGTCCATTTTCCCCTACAGCTTCAAGAATTTCAGTTTTACATTGTTGAATTACTGCGTCTACTTCTGTTAATAACTGCCCCATCAAATTACGAAATGCTTGCACAAATGCTGAGAAGGGAATATTGCGATTGAATTGGTCAAATTTGCCTTTGATAAAGTAACCACGTTGTTTGACTATCGGTTTATGAACTTCGTTGACAACTGCGGTTTTACCAATTCCCGAAAATCCCGCTACTAGCATTAATTCTGATGCACCATTAGCAACTCGTTCAAAAGCATTTAGTAATGTTTGCACCTCTTGCTCTCGTCCATAGAGCTTTTCTGGGATAATAAAACGGTCTTGAACATCTCTTTTACCGATTTCAAAAGCTGGAATTTCTCCAGTTTCTTTGAAGCTGTGTAAGCAAGTTTCCAAATCATATTTTAATCCCAAAGCACTTTGATAGCGTTCTTCGGCATTTTTTGCCATTAGTTTGGTGATAATTTGCGAAATCACCATTGGAATATCAGGATTTACCTGATGAAGTGGCGTTATATGTTTTGCTAAGTGTGTGTGAACTAATTCAATTGGGTCATCTGAATAGAAGGGTAACTGTCCAGTTAGTATTTCGTAAAAAGTGACACCAAGCGAGTAAAAATCTGTGCGATAGTCAACTCCTCGGTTCATGCGTCCAGTTTGTTCAGGAGATAGATAAGCTAGAGTTCCTTCTAAGACATTAAAACTTTGAATTTCTTGCACTTCTCGTGGTAGCAGGGAGGCGATACTAAAATCTATTAGTTTTACTTGTTTTGTCTCTGGATTAATTAAAATATTGGCTGGTTTAATATCTTTATGAATGACGCGATTGCTATGCAGATGACTCAAGATATCTGCAATTTGAATTGCAACTTGTAAGAAATTTGTGATGTATTGCGTATTTCTCTGTTCTATTCCCCATTCTTTCAAAGATATGCCGCCAAAATCCTCCATGACTAAAGCGTAACCGTTATGGTAGGTTTCTAAGCTGTAGGGTTGAATCACACCACGTAAGTCGAGATTTTTGGCAATGACGTATTGGTTGCGAAATTGTAGGAGTTCGTGAAAGCTGGGGTATTCCAAACGCATCAGCTTAATCACCACAGGTTTTTGATCTTGTTCCCGCATTCCTCGGTAAACTAGTGTTCGCGTACCTGAATAAATTTTGTCTTTGATACTATAACCAAGCAGTTGAACATCAAATATGCTGACCATAGCCACTTTCTCTTACTAACCTGGAGTTAGTATTCCCAGTCAGCATTTCAAATTTGCAAAAAAGCAAGTGCTAGATTGATTTTCCTGTTTGTTTGCCAGAATTTGATATTTAGCTTATGTCTGCTTTAGTATTCTATTAGCTGCTTCTGTATTTTCAACCATATTATCAATCCAGATCTTAATAACTTAATATATATAAAACAGCTGATTTTTAAATTCCCTTAAATCCCATACCTTGTTCTATTTGAGTGGAACTTGCCTGATCAAGGGCAACTTTGCGAGAAGTCTGAAGCTGAATACCAACTTGGCTGAGGAATATGCCAACTAAAATCAAGCTACTACCAATATATTGAGCTTGGGTAGGGGCTTCACCTAATATTAAATACGCTGCTATGATACCCACTATTGGAGTAAAAGAGCCAGCTAAGGAAGCCGCTGACACGGTAGAATGTCTGAAGCCTTTGAGCCAAAATAATTGTCCCAGCACAACAATTACAGCACTATAAACAAGCATCCACTGCCACAAAAAAGGTGAAAAAGCACCTGCAAAATGGTCGCTGCCATAGAGAACTAAAGCAATGAAGAAAAATATCACAGTTCCTAAAGCAGTACGAAATATGGTAAAAATTCCTGAAGGGATATGAGAAAGATATTCTTTGACAATAATGGTTGCAGCTACTGAAGCCACAGTTGCGATCGCTGTCAAAATTTCCCCAATACCTACTCTTAAACCTCCCATATAGACCATAGGCATCTCTGGAGTTTGCAGGATAATAGTGAGGGTAACACCGACAAATGCCGCGATCGCTCCCAGAACTTGCCAGCGATTTACTCGTTCTTTGAGTAACCAGACTGATAAAGCCATAGTCAGTGGCGGCTCTAAGCGTCCAACCAAAATAATATTGTTAACCTCTGTTATTGCTAATGCCTGGAAAATTAAGCCAGGGACAAGCGCTCCTGATAAAATAGCTACTGCTGTCAGTGCAAACCAATGTTTCTGTGACAGTTGTCTCAAAGTCTTTCTGTTCCACTGTCGCCCATATATAGGTAACAAAATTACCAAGGCACAGAGATTTCCTATAAATAAAACATTACACAGAGAAATCGGATTTTCACCATCTATCAAGTGTTGGGCACCGATTTGTGTCAGCTTGCGAGTAACTGCACTAGAGGCTCCAAAAATCAAGATTGCTAGCCAGAGATAGGTTTGACCTGGAATTTTATCGATGAGAGGAAAATACCATTTTCTCGGTCTGGTCACAATAACACCACAGCAAAGAAATAATCTTTACTATTCTCTACTTTTTTGATTAACTTAGGGTTAAATAAACCTGAGAGAACACTACAAAATATTCTGAGAAAATGCTGAGTCTTAACTGAATTTTCCTCCAGGATAAATTCAGACACTTCATAGACTCGTTTCATTTTGGCTTCAGTAGCAGGTGGGATGCTGTGGTTAGTCGAAAAACTGAGATTTCGGGAAAAACAAATGAAAGTTGCTTCTTCTGTGCTGACAAGTGTTGCTTTAGCTAGTATATTGACCGTTTGGGACGTTCCACTCAAAGCTGTGAATCCTTCACTAGTGCAAGCATCAGCCGCAGAAATGAAAGATGCTACAGGTTTAACTGCTCAACAAAAAATTGATTTGTTGATCAAGCATAAAGGTCAATTTGGTAGTGGTGACGAGCTACGCCGTTACTTTTTTGGTGATCTAGAACCGCTTGCTGTCCAACCTGGTGGTGCGGGTATGGTGGTTAATCTTTATAACAAAGCTAATAATGTCACGTTCGCTTACTGTTCAACTTACGATGTAGTAGTTGCAGTTAAAAAGGGTAAAGTAACATCATTTGCTGCTAGCGAAGTTAAATAAGGGAATAGGGCATTGGGCATGGGGCATTGGGAATTGGGAATGTGGCATTAGTTATTTCTCCCTCACTCCCTCACTCCCTCATCTCCCTCATCCCCCTCATCCCCCTCATCTCCCTCATCTCCTCTACTCAAGGGTATTCAATATGGAATTGAAAGATTTAATCTTGGTGTTACATCCAGTTCTGGCTGTACTGGTAGTTTTCCCGTTAATTGGTATCGTTGTTAACCGCGCTTGGCAAGTCCGTCAACGCCGATTGGAAATTTTAGCAACAGGTAAGAGCAAGATACCTCCCATTGCGGGACAAGAGCATGTTTCTTTGGGTCGCTGGCTGACAGCGACAGTTGTAGGTATTGTTTTAATCGCGTTTGCTAACGGGATTGTGAGTAATATTTTAGACAAACAAGTTTGGATGAAAGCACCATTTCAGGTAGTCTTGATCGGGTCATTGTTTGCGGGTGCGATCGCTTGTTTATATTTACTCTATCAGGCGAAGGAAAAAAAGTGGCGTGGGATATTTGCAACACTGACGGGGATGGTGTTAGTAATACTTGGATGTCAAGATGGTATCTATCGCAAAACTGAACAATGGTATGTTTCCCACTATTACTACGGGCTAATTGCTGCTTTGCTGATGATTTTTTCACTAGCGATTTTGCCAGATATTTATAAAGATAAAACTAATCGCTGGCGTCAGGGTCATATTATTGTTAATGTGATTGCTATTTTACTATTTATAGGGCAAGGAATCACCGGAACTCAGGCATTGCTGGAAATTCCTGTTACTTGGCAAAAGCCCTATATCAAGATACTTTATGAGCAAAATTGCGCTACCCAATCCTGCAAAATTCAGCCAGTTTCTTCACCCAATAACTATTAACTAATAAGCTAAAATATATGTGAATTGCATAATTACTTTATCTTTCTCATTAGTTATTTCTATTTAATTAAGGTGTGTTATGCCAAAGGCTAACGCACCTTGAATTATTGATGATACTGTACTCAAGAGCTATAAAACAAGTTCAATTAATGCTATAACTTTTTGTTAGTGTTAATCTTTTTAACTAACCGCAGAGGCGCAGAGAAGCCAGTGCGTTGCGCGGGTTCCCCGCGTTGTAGCAACTGGCGTGACGCAGAGAGAAGAGATAAAGAGACGAATGAATGCTTGACTAAACTGTATCCATAAATAACACACCCTACTGAGTAGATGAACAAGAACAAATATAACTATATTAAAATCTGTAAAAATGCCTAAAGCTCTTACCAATCACAAATGACAAATGACAAATGACACTATTTAATTTATACACACCTACTTTTAAGTAAATTAATGAAGCAAAATATCAAACAATGGATAAATCTAGACTTTTTTTCATTACGGTTACGTCTGACAATTGGGATTGGTACATTTTCAGCTTTAATATTGGGTAGTCTCGCTACATGGACTAGTTGGAAAATGCAGCAGATTTTAATTGATAGTCATAAACGTAATATAGAAGAAACCGCTGAGCGCTTGCCGCATGATGTGCAACTTTATAGTGAAATGATGCAACCTGAAACTGGATTGCAAAAGGCTATTAATAATTTGGCAAATACCAATACATTATTATGGGTAAAAAGTCATGATCATAAAATATTGGGAAAATCTGCAACTCTAGATTTATTACCTAATTCTACAGTAACTGAGTTAATGTCACTGACTCAGATGCAGATTAAACCCCAAGTTTATCAAGTTAACCAAAGCTACTTTATTTTGAGTAGTACTTCTTTGCAAGTGCAAGATCAGTTGCTGGGTCAGCTATTTGTAGTGCAAGATATTACCCAAGAGCAAACTATGTTTGTGGCAATGGTGCAGAGTTTAAGTATTGTCAGTTTTGTGGCAATTGTTGTACTTGTCATTACAATCGCATTTTATATTAGGCGTTCTCTACAACCATTGCTGCGGCTGAGTCAGATGACTTCTGTTATTTCTATAGAAGATTTAGGACAAGCACAACTATATCTTGATAACGCACCCAGTGAAGTCAAAGAATTAGCTCAAACTTTAACTATGCTGTTATCGCGTCTCTCCCAATCTTGGCAGCAAGAACGAGAATTTGTCAGTAATGTTTCTCACGAGTTACGCACACCATTAACGATTGTACACGGTTACTTGCAAAGCGTTTTGCGGCGGCAGAATAATTTAACAGAAGTTCAAGTAGAAGCTTTAGAAACTGCTGCATCACAAGCTGAACATACCATCCGGCTGCTACAAGATTTACTTGATTTAGCAAGAGCAGATAATGGTAGTTTACGCTTGCAGATGAAATTTTGTGTACTAAATGACTTGGTTGAAGAAGTCGTTGTCATGGCACAAAAGTATTGCGATCGCTCGATTACAATTGAGTCAACAACTTATCCAATTCAGGCAAAAGCAGATTACAATCGTCTGAAACAAGTATTACTAAATTTGATTGATAATGCTGTTAAATATTCTGAAGCTAATATGCCTGTAATTTTAAAGTTAAATCAGTTTCCTGATGAAGCAGTTATTCAAGTTTGCGATCAAGGTTATGGTATTCCTTTGCAACATCAAACACGCATTTTTGAGCGATTTTATCGTGTAGATGAGTCTCGCAGTCATACCACTGGAGGTAGTGGTTTGGGTTTATCGATTGTCAAAACACTTGTAGAAGGTATGGGAGGTAATGTATCTGTGCAATCAAAGTTAGGAGAAGGAAGTATATTTACAATCACTTTACAGGCATAGTTATACTATTTTGGATTTTGGATTTTGGATTGTAAAAGAGTTAATTAATCAGCTATGACAGCACATATCCTTTTGGTTGAAGATGAAGTCAAACTGGCGCGATTTCTGGAATTGGAACTTAGTAGCGAAGGTTACAAAATAAGCGTTGCACATAGTGGGATTGCTGGTTTGACTTTAGCAAGGGAGTTATCACCAGATTTAGCTATTCTTGATTGGATGTTACCAGAGTTATCAGGCTTAGAAATTTGTCGCCGATTACGCGCTACTAATATTAGTATACCAGTGATTTTACTGACAGCAAAAGATGAAGTTTGCGATCGCGTGGCTGGTTTAGATGCGGGTGCTGATGATTATGTGGTCAAACCATTTAGTATTGAGGAATTGTTAGCTAGAATCCGCGCACATCTGCGCCGCACTACTGAAACTGAACAAGATATTTTGCAGTTTGAAGACTTGAGTTTAAACCATCGTACTCGCCAAGTTTATCGAGGTAAACGGGCAATTGAGTTAACAGCAAAAGAGTTTGACTTATTAGAGTATATACTCTCTCATCCTCGTCAAGTGTTTACTAGAGACCAAATTCTAGAGAAAGTTTGGGGTTATGATTTCATGGGTGATTCTAATATTATCGAAGTTTACATTCGCTACCTACGTCTCAAGCTAGAAGAAAATAACGAAAAACGCTTGATTCATACAGTACGTGGTGTGGGGTATGTATTGCGAGAGTAGGAGATGGGGGGATGCAGTTACCAATAACACAAAAATCAAGTTACCATCCTACAGCGTAACTGAGCGATCCCCTTGTGCGACTGCTATACCATTTTTCCAAAGTTCATACTCACTCAGATCGATATCTTCATTCCACACAATCCCATAGCCCCCTTGCTCAATCTTAAAGTTCTTGAAAAATGCTGGTTGACGAAGTGGAGCAAACATAGGATTTTCTAAAAGATGGAGAATATCATATTTCTTAACTTCTTGATTGGTAAATTCTATCATCAAGGTGTGATTATTAATTGCTTTTGCCTTGCAAATTCGAGGGCATTTCATACTATTTTTACTCTACTTTAGAGGAGGTAGTTTACGAAACTCTTGAGTATTCCACATCTGCAAAAGATCTTGCTGGTATAAAATTGCCCACTCTATCACTAATTTCTGAGCGCGACTTGGCAGATCTCCTTCAATGATTTCTAGTGATTCAATGTTCACCAATGCATTGTATTCGCCATAGATTGCATGAAAATGAGGCGGAGGGTGATCACCAAAAAACACTTTAATAATAATTCCATAGAACCTTGCAATCTCTGGCATAATTCATTTAAGCAGGACTATTGACTTACCCTAATTATATCAGAGCCTCCTTTATGGTATGATATGGCGTTTGTAAAGTGCGAACGCGAATTTTGTAGTGGCGTGACAAGGCTAAAATAGTGCATTAACGTAGATGCGTAAGCGGCTTGCCGCAGGCTACCGCAGAGGCGCAGAGAACACAGAGATATTAGAGGAAATCTATTGCACTATTTTAGTCCGGTCACGCCAGTAGGGTGCGTTATAGCAACGCTTAACGCACCGATAAATATTCTGAATTATGACTTTAACAGCTAACAACTGACAACTATTAACGCACTTCTTTAAGACTCTCAACTTGTTTGGTAAACAGTTCTGTAAACAGACTCATAACAGTGCGTTCTTCGCGTACTTTAATATTGGCACTGATTTCCATTCCTGACTGCAAGGTAATTGTTCTACCTTTAACATCCAGAAACTGCTTATCTAAACTAATTTTCGCGGGGAATCGATAGTAATTATGTGTTTGGTCTGGTGGTAATGCGTCTGATGCTATCCCAAGAACTTCGCCTTTGATATCGCCAAACTCGCTAAAGGGAAAGGTAGAAATTCTCACATCGACTTTCATACCTTTACGTACAAAACCAATGTCTTTGTTGGTGATAAAAACCTCACCTATATATTTATCATTAGGTACGATTTGCATCAGTTTTTCAGTGGTATTAGCCACAAAGCCTGGATTTTTGGCTTGCAAATCAAAAACTGTTCCTGCTACAGGAGCGTAAATTACTTGATATTTGAAATTTAATTCAGCTTGAGATATTTTGCTATTGACATCTGCCAAATTTTGTTCATTTTCTAGCACAATTTTCATAAATTGGCTATCGATGTCGGCAATGCGTTTTTTATTATCGCCTATCTTCTCTAAAATGGTTTTTCCGGAAACAGCAACAGTATTGTTTAATTCTTGTCGTCCTTTTTCAATATCAAATTGGAGGCGTTTCTTTTCTTCAACTAATTGTGCCACTTCTGCTGCCAGATTTTGTACTTGTTGTTGTTGATTAAGATACTGAAGTTGAGAGATACCACCCTCTTTTGATAAAATTTTCAGTCTATCTAAAATCTGCTGCTGAATGGCCAAACTAGATTTAGTATCTTGCAGTTTATATTCAGTTTGAGAAAATTGTTTTTTAATTTTCTCTACTTCCAATTGTGCCGCAGCAGCGCGAGAATTTAATTCTGCTTGAGAAACTTGTAGACGTTGTTGTTCATCAATTCCCAGTCCTGTAGCTGTGGTAGAGTTTTTCAATTCAGTACGTAATAATTCATTTTCTGCAACTAATGCTGCTCTACTTTTCAATAGAAAAGCGGCATCTCTGGGTAATCTATTACGTAAAAATTCTGCTTCTGATGCAATGGCAGAACTAGCTCCCATCAAACGGCGATAAAGTTGGTTTTCTTCAATTAAAGCAGCACGAATTTTCTTTAATGAATTTAGTTGTGCAACGGTGGCAACGCTTTCAAAAGTTAACAGCAGATCACCTTGTTTGACTGTTTGTCCATCTTTGACAAAAATTTCTTTGACTACTCCACTAACAGGGGCTTGAACGTCTTTAACTGTTCCTTCAGGCTTTAACTGACCAGTAGCAGGCACTACTTGCTCAATTTTGGCGAAACAAGCCCAAGTAATTCCAGCACAGGCTAACCCAATCAGAGTGATCATAATTGTGCGTGACCAAACTGGAGATTGGCGTAGTACAACAGATTGTTCAAAAATACTATCGTTTGGGTTAACTAAAGCTTTGTTAGCAGCGTGATTTGAAGATGGAACTAGTGAGGATTCTGCTTTTATGACCTTACCGTTGCCATTATCATCATTGAGACGATTTCCATTAATTTGAGTCATAGCGATTTCATCTTTTAGTTGTCAGTTGTTAGTTGTTAGTAGGGGCGCACAGCTAGCTGTGCGCCCGTACAACAGTGATCAGTCATCAAACCTACAAATTTACTTCTTGTTGTTGATACAGGTAATAATAATGACCTTTTGCAGCCATTAATTCTTGATGGCTTCCTTGTTCTATAATCCTGCCTGCATCCATGACAACAATAACATCGGCATGGCTGACTGTGTTAAGACGGTGGGTAATAAAAAATACTGTGTCTCCTTGAAATGCTCTAGCTAAATTCAGGCAGACTTGTCTTTCTGTGGGATAGTCTAAAGCGCTAGTTGCTTCGTCTAAAACTAACAGTTTTGGTCGTTGTAAAACAGAACGAGCGATCGCAATTCTCTGTCTTTGTCCACCGGAAAGTCCAGCACCGCGTTCTCCTACCCGTGTATTATAACCATTAGGTAAGCTCATAATAAATTCGTGGGCAGCTGCAACACGAGCGGCTTCAATAATTTCTTCTGTTGTGGCTTCGGGGTTCGTCAAAGCAATATTTTCTTGAACGGTGCCATCAAACAACAACGGTTCTTGGGGAACTACACCAATTTGTCGCCGCAGGGAATAAAGTTCCACCTTAGAAATATCGTAACCATCAATTAAAATCCTGCCGGACTCTACATCATATAGCCTCAGCAGTAACTTCATCATGGTACTTTTGCCTGAACCACTTTGTCCGACAATGCCGATAAAATTCCCCGCAGCAAAATCAATATTTACATTGTTAAGTTGTAGGGGGCCACTAGATGCAAATCTAAAGGAAACATTTTCATATTTCACTGCACCGACAATGGCGGGTAAAGGAATATTGCTGCGGTCTATTTCTGCTTCTTGTGGTGTATCGACAATATCACTCAATCGTTCCAAAGACAAAGCTGTTTCCTGGAAGCTTTGCCAAAGTTGAGCTAAACGCAATATGGGGCTAGTGACGTAACCTGAGATAATTCTAAAAGCGATTAATTCCCCTAAAGTTAATTCGCCTTGGAGTACTAAATAAGCGCCTACCCACAATACTAATAAACTGCTGAGTTTGTTGAGAAAGCTACTTGTAGAATTGGCGAGGGTAGAAGTCACAACAGTTTTAAAGCCAGCAGCTACATAACGTGCATAACGCTCTTGCCAGGAAAAGCGCGATCGCAATTCGATATTCTGCGCTTTCACTGTTTGAATTCCTGACATTACCTCAACTAAATAAGATTGGGTTTCTGAGTTGCGTTCGGCTTTGCTACGTAACTGTCTACTAACAGTAGGAGAAGCGATTAAAGTAATAATGATAAAAATTGGGATGGTTCCTAAACCTACCAAGGTGAGTTGCCAACTGTAAAATATCATTACGATGATATAAACCACTGAAAACACCGCATCTAACACTACTGTGAGTGCTGTCCCAGTGAGAAACTGACGGATATTTTCTAATTCGTTGATGCGAGTGGCTAATTCACCTACAGGTCGGCGTTCAAAATAGCGTAGCGGTAGCCGTAGCATGTGGTCAATAATTTGCGACCCCAAACCCATATCAATCCGGTTGGTAGTATCGACAAATAAGTAAGTTCGTAATGTAGTTAGGATTGCTTCAAATACTCCAACTACTAATAGCAATATACCCAAAACATTCAGGGTATTAATACTATTTTGAACGATAACTTTATCGATAATTAATTGAATTACCAACGGGTTCGCCAAAGCTGCCAACTGCACAAAGAATGAAGCAATAAATACTTCTATCAGAACTCGGCGATGGCGTGACAAATAGGGGAGAAACCACCGTAAACCAAAGCGTTCTTGGGGAGTTTGGTTTGTAGCTGCTAGCAATAATACCCTAACTTGAGGCGGAAAATTGGCTTCATCAACCTCTAAGCGTTCAAGTAATTGAGCAGGTTTACAGCGGATAATTCCTTGGGATGGTACAGCCACAACTACTTTATTGGCATCCGCTGCATATAAAACGGCATAACTATTACCATAACGAATCAGTGCCGGTGTGGGAATACGTGTGATTGCAGCTTGTGGTAAATCTACTAACTGTGCTTTTAGTCCGATTAATTCTGCTAGGTAAGCACAAGCTTGAAATGATACATTACCTTGGCGTTTGAGTTGTTCATTTAAGATCCGACGCACCACTTCCCGACGAAACGGCATTTGTAAGTATTTCGCAACCATTTGGAAACAGGCGAAAGTGGCATTTAATTCGCCTTTCCCTCTAAAGAATGGGTAATTTTGGTGTTTTTGTTTACCTTGTGATGAAGAGGTTGTTGATGGGGTAAATTCTTCATCAGATGCGTAGGGAATTTCTACTTCATCTATAACAGTTGGTTGGGCATCGTTAACAATAACTTCCACCGGTTGCAACTGATGATGACTATTATCTATAGATAATAAATCTGAGGGATTTAAACCAATTAAACGAGCTGGATTTGTTCCTTTTACTTCAATTACATTTTTGCCATCACTCAACTCTAAGCGAGAACCTGGGGGAAAATCTGTCACCGTACCACCGCCACTGACAAACCAAATGCTGTCACTGTTTAGTTGGTCAAATCGGGTTTTTCCGGGATTGAGGTAATGTACCTTGGCACCGGGTAAAGCTTTTTGTGTTAGTTCTTGGAGATTAGTAGCGGCGTTCGCTTGCTTTTCCAACTCTAAACCCAGGATGTCGAAGACTTCTACCACATGAGCGCTGTTTTGTCGAGCATTGGCAAAAGCTGGGTAAGCAGAAAAAAGACGTAAATATTCAGCTGTACTCAAGGTGAGACATACCACTTCATTGGAAGCGATCGCTGTTTCGCAAGCAACACCACGTAATAAACTAATTTCGCCGATAATTGCCCCTGGCTGCAACAACATTAAGGTTGCAGGGATTTGCGTTTGGGGATCAAATCCCAACAGTCGTACTTGACCCTCAAAAAGAATTGTGACTTTTTCGGGGATTGCTTCTTTACCAATAATCTTCTGACCTATACGATAGCGCCAAGCTTGTAGTTGATTTGATAAATTGGCAATCACCTCAGCTGGTAATTGGTTAAATCCTTCTAAGGTAGATAGAAATTCCTGAAAGGTATTCTTGATATAAGTCATGCTTGCTTCAGTCAAATATAATTTTTATTTATCGAGTTTAAAACCCCCACCTCTAGGGGCGGCTTTGAATCAAGAGGGGTTAGAATCTCAATACTCTGAACTTGTAGCTATTTTTATAGGGAAACGATATATCTAATCTCTGGTTGAGTTACTGGTCAAACCTGCTGTGATTGACTGGTAGATTATATTTTTGCTAAAGTTGGGTAGAATAGACTGTAATTCTACTGACCCAACCAAGTGATCGCTGGCTAGTTGCTCTTGCGCGGACGTACACTGAATTTGTGCGATCGCTTGCTTGATAAATATGTTTTTCCTGATAAAAACTTACATCTTGCAAATACATAATAATAAATTCACTTGTTAAATGTGGTGTTATGTACCACTAAGGGCTGTTACTGATAAAAAAGTATCACAACTTTTTGATTAGATAAAGATTTACGACAATATACTTAATATCATGTATTTTTTCATATAAATTTAATACTTTTGCAATTCACTTAGTTTTATTAGACTAGCCCTTTCAAGCTAGGTAAAAATCCTCAAGCAATTTACCGAACTTTGGGCTTTTAACGTCTTGGTGTCTTGGTGTCTTAGTGGTTAAAAACGACTTAACCACCCTCCGGGTGACTCTCCTGCATCGCTAACGCTGCGCTAACGGTAGTTCCTCTGGGGGACTCGGGGCCCCCAGAGGAACTACCTCACAAAGGCACAGGACTTACGCACAAGTCACGGAATATCGAACCACAGAGGACGCAGAGGACACGGAGGAATGAGAGTTTGAGAGGTTTTTTGCGTAAGTCCTAAGGCACTAAGATACGAAGGCTTTTACTGGTTTTAACCTTGCGCTATCTGTTTCTTAATCTAACTGGGGTAGTTTAGGAGCGCTAAATCCAAATTAATACAGTGACGCAGACCAAAAGTTTTAAATTAAGGCTTTTGCAAGAAGTTAAGTAAATACCTATTTTGCTGGTCTGGAATCTACCACAGAAATAACTATGGTCACTACAACCACAATCCGCTTTTCTCAGTTCAACGCTTCTCTAAATCGCAACACTGATGGTCAGTTAGTCACTGATTTGTCTACCCCCAACAATTCCCAAGCTAAAGCCGTTGCGGAAATCATTCAACGCAGCAACCCAGATGTATTACTAATTAATGAGTTCGACTATTCCCCACAAGCAGTTCAACTATTCCAAGACAATTACCTTGCAGTCAGCCAAAACGGTGCAACTCCTGTTAATTATCCCTACGTTTATATTGCACCCTCCAACACTGGTGTTGCTTCTGGGTTTGACTTGAACAACGACGGTACAGTAGTTACAACAACAGGCGCATCAGGATACGGTGATGATGCTTGGGGATTTGGCAATTTTCCCGGACAGTACGGGATGTTACTGCTATCTAAGTATCCCATTGATACAGCCAATGTCCGCACTTTCCAAAACTTCCTTTGGCAAGATATGCCGGATTCTTTGCTGTCTACCATCATTGACCCTACCACTAACACACCTTGGTACTCATCTGAAGAACAAAACGCCCTCCGCCTCTCTTCCAAAAGTCACTGGGATGTACCCATTCAGGTGAACGGCGAAACAATTCACGTCCTCGTCAGCCATCCCACCCCGCCTACTTTTGATGGGTCGGAAGACCGCAACGGTAAACGCAACCATGATGAAATTCGCTTTTGGGCAGACTACATTACCCCTGGTAAAGGTGATTACATCTACGATGATCATGGTAACAAGGGTGGGCTAGCTGCTGGCTCAAGCTTTGTGATTATGGGCGATCAAAATGCTGATCCTGTAGATGGTGATAGTTATGACAATGCTATTCAGCAACTTTTACAAAATCCAGGGATTAATACTAATGTAATCCCCACCAGTGCCGGCGCTGCCCAACAAGCAGAATTACAAGGTCGTGCAAACGCTAACCAAAAAGGCAATCCTTATTTTGATACCGCAGACTTTGCTGATGGCACTCCCGGAAATCTGCGGGTAGATTATGTCTTACCCTCAGCAGACCTGCAAATTCAGAATTCAGCAGTTTTCTGGCCTGTGAATAGTGATGCAACCTTTCCTTTGGTAGGTACTTTTCCCTTCCCCAGTTCTGACCATCGTCTGGTGTGGGTAGATGTGGAGGTGGGAGCAACAGAAGCAGGGAAAACCGTTGCTAATGTAGAATTTGCAGAGGAAACTATCTTCAATACCAGCTTTATACCCCCTGGTGCGGCGGGTATAGTCAATGGGACGGCAACTAGATTAGGCGGATTGTCTGGTGTGACTTACGATGAGAAGAGCGATCGCTTCTATGCTATCTCAGACGATCGCTCACAAATCGCCCCCGCCCGCTTTTATACTTTCACTAGTGACTCTGATGGGGTAACTTTTACCAATGTCACTACTCTCAAGGATACCGCTGGTAACTTGTTTCCCACCTTCAGCCTCGACCCGGAAGGCATCGCTTTAACCAACAATAATACTGTTTTTATCTCTTCCGAAGGTGAAGCCAATTTAAGTGCAGGTCGTGTTAGTAATCCTTGGATCAAAGAGTTTTCTTTGACAACCGGTGAAGAATTGCGAACATTAACAGTACCTCAAAAATTCCTCCCCAAGGTAGAAGACAGTAACGGCAACAATATTACAGACGCAGGCGATACCCAAACATCAGGCGTTCGCAATAACTTGGCGTTTGAAAGCCTTACCATCACACCAGACCAAAAGACTTTATATACCGCCACTGAAGAGGCTTTATTGCAAGATGGCCCCACAGTCACGACTACCACAGGCAACCGTTCCCGGATCTTACAATACAACTTGCTGAGTGGACAACCAGAAAAGGAATATCTCTACATTATCGATGCAGCGGTGGAACCAAACCCGCCTACAGCCTTTACTGATAATGGCTTGGTGGACTTACTAGCAATTGATAATCGTGGTACTTTACTAGCGTTGGAACGTTCTTTTGCACAGGGCGTAGGTAACACAATCAAAATCTACGAAGTTACCTTACAAGGTGCAACTGACATCAGCAGTATTGAAAGTTTGAATGAAACTGAATTAGAGGCTATCCAACCAGTACAAAAACGGTTGCTATTGAATTTAAATGACCTAGACTTACCCAATGGCACAGATAATATTGAAGGCATTAGCTTCGGCCCCAAATTAGCAGATGGTAGCCAGTCAATTGTGTTGGTGAGTGACAACAACTTTAGCGAATCGCAATTTACCCAAATTCTTACCTTGAGTGCAGATATCGTCAGTACCGCCACACCCACAGTAGAAACTCGTCCTGATTTGTTGGATGATGAGACATTACCCACAGATCAGCGTGCCGATGCTGATGATCCTGCTATTTATGTGAATGCAGAAAACTCCGCCAACAGCTTGATTTTGACTTCGGTGAAAAATGCCGGACTGCGAGTCTATAACTTGGCTGGTGAGTTGTTGCAAGAAGTGAATCCTGGTGGCATTCGCTACAACAATATTGATTTACAATACGGTTTTCAATTGGGTGGGGAATCTGTAGATATAGCAGTAGCGAGCGATCGCGGCAACGATAAACTAGCAATCTTCAAGATTAATCCCAACACCCCAGGCGCGTATCTAGAAGACATCACAGATAGCAGTATCGAAACTCTTTTCCAAGCATTACCTTTTAGCGAACCTTATTCTACATCATCTCGCAGTGCCTACGGACTGACTATATATCGTAGTCCCAAAACCAGCGATTACTACGTCTTTGTCAACCGTCGCGAAACCGGGGATATAGCTCAAGTCAAACTTATTGACCAAGGCAATGGTAAAATCGGATATGAAAGAGTCCGGGAATTTACCATACCCACAACTGAAGGACGCGACCCTCAAACTGAAGGCATGGTAGTAGACCAAGAAACCGGCTTTCTCTACATCGGACAAGAAGATGTGGGTATTTGGAAATTTGAAGCAGAACCAAATGGTAGTAATCTTGGTCAATTAATTGATCAAGTCAAAGATTTGGGTGGGACTCACCTCACCAACGATGTCGAAGGACTGACTATATATTATGGTGCGAATGGTACCGGCTATCTTTTAGCATCTAGCCAAGGTGACAACACCTTTGTTGCTTACACCCGTGAAGGTGACAACGCATATGTGGGTAATTTTGCTGTAGGTAACAATGGGAGTATTGATAGCGTCCAAGAGTCCGATGGTGCAGATGTGATTAACGTCCCCTTGGGTGCTAATTTTCCATTTGGTTTGTTTGTCACTCAAGATGGTGATAATCTACCAGCCACAATAGCCGATGGTGAGAATATCAACTCCAACTTTAAACTTGTGCCTTGGGAAAATATCGCCAATGCATTTTCTGATGCTTTAAATATAGATACCACTAGTTACAATCCTCGCACTCCCAACGCCGAAGCAGATTTGGAATTGAGTCAAACTGTGGATAATGCCAGTCCCCAAGTGGGAGACGAGGTAACTTTGACTTTGACATTAAGCAACAAAGGTTCTGGTTTCGCCAGCAGCGTCAAAGTCACAAATTTATTGTCTGAAGCCTTCAGTTTGATCTCTGCAATACCTGAACAAGGAACTTATGACAGTGAAACCGGTGTGTGGGATATTGGTATGGTCGCCGCTAATGTCAGCAGCATTTTAAAGCTAACTGCCAAAGCTAATACTAAGGGTGTGGTGCAAAACACAGCCGAAGTCACAACTGGATTTCAGAATGACCCTGACTCTACACCAGGGAATCAAAATGCAGCTGAGGATGACCAAGCTACAGTTACTTTAAATGTTGCACCCAAGGTGACATTGAAAGGTTTCGCTTCTCTAAGTGCCGATAGCTTTGCAGAAGGGCCGCCATCGGGAAATGCCATCACAGGTAACACCAACGGCCGGGATGTCCCATTTGAGAGTCAGCCTATTCAAGGGTTTAGTGGCGTACAAATTGCTGATGATAACTCTTTTTGGTTCCTCTCTGACAACGGTTTTGGTAGTAAAAGCAATAGTGCTGATTTTCTGTTACGGTTATATCGCCTTGACCCCAGTTTTAGAGGTACAGAAGTTGATGGTGATGGCAGCGTCAAGGTGTTGGACTTTATCCAATTATCTGACCCAGACAAAAAAGTACCCTTCGAGATTGTTAATGAGAATACCACAGAACGCCTACTAACAGGTGCAGACTTTGATGTAGAATCTTTTGTATTTGCAGCAGATGGTACAATCTGGATTGGCGATGAATTTGGCCCTTACCTCCTGCATTTTGATGCCAATGGCAAATTATTAGATGCCCCCATCGCTACACCAAATTACACTAGTCTCAACACCTTAGACGGCGAAGACCCAATTGTCATCGGACATCGTGGTGCGAGTGGTGAATTGCCAGAACATACTTTAGGTGCTTACCAACTCGCCATAGAACAAGGCGCTGATTTCATCGAACCTGATTTGGTTTCTACGAAAGATGGCGTATTAATTGCCCGTCATGAACCAAATCTGATTGATACTACCGATGTGGCAGATCGTCCAGAATTTAGCGATCGCAAAAAAATCAAAATAGTAGATGGAGTAGCTACTGAAGGCTTTTTCGCCGAAGATTTTACTTTAGCAGAAATCAAGACGCTACGGGCAAGGATGCCACAAAGTTTCCGCCCGCAAGTCTTTAACGATTTGTACGAAATTCCGACTTTGGAAGAAATCATTGCTTTGGTGAAGCAAGAAGAAGCCAATACAGGTCGGAAAATTGGTATTTACATAGAAACCAAGCATCCTACATACTTTAAAAATCAAGGCATCGATTTGAGTCAGAAGTTGATTGACACCTTAGTTGCCAACGACTTCACAGACCCAGATAGAGTATATATTCAGTCCTTTGAGGTCAGTAATCTCAAGGAATTGAATGAGACAATCATGCCTGCTGCTAACATTGATTTGCCTCTAGTTCAACTATTAGATGCTTATGATATTAACCTTGATGGTTCACTAATTGAGACACAACCTTACGATTTTGTCATCAGTGGTGACTCTCGCACCTATGCAGACTTACGCACACCCCAAGGTTTGCAAGAAATCGCCACCTATGCCGATGGTATTGGCCCTTGGAAGCGGATGATTGTTTCTGTCAAAGGTGTTGATGCTGACGGGGATGGGCAAGCGGATGATGTCAATGGTGATGGTACTATCAACGATGCTGATAAAACCTTAACTGCACCCACTTCTTTGGTGACAGATGCCCATAATGCAGGCTTGTTGGTACATCCTTACACCTTCCGCAACGAAGGACGATATTTAGCAAGAGATTATAACGGCAACCCGGAAGCTGAATTTAGACAGTACATCAATTTAGGTGTCGATGGCTACTTCACTGACTTCCCCGAAACAGGCGATTTAGTACGCGACCAATTAACCGGGCAATTTGTGCGATCGCCTGATAACCCCGATGTGTTAAATCAAACAGAGTTTAACACCTTAGATGGTGATGCACCGTTAGTGATTGGTCATCGTGGTGCTAGTGGTTATCGTCCAGAACATACCATAGAAGCATATAAACTAGCGATCGCAGATGGGGCTGATTTTATTGAACCTGATTTGGTCGCCACTAAGGATGGCTATTTAGTAGCCCGTCACGAAAACGACATTTCGGGAACCACCGATGTAGCCGACCATCCAGAATTTGCTGACCGCAGAACTACCAAAATTATCGATGGTAATCCTGTTACAGGTTGGTTTACTGAAGACTTCACTTTAGCAGAATTGAAAACCCTCAATGCTAAAGAACGTCTACCCCAACTGCGAGAAACCAAATACGATGATGATGGTTTGAAGATTCCTACCTTAGAAGAAATCATCGATTTGGTGAAGCAGGTAGAAGCCGAAACAGGTCGCAAAATCGGCATTTATCCAGAAACCAAGCACCCCACCTACTTTGCAGATTTAGGCATCAACCTTGGTCAAAAAATAGTTGATACGCTGGTAGCCAAGGATTTCACAGACCCCGATAGAATATTTATCCAGTCCTTTGAAGTCAGCAACCTCCAGGAATTGAAACAGGAAATCATGCCGGCTGCGGGGATTGATGTACCTCTAGTGCAACTGTTGGGTAGGGCGACAAGCCGTCCCTATGATTTTGTCGTTAGTGGTGACACGCGCACCTACGGCGATCTTATCAAAGCAGAAGGACTGGAAGCGATCGCTACTTACGCGGCAGGAATCGGCCCAGACAAACGCCTAATTGTGCCAGTACAAGGTTTTGACCTCAATGGCGATGGTAGAGATGATGATATCACGGGCGATGGTGTAGTTAATGATGCCGATAGAGTCACTACAACTCCCACTTCCCTAATTGAAGATGCCCATGATGCAGGCTTGCTGGTACACGCCTATACCTTCCGTAACGAGGGTATTTACCTAGCGCGGGATTACAATGGCGACTTGAAAAAAGAACTCCAACAGTTCATCAATTTAGGTGTCGATGGCTACTTTACTGATTTCCCTGATATTGGTGACTTGGTACGCGACCAATTCGTCGGTGAGTCAGCAGTCTCTAACCTAAGTCGTTCTAGGGGATTCGAGGGTTTAGCAATTAGCCCTGACAAAAAGACCTTGTATCCATTATTAGAAGGTACCGTTGCAGGCGACCCCGTAGGATCACTGAGAATCTACAAATTTGATGTAGCTTCCCAGCAGTTTCAGGGTTTAGTTGGTTATTACCAATTGTCAGATCCCAACAACGCCATTGGCGATTTTGCCGTGATTAACGACCGTGAATATTTAGTCATTGAGCGGGATAATAATCAAGGAGCTAACGCCAAGTTCAAAAAAATCTTCAAAGTTGACTTCTCACAAATAGATACCAACGGCTTTGTTGCTAAAGAAGAAATTGTGGACTTGCTGAATATTCAAGACCCCAATGACTTGAATCAAGATGGTAGCACTCAGTTCACCTTCCCCTTCCAAACTATTGAAGATGTGGTGGTGCTGGATGCCAATACAATCTTAGTAGCCAACGATAACAATTATCCTTTCTCAACGGGGCGATCGGGGGGAATTGATAACAACGAAATCATTATCCTGGATTTAGCAAAGCCGCTGAACTTAGCTGCACCCAACCTTACTAACAGTGCGAACGATATCTTTACCATTTCCGGTGTTGGTGCAAAATCAAATCTGCAAATCACTCTCACAGGAACCGGTTCCAACAAAGTAAATGAACTGGGTGTGTTTACTGTTGATGATGCAGAAGGTACAATCAACGGCATTAAACCCGGTGCAGCAGGTTACACCCAAGCAGCTTTAGAGAGAGGAAAGGCGATTTTCTCCGCTATTAACAAACTGCCCAATGGATTTGATAGCAACAATTTATCACGACTGTTAGAGTTGAACTCTGGTGATAATTTAAGATTCTATGTCGTGAAAAATGGTACTACTGATGCCGTACGCGCTGGAGTCACCCCCATCACCGATGTCGTGTTTGCTAATGCTTCGACCCAAAAAATTACCAGTTTGGGCAATAATGAATACTCTCTGGCTTGGAAGCTGAAATCTAGCAACAAAGACTTTGAAGATTTGGTAGTCAAAATTAAGTCTTCTGGCGAATCTTTACCTTTAGGTACAAATTTACAAGGCAATTCGCAAGCAGAATTAATTGATTTACGCAACGAAACACAATTAGTCAAAGCCGAGTTTGTTGTTCATCGAGAAGCTGGTTATAATAATTACATCAGCTTCTATCAAGTAGTTGATGAAAATGGAGGTATTGACATTAATAATGATGGTAAAGCAGATATTCTGCCCACACAAGCCGATTACGCCCAAGCAGCCGTGAATGCGCGCGTTCCAGGTATTGACTTGACTGCAAAAAACAACAGTACGGCAACTTATACCGCTACTTTCCAACCTGGTTTTATCTTTGCACCATTGATTATTGCTAACGGCACACCAGATGCAATATTAGATAACAATCCTAACAATGATAAACCTGTTTACTTCCCATTTTTAGGAGCTAATTATCAGCAGATAGATCACATTAGTTTGTTAGGAGATAACATTTTTGGGTTTGAAGACATCATCAATGGTGGTGACAAAGATTTCAACGATATGATTGTGCATGTCAATTTGAGTATTGCTTAGAGGATGTTTGGAAAGTCGAAAAGTATACTAAGAACCCCTCTCCAAACCTCTCCCCGAAACGGAGAGAGGCTTTGAAATCCTCATTACCTCGTAGGGAAGGAGGGTAGAGGGGTTAGGTTTTTGAGATTTTGATGTTAGCAATAATACTTTTCAAACAACCTCTTAGAACGTTTTGCAGATTTGCAGAATGATTTATAGCAGTTCTCGGTTGGGTGTAGTACAGTTTTGACCTCTCTCCAAACCTCTCTCCTACAAGGAGAGAGGCTTTGAGTCTTATACCATTTCACGAAATCAGCCATGCAAATGATTTTTCTTTCTCCCCCAGCTTCCCCAGCTTCCCCAGCTTGTCTAAATGCATCAATTTTAAAGTGAAACGGTATTACTCCCCTTCCCTTGTAGGGAAGGGGTTGGGGGTTAGGTCTGTATTCGACTCAACTGCAAACCGCTATAATTAAACTTATGGGATGGGCTTTGTGTCCGTCCTTTTTTTATTGTATAAAAAATTTTTATAGTGAGAGATGCGATCGCTTGACGATTCAGCAGTACAACACAGCCTTAAGTAATTTCCTCTAGAAAAAATTCTCAGGGAATTCACTGAAGAATTTTTGCTGATTTACACCATAAGCTTGATGAAGTCTTCCTCAAAATTCACTGAAAGAATATTACCTTTGCTAACTATTTTGTTATCTAACCAAAAACAGGTGTGAGGAAGCTAAAACCCTATTAATAAAAGCAATTATGAGCTTATCATTCTTAAGTGCCACTAACTATACAGTTGGTTCTGGCCCGTCTTCTGTTGTGGTGAAAGACTTTGACGGAGACGGAAAACTTGACTTGGCGGTAGCCAACTCTACTTCTAACAATGTCTCGGTGCTGTTGAACGATGACAATGATGGCTTTGGCATTTCCAGTAACTTCTCAGTAGGAACCAATCCAGTTTTCATTACCTCAGCAGATATAGACGGTGACAACAAGCCTGACTTGCTGGTAGCCAACGCTACTGACAACAATGTTTCACTGCTGTTGAACAATGGCAGTGGCGGCTTTAACCCTGCTACTAACTTCATAGTCGGGACAAAACCTTCTGCGATCGCTGTGGGAGATATAGACGGTGACAACAAGCTTGACTTGCTGGTAGCCAACGCTACTGACAACAATATTTCACTGCTGTTGAACAATGGCACTGGCGGCTTTGGCGCTGCTACTAACTTCATTGTCGGGACAAATCCTTCTGCGATCGCTGTGGGAGACATCAACGGTGATAACAAGCTGGACTTACTGGTAGCCAACGCTACTGACAACAATGTTTCACTGCTGTTAAACAATGGCAGTGGCAGCTTTGGCACTGCTACCAACTTCATAGTCGGGACAAAACCTTCTGCGATCGCTGTGGGAGACATCAACGGTGACAGCAAACTTGACTTAGCGGTGGCAAACTATACTTCTACCAATGTCTCAATACTGTTGAACAATGGCAGTGGCAGCTTTAGCACTGCTACCAACTTCACAGTCGGGACAAGTCCTAATTCCCTCGTCTTAGAAGATATAGACGGTGATGACAAACTTGATTTAGTGGTGGGGAAAGATAATGCCAACAACGTTTCGGTGCTATTGAATGATGGTAATGGCGGTTTTGGCACTGCTACCAACTTCACAGTCCTATCAAATTCAGCTTACGCGGCTGTAGGAGACTTCAACGGAGACGAAAAAATTGACTTGGTGGTAGCCAACGCTGATAGTAACAAAGTCTCAGTCTTACTTTATAATTCTGCCCCTACAGACTTGATACTTGCCGCTATCAGCGATGATGATGACGACGATGATGATGACGACGACGACGATGATGATGGCAATGGTGATGGAGATGATGACGACGATGATGATGATCAAAAGGTCATCGGTATCTTTACCACCACAGACTTAGACAAAAACGACAAGCATACTTATAGTTTAGTAGCTGGCACTGGCGATACCGATAATGACGCGTTCATCATCGAGGGAGATAGCCTAAAATTGAAATCTTCCGCCACTAAATCTACTTACAATATTCGTGTCAGCACTACTGACATTGGCGGACTTTCCTTTGAGAAGGAATTGGCTATCAATCTCAACGAACTGGGAATTACTACCAAGAATGAGATCACAACGATTTGCGAACTGACCAACACCACTGAAAATATCTTTACCGTCAAAAGTAAAATTAAAGGCGGTAAAGCGAAACTGTCAATTAAAATTGCAGGCAGTACTTCTAAAGTAGTCGATGAAATCGGTGTATTTACAGTAGACGATGCAGAAGGCAAAATTGATGGTATTGCCCCAGGTGCAGCAGGTTATGCAGAATTAGCACTCAAACGAGCAAAGGTAATTTGCTCAGCTATTGGCAATGCGCCCAATGGTTTTAATCCAGCTGATTTACCAAGTTTATTAGAATTTGACTCCGGTGTACAGTTGAGATTCTACAGCATACGCAGCAGCACGACTTATGCTGTACTTTCCGGACAAACTTCCTTCTCTCAAGTGGTGTTTTCTTCCTCAACGAATGTCACAGTGGAAAGTTCGGAAATTGAAGGGTTTTCTCTGCGTTGGAAAGGTGGATCTAGTGGCGGTGGCGATTTAGTAGTCAAGATTAAGGAAACCAATGAAAAAATACCTCTGGGTATAGGTCTTCAAGGAAAGCATCAAGGCGAACTCATCGATTTGCGGGAAGTCACAACTCAGGTAAAAGCTGAGTTTGTCATCAACAGAGAAGCTGCTTACGACAACCTTGTGGGTTTCTGTAAGGTAGATGATGAGGATGGTGGTATTGATAGCGATGACGATGGTATTGTTGACTTGCGTCCAGGAGATGCAGGTTACATTAAAGCAATGGTTAGTTCCCGTGTTGAAAGCATTAATTTAAAGGTGAACAACCAAGGTAAAGCAACTTTCAGCGGTATCTTTGAATCGAGTTCGTTGTTTGCACCTTTTATTATTGCCAATACTACTATAGAAGCAATTTTAAGTAGTAATTCTGATGAATTGGCAGTTTACTCTCCATTCTTAGGCGCTAACTCTAGCAAACAGAATCATGTTCGCCTACTAGGCAATAACTGCTTTGGCTTTGAAGATGTGGCAACAGGCAGCGATTGGGATTACAACGATTTAATTGTGCAAATAAAATTGAGTATTGCTTAGGGATTTTTAGAAAATAAATTATCCCAAAACGACAATGATTTTCATTGTCTAAAGGGGTGAAGGGGCTATCTTCGGCAGCTTCTTCAGCCCTTTTGTAGTAATTTAACGTGAGTTAGATGAACCTCTCTCCAACTCCTCAAAGGACGCAAACAGAGGCAGAAATATTCCGCGTTGTCAACAAAAAAGTCAGGGTTTCAAAGCCTTTATGTGGGGAAAGGAAATGCAAGCGGGGTTTTTTATATCCGTCAAATTCACGTTAATTTAAATTTGAAAAATCATTGAAAACATGCCGATAATTATTAATAATTTATTAATTTTGTCTTAACTGTCTTAACTGTCTTAACTGTCCTTGAATTTTTTTGATCAAAGTGGCAGTATGTCTAAACCTACTCAGTGATGGCGAAAGAGGTTTTTTCGCATTCCCCATATCAAAAAAATAGCGTCATTTTTTTCAAGGAGCGCACTTTTAAGTGTGGGTTTCCTTGTTTTCTTTGATTGAATTTAAAGTTTTGGGAGTGATTTGAGAATCTGTGTTCTACTTAATCTTTCGCTAGGAATTGACAAGAATACGTAGTAAAGGATGTTTTCCTAATGGTCATGATTCAACAGCCCCAATTTGGGCAATGCCCTTGTTGCAATCCCCTTATCTCTTTACTGATTGAAAAATTTACCCTGCCATTAAGGTTTACGCAAATAGGTACGGGAGCATTAGAAGCTGCGATCGCATTATCTAATAAGGTGTCTAAGACTACTGCACCCTCTCAGGTGATTAAGCAAAGCTCAAAGTCTTCTAAAGCGATCGCTGATACTATCTACATCAATGGTGAAATTATTACGGTAAACGATGCTCAACCCACCGCAGAAGCCGTTGCTGTCAAAGATGGCAAAATTCTGGCAGTGGGAAGCACAGCAGAAGTGATGGAATATCAGGAGGAAGCGACTCGCATCATTGATTTAAATGGCAAAATCATGGTTCCCGGCTTCATCGATGCCCATAGCCACATCCTCAATTACGCCATTATGCTTGCTGTTGCAAATTTGTCACCACCACCAGATGCCGGAGTGGAGAGCATTGAAGACATTGTTACAGCATTACAGCAGCAAATTGACACTGAGACTACCAAGTCATTGGGATGGGTGCTTGGTAACGGTTATGATGACTCGCTATTACCAGGAAACCAGCATCCCACGCGCCATGATTTGGATAAAGTCTCGACGGAGTTACCTGTGCTGGCGCTTCATGCTTCCGGGCATTTGGGAGTTGTTAACAGCAAAGCCCTAGAAATGCTGAACTTCACAGCAGAAACAGCTAACCCACCAGGCGGTATAATTCGCCGGGAAGAGGATGAAAAGACGCCCAATGGTGTCCTCGAAGAAACTGCGATTTGGATAGCCACCGGAAATGTGGGAACGGCAACTGAAGAGCAATTGCTGGTTCTAATGAAGTACGGTTGTCAAGCTTACGCTAAGCAAGGCTTTACCACCGCTCAGGAAGGGCGAGCCAATGCAGCTGTTTTGGATGGGTTGATGTATGTTGCATCCCAAAAACAATTAACAATCGATGTAAATGTATATACCGACTATCTGGCATTTCCACCAAAATCTAAGATTTACAATCCGTACCCCTACCGCGAATATCATAACCGCTTGCGGCTAGCTGGGCTGAAAATGAATTTCGATGGTTCTCCACAGGGGAAAACGGCTTGGCTTACAAAACCATATCTTAATGAAGAAAGTTACTCAGGCTATGAAGGCATCACTGAAGAGGATGCATTAGAGCGGGTAGACATTGCCTTTGCAAACGATATTCAAGTCATTACACATTGCAATGGTGATGCGGCAGCCGATCGATATATTAAGGCAGTGCGTGCAGCAACAGAAAAACATGGCAAAAGCGATCGCCGCCCAGTGATGATCCATTGTCAAATTTTGCGCGAAGATCAGCTAGATGCAATGCAAGAACTAGACATTTTCCCATCGATGTTTCCGGCTCACACCTATTATTGGGGAGACTATCACCGCGATTCTGTGCTGGGGGAAGAGCGGGCAAATCGCATCTCTCCTACTAAGTCTGCGTTGAATCGAGGCATGATGTTTAGCTCTCACCACGACGCGCCAGTGATTAAACCCAATTCTATGCGTGTATTGTGGTGTACCGTTAATCGCCTGACCCGCACTAATCAAGTACTAGGTGAAGAGCAACGAGTTTCACCATTGGATGCACTTAAATCCATGACCCTCTGGGCAGCTTATCAACACTTCGAGGAAGATACAAAAGGCTCCATTGAACCTGGCAAACTAGCAGATTTTGTCATCTTGTCTGCCAATCCATTGACGATTGATCCAAAGGAAATTCTAAATATTGAGGTATTGGAAACTATTAAGGAAGGAGTAACTATTTACCCAACACCTACAGAAGAGTAAGGGCTGAAGTGACATACTCCTACACTTCCACTTCGTGGTAAGTGTAGGCTTCCAAGACAATCCGGCTATTGCTTAGGAGGCTCTTGGCTTTAAGAACGGAATGCCCTACCGCTCTATTTTTGATATTTATTGCTGCATTGTGGTCACGGTGAAGACTACACCCGCAATTGGGGCAATCGTGCCAACGTTCATGCAGTTTTTTAGGAACTTTTGCCCCACATCTAGAACAATCTTGACTAGTGCCAGATGCTTTAACTGGGATAACCAACAAACCAGCATTTTCGGCTTTGTTTGTCAGGATTGACAGAAAGCTTGACCATCCGGCATCGAGTACAGACTTTGCTAGCTTAGAGCGTGAAAGTCCTTTAACATTCAAATCTTCAACAGCTATAACATCATACTTTTTAAGCAAATTATTAGCGGTTTTGAAATGAAAATCTTTGCGCTTGTCAGCAACTTTTTTGTGCTGCCTACCCAATTGTTTAACAGCTTTTAGCCTGCGTTTACTACCTTTTTTGCGCCGTGACACACGTTTTTGAATGACTCGTAAACGTTTTTGAGATTTGCGGTAATGTTGGGGGATAGGAGCTACCTCACCCTCAGCAGTTGTCAAAAACTCTTTTAGTCCAACATCAATACCTGTTATCGATTCAGGGTTAAAATCAGGCTTGATTGCTGGAACTGTGGCATCTTCTAGGCTAAGAGTTAGGTAATACCCATCGGCTTTTTTAGTTACAGATGCGGTTTTAATCTTAAAACCATCAGGAATAGGACGATGCAGAATTACCTTAATCTTGCCAAGCATCGGAAGATTAATTAAATTACCCTGCAAACATCCATCCTTCATTTGAGGATAAGTAAAAGTTCTATAACGGTCACGAGGTTTAAACCTGGGTTTGCCACTGCGTTTACCGTTACTATCACCCTTTAAAAACCTATCAAAAGTTACCTGAACTCGCCTGACTACATCCTGTAAAACTTGCGAGTAAATCTCGCTGTAATGTGGATGGGTTTTCTTGAGTTCGGGTAAAGTTTTTTTTTGAGAATAGTAATCCGGGTTATCTCTGAATTCTGGTAAATGACAAACAAGAGGACAAGCGTTGATAGGACAACAATTTTGCTCATACCAGTTGAATCTATCAGCCAACAAGTAATTATATTGAGCGCACAACATAGACAACCATCTGTCTATTTCTGTCGCTTGTTGTTTTGTCGGGCGTAATCTGTACTGATACGTTGTCCTCAACTGTTTATCACCACCTTTGTAAATCAGTGCTAGGTTTTTAGTATACACTGATTTTTATTTAAGTCTACAATCCAATGAAAAATGACTTTGTTTCCAAAGGGAGGTCTGTTAGTGACCTGAAAGTCCACCTTGTTTTAACAACAAAATACAGGCGTAGAGCGTTTAACACAGCAATGTTAGAACGCTTGCACACTATCTTTGAAGAGTTATTAGTAAAGTGGGATTGCAAGCTTGTTGAGTTCAACGGTGAAGATAATCACATACATCTTCTATTCCAATATCATCCTGACCTAGAACTTAGTAAGTTGGTCAATAACTTAAAGTCTATTTCCTCTAGAAAATTGAGACAAGAATTTTTTGAACATTTAAAAACTTTTTATAGTAAAGATGTTTTTTGGAATGGTTCTTATTTTATTGCTAGTTGTGGGGGTGTTACCGTTTCAACTTTGAAAAAATACATTGAAAATCAGCAACAACCAGAAGATTAAGAATTGTTCGTTTCCTCCATGTTCCCTTCCCTCGCCTATCGGCATTGGTCAGGGAACTGTCGTCAACACACAAACGCCATTCATCTCATCACTTACCGCGATAGCGGTAAGTGAGAGGCTTCTGTCAGTTCAAGCTAATTGTGATCACTGATGACCGATAACTGATGACTGTCATCAGTTATCGGTCAACGGCTTTAAAAGCGTGATTATGCAATTTAACTGGACGTGAGTTTGACAGATTTAAAAGACCCCGCTTCCATTCCTCTCTCCTTTCAGGGGAGAGGCTTTAAAAGCTTGATTTTTCGTTCTTTACCGAAGATGTTAGAGCCACCTCTCCGCGTCGGAGAGGGGTTGGGGAGAGGTTCATCGAACTCACGTTAACTGGACTTTAGCTGAAAAGTCGCTTTACTTATCAGGAATGTCCAATCTTACTTCAGCGTTAGGGCAATTGGACGGTGGCGATTGTCCGGTGAACCGAGTAGCGATCCAATTCGTAAAGTCAGCCTCCGCAGCCGGCAACAGCGCTCGATGGTCTTTTCCAGCGTACTTTATGTAAAAGACCGGAGTGTTATGTTCACAAGCGTCTCTGACGTAAAGGTCTGTGGAATCCGCAGGGATTATGTTATCAGCAGTCCCTTGCATGACCAGCACAGGGATCTGGGAATCAACTTGTCCGATCGCATTTTCGTCCAATCTAGCTATCCATGCGTCAAGATTGTTGTTTGCCTTAAATAAAACCGAATCTCCTCCTGCGGTGTCTCCTGTAATTGACAACTGCTGCATACACTGGCGAGAAGCGGCCTCGGCTGCTTTGAGTCCGGTGTCGGTGAATACGTCACTCAGATGCAAATCGGGATATGCCCAAGCATAAGCCGTATTTAGGAGAATGATGCGACCGATGCGCGGGCCTCCGGTAGATTGCTTGGCAATATCGGGAATCAAAAAGGACTTGGGGTTTGCAGGGGCCATGGCCGCTACGCCCACAACATCGAGATTAGGCGCATACGCAGCTTTTTCGCCCGCAGTCACCGCAGCTAAACCGCCTTGTGACCATCCCAGTAGCACTACCTTATTGCCTGCTGGTGTCAGTTCACGGGCTGCTGTGACGATATCGAGGGCGTTCCGTGCTTGGCTTTGACCAACGGCGTATTCGTGCTTGTCTCCAGCACCCAAGCCGTGGTAATCACTGGCTACAACAATGTATCTAGCCTTGATAAACCTTGACAGCCCAGGTATGCCATAGTCATTCGGCACGGTACTCTCGAAAGAAGGGTAGCCGACAAAATCACTCACTGGGTTGGGAACGTTTGACGGGGCGCAATACCTAGCACCGCCAACAGTACCGTGCGCCCAGCTGACAACGGGAAGATTGTCACCCTCTTTAGCGGATTTTGGCGCAATGATGAGGCCTGACACGGCAACTGGGACTCCAGAAGCCTTCTGTGAGCGATAGACCACGCGCCACGCAATTGCTCCATCAGGTGCATCGATCTCTTCCTTTTTAATGATCTCACCTGGCGGCCCAGCCACCTTATCCGCAGGTACGTCGTAGAATGTAGGCAGTAAACCTGGCTGGTCAGGCGATGATGCGATCGCAGGACTTACCGCAACCCACATTGCTATAATTATTGCAAAGCAGCACAATAAAGCTTTTTTCATCGTTCGTTTTGGATAGATAAATGTGTTGTCATAGTCTCATGGCACGATGAAGTCAGGGATTTCCAAGAAATAAATTATCTTCAATTGTGGGGTGGGCAGGAAAGCCCGCCCTTCAGAAAAAGGACGGGTGAGGACACCCATCCTACAAAACAATTTGGGATATTTTTGAGAATAGAAGTCCCTTGGCTACATCAAACTTATGCGTTTGATTCAGATAGCAACTGAATGATTTTTGTGATCGCATCTGGGTGAGCCACAATTGCATTATGGTTTACGCTTGGGTATTGCACTCCACCTGATGTAGGTTGAGCTGAAAATTCATGTCCTACTATGTGTCTATTTGGCTCTGCTTTCTGCCATTTCTTAAAGTAAGTTAAGCTCCCATATGGAACTACTAAATCCCCTGAGTTTTCTTGTTTAGCTCCATCTGCGACCTCTACCTCTATTTGTTGCGTTGTAGCGGGTGTTTCTAGTATTATTCCCTTTTTGATCACTAAACCAGTTTTATCTAGATATGGTATGGGGGTATCTGAACCCAAAGTAGTCGCTATTTCCAATTTACTATTTGTCTCTTGATAATATGCTCCTACTGGTGTAGGAAAACCAGTTGAATAGATGACATCTAGTTTCTGAACAGGTGGGCATTTTACTAATTCACTCCCGATTGGTTTATCAGTTTCAGTTATCAGAGGATCATTCTGATAAAAATTAGTTTGGTGAGCTAGTGTCGTAGTTTGAGCATTTGCTTTCTCTAAAGTCTGTTGGACTGTTATGGGTTGATAATCAGCTAAAGCTCGACTGGCAGAGTTAGCAACATACCCAAAAATATACTCTCCCTCTTTGTTTTTTTCGGTATTAAAGTATTGGTATTGCCCTTCTACTGGTAATAGCCAAGGAATGCTTGAAAAAGATTGAAGTACATCTTTCATCCCTTTTAAAGCTATTTGAGTACCACCCGAAGGTAGAACTATTGCACTATCTGACAGCCTATAAATTGCCTGTGGCGAACCTATCCACGGTGGGCTGATTGCTATATATCGTTCTATATATTGATCTATCCAAGCTTTTGATACATTGGCCTCAACCCACTTCAGGAAATATTGTACTACTCTATTCCCCATACTATGTGCTATTAGCACTACAGCTAAGTGACGATCTTCGTGATTGTATAAATTTTCTATTTTTGTTTTGAGGTTCGTAAAAGTTTGATATCGGTCTTCCAAACCTCCTGGAGCTACTCGCCAATCATAGGGATGGCCTATTAGATCTTCATCTTCTGTGTAAGAATACTCTTTTTTTAGCCTCTCGACTAAATTATGAAAATATCTCATATCTTCATCTGGCAAAAAACCTTCTCGAGGATTACTTACATTTTTAATTCCTTTTAATCCTTCCACTTCTCTATTAAATATCTCGTCATTTTCACCTTCTATTTCTGGTTTTTTGCCATTAGCTTGCAATTTCATATGAGTTCGCCAAGCCTCTACAGGAGTAAAATTAGTATCCTGTTGTATATCAGCTTCTGTTTTGTAAGATGCAACTATTGCTCGCGAAACAGCCAAATCCTCTTCTTGAGTGCTGCTGATATCATTTTCTTGAGTGCTGCTGATATCAGTTGAAGACAAATTAGTCGATAGCAATGCCATTTGGAACTTGTTAAACCAAAGTGGCGCTTCCTCTCCATTTTTGTTTTTCGTTTTTAATCGCGAACCTGCTATGCCTGGAAATAAAATTACAGGATGACGTTTTGTGCTATCGGTCATTTGTTTTTCCTTTTATTGTTCAATTTTTGAGTAACGTAACTGACTTTTTGACTTGCCTACATAACGTAATGGTCTATAAAAAATGTTAGAAACAACTTGATTCTTTAAAAGCAGTTTCTACATTTATATTGCAACTTACATCTGCCAGGAATAACGCTACAAAACTAAATGGTGTAGGTACACCATTGGTAAGTCTTTGTTCAAAACCATATGAAAATCTGTCAACTGATTCACCATCAGCTGTCCATATGTGTTTATCTTCTATGGATAAATTAGTGCTACGCAATCCTGATTTATAATTGCTCTGAGAGGTTGTTTTAAAAGTGCCTTAAGGTATACTTTTGCTGCTCTAGTTTGGGTCAAGTACAAGGAAGAATCAAAGTTATAGGCATGTACACCAGATGCTTCGCTGTGTTTAACACCAGAGCAAAAAATCCTTTGACAACATTCTCTTAAACGCTAATTTATCCATAATCAGACTTTTTTTTGCTAGCAAACAATCCTGTTTTATGCGGTCGTTTGTATACTAATACGACCATAGTTAATTTTTCAAGGACAGTTAAGACAGTTAAGACAGTTAAGGCAATTTTTATAAAATTTTAATAATTAACGTGAGTTCGATTAACCTCTCCCCAACCCCTCTCTGCGTTGGAGAGGGGCAAAAATTTGCCGCTGACAAAGGACAAAAAATTTTTGCAGCAGGGCTTGTAATGTATAAATTTATACTATACATTTATAGTGTACAGTCAAATGTACAAGAAAGGCGATCGCTCCCGTAGCAAGGTCTAGCGATCGCCCTTCTTTGAACCCCTACAATAGGAGTCAACACTATCATGACACAAGAAAAACAGTCCGGAAATAATCAAAACTTCCCCAAAGGAGAGTTTGAGGGTTATTTGCCAAGGGAAGATTCAGATACACCTACTCCTAAGCAATCCCCAAGTCTGCAAACATTGCTACAACTTTTTGCGGGATTGCTCATTTTATCCCCCTTATAGAAATTGGAGGATTACCACCACCTATAATCCAACGGTACACATTTGCCATTTCCTGTCCAACAGACTCCCAAGAATATTTAGTGGAAACTAAATATCGTCCTTTCATACCCATAGCTTTACGTGTCTGAAATGACATCTGCATTCCTTCAGTTAAGGTTATAGCCATTGTTTGTTGGTGATTTTCTATCCACCAACCGCATTCGTAGGTATTTAAATCTTGCCAGGGAGTACCTTTAGTAGTGATAACTGGAACTGCGTATGCTAGAGACTCTGGTACAACGTTGCCAAAGTTTTCTGAGTGGCTAGGCAAAATAAACAGATCAGCATTAGCGAAAGCTGCTGCTTTCTTCTCACCAGAGAGGATACCAGTAAAAGTAACACGTTTTTCTAAACCAAACTCTTTTATTAATGACTCCAATTTTATTTGATAACCTATAAAATCGGGGCCCGCGATCACTAAATGCCAGTCAGCAAACTTTGCAGACAGTTGATGCCAAGTATACAGTAAGTTATCTAACCCTTTTTTCGGATGTATTCTTGATAAAAAGAGCAACCATCTTTTTTCTCTAAGTTCCGGGAAAGCTCGTGTTAAAACCTCTCTTTTAGGAAGGTTATTTAAATCAGGTAAATGTACACCATGAGGAATTAAGGCAATAGGTTGCTTAAATCCTAAATTACGAATAGATTCAGCTTCCATCTCAGAAGTTGCGTGCAAAATATTCGCACTATTTAAATTTTGGCTTTCGTATATTAACCAAGCTATTTTTTTTTAAAACCACTAAACCTGAGACACCAAGGTTCAAGCATTCCTTCAGGAGAAATAATTAATGGAATATTGTTACCTATTGATGATTGGCGAGCGTAAAGATTATGAAGCTGCCAAATACCATAACTATGAATTAAATCTAGTTTTTTCGCTGCTAATTGCCAAAGTTCTTTTTGTAATTTTAAATTAAATCCTCCAAATTTACGTGCAAAAAAATTGGCTAAATAACTATGTAATTCTACGCTGTCAATAGAGATTAAATTTCCCAGTTCTGGATAATTAATAGTTAACAAATGAGAATATATTTGCATTTCTGCAATTACATTAGTATATCCCATAATTGCTGGAGCTATACCACCTGCACCATCATTAATAGTACCAACAACAATGCCAATACAGAGATTACTATTTTTCATATTTTAATTAATCCTTAATGTAGAACATAGTCAGGATTATAGCTATCTTATAGCTAGTTAATGAGAATTAGACAAAAAATACCTAGAAAAATAACTCAAATTTATATACAGAGATACTTTGATATCGTTACGCCCAGTTTCTTAATATATCTCGGTTTCCGTCGTTTTTGAGCATTTGCTGTATTTTACTTGCCCCACATGGGTTTGAAGCTTATTGTTACCGAAAAAAGGTTTAAGTCTCGTTAAGACATTTAATAAAAATTAAATTAGCGCTCTTTTATTACTCTGAAAAAATTAAAATTATTGGTTATTATTCAATACAGTTCAGTTAAGCTTTTCTCTTCCTTCTCTTTGTGTCCTTCGCGCCCTTTGCAGTACCCTTTGGGAAGCCGCTAGCCTGCGGCAACGCTTCGCGAACGCGTCTACGTTAAAAAAAGAGTTTGAGCCTTAACTGAACCGTATTGGATTATTATTGCTGATTGAGAATATAAATTTTTCTCACGCAGCCGTGATATGGAATACAATTCCTAAATCTCTAACTCAACTGTGCTACGAGTTGATTTTCCAACAGCGTGTCATTAGTCAACAAGTCCTCAACGGTGATTCGCAAAAACCGCTGTTCATCAACTTGAAACAGAATTTTAATGCGATCGCTTCCAGGATAACCCGGTGGTGTCAATTGAGCTATACTTCTGGCGCCATCTTTATCGTTGAGTGGTTTAACGCTGGTTTCACCGCTATCCAGACGACGAGTAATCAAGCGATCGCCATCAAAATAAACTTCAACACCGCCTGTCTCTACTCCCAATTCTCCCATAATTAATTCAATACTGGGTTGATTTTCCAAGGAAGCACCTAAAACTAATTCCACTGGCTGACTCATGGGATATGGTTGTCCCGCTTTGATAATGGGATGCCAGCTGTGGCTTTGTTGGCGGCGGTTCCAATAACGGATACCATAACTATGGTAGAGAAAATCTTTGATTTCCACGCCTTGGGCTAACTGTAACGCACCTTGGGCGATCGCTTCAAAGGGACGTTCACAACGAATTTTTTCCGGTGCAAAATACTGCTTCACCCATGTCTGCACTGCTGGCAATTGTACAGTACCACCAACTAGCAAAACGGCATTGATATCTGCAATCTCTACCCCTTGTCGTCGCGCTTGCTGCAACAGTGCTGTCATGGACTCATCGAGTAACTCAAAAAATCCATGTTCAGTGAGAATATTTTCCAAGCCATCGCGGTTAAGTTCTAGTTCATAGCTTTCAAATGTCTCATCATTAAAATAAACTTCACTGGCTTGGTTTTGAGTTGATAGCTGAATTTTCAACTTTTCAGCTAATCTAGTTATCAGAGGACTTACCGTCAACCCTTGAGTTTTGACAAAGTAATCTACTAACCAATTATCAATATCAGTACCGCCCAAATTTTGCCCAGCTTTCGCCAGAACACGGGCAGTTTTCACCTTTTGTTTGGAGTTTTCTGCCAAGGATTTATTACCCCACTTCAAAAGAAAACCCACAGGCTTTGTGCTTCCTTGTGCGCCTTTATTCAACTGCACCAGGGATAAATCCAAAGTACCGCCGCCAAAGTCAATTACCAAAATCATGTCTTGATCTGCCAAACCATAACCCAAAGCTGCGGCTGTGGGTTCATCCAGCATCCGCACTTGTTCAACGTTGAGGTCTTGACAAACTTGTCCCAGCCAGTGACGATAAGCTTCAAAGCTGTCTACAGGTACCGTTAACACCAAGGAATCCAACCCGCCTTCTTGGGGTGCTAATTGTGCAATCACTTCCTTGAGGAACCATTGTCCCACTTGTTCAAAGGTGATGATTTGCCCATCTAGTTCGGGTAGAAAACCTTGGATATCTGCACCAATACCGCGTTTGAAGCTGCGAAAAAATCGTGCTTCTCCCTTGAGGTCAAGACCGCGATCGCGTACTTGTTGCCCCACTAATATTTTAGCTTGTGTTGCTTCTTCTATATAAACCAAGCTGGGAATCAATGGCGGATTCAGACTTTGCTGAATTGATAAACCAGGTATGCTAAGGGTTTCCGGCTGCTGGGTAACAGGATTCCATCGGGCAATGACTGTGTTGCTAGTACCAAAATCGATTGCGATCGCCATAGTTTATCTATAATGATTTCCCACCAAGACATTTGTGATGCAAATAATATATCTAATTATGATGACTGATGGTTGATGAACGCCAGTCGCCTCAACGGGGGGAACCCCCGCACAGCGCTGGCTCCTGATGACTGTAATCAGTCAATGACTTTCAGAAGTAATTGTGCAGTTTAGATATGCTTTAGCTTGTTACCCATATAGTTCATTGTTCCTTTTCCCCTTCACCCTTCCCCTTCACCCTTCCAACCACCATGATCGTAAATGCGCGATCGCTTCTTCTTTCTTTTTAGCTTCAACTTCTATCCACGGTGCTTGGTGATACACATCGGGCATAGCAACGATTAACTCGCTGTGTTTTCTGTCATTAAAAGCTTCTTCACCATTGGAAATATGCACCAATTGCCAATCTGGGTTTGCCCAAGTTTCCCGCGCTGCGTAAAACATCGACGCTACACTAGGATGATCGTAACTATTTAAGTTTTCGTGGCAAATATGATGATGGGCATCAAATACCATTGGTACTCCTGAGCGCTGACACACTGCTAAAATTTCCTCAGCACTGTAAGCGTATTCATCATTCTCGAAGGTCAAACGACTTTTAACTGTTTCTGGTAGTTCGGCAATCACTTTTACTAATTGTTCACTGCGCTGAGATTTGCCGCCATGAATATTCATCAATGACCAAGGCGATTGCGGTAAGCCCAGTAAGTCAAGTGTACGAGCGTGACGTTCTAAAATTTTAATACTTGTTTTCACCACTCCGGGAGAGTCAGAACTCAGCACTACATATTGGTCTGGATGCAGTACCATTCTGATACCCAAATTTAGCGATTTTTTCCCAATTTCGCTCAATTGGGGCTGCATTTCCTCTAATATGTTAGCGCCAATTTCATCTTCCATATCACTCAACGGAAATAAAGCGCAGGTTATGCGATACAGCCGAATTTTGTTTGCTTCACAAAAGCTAAGGGCATCATGCAAACGCTGTAAGTTATGCTGATATATTTCTCTGAGTCCGCTTTCACGTTCAACATGAGAGAGTTGCAAGTAGCGCGTGCGCGTCATTGTCCGAAAGCGAACTTGTTTAGAAAAAGTGATACAAACTAGCCCTAAATGTGGCAGATTTGTTTGCGATCGCTGTGTATCAGATGAGTTTTGAAACTGAATTACAGTCATTAACTAAATTGATTGATTTCTGTCATTCTTTGATTGAACTAGGTTTTACCCTTGAGCGATCAGTATCTTAAGGAAGAAGTCTCAACAGACAAAGGGAAAGTATTTGAACGAAGAAATCTCTAAATAAATACATTTACCACTTTTTTATTATCCGTAGGTTTATACCTGTGCATCCCTGCACCATTGCAGAAAATACGTACAACATAAAATAGCATCCACCTTAAGAAGTATTTTAAATCTAAAAAATAAAGTTTTATATAGTTTTATTACGTTTATATGAAGTAAATTTTCAATATTATACTTACAATTTTTTCAATTCCAGCATTACAGCTTTTTGGTCATGACAGATCCAAAGGAAGAATGTCAAAAAAAGCAGATGTACCTTTAGGTAGTGAAGTCAAGTTTCTGAAATATTTATTAATATAGGTATAGATCCAATCCCAGGAGTCGAAAAAAGTTTTTACTTGCAGTATTTCTCATAAATCAGCAGATTCTTCACTAAAACAACAGAGGATCATGAAAGACCAGCAACAATCAGACTCTAAGGAATTCGTAGGATATCTCAAAAATGGGATTTGGCTGTTTGGCCTCTCATCTTGGGTATTTGGTATTACCGATCGCAGTATTGCTTCATTTGCAGATGGCTATCTATCTGCTTTAGATCTGACGCAACTATTTACAGCGGCTACATTCTTCGTCGCATGGGTATTTTTGAAACCAACATCCAGAGCTTGAGGGAAAGATAGGGAGCAGGGGAGATAAGAGACAACTGACAACTAACTCCTAACTCCGCGCCTCCTAACTCACTGAGCACTTAGCACTCTATTTACGCACTACTACTAAAGTACCTATTGAAGTCCAGTTGTAAAGCTTGCGAGCTAATTTAACTGGCAAATTCACGCAACCATGACTTACTGGAGTGCCAAAACGGTTATGCCAGTAAGCACCGTGAATAGCATAGCCTCGATGAAAATACATTGTGTAAGGAACATCAGGAATATCGTAGCCCCTGCCTCGCATTCTATTTGTACGATATTTAGAATTAATGCGAAAGCTACCTATGGGTGTGGGAGTTGAGCGCTTTCCTGTGGAAATGCGGAATGAATATACTAGTTTTTTACCTTCCCATGCACGTAAGCGTTGCTCGGATAAGTCAATTTCAATCCTACGAGGTTGGGATTTTTGTTGGTCTTCAGAGATAGTGATGCTATCGTTCTCTAGCGATGCTGCATTGGCTGTAGCAGAGTTATGGTTAGCTGCCGTTGGTGGCAAACAAGAGACTAAAGTTGCCACGATTAACACCACACCTGCACAGAAAGTTCTTGAGCAACGTATCCAACTTTGCATGTTGCATCACCTTCTATCTTAAGTTTACTTGTTTGAGCAGATTGAGAGCAGCCCTACTCCTTTTCCACCTGAAGATTATCGTTTAGACAACAGGGGAGCAGAAGAGCAGGAAAGCAGCAAAGAATAAATTGCAACGGTAAGTAATATTAACGTGAGTTCGACAAGTGCTGTTTTAACCTCTCCCCCAACCCCTCTCCTACAAGGAGAGGGGAGTAAAACCCTTATTTTTTCGTTCCTCCTCCCTCTCCTTACCCAGACGCAACGCGATCGCTTGCTTCTTGGAAGGAGTACGCCTTTTAAAAGAGGGAGGCCAGGAGAGAGAGGTCATCAAACTCATGTTAATATTACAGAGACATGGAAGTAAAAAGTTTACTCTCATGCTTCCAATAGTCTTGTCTGGTGCGATCGCTAGTTTGCAGATTTGATGGTGTTAACTGCGTAGACATCGCACTCACAATTTAAGTAATTTCAAACAGGATTTGCCAGGATTTACGCTTATATCTTTGAGGCTGCTCAGCTAAAACACATCTCAATTACATAGTCACTTATGATAGTTGTTGCCGCCTGACAGTCAACAGTTATCTGTCATAAGTCAACACTATAATATGCAACTATGATGTGGCACAGCTGAATATCAGTCTCCTCTTCTATTATTTATTTCAACTTTAGTAATTCTAAGTCCGGAGATTTCCTGCTGAAAGTTCTCCCAAAATCGCTCAATTGTCTTGATTTCTGGTTATTAGGGACTGGGGATGAGGGGGATAAGGGAGATGAGGAGGATGAGGGAGAAGTTGAAAATAACTTCTTTTTCCCAATTCCCAATTCCCAATTCCCAATTCCCAATTCCCAATTCCCAATGCCCAATTCCCAAAAACTACTTATGAATGACTACTGGTGTCCCTAAAGATGCCCATTTGAATAGCCACTTGGCATGATTCGGTGCAACATTAACACAGCCGTGGCTGACTGGAGTTCCAAAACGTTTATGCCAATATGCACCATGAATACCATAGTTTCCTTGGTAAAACATCGCATGAGGAACGTTAGGAACGTCGTAGTCTTCTCCGCGCATTCGGGTAGTTTTGTACTTGGATTGAATTTTAAAACTGCCAACGCGAGTCGGAGTAGATTTTTTGCCTGAAGAAATTACGACAGAATAAACAGGTTTTCCACCTTCCCAAGCTGTTAATCGCTGCTTTGAAAGATTAATTTGAATCCAGCGTTGATCGGATTGTTGTAAAGTCTGGATGGTTTGTTTAATTGTCTGTTTATCTGAAGCCGCCCAAGCTTGATTAGTTCCAGCACCAATCACACTCAAGGAAAGTGCTGTGCCTGCAACGAATATTTTTAAGTGACGTATCCAGTTAGTATTAATTAGATTTTTCATCATAGATACCTTCAGATGACGAAGTTGAAAGAGATTTTTCAGATTTAAAATTTAATCTCTAGCCCTTTCCTTCTATTATAAGTATATAGATTGTATAATTTCACTCTATCTTAGGCTAACTGTTGCATCAAGTTACTGGCTTTTTGAGCGATCGCTTCCCAATTTCTATCTATAACCAGCTTTTGAGGAAACAATTCGCTACTTAAACCCACAGCAATTGCTCCTGCTTGTAAAAATTCCTTGGCATTTTCCAGGGTGACGCCGCCAGTAGGAATCAAGGGAATGTGACCCAGCGGCCCTTGTAAACTTTTGATATAACTAGCCCCTCCCACTGCTTGTACAGGGAAAACCTTCAAGGCGCTAGCGCCTTGAGTCCAGGCAGTAATAATTTCAGTAGGGGTAAGGGCACCAGGGATAATAGGGATATTGCTGACAACTGCCGTATGAATCATCACAGGATCAACGTGGGGTGTGAAGAGGAACTGTGCCCCAGATGCGATCGCAGCTTGCAGTTGTTGCACATTGAACAGTGTTCCAGTACCAATAATACAGTCAGGTAATTTAGAACGTAGTTGACTAATTAATTCTGGTGCGCCATCACTATTCCAGGTAATCTCAATTAGCTGCATTCCTCCAGATGCCACAGCCATAGCCATTTGCAGTCCCAGTTCTATTTTTGGGGCGCGGATAACTGCGATCGCTCGGTGTTTTTGCAACTGGGATAACCAAAATTGATCAGGCATTGTTAATAGGGAATTGGGAATGGGGAATTGGGAATTGGGAATTGGGAATTGGGCATGGGGCATTGGGCATTGGGGAGCCAGCGCCGTGGGCGGCTTTGCCGACTTGAGGCGACTGGCGTCATGGGGCATTGGGCATTGGGAATTGGTAATTGGTAATTGGGAATTGGTGAGCCAGCGCGGTCTTGGGGGTTCTCCCCCAATCCCCACTCCCTTTCGGTCGCGGGGGCCCCGAGTCCCCCATGAGCGACTGGCGAACCCGAAGGGGAATTGGGAATTTAGTTACTTCTCCCCATCCCCCTCATCCCCCTCATCTCCCTCATCTCCCTCATCCCCCTCATCCCCCTCATCCACCCTACTCCCCACTCCCTACTCCCCTAGCTTAATACGGCCACTTCCAGTCACGAATCTCTGGCATGTCTTCGCCGTACTTAGCGATGTAATGCCTGTGTTCGATCAGCTTATCTTGCAAGCGCTGTTTGACATAAGCTGCTTTATAACCTAGTTTTGGTACGCGATCGATTACGTCCATCACTAGATGGAAGCGATCGAGGTCGTTAAGTACAACCATATCAAAGGGAGTTGTAGTAGTTCCCTCTTCCTTGTAACCGCGTACATGCAGGTTATTGTGGTTGGTGTGGCGATAAGTTAGGCGATGAATCAACCAAGGATAGCCATGAAAAGCGAAGATAATCGGTTTGTCAGTGGTGAAAATCGTGTCGAAGTCTTTATTGCTTAAACCGTGGGGATGCTCACTTTTTGGCTGTAGTGTCATCAAATCCACTACGTTGACTACCCGCACCTTCAACTCAGGGAAGTTCTGCCGCAATATGTCTACAGCAGCTAAGGTTTCTAAGGTGGGAACATCCCCAGCACAAGCCATCACCACATCGGGTTCGCTATCTTGGTCATTGCTTGCCCATTCCCAAATTCCAATGCCTTTGGTGCAGTGTTTGATTGCTGCGTCTATATCTAAATATTGCAATGCAGGTTGCTTACCTGCAACAATAACGTTGACATAGTGACGGCTTCTGAGACAATGGTCTGTCACCGACAGCAAGGTGTTGGCATCGGGGGGGAGATATACGCGAATGACTTCTGATTTTTTGTTGACTACATGGTCGATAAAACCAGGGTCTTGGTGAGAAAAACCGTTGTGGTCTTGTCGCCAAACGTGGGAAGTAAGCAAGTAGTTGAGAGAAGCAATTGGTCTACGCCAAGGAATGTCAAGGGTAGTTTTCAGCCACTTGGCGTGCTGGTTGAACATTGAGTCAATGATGTGGATGAATGCCTCGTAGCAGGAGAAGAAGCCGTGGCGACCTGTAAGTAAATAGCCTTCTAACCATCCTTGACAACTAGTTTCGCTGAGGATTTCCATCACCCGACCATTGGGAGACAAATGTTCGTCTTCTGGGAGAATCTGGGCTACCCAAGTCCGGTCTGTAACTTCAAATACGGCATCCAAGCGATTGGATTGGGTTTCATCGGGGCCGAAGATACGGAAGTTATGGGATTCTTGGTTGAGTTGTATGACATCCCGCAGGAATTTTCCTGTCACCCTGGTTGCTTCCGCTTCTATTTTGCCTGGTTGGAGGATATCTACAGCATAGTCTTGGAAGTTAGGTAACTTCAGGTCACGCAGGAGAATACCGCCGTTAGCGTGGGGATTGTCTCCCATGCGGCGGTGTCCTTTGGGGGCCAGTTCTGCTAGTTCGGGAATTAGCTTACCGTTGGTGTCAAAAAGTTCTTCTGGTTTGTAACTTTTCAACCACTCTTCCAGAATTTGCAGGTGTTCTGGCTTTTTGGCAATCTCGCTTAAGGGAACTTGGTGCGATCGCCAGTAATCTTCTGTCTTTTTCCCATCTACTTCTTTCGGGCCTGTCCAACCTTTGGGGGTGCGTAAGATTATCATGGGCCACTGCGGGCGCTGGCTAAAACCATGGACGCGGGCTTCTCTCTGGATGCTTTGAATTTCCGTAATTATGGTGTCTAGAGTTGCCGCCATTTGTTGGTGGACATCTGCGGGTTCTGAGCCTTCTACAAAGTATGGTTTGTAACCATAACCCACAAATAAACTTTCTAGCTCTTCATGGCTCAATCGTGATAATAAAGTTGGGTTAGCAATTTTATACCCATTAAGATGCAGAATCGGAAGTACTGCACCATCATGAACAGGATTGAGAAACTTGTTAGAATGCCAGCTAGTAGCTAAAGCACCAGTTTCAGCCTCACCATCACCGACAACAGCTGCAACTATCAAATCAGGATTGTCAAAAGCAGCACCGTAGGCATGGACAAGAGCATAACCCAGTTCACCGCCTTCATGGATAGAACCTGGGGTTTCCGGTGCAGCATGGCTAGGAATACCACCTGGGAATGAAAACTGTTTGAAAAGTTTTTTGATTCCCTCAGTATCTTGGGAAATGTTGGGGTAGTACTCGCTATAAGTGCCTTCTAGGTAAGTATTAGCTACCAATCCGGGGCCTCCATGACCAGGCCCGGCAATGTATATGGTGTTCAAATCATACTTATTGATTACTCGGTTGAGGTGGACATAAATGAAGTTCAACCCTGGTGTTGTTCCCCAGTGTCCGAGTAGTCGGGGTTTGACATGTTCCAACTTCAGCGGTTCTAACAGTAGTGGATTGTCAAGGAGATATATTTGCCCTACTGAAAGATAATTGGCTGCACGCCAGTAGGCATTCATTTTATACAGTTCTTCATCAGTTAAAGGCTTCGTCTGTGGAGGAGTTGCTAAAGTCATATCAAACTCCATTACAAAATGATTTGTACAAATTCATCAGTATGATAGTTTAGTCGTCTCTTGAAATCAGGTGCATCTTACCCATGACAAATATTGTCATAAGTAAATTGAAAATAGGTATGAGCAATGATGTAATACATTTACTCAAATTTTAAATAAACCTGATTAAATGCCGAGCATGACCTTTACAGGAAGGTAACAGACTTCAGCATCATACCGAGTTATTTTTCCACTTAATTTTATTTTTTGTCTTACATATCTGAGCCATGATTTAGCAACTAAGCTAACGTGAGTTCGACAGATTCAAAAGACCCCGCTTCCATTCCTCTCCCCTGAAAGGAGGAGCCACTGCGAAGAGCGCGCTTTGCCGACAGACGAGCGCATGTGGCATCAGAGGCTTTAAAAGCTTGATTTTTAATTTTTTACCGAAGATGTTAAAGCCACCTCTGTGCGTCGGAGCGAAAAGTCTGATTGGAGGTTTCCGACCATCAGAACTTTTCAAGACAGAGGGGTTGGGGAGAGGTTCATCGAACTCACGTTAAGCTAAAGCGCATCTAAATTGCATAATCACCTGTAAAGGTCGTTGACTGATGACCCACATCAGTCATCAGTCCACACAAATTAGATATGCAACTTAAATACGGAACAGCTTAATGCTCATTTGCTCCCTTGTTTGCCTAATTTATCCTACTGTCATCTAATCCTTTATTTTTCTGGAAATCAAGCTAGAGGATTACGTTGTAATACATTGAGTCAATTAAATAATTACAATTTATAAATATTTCTTTTGATATAAAATAATTACATCTTCAGAGGGAAAACAAAATAGGGAACTATTAACAGGTTTTCCTATCTCATCGTTCCTGTATCAAAAATTTAAACTAAAAAATAATATACATAAATATGCTGTAATTACTAAGAGGATGTTTGAAAAGTTGTAAGTTAAGTAAAAAAAGCTCTCAGGGCATAAGCTGTAAATACGTACATACAGCACCATTGAGAGCAATGAGTAAAGCATACTCCAGTAACTTGACCAAAGACCAATGGGAATTACTAGAACCGTTAATTCCAGTAGCCAAAAAAGGTGGTTGTCCCACAGTTGTTGACTTTTGGGAGGAGAGCAACGCTTCGGAGAGTGAGATGGCAGAGCTGGGGGAGCTGGGGAGGCTGGGGAGGCTGGGGAAGAGGAATAAATTAAGTGTATTTATTATATTTTAAGTAGCAAAAAGGACTATGTTTTCTCTTTTCTCCCCCAGCTACCCCCGCTCCCAAGCGCTCATTTCACGATGATCTCACGCTCTTTGCGCGTTGCTCCCTTTGGGAGGTACTCAACGCCATTTTTTATGTATTGACACAAGGATGAACAAGCGCCAAACCTACCGGGGGACTTTCCCAATTGGCAAACGGTGTATACCTACTTTCGCAATTGGCGTACTGACGGAACATGGCTCAACATCCATGACCGACTCAGAGGTTGGGTGCGGGTAGAAAATGAGCGATTTGTTAGCCCATCAGAAGCGATAATTGATAGTCCTAGTGTTAAAAGTGCGGCGATGGTAAGCCAAGACGTAGGCTACGATGCTGGAAAAAAGGTCAAAGGACGCAAGCGGTTTTTAACCGTGGATACATTAGGTTTAGTACTGCGAGTTTTAGTGACAGCAGCTAGTGTAGACGAACGCTCAGGCAGAAAACAAGTACTCAACAAGGTCAGACAGATGGCAGATACAGTTTCACGTCTTTCTACTATCTGGGTTGATGGTGGTTACGATGGCAACCCTTTTATGCAATGGGTGATGCATTTGTACCGATGGATTGTCCAAGTTGTACTGCGACCCCATGAACACAAGGGTTTTGTTTTGTTACCTAAACGCTGGGTAGTAGAAAGAACCTTGGGCTGGCTGACTGGGTATCGGCGTTTGAACAAAGATTATGAACTATTACCGCCAACTTCTGAGACTTTTATCTATCTTGCCATGATTCGCATCATGGTCAGGCGTTTGGCATAAATTTTTACCCCTCAAAACTTTTCAAACACCCTCTCAGTACTGAACTCAAACTCAAGCTAGATAATACCACTTGCGTAGATATCAACATATTTAAGCCGCTTCAACTGATCTCAACACACCAGCAGTGACCGTGTGGATTGGGTAAAGGGAAAAGAGAAAAGGGTAAGGGTTTTAAACCCTTACCCTTTTCCCATCTGCCAAAAAGATTTTTGCAGGCTATTAGACTTCCTTATCCGTAACTACTAGCTCTTATCAAGGCTATCAACCTTTTTGTGTCGAGTCTTGTTGACTATTTGTAAAAATATTGTTATATTTATTTACATAAATTAATATTTTATAAATAAACTATGTACACCACTATTAACGAAGAAGGCATCCTGAACAACTACGCTACTGAACCTAAGATGTACTATGCTGTTTATCCCTCACCAGAACAGCAACGTCGCTACACACTCTTGGGTGCGGTTGCAGTAATTTTCGTTACTACTCTAGTTTTGGTTGCCTTGGGTGTTAGCTAGGATTTTTAAAGTTTGGCATCGGTATCTCCCATCGACATTTGGTTTTCTCTCTCTAACCTCAGTTCATATGGCTGGGGTTTTTTATTGAAAGCAGCGGGAAACCCTATCAAGAGCGTGGGTGGGTCGGAAAGCCGCCCCGCCACTCTGGTAATAGGTAATAGGTAATTGGCCCATTACCCATTACCTATTACCAAATTCCTTGTACCCTTGTGGGCGAGGAATTTTAATGCTAATCAGTGCTTAAACGCCAAGAAAAGTCCCTTGCGAGGCTGACTCGGCTTTTGCACATATTTGATAGCTATGTCATCTTAAAAAGTGAGAATTAATTCGGTGAAAATGTTTGTTTTTAGTATTGACAGGCTTTTTGCTTTTCATATTGAAAGACTTGTCTCCGAAATTTAAATCTCTACACAGTCATAATTTTGGAGAAAATCGATGTCAATTTATGTGGGTAACATCTCTTACCAAGTTACCGAAGATGATATTAAAAGTGTTTTTGCAGAGTATGGTACAGTCAAGAAGGTTGTACTTCCTACAGACCGTGAAACGGGTCGTTTGCGAGGCTTTGCTTTTGTGGAGATGGGTTCAGATGATCAAGAAACCGCTGCCATTGACGCTCTTAATGGTGCTGAGTGGATGGGTCGTGAACTGAAAGTGAATAAAGCTAAACCTAAAGAAGACAGAGGCCCGTCTGGTGGTAACAGAGGCAACTACGGTGGACGTAACCGTTACTAAGCTGTAAGCTCTCAAACGAACAATTACTTCCTCAAGTGAGAAAATCTGACTTGGGGATAGTAGTGCGATCGCCTCTGCTTCTTTTCTTTAAGTACACACAGTAGCTCATAATCACTGTCAAATCAATTCTTCACCCACCAAGGTAGACGTTGCAACAAACACAAAGCTTTGCTTTGAACAACAATCTTGAGCGCAGTCTTGACCCAGAATTTTAATTTAAGTGGCGTAAGCCAAACCGAAGAAGGCTATTGATTATGGTCAGGTTAAGGATTCACCTGAAATTCCGGATTGTGCTGGTGTAATCAAGTGTATGTATAAAAAAGAGAATGTAATATCATGATTAACCAGATTACCGCTTTAGAATCCTGTTGGCATACTTCCCCACCCTGGGGTAAAGTTATGCCTCCCCTGGCAGTTCAAATGCTAGAAAAAGTCTTTCTGACAAGCTCAGATTTGTCAGGCTACTGTTGTGGTGTTCAGTGGGAAGAGCAGCAGTGGATTTATGCGATCGTCTGCCTTGGTGAAACACTCTACTTACCTGAGCGAGAATTTTGCACAACAAACACACAAGAAAACATCACTGTTCCTCCTCCAGCTTTTAACTTAGGGGATGTAGTAGAAGTTAATTTTAGTGAACAGCCGACAAGCCGTATTATTCAAGGGATTTTTAGTCTCAAAAATAATTGGCTTTACGGCGTGGAGTGGCGATCGCCAATTCTTGAAGAAGTGACTCCTCAAAGCAGAACCATATGGCTTGCTGATGTTGATTTAGTCAGTGTGGATAGACGGCTAAGCTAAGGCAGCAATGCTTTCGGCAGAAGGAAAAAGCCTGTCCCAGAGCGGGTTTATTTGGTTGTCCACTACTTAGAAACTCACCTGTATACTGCTTGACAAGCTGTGGCTTCTTTTTATGCGCTTAATGACCGCAGCTTGACACACCACAAACTGTCAAATTCAAGCTTTTCGATAACTGCTTTGACATCTTCTACTCTATAGGCATTTGATTTTTGGGTTGATGAGCAAGAATCCATGCAGCATCAGCCTCACAAAATAGCTCTCAAATTTTTTGCTCATCAAATCCGAAAAACTCCAATTTTAATTTGAAGTTTGAAGTAATCAAACTTGAGAGCTAATTATGAATAGCTGGAATCAAAAACTAAAGAAATCATTATTTTAATATTTATATTTGTAACAAGCGTGGGCAGCTTTTTTACACAAGTACTTCTAAGCTCAATCGTCAAGGTATCCGTTCTTTACCCGTTGATGTAGAAGAAGGAACAGGATATGTTGCCAAAAACGGGAAATATGAATATCTTGTCAATGGTGCATCCCTAACCATTCTCAAAAATGGCTATGTTTTGCAAACAGATCCTGTGATTCAATATATAAGTGGTCACTCAAATTAGTAATGTTGCCAAATAAGAGTTTGGCATTAGGGAGCCAGTGCGTTGCGTCTGTTATCTCACATATAGGATATTGATCCCAATGGATAAATCGCACATTCAGCGACTAATCAAAAGTATTCACCAGGAACTACTCCCTAACTTACAACTTGAAAGTGTCAATCCCCATAACCCCGTCAAAGTCAGCTATCTCCCAGAACCCTGGCGGCTTGTGGGGGCTGGGAACTACGCCGCAGTAGTCTATCACCCAGACTACCCAGACCAGGTAGTTAAGATTTACGCCCCTGGTCGCCCAGGCTTTGAGGAGGAAGTAGAAGTTTATCGGCGCTTAGGTTCTCATCCTGCTTACTCTGAATGTTCATATGCCCAAGATGGCTTTTTAATTTTAAAACGGCTATATGGAGTAACTCTCTACGATTGTATGCACCGTGGTCTACGTATTCCCAAGCAGGTTATCAGGGACATTGATCAAGCCCTGGATTATGCTCGTAGTCGTGGTCTTTACCCCCATGACATTCACGGCCGTAATGTCATGATGTATCAAGGTAGAGGATTAGTTGTAGACATTTCAGATTTCCTCGATCAAGAAACTTGCTCAAAGTGGAATGACCTGAAAAAGGCATATTATTGGTTATATCTGCCTTTACTCTACCCGCTGCGTCTACGCATACCATACTTTGTTCTGGATATTGTCCGCAAGAGCTATCGCTGGGGAAGGAAGTTCTATGCTGTATGCCGTCAGTTAATCAAGATGGTACGCCAGCATATACTTTTTAAACGTTAGCCTGATTGAATTGCCAGACTGAATATATTTGAGAATATCGCTACAGTGATTAGAATATCGCTACACTTATTAGAGTGAACAAAAATAAAGCTGATATAACGTTACACTGACTAAGCATAATTTCCCCATGACCACTTCTAAACGCCGCTACCACATTACTACCTTCGGTTGCCAAATGAATAAAGCTGACTCAGAGCGCATGGCTGGCATTTTAGAAGACATGGGCTTTGAGTGGTCAGAAGACCCCAATCATGCAGATTTGATTCTCTACAATACCTGTACAATTCGCGATAATGCTGAACAAAAGGTATATTCCTACCTCGGCAGACAGGCTAAACGCAAGCATGAGCAGCCAGATTTAACTTTGATTGTAGCTGGTTGTGTTGCTCAACAAGAAGGCGAAGCGCTGTTGCGACGCGTGCCAGAATTAGATTTAGTCATGGGGCCACAATACGCCAACCGTCTCAAAGATTTGCTAGAGTCGGTATCTGAGGGTAATCAAGTGGTGGCGACTGAGCCAATTCACATTATGGAAGATATCACCCAGCCGCGCCGAGATAGCAAAATTACTGCTTGGGTGAATGTAATTTATGGCTGTAATGAACGCTGCACTTACTGCGTGGTTCCTAATGTGCGTGGTGTAGAACAATCGCGTACACCAGAAGCAATTCGCGCCGAAATGGAAGAAATCGCTCGCCAAGGTTACAAGGAAGTGACTTTGCTTGGTCAAAATATTGATGCTTATGGCAGAGATTTGCCTGGTGTGACAGCAGAAGGTCGCCATCTGCACACATTCACAGATTTACTGTATTATGTGCATGATGTGCCAGGGATTGAGCGGTTAAGATTTGCTACTAGCCATCCGAGATATTTTACAGAAAGACTCATAAAAGCTTGTGCTGAATTGCCCAAAGTCTGCGAACACTTTCATATTCCTTTTCAATCTGGGGATAATGAAGTTTTGAAAGCGATGGCGCGGGGTTACACCCATGAGAAATATCGCCGAATCATCGATACTATCCGGCGGTACATGCCAGATGCATCGATTAGTGCTGATGCGATTGTGGGTTTTCCTGGGGAAACAGAAGCACAGTTTGAAAATACTTTGAAACTGGTAGAAGATATCGGCTTTGACCAGTTGAATACAGCAGCATATTCACCTCGTCCGGGGACACCCGCAGCGATGTTGCCAAATCAGCTGAGTGAAGAAGTGAAAAGCGATCGCCTACAAAGATTAAATCATTTAGTGGCGATCAAAGCAGCCGAGCGATCGCAACGTTACTTTGGCCGCATCGAGGAAGTCTTGGTGGAAGACCAAAACCCTAAAGATAAAACCCAGGTGATGGGACGCACCGCTGGTAATCGTCTCACATTTTTCACTGGCGATATCAATGAACTCAAAGGAAAGTTGGTGAAGGTGAAAATTACTGAAGTTCGCGCTTTTAGTTTGACTGGTGAACCAGTTGAACTACCACAACCCATGGCAGTCTAAGGGACTTAGACAAAACAGATTTTTAACTGATTCCCCTTGGTCTAGTAGCAAGGTCAATAAACGTTGCTTGGAGATAAAGAATAAGGTCATATCAAATCGATGCCTTTACTTGCTAAAACTAATGCAGTAGCTACAACTTACCTATCGTGCATTTCATTTAACTTGAAGACTGAATTTAAGGGATAAAATACTAGTAATAAGGCAGGCAAAATGCCTGCCTTATTATTTTACTTTCAAACTTAAACCTGCTATTAACTCAAAAATTTGGTACCAATTATGCTTGCCATTAAACCTGTCTCTTGACTGGAATGTTTTTCTATGTAATTTTCTGATATGGCAAATTTACCGAAAGGCGTTAAATCTGAATCAGAATTGTAGATTGTCAAAGACTGCTGACTTCTAGTAATAGCTGTATAAAGAAGTGGTACTTTAGCTTCTTTTTGTTTTTCTTCAGGATTAAAAAATACAAGAATATTACTTAACTCCCAACCCTTAAAACTATGTATGGTACATACTTTAATCTTTCCTCCTTGCATCCAGAAGCCTGCTTTATATGCACGCCGTAGTTTATCCTTTTCTTTCTGAAATGCTTCATGCTTGTTGCCGTACTGTCTATAAAGTGTTTTATTCTCTTCCTCAGACTCAAAATTTTGTTGATAAGGTAATTGCAGTTCATCTAAAGCTTTACAAATTACCCACCCATCTTCAACAGTACATACCAAAATCGCTATGTCAGCGCGAGCTGTATGCCTATCTTGAACAAGATTTTTAACATCTTGTTTGATTGCAGTTACTACTTGAGTTTTTGTGCCATCAAACCAGATGTTACTTACTAATAGATTACCTTGAACATATTTTCTAGATTTGACAGTTCCAGACTCACTTTCTTGGTTAGCCCATGTACAAAGTGCATTCGCAAGTCTAGCTATTGGTTCGGGAATTCGATAAGACTCATCAAGAATGTTAGGGCGACCTTTTATACCTGGAATTGCTCCTCTATTATTCACACTTTTGCTATAAATGTTTTGTCTATCATCTTCACAAAACATCAGATGATAATTAGGAGCAGCTATTTTCTGTAGTATTTCAATCCAAGAACGTTCAAAATCTTGTCCTTCGTCAATAAGCACTACATCAACTGGTTCTTTTATACTCCGGTTGTCTATGTTTGCAGTCTCTGTTGGAAAGAAACGATGAAAGTGACCAACTTCGATGTTTCGGTGATAATGGGGGCCATAATGACGGGCTAAACGTGTTACTAAATCACGAAGGTTGTTTGCCATCGTAATGTTAAAGCACACTAAAAGAACTTTTTTCCCCTCTTTGGCTGCATTGACTGCTTTGTGAACCAGTACAAGTGTTTTACCACTTCCAGCACCACCAATAACTCTACGACATCCAGGAGTATTAGGTAGTAATTCTTGCTGTTTTTTATTAAAAGCCACTAATAGATTTTGAAGGTCTGTACTACCATGTTTTGGGTATGCTAGTGCATTTCGCAGCCGTTCAGAAATTTGATTCTCTTTCATCAGTTCTGTAAACCTAGAACCGTGACGAAGGTAGCATTTATCTAGGATTTCCTGTAAAAATTTTGGCTTTGTACTATCAAAACCAAAAACGTTAGAATACCGATTTAGTATCAGCTGAAGTCTGTGATTTGCATCTACGGTTGTATGTTTGTGGAAATATACAAAGGGTTGTATCAGACTATGAACTTTCTGATTTAAGATTCGTTGAGCTGATAAAATAGGAATTTCATACTTAAATATAGAATCACGGTATTTCTCTACTTGTTTGAGTGGGCAGTAATCTTCTTTAGATATAGTCACCCATCTTCTATCCCCAGATATAACCTGCCATTCATAGCTACCATCGTCATACTTCACAATCTTGTGAGCGTTTAAATCCCAATCTTTAACCTCAAAAATTCCGATTCCTGCATCTTCACAAAAGATTACAATATCAGGTCTAAGACCGTTTAAATGAGGTTGAAAATATACAGTCCATTTATCATCAAGAATTTGCATTAAAGCATTTAATAAATGCATTTCTCCTTCTGTAGGCTTTTGGGGTAAGCTTTTGATTTCTTCCAGACTGGGTACTAATACAGCCATATATTTCTTGATTATTAGTTGAATAATTAAGAAGAAAGCATCAAGACTTCTTACCTTTTTAAAAGGCGTTTGATGCAAGTCATATAATGTATATACTGGGAAGAAAAAAAAGTTATTCACACAGGTGTATATCACTTTCGCAAGTGCAAAGTGATATACAAACTTAAATTTACGTGAGTTCGATGAACCTCTCCCCAACCCCTCTTTGAGGCGGAGAGGTGGCTCTAACATTCTTGATAAAGAACGAAAAATTAAGCTTTTTCAGCCTCTCTCCTTTCAGGCTAGGGTGTACACACAAGTTATCGAATTACCCCTCCCTAACCCTAACGCCACTTGCTTCAAGTCGGGCATTGCCCGCCCAACGCAGTGGCTCCCCCTTGTAAAGGGGAGGGAACTAGATTTTCCAGTTTCCCCCCTTTACAAGGCAGGGCTGTTTCATCCGTTCAGATAGCGATTTTGTCAAGAGTATCAGCTAGAAATTTTAGGGAGTAGGCAATCGAAAAATTACTATTTCAATGAGTAAATTTAAGTGCGTACACCGAAGGGGTTGCCGAAGGCATCGCCTGGTTCATCAGAAAATCAAGTTGTTGAACTACCTGATTTTTTTGATTGATACGCTTGTAAATTATGGACTTTTAGGGAATGAAACAGCCCTGCCCTTCCCCTTCTTCATGGTATTTGCAAACATATCACTGTTTCACCATAGGCGATGTCACTCAACAAGCCCTTTGGGTGATACTCGTAGCGATGCTCGTTTTTCGCTAATGCTACCGCTGCACGTCTACGCCTACTGTGTGATCATATAATCAACGTAGACGCGCATCAGTAGATTTACAATATCAGAAATTATGAGTCAGAATATTGCCGCTGCTAAAATTTCGATTGTTATTCCGACTCTCAATGAAGCAGGAAATATTAGAGAAGCAATCGCAACTACTCAATCCAGTACAAATATAGAAGTAATTGTGATAGATGGTGGTTCGCAAGATGACACGGTAGAAATTGCTGAATCATTGGGTGTAAAAGTTATTCCATCGTCTCCTGGTCGTGCTAGTCAAATGAATGCTGGTGCTGTAGCTGCTAGCGGTGAAATTCTATTATTTCTCCATGCAGATACGCGTTTACCTACGAATTTTGATGTGATGGTTCGCACAGCTTTACAAAAACCTAGAACAGTAGCAGGTGCTTTTGCTTTGCGAATTGATGCACCGCTTTTGAGTTTGCGATGGGTGGAGTGGGGAGTCAAGTGGCGATCGCATTTTTGGCAAATCCCATACGGTGACCAAGCAATTTTTTTAACCAAAGAAGTATTTCAGCAAATTGGCAAATTCCCTGAATTGCCAATTATGGAAGATTTTGAACTCATACGTCGTTTAAAACGCACTGGAAACATTGTAATTATTCCTGTGCCTGTTGTTACCTCAGCCAGGAGATGGTTACAAAAAGGAGTGTTCCAAACTACGCTCTTAAATCAAATAGTTATTATTGCTTATTTACTCGGTGTCTCACCCGAACAAATTCGTAGCTGGTATCGCCAAGGTAAATTTAGAAAAACTTGAAAAGCTTATACTGTAATAATTTTAGCAATTTATACACAGATAAGTTTTTTGTCTATCTTCAGAAATATTTTAAAATTTGATATTAGTAATTATGCTATTTATAATAATCTGTTTGTTATTTGTTCATTTTTCATTAACTCCATAAAATAGTCCGTAAAAGATTTTAAGCAACAGCTAAATGTGATGTTACTATCTAGTAAACATTAGATGAGCTATGAATTAGTAGCTTTAGATACAAATAGGATTTCATCTAGGAGTAGGGAGTATTGTTAATACATCAATACTTAATTCTCTAAAGTATTGAAATATGTTAACAGCATCATAATTGCTGTGAATATCTTCAAAGATTAAACTTTATCATAATTTGATTTAATTATGATTACCAGTAATGGCAATCTAATATTATGAGAGTTTTTTCTTTTGACAAAAGTTGAGAAAATTAGGATAATTATGTCTAACGATTATCAGTTTTTTTGTAGAGATTTCTGGCTTCCTAGTGATTATGATGCAGAAAAAAATGGTGAAAGTTTTATATTTGCTTCTGATGGCTTAGATTTAAGTATTGCTGGCTTTTCTATTATTAATTATTGTCTGGAAGAAAATAAAAATAATGTTAAATATGAAAGCCTTTTGCAAACTTTAGCTTTTTGCTTAGATTTATTTGGAGAAGAAGTCAGCTTTTTATCGCAACATAGCGCAATAATTCTATTAAACGAGATATCTAACAAGTATTCTTGGGAGCTTACTTGCTGGCTGCAAAATTACATTTATCCTTCATGGGAACGTCAAAAAACAATAGATATACCTCGTGTTATTGATTCTGCTACTTTATTTAAAACCAGCTTAATTACTTGGTTCCCTGTACTGACAAATGCTGAGGCTGCAACATGAAAAAATAAATACAAACTGCCCTACTGAGTAAAACTTGCAGCTAGTATATATCGAGCGATCGCGTTGCGTTTGGGTAAGGAGAGGGAGGAGTAACGAAAAAATAAGGATTTTACTCCCCTCTCCTTGTAGGAGAGGGGCCGGGGGAGAGGTCAAAACAGCACTTGTCGAACTCACGTTAAATAAGCGTGAAGTTTTACTGTGAAAAGTTACATGTAGTTCATAAAACCTCGACAATAACAAACAATCAACTATGATTATGTGATCAGCTTGATGTTTGGCAGGGAAAAGCGGAGGCAAAATCCCTGGACTCCCGCCAAAATCGCCAGAACCTTGACAAATCAATAATTACAGCGTTTTAACAGTTAGGGGAAATGCAATTATTTTGCAATAAGAGCGGCTGAAAATAAGCAAAATTTCTTCCCCGCCAAAATTCCTCACAGGAAGCTTGCTTAGTAATAGTTTCAGAAGGCAGAGTTTCAACTTTCTACTACCCCGCAAGGGGATTGAAACGAAAAATTTGAATTGTTGCATCGCCACGCTCTAGAGTTTCAACTTTCTACTACCCCGCAAGGGGATTGAAACTGGAGTTAAGGGTAGTTACGGCTTTAATCATAGTCTGTTTCAACTTTCTACTACCCCGCAAGGGGATTGAAACTTAAATTGCTCAATGGCGTTATTTAGTGCGTTATAAGGTTTCAACTTTCTACTACCCCGCAAGGGGATTGAAAATACCAGGGAAAGATGGATTAAGCGCCTACGAGTTGTGACTTGTTTCAACTTACTATTACACTTTATTTCCTCTCCCCGTTGAAGGGGAGGGGATTAAGGGGTGGGGTGCAATCTTGCTATAACTCTTAACTCAGCACTCAGGACTTTTTAATTTTTCCCATTGGGACGCTGAATAATTGTTTCTATCACCCGGCGCTTGGCTTTCGGATCAATTCCCACCAAACGCACATACTCATTGCTATATTCAGCTAAACTCGATTCTAAACTTGAGATGGCATCTGACTCTCCATCGATGTGGCTGTTAACACAACTTTGCCAAGAACCTGTACGGAAACGACGCTCATCTACATGTTCAATGCTGATTTTGTAACCTTGAGACAAAATTTGTCTGATCTGTTCTTGTGTCTCTAGGCTCAAATGGGTATTTGATGCTTTCTGTTTTGCAGAACCATTGCTTGACGGCTGACTACTAACTTCCTCAGCAGCAGGTGGTGCAGATTGATAATTTCTACCTCGATTTAGTCGATTATATTCATCAACTAACTGTGAACTTTGCACCCGTTTTTGTTCACCCACCATGAATTTACCAGACTCAATTAAATGTGACAGACTGAAATCTGGTTTTTTAAAGGTTGGTGGCCCTTCAACACTATTCACCACACGCAAGGAAATCCGCTCGAAACCGATTTCATGAATGAAATTGCGGATTTGTTCGTCATAAATTCGGGAACGCAAAGCGCTAAAAAAGTCAATCGATTGATTAGCAAAAGTATCAACTAATTGTTCTACTTCCCGCTGGGAAAGTCCATCTTCAGCAAAAATACCACCAACAATTCCCACCTTATCATCGCGGTTGGGTTCCCAATAAAATTTCTCCATCCGACCATCTCGAATTAATGGTGCATAAAGGGTGGAAAAATCATTACCTGTGACAATAATTGGCACACGACGTAAAGGTGTAGAATCATAACTTCCAGGCAACTGCACATCTGTGGGATTATCAGCAATATTCATCAATGTGGCATTCACCAATTGGGTATTTACTGTATATTGAGTGCCTTCATCAAAGCGGCCAGCACCTGCATCTAAATCATTAATCATCAGCACGCACATTTTACCGCGCACTTTGATTAATTCTGCTGTTTCACGATAGCGCAGACGAATTAATCTTGCTGGATCTCCTGCATCTGGACTTTCCAATTCTCCACCAGATATCAAGGTGACTTCGATACCCATTTTCTCGAAGACTAATTCACATTGAAAAGTCTTGCCTTCACCTTTGCGTCCATGAATGCCCAAAATCAAGGGTACTCGCACACCAGGAAGATTTAAAAAGTTTTTGGTGATGTGGACGGCAAGTTTATCTAAAAAGCGAGGAGCAATATAGTAACTCATGAAATTATCTTTACTGAATACGGTCTAGAATAATGTTAAGTTTTTTTGGTTGCTATTTTTCATTAGCTTTCTAATTAAGAATTTTGTGTTAGCTGCTGCACAAAATCTGCATGTTCTTGACTATGCAATCCTTGTTGTAACATGGCTAAAACTTGTGTCATTTTTCCTGTACGTAATGCCTGTATATCCAACCACAAACCAGGAAATACTCGACTTTTGATCACTCCATCTGTACCAGGTTCTAATGACACATATTCTTCGTTTTGCAAACTGAACCAATCGAGTTTATTTTCTAAACTCTGCCAGACAATATACTCTTTCACACCGTTGCGACGGTAGGCTCTTTTCTTATCATATAAGTCATTCGCTGCGCTGCTAGCTGCAACTTCTGCCACTAATTCTGGTGCGCCTTCAATGTAGTCATCATCACTAATACGTGCTTGTCCACCTAAACGTTCATCGATTAAAAGTACTACATCAGGCTGTGGTTCGTTGTCTAAATCTAGGCGTACTGTGGAATTATCACCTAACTCAACTCCAGGGGTAGAAACTTTGTAAGTTCCTAACCAGATTATCAAGTCTCCATGAGGTTTTCCATGACTGTTGAAACGCAAAGGTGAAGCCACGTAAACAACTCCTTCTATTAACTCTGCCTTCTTAATATGGGGCATGGCACTATAGCGACGCTCAAATTCGTGGCGGGAGAGTCTGTCGCCACTTTCTAAGGGCGGAATTCTTGCACTTTTATCGAGGTTTTGTTCTACTGATGATGTCATTGGCAGATTCCTCAAAGGATTGTTGCTACATTTAGTATAAGCAATTCTTATCTAAACCAATTTAGCCAAGCGTCCCAATTGTCTACGATTTGAGCAAATTCTGTATAACCTCCTGCTCTTGGATGAGCGCCATCATTGGCTCTTGCTTCATCAATCCAAATATTTGATTTTTCTAATATGGGAAAAACATCTAAATAAGGGATATCCAATTCTTTACAAATTAAAGCAAACTGTTTTGATAAATCGGTAGTTCTTTTTCGCCTCTGGGGGTCTTCCTGTTCTGCATATGGTGCTGGCCCTATCATTAAAACAGGATACAACTGTTTAGCTTCACTTAAAATTTTGCGGGCATTTCTGATTGAATCTATAAAGTCTACACGAGTTTTACCATTTTCTACTATGGTGTCATTTAGCCCAAAAGAAAATACTACTCTGCCAGGATGTTCTTTGGGTAGGCGAAGCGATACTTCCTGTATCCAACGCTTTTCTATATCGGTACTCGTGTTTCTTCTAATTCCCAAATTGTAATATGTAATATCGTAACCTCTTTTATTAGCATTAGCACATATTCTGCCTGTCCAACCAAGGCATTCTGGATCGCCAGTACCGTTAACAAAGGAGTCACCAACAAAACAAATTCTTACTTCTGGTAGATGTAGGAAATTCATTCTTTAATAGCAGCCAGAAACAAAATATGATTTTATCTTTGTGTCTTTGTGTCTTGGTGTTTAAAATTGAGTTTTTGAACCACAAAGGCACTAAGACACGAAGAAAGAGAGGCAGAATTAACTACCTCTCTGATTGAAAGTGAATTTAAAAGGTGTCAGGTGAAGTGTTTTTCAGCTTTGACCTTTTTAGTATCTGCTGGGTTTGTGAACGATAAAGCTGAGAACTTGGCACTGCTTGATGTTATCAAAACCTACAACGCGGATGTAGTTGTTGGAATATTGGGAACGGCAAGCTTGCACTTCGTTTAGTACTTCTTGAGTAGATTTAGCGCCAAACAAAGGCAGCTTCCACAATGTCCAATAGTAATCTGTTGGTTCAGAGGTTTCGTTGAACTCAATTGCTGGAATATAACCTTGACTTAGAATGTACTGAATCTGCTTGGCAATTTGAGCGTCAGACAGAGCAGGCAGATAGGAAAGGGTTTCGTAACGACGCTCTTTTGGTAGAGTTTGCATGGCTGGTGATAATAAGTTGCTATGTTTTACTACTAGGTTGACCTAGTAATCTGGATAAGTTATCCAAAATTTTGGTCTGTTGTTTGTCTATTATTCGGTTTCAGGGCTGGGGTTGGAGAAATTGAGTTGTGTACTCCGTTCTAGGTGCTGGCGACGTTGTTCCATGTTGGCTTGCTGAATGCCACTACGAACCATTTCCGGTAAAAAATCACTTACTTCCTCGGCTATGTGTTCTCTGACAGTCATTATCCGCAGTGCCAAATCTGGCTTTTCTTTGAACAGTGCTTTAATATATGCTTCTCCATCTTGAACTTTACCAGATGAAAAGTTTTGCAGCCAAAGTGCCAACGGAGGATTTGTTTCGCCTAGCTGTGCCAAGACTGTCCTCAAAGCCTGATATGTCAGGTAACTTTGGAGAGTCTTGGCAGTATCCTTTGCAATTTGCTTAAGATTCATGCTTGACCCCAGCCAGATAAGAGTTATGAGTTATGAGTTATGAGTTATGAATTATGAATTAATGTAACTCCTAACTCTTAACTTCTAACTCCTAACTTGACATCAGACAGTATCAACTGACTCGAATTCAAACTTAATTTCTTTCCACAGTTCGCAAGCAGCAGCTAATTCTGGAGACCACTTAGCAGCTTCGCGGATAATATCGTTACCTTCACGAGCCAAGTTACGGCCTTCGTTACGAGCTTGAACACAAGCTTCCAAGGCGACGCGGTTAGCGGTAGCGCCAGGAGCGTTACCCCAAGGGTGACCGAGGGTACCACCACCGAATTGTAGTACGGAGTCATCACCAAAGATTTCAACTAGTGCGGGCATGTGCCAAATGTGGATACCACCAGAAGCAACTGCCATTACACCAGGCATGGAAGCCCAATCTTGGGTGAAGTAGATACCGCGAGATCTGTCTTGCTCAACGTAGTTTTCGCGCAATAGGTCAACGAAGCCCATTGTGATGGCGCGATCGCCTTCCAATTTACCAACAACGGTACCGGTGTGGATGTGGTCACCACCAGACATCCGCAAAGCTTTAGCCAATACGCGGAAGTGGATACCGTGGTTCTTTTGACGGTCGATTACTGCGTGCATCGCGCGGTGGATGTGCAACAAAATACCGTTGTCACGACACCAACGAGCCAATGTGGTGTTAGCGGTGAAACCTGCGGTCAGGTAGTCATGCATGATGATGGGCATGTTGAGTTCTTTAGCGAACTCTGCCCGCTTCAGCATTTCTTCGCAGGTAGGAGCGGTAACGTTTAGGTAGTGACCTTTGATTTCGCCGGTTTCTGCTTGAGATTTGTGGATTGCTTCAGCTACGAACAAGAAGCGATCGCGCCATCTTTGGAATGGTGCGGAGTTGATGTTTTCGTCGTCTTTGGTGAAGTCCAAACCACCGCGCAAACATTCATACACAGCGCGTCCGTAGTTCTTCGCTGACAAACCGAGCTTGGGTTTGATGGTACAACCTAACAAAGGACGACCGTATTTGTTGATTTTGTCACGCTCAACTTGGATACCATGGGGAGGGCCTTGGAAGGTCTTCAAGTAAGCTACAGGAATCCGCAAGTCTTCTAGACGCAAAGCTTTCAAAGCTTTGAAACCAAACACGTTACCTACGATGGAGGTGAACATGTTGGTTACGGAACCTTCTTCAAACAGATCCAGAGGATAAGCAATGTAAGCAATAAATTGGTTATCTTCACCGGGAACTGGTTCGATGTCGTAGCAACGACCTTTGTAGCGATCTAGGTCGGTAAGCAAGTCTGTCCATACGGTTGTCCAAGTACCAGTGGAAGACTCAGCCGCTACCGCAGCACCAGCTTCTTCAAAGGGAACTCCTGGCTGGGGTGTAACCCGGAATGCTGCCAGAATATCTGTATCTTTTGGTGTGTAATCGGGTGTGTAATAAGTTAGTCTGTAATCTTTAACCCCGGCTTGATACCCAGATTTTGACTGAGTCTTCGTTTGAGCGTAAGACATAAATTCCCTTCCAAGAAGTCATTCTTTTTACTTATCAAATCACGTTCTGTGCAATTTACTCTCACATGCCGCCTTTTCCTACCATCACCGACAGGAAAATTAGGAAAAATTTTTTGTTAGAGGTTGCCTTTGGCAGAGGGTAGCGATTTTTAGGCTACGAACACTTAGTTACAAATGTTTTCCCCACTTCTGGGTGCATGACCTAGCGCTTCTGCTTTTCCCTCATCCCATGAGTAAAAATTCTCTTTTCTCTGTTCCTTTTTACTCTGCTAAATCTTGTCTGTTATAACAAAAACTTTGCTACTTGCAGAAAGTATTTAATTTTTACCCTACACACCGGGTAATTAGGGAAATGGGCTTATTACCCCAAATTCCCGCCTCCTTACTTCTGTTGTCTTCCTTATTGATGGGAAGACTGGGAGAGAATTTGCTTGACGGAGATTCAACAGAGTGGTATGTGAAAGTTCAAACAATTGCACACCGCGTAATTTGTAACTTGTCTCACAATATATCAAGAAATCGATAAGTTATCCTTTGAAAATTTTTAACTTATTTATTTAAATTTGTTATTACATAAAGATTTAAACATTTTGTTAAGAATAATTTACAAAAACCAACTCTGATTGTATGGGGTACTGGGTATTGGGGATTGGGGATTGGGTATTGAGTATTGGGGATTGGGTATTGAGGATTGAGAAAATCTTTCCCAGTCCCCAGTCCCCAGTCCCTAGTCCCCAGTCCCTAGTCCCCAGTCCCTAGTCCCCAGTCCCTAGTCCCCAGTCCCAAAAAACTTGCCCGTAACGTTTAAAAAATACTGAGCAGGGGAACACTGATGTTAATCGTTAGCCAGTTTTGGCAATGGTTATGGGTACTGTCTTAAAGGAAATGTCACTGTGGTCTTGTTTCGTCAGCGTATTAGTATATTAATGACTTCTGTGTTGCTGGGGTTGATTGCTGTACCTAGCATTGGGCTTTTAGCAATGGCAAATCCAGGCGTAGCACAAAAAAATGGTAGTGGTGTCCCACCAAAAAAAACCCCCGATATTAAACCATCCGAGGTGACGCCTGGTTATCCACCTTCCGCACCGCCGCCGCGAGTAGACCCTTTACCAGATGAACGAGGGTTGGAAGAGCGATCGCTAGAGGTCGATTATCGTGTTAGCAATTTACTGGGAGATTTTGCTGGTAATCTCTGGGTGGGTTCTTGGCGGGGATTATCGCACATTGACCCGAACACAGGCAAAATTTTAGGTCGTGTGAATTTACCAAACGTCGCCATTGGTGCTTTAGCTCAAGATAAAGTCGGGCGCTTGTGGGTGGGAACTTATGAAGGACTGATGCGAGTTGACCCCAACACTAAGGAAATTACAGCACAAAATTTGTTTTTACCTTCTAAACGAGTGTTGTCACTGTTACTTGACAAACGGGGTTATTTGTGGGCTGGAACTGATAACGGCTTAGCTTTAGTTAGTCCCGACCAAGGTTTAATTATGACAACATTAAAAAATTTGCCTGGTGTGAGTGCCAATACCATGACTTTAGATGCTCAAGGTCATGTGTGGGTAGGTACTCTTGATGGAATAGTGCGGGTGAATAGTGCCAAAGGTACGATTATGCAACGCATCGCTGATTTACCAGGGGCGACAGTGCAAGCCTTGACTATCAGTCCAGAAGGCTTAATTTGGGCGGGAATGCCAAATAATTTGCTAGTTATTAACCCTAAAACAGGTGCAGTGTTGAGGTCTGTGACTCGGTTGCGTGGGCGTAACGTCACAGCAGTGCGTTTTGCGAAAGATGGTAGTATCTGGGTTGGTACTAGCAATGGTTTGTTACGATTAAATCCAAATACAGGAGCTGTATTAGACAGTGAAGTTCCAGGACTTCCTTCAAGTCGGATTTTAACGATTGTGCCTGATGTCGGCAATAAATTGTGGATTGGCACTAGTGAAGGTCTGGCTTGGTTAATGCCTAAAATGACCAGTGCAAAACCCCATCTTGCTTTCAGCCGCGCTGTGAAGTGAAACTTAGGAGTTAGGAGTTAGGAGTTAGGAGTTAAGAGTTAGGAGTTTGGAGTTAGGAGTTAAGAGTTAGGAGTTTGGAGTTAAGAGTTAGGAGTTTGGAGTTTGGAGTTAAAAGTTATCAACTAAATTGCACTCTCAAATATCTACAATCATAACTACCAACTCAATTCCTAACTTCTCACTCATAACTCCTAACTACCAACTCAATTCCTAACTTCTAACTCCTAACTCAATTCCTAACTCAATTCCTAACTCATAACTCCTAACTCCTAACTTCTAACTCTTAACTTCTAAGCACTCAGCACTAAAAAAATGGTAGTCACCACTCAGCAATTAATTCAATGGAAACAACAGGGGCGTTCAGTTGTAGCGTTGACCGCCTGGGATTATGCGATCGCTCAACTTCTCGATGCTGCTGGTGTAGACTTAATCCTTGTGGGGGACTCGATGGCAGTTGTTTTAGGCTATGAAACAACGCTGCCAATTACCCTAGATGAAATGCTCTACCATGCCAAATCTGTGCGTCGTGGTGTGAAACGAGCTTTGGTTGTGGTAGATTTGCCATTTTTGACTTATCAAGAAAGTTTGCAACAAGCGATGCATTCTGCTGGGCGAGTCCTCAAAGAAACCGGCGCTCAAGCAGTAAAGTTAGAAGGTGGCTATCCGGCGATGGTAGAAACCATTGCTCGGTTAGTACAGGCGGGTATTCCAGTGATGGGTCATGTGGGTTTGACACCGCAATCAATACATCAAATCGGTTTGCGTCAACAAGGAAAGACCCAACAAACAGCAGAGAGAATTTTAAACGAAGCGATCGCTCTCGAACAAGCCGGTGTATTTGCCATTGTGTTAGAGCATATCCCCGTTGATTTAGCAATGCAGATTTCACAAAAGTTAAACATTCCCACCATTGGTATTGGTGCAGGGCCTCACTGCGACGGACAAGTTTTAGTTACCTCAGATGTTCTCGGTCTTTCAGAAAAACAGCCACCCTTTGCCAAAGTTTATACAAATCTGCGCGAGATAATTACCAAAGCCGTGCAGGAATATGCTGAAGAAGTGCGGGAAAGGAAGTTTCCTTAATGGGGAATGGGGAATGGGGAATGGGGAATGGGGAATGGGGAATGGGGAATGGGGAATGGGGAATGG
>NZ_AP018288.1:0-35140 GCF_002368335.1 Nostoc sp. NIES-4103 | reverse complement strand
GGGGAATGGGGAATGGGGAATGGGGAATGGGGAATGGGAAGTAGCAAAGAACAAATGACAAATGACAAATGACAAATGACAACTAACATAAGTAATTTGCCGGCCATGATATTACACATTCATTAACACACTGGCTCCCCTACGGATGCACTAATTTTAATTCAATAATTTAGTTAAACTCAGGAGAAAACAGCAGTGATTAACTGCCGAAACAATTACTCACTGCTGTCATAATTCACAAATTGCTAAATCTCCAATTCAGTGTTTATTTGCCTACTAGCTCAACGCACTATTGAGCATCCAGATCTAGCTGATGCCAAGTTTTAGGGCCGATGATTCCATCTGGTGTCAATCCATGATTACTTTGATATTTCTTGACAGCAGATTCAGTTTTAGGCCCAAATATTCCATCTTCAGCTAGAGGGCCAAAACCATGAACATTTAGGGATTTTTGCACACCTTTAACATCATCACCGGTGCTACCAAGCTGTAGAGTTCTGTGGTGAGTTTGAACTGACATAATTTTTCTCCTTAAAAAGTGTATTAACTGTCAACTGGTTTTTCAATGGTTGGAATTACCATAAATTTAGTCTTATATATGTTTGCTGCTGTATCAACCTAAGTTAAAGAAGTTAGCTAACTTTGCTATTTTCAGTCAAACAAAAAGTTATATCACTTGAAATGACTGTCTTACCGAAGTTAAAGAAGTTAAGCTAACTTTGCTATTTTCAGTTAATGTTTAGTTTCTGCTAACTTTTGATATCATGTCCGGTTAATTAGTTATAATTTCCACAGTCATTGCACCCCACCCCCAACCCCTCCCCTTACCAAAGGGAGGGAAGAGAAAGCATGGCTTTGGCTTTTTGGGGTAAGCGCGGATATTAAGGGTAATTGAGCGGACATGATATTAATTGTTGGGTGCGAATTTGAGTAGACTTAATAAAAAATCTCAAAGCTAGGCAGAATATATTAAACAGCGTTGATAGCTGATAAGTTGGAATTGATATTAGGAATAGTTTTATGGTTCTACAAGTTCATCGCACCCAAAAAGAACCAATTGTCACCTGGGAAGCACTTCCCGCCGACTATATTTTACCTGACGACCCAGTGGAAAATATTCAACAACCGTCTCTGGCTGCGGCCCTTACCGATGCTTTGGGAACCGCAGGACGCATCCAACCCCAAATGTTGATAGGCTCTAATTTTGGACTGGTAGCCACAGTCAATAAGAAAATTGTTGTCAAAGCACCTGATTGGTTTTACGTTCCTCAAGTGCAACCTGTAGCCGCCGATATAATTCGACGTAGTTACACCCAGAATTTAGAAGGCGCTGCTGTGGCTGTGGTGATGGAATTTCTCTCAGATACGGAAGGCGGAGAATTATCCGTGCGTTCAACTCCACCTTACGGTAAGCTTTATTTTTACGAACACATTCTCAAAGTTCCAACCTACGTTACCTACGACCCTTACGAACCAAGTTTAGAAGTACGCTGTTTGCAAGATGGAAAATATACTTTGTTGCAAGCAGATGCAAATGCACGTTACTGGATTCCTGAGTTAGAGTTATTTCTCGGAATTTGGCAAGGTGAAAGACTTTGCCAAACGATAAATTGGTTACGGTGGTGGGATAGAGAAGGAAATCTGCTGTTGTGGAGTAGTGAACAAGCTGAAGTTGAACGCCAACGGGCTGAAGTTGAACGCCAACGGGCTGAACAAGAAAGTCAACGGGCTGATAAACTGGCAGCTAAGTTACGCGAACTAGGTATTGATCCTGACGCGATCGCCTGATATTGTTCTTATTCTCAGAAGGCTATTGATTGCAGGGGTGCAGGGGAGAAGAATATCTGTATTATCCTGCATTAATTGCTGCGATCGCTCCCCTACGTCTCCTACCTAATTGTACTAAGCGGTTTTAGCATTTTGATTTGCTGCTTCCTCTATGTCATTTTTCTTACGACTTAACCTAAGTTTACTAATGCGATCGCTAATACGAATACCACCCGCCATTTCATATTCAGGGCTATCTTTGCCGTATTTGATAGCAACCACCATTAGCATCTTTTCAGAAAGCTGACTCAATTTTTTTTCCATCTCTTTAATTTCAGTTTTAGAAGAGTCAACTACAGATAAAGCAGTATTATAAATATCAATTTTTTTACGTAACTGTTCAATTGACTCAATCAGTTTATCTAGATTACATTCATCATCAAACTTGATAGTTGGAACAATCGATTTCATTCCAGCGGTTCTTAATTCAGCTTTTTCTAAAATGCGTGATGTGCGTTTTTGACGAGGCATAAAATTATTCCTATAAAATGCTTATAGAGCTAGCTTGCCTCAATTCAACTGTATTCTGGTTCAGCAATCCTCACAGTTTTTTTAATCAATTTTTTCATCTACAGTAGTAATTTTTCGGAATTTCAAATTGGTATTAGTCCTTATTCAGTCAGCTTTAGCTGAGTTTTGCTATTAGCCTCAGAATTCATTCTGAGGCGGTTATCGTAACCAATGCAAAATATAAATTCACGAACACCCTTACACTAAGTCGTGTAGCCCTTACACTAAGTCGTGTAGCCCTTACACTAAGTCGGGTAGCCCTTACACTAAGTCGGGTAGCCCTTACACTAAGTCGCGTAGCCCTTACACTAAGTCGGGTAGCCCTTACACTAAGTCGGGTAGCCCTTACACTAAGTCGCGTAGCCCTTACACTAAGTCGCGTAGCCCTTACTGCATTGCGAATTGCGCTCTTGCAATTGCGAATTGGTATTAAAACTGTACTTGAGCGAACTTTTATAGCTGTTGACTGGGGAGAATAACAACTAACAACTAACTCAGCAACCCTTCCCACTGCTTCAACTGATTTTGAGCATATTCCCGCACTTGTTCATCTGGGTCATTTTCGGCGCGATCGCGCAACAGTGGTAAAGTCTGGGAATGCTGAGGAAATTGCTTGATAATTGCCTCAAGTGCTATTTGTCGAGAAGGGATATTATGAGGGTCAGAGTTGTTATCTGTTGAAAAATCGAAAAACGCAGGGTTAAAAGAATCATCAGCAGCACACTCACACAGGAAATTATAAATTTCAAAGTTAGCGTGCCAACCCTGAATCAGTTCTTCCATTACTTTGTGTCTGACATAGCCAAAACTATCAAGTTGAACAGATTTTTTGAGGACAGATAAGATATCAAGATTATTTTTCCATCCCTGTGCTAATTCTTCGACTACAGTAAATTTTATGCTCATATCATTACTAGACTGAGCAAGGGATTTGAGCATTGGCAAAGTATCTGGGTCATCTTTCCAACCTCGCACCAGCTCTCGCACTGCCATATTCTGTAAAGAACTATCATTACTAGACTGAGCAAGGGATTTGAGCATTGGCAAAGTCTGGGGGTCATCTTTCCAACCCTGAGCTAATTCTTGTATTGCTGCATAGGCAGATATGTTATCTCTATGATCAATAGACTGAGCAAGGGATTTAAGAATTGGCAAAGTATCTGGGTCATCTTTCCAACCTTGGACTAACTCCCGTACTGCCTTAGCTTGTGTGTTTCCATCATCTCCATTAAAACCAGACTTCGCTAAAGTTTTTAGCCAAGGTAATGTTTCCACATGGTTTCTCCATATAGTTGTAACGACTGAAACTGCCTTAGTACGAATATTCTGAATTAAAGTAGCCTGGTCTGTAGATGCATAAATAACATCTTCTGGACTGTAGGGAGCATAATACTGCGTTAAGCTTTTTAGGTATTTAAGTAGTCTATTATCAGTTGATGCAATTACAGAGCGGTTTCTCACATCTGAAATGCACTCAGATGCGAGAAAAAGTAGGTCAGTATATTCTTTTTCATCACCAATTTCATTAATGAGATAATCGGATATTTCAATTAGATAATCAATAATTTGACCTGCAAACTTAGGCTCAATCATGTTCATAATCAGTCGTAAAACTTCATGCCATGTTTCATCCTGCCAATGTTGACCAAAAACATCTTGCTTCAGTCCCTCAATAGACAGCGTTTGCGATTCTTTAAACTGCCAGACAAACTCCCAAGCACAGAAATATTCTAAAAAAGTCCGATGTACAAAAGCATAATAATCTGCACCTACGAAACATAACATAAAGTTGCGAGTCCGCAGTTGATTAATCATCACCCGCCCTGCTTCTCTGGGTTTGTCATATTCTATAGTTTTTAAATAATCAGTGAGAATCTTCTCTAAATTCCCTGCACTAATCAAATTGCCAGCCAAACCTTTTTCACCAGTTTGCATAAAATAAGCAACTTGACGTAACATCGCTTGCTTATCTTTATAATCTATCGTTTTTGGGTCTAATCTTTTATCTTCCACTAAAGCCCGTTCCACATCCCACTGATGCAACAATACCCGCGAAGCTTGATTATAAAGTTCCGCTCTATCTCTTGGTAATTCTTGATTGCGATTCAAAATGGCCATCATCGTCAACAACAAGGGATTTCCCGCCAATTCTGTAATTGCTTTAGAATTGGCAATCCCTCTTTTCAGTCTTTCCCGTTTTCTCAGTTTATCCGCTTCATCGCTAAAAGTTAACTCATGCCAACGACAAATAAAATCTTGAATTTGTTCTGAGTCTAAATCTTGCAACATGAAATGACGAAAACCAGCATCAAGCAAACGTTGTGGTTTATAGCCAATCACTCGTGAAGTAACAATTACCTGCACATTTGGATAGTCATTAGTAAAGCGATGAATATCAGTAATGACATCTTCTCGCAAACCAGGATCAAAGACTTCATCTAAACCATCAAACATCACTAAAGCATTACCAGCTTTTAACTGTTCATGTAATTGATGCTGATTGAGGTGAGCAATGACACCGCTACATTGATGGTGAAACTCTAGAAAATTCTGACATTCATTATTACACCACCGCCGCATATAAGTGCGTAATTCAATTAAGACAGGAATTGGCAGAGAGATAGAATTATTCAAGGGTGACTCTGCCCAATTCAAAGCCAAATATTGCAACAACGTAGACTTACCTGAACCAGGGTCGCCTAAAATCACAACATATTTATAATGTTGATCATTCACAACATCTAAAACTGAGCGTATCGGCTGTTCAAAATAAACTCGTTTTTGACGTTCTAACTCTTCAAGTGCAACTTCTGCCTCTAATTGGTTAGTTTCTCGCAAGCGTCTCAGATGTTCTTTAGGCAGTTCGTGAACTTGTGGTAGAACTTGGTGAACTTTACGCACATTCTGAGCAATAAACATCCGCCATAACTTCAAATCGTTATAAGCGTAACCAGTGGTATCTAAACTTTCTAATTTCAACTTGCCGTAACGCTCACGAATGCCTTCTTGATAGCGTTCTAAATCAAATTGCGGGATAATGCCAGCAATTTCTGTGGTGTTTTGTTTGATTTTTTCCAAATTCCAAGAATCAAGAATATCTCGCAGTTCTGGAACTTCTCGAATAATGTCTTGAACCTTTTTTAAATATTTCTTACCAATTACTTGCCAGTTAAAATCATCTGATAACGCCGATGAAGAATTAAGTTGATACCAAATTGCTTGTAATTTCTTCGTGTCTATAGTCTGACAATCATGCTTAAAAGCATTTCCCAAAATGACTTTAACTTCTTGATGCTTGAGAAATTGCTTTATCGGCTGCGTATACTTTTTAATATCATCTTCACTCAGTCCCACATATTCTAAATCGTCTTGCATCAGTTGCAAAAATTCTGTCAACGCCATGACTACAGCTTTATCCAGCGGTTCTCGTTTAAAAGGTGCGGTGACAGCATTATTAAAGATATATTTGAAAAAATCTTTAGCGTAGTCCTTGACTAAATCTTTGAGAAAATCTTCGCTGATAATAGTCTTGACAAGGAAACCAACTGCTTTTGTAGCTACCCAGGTAGTGAACCATTCAAATATCATACTCGCGTCCACTGAGCTTTTGAATACGAGTATATACACTACCTTGAGTAATGTTTCCGAATGTCAAAGTTATTCAAGAAACCTGAGTGTTATGCTGTTTCACGAAATTCCTGATACATGAGTAGAGGCGTACAGCTGTCATTAGTATCAACTGAAGCTATTCCTAGCTTAGGGATTACCAAGAAATAAATTACTACTACTTGTGGGGTGGACATCTTGTCCGCCCCAAGCAAGGGCGGGCGAGACGCCCACCCCACAAGATTTATTTTTATTGCACTACTTTAGGCTTGCCACGCCACTACTTAGGGTAGATTATCAGGATCTATCCCCAGCGCCCTTAATTGTTCTGCCAATTGTTCTGCGCGTTGGCGTTCTTGTTCTGCGCGTTGGCGTTCTTGCTGAAGCTGCTCATAAGGAGTAGGATAACGTTGTCCTTGTTCGTCATACCAATACAACCATTCCCGCGTCACCCCGCTATAGTTCCCGCGTTCACAACCGATCCCCAGTCCGATTTCTGGTAGCCAAACTGGGTTTCCCTCTTGCAATTCATACTTACCATTGACTAACTTATGCACTTCTAAACGCGGTTTGCGACGACGGCGTGAAGAATAAATCACGTAATAAAGTACACCCAAGGCTTCATACTCATGCAATTTATCGGTGTATTCTTTACGATAAGTTTGGGAAACTACTTCTAACACCAAAATTGGTACAACGTTTTCATCCCACAACACATAACTGGGACGCAACTCTTCATCATAAAACCGCTCTACCCCCAAGCTTAAAAAACCATCTGGCACAATTGCTGGTTTGTCAGGATGATAATAAATCCCCATATCTATGCCAAACAACCAATCCATGCGTTCTGCCCACAACAGCAACAGTATCGCCTTCAGCAAGCCTGGTATCAATTCTTGCAGTTCGTTATCCACTGGCGTTTCATCTGAATCTGGTAGTTCTTCGGCTGAGGGTAAGTACCTGGGCAAGTTGTACTCTAACATGGCTGGTTTCCCCAATACTCAAAGCATACTTCGCGGCTTTGCCTGAATTATAACCATTTGCTCAGTTGAAAAGCGATCGCCCCCCATTCACCAAAAGCCCAAATCCCAATAAGGAGTTTTATAGGCGTTAATCCTAATGCACCGATAAATCAGTAATGGTGCGTTGCGCTTCCCGACAACACACCCTCCGCCAAGCATAAGGCATTGTTAAATTCTTCCCCATGCCCCATGCCCCATGCCCTATGCCCAATTCATCCGTACATTTGGTAACTCTTAACTATTAATAAATATATTGCTTTTTGACACTAGTTATGGTTTATATTGACCCTCAGAGTGGCATACACAGCCACTCATGTTTCAATACCAACAGACAGCGCGATCGCATCCCCTCAACTGTCATTCTGATACTATATATTACAGGACGTGAGTGAAAGTTAAATTGATATAAAAACGCATAATTTTTGCTAAATTGCCACGGATAAAGACTAAACTAAAAAGTCTTGTGCAGCAAAACCTCTAACTTTAAAATGAATTAATCATGTCCAAGGTTCTTGTCTCCGATACCATTGACCAGGCTGGAATTGACATTCTTTCCCAAGTTGCGACTGTAGATGTCAAAACAGGTCTAAAACCAGCAGAACTAGTAGAAATTATTGGCGAATACGACGCACTGATGATTCGCTCTGGCACCCGTGTTACCCAAGAAATTATTGAAGCTGGTACACAGTTGAAAATTATTGGACGTGCGGGTGTAGGTGTAGATAATGTGGATGTTCCCGCAGCCACACGCCGAGGAATTGTAGTAGTCAATTCTCCAGAAGGTAACACCATTGCCGCTGCCGAACACGCCCTGGCCATGATGTTGGCTTTGTCTCGCCACATCCCCGATGCTAACGCCTCAGTCAAACGCGGCGCATGGGATCGCAACAGCTTTATCGGTGCAGAAGTTTACAAAAAAACCCTTGGTATTGTTGGCTTGGGTAAAATTGGCTCTCATGTAGCCACTGTAGCCAAAGCAATGGGGATGAAACTTCTAGCTTACGACCCCTTTATTTCCGCAGAACGAGCCGAACAAATTGGTTGTCAGTTGGTGGATTTAGATTTGCTTTTCACTCAAGCAGACTACATCACACTCCACATTCCCAAAACACCAGAAACCACCCACTTAATTAACGCCGTCACCTTGGCGAAGATGAAACCCACCGCCCGGATTATTAACTGTGCTCGTGGTGGCATTATTGAAGAAACAGCTTTAGCAGCAGCTATTAAAGCAGGTAAAATTGCAGGTGCAGCCTTGGATGTATTCGAGAGCGAACCATTGGGTGAATCAGAATTGCGATCGCTAGGAAAAGAAATGATCCTCACCCCCCACTTAGGCGCATCCACCACCGAAGCCCAGGTAAACGTAGCCATAGACGTAGCCGAACAAATTCGTGACGTACTTCTAGGACTACCCGCCCGTTCAGCAGTGAATATACCCGGACTCGGCCCCGATGTCCTTGAAGAACTCAAACCATACATGCAGCTAGCTGAAACCTTGGGTAACTTGGTAGGACAGCTAGCCGGCGGACGAGTCGAATTACTCAACGTCCGACTGCAAGGTGAATTGGCAACTAACAAAAGTCAGCCTTTAGTAGTTGCATCCCTCAAAGGACTACTTTACCAAGCCCTACGGGAACGGGTAAATTATGTCAACGCCAGCATCGAAGCCAAAGAAAGAGGAATTCGCGTCATTGAAACCCGCGATGCTTCAGCTCGTGACTACGCCGGCTCACTGCATCTAGAAGCCACAGGTACTTTAGGTACTCATTCCGTCACAGGCGCTTTGTTAGGCGACAAAGAAATCCACCTCACCGACGTTGATGGTTTCCCAATCAACGTACCACCAAGCAAATACATGTTGTTTACTCTGCACCGTGACATGCCAGGAATTATTGGCAAACTAGGTTCCCTACTGGGCAGCTTTAATGTCAATATTGCCAGTATGCAGGTAGGCCGCAAAATCGTGCGTGGTGATGCGGTCATGGCTTTGAGTATCGACGACCCCTTACCCGATGGGATTTTGTCTGAAATTACCAAAGTCCCTGGAATTCGAGACGCGTTTACAGTCACACTGTAGAATGAAAAATTAAAAATTAAAAATGAAGAATCAGCTCATCATTTTTAATTTTTAATTTTTAATTATTTTATGGCAAACACTTGGTGGGAACTAGAAATTTTATGTGAGCCGGCGCTGGAAGATTCCGTCTTTTGGCGACTGGAAAATTTTGGTAGCCGTGGTACAGCTAGTGAAACAAAAGGTAATTCCTGTATAATTAGGGCTTACCTACCGAGATTTCAAGCACAGCTACTAGATTTTGCTGCCCTGTCGTTGTGGCTGCGTCAAGATGCATTGTGTGTAGGATTATCTGTTCCTAACCTGCACTGGCGCTTAATTGACGAGGAAGATTGGGCCAGTAGCTGGAAACAACATTGGCAACCGCAAGAAATAGGCGATCGCTTCCTCATCAACCCCGCATGGCTACCATTACCAGCAACATCAGAAAGGTTAGTGATTCGCTTAGACCCAGGAGTAGCATTTGGCACGGGAACCCATGCCACAACTCAGTTGTGTTTAGAATCACTAGAAATGCGGATGACCGATTTACCAGAAGCTTTTGCCGGAAAGACTAGCAGACATGAGCCTGTAGTAATTGCGGATATTGGTTGTGGTTCTGGTATACTTTCTATCGGAGCAGTGCTGTTAGGAGCAGAGAAAGTCTACGCAGTAGATACTGACCCCTTAGCAGTACAATCAACTTTTAGTAATCGTGCCTTGAACGACATTAGTCCAGAACGGTTGATCCCAGCCGAAGGTAGCGTAGACATGGTGACAAGACTAATCGGTAGACAACCAGTTGATGGTATAGTCTGCAACATTTTGGCTAATGTAATTATCGAATTAATTCCAGAAATCACTGCGATCGCCAAACCAAGTACATGGGCTATTTTCAGCGGCATATTACTAGAACAATCCAAAGCAGTTGCTGATGCCTTAGAAGAACATGGTTGGGTTGTTGCCACCCTCTGGAAAAGAAAAGAATGGTGTTGCTTGAATGTTAGACGTACTTAGGGGATTGGGGACTGGGGACTGGGGACTGGGGACTGGGGACTGGGGAACTCGGGGCCCCCACGACCGCTCGTGAGTGGGGATTAGGGGCAATGGGGATTGGGGAGATGAGGGAGATGAGGGAGATGAGGGAGATGAGGGAGATGAGGGAGAAATAACTCCTGACCGCTGACAACTGACCACTAACAACTGACAACTAACAACTATAGCAGTCGCCAGTAGTGTTAGGACATCAACAGATAATAAAACCTAGACACAAAAAGACTTTTCACCCAGTCACCAGTCCCCAGTCCCTAGTCCCTAGCCATAACATATAGCTGTCGCCAGTAGTGTTAGGACATCAACAGATAATAAAATCTAGACACAAAAAGACTTTTCACCCAGTCCCCAATCCCTAGTCCCTAGTCCCCAGCTATATATCCAAAACTTTTTCCCTAATTCCCTCTCAGGATTCATGAACAATTCTATGAGTTTATCTAAAAGATTCTTAAATAAGATTCTGTTTCAAAGATAAATTCATAGTTCTTCTTATGGCAACTCAATTTTCATGGACTCAGCAATGGTATCCCATTAGTCCCTTAAGCTACTTGGATACATCTAGTCCTACTCCTGTCACACTTCTTGGCAAAAAATTAGTGATTTGGAGAGACAAAAATCACAAGTGGATAGCCATGGATGATGTTTGCCCTCACAAGCTGGTACAGCTATCCATGGGAAGCATCAATGAAGATGGAAACTTGATGTGTAGACATCATGGATGGTGTTTTAACGGTGAAGGTAAATGCACTAAAATACCTATGTTAGCAGGCAGCCAGGTAGAAGCAACTGCTTGTGATAGTTTCAGGTCTAAAATTACTACATATCCCACACAAGTTACTCAGGAATTACTTTGGATATGGCCAGATAATAGTGCAACCGCCTTCGAGGATTCTACCTTAAAACACCCAGCTATTTTATCTGATTTATCTGAATCTGAATTTGATATATCTTCCATCCCGTGGAGCATGATAGAAGTTCCCGCAACTTACACAGTATCTGTTGAAAGTACTTTTGATCCTGCTCATGCCGAATTTCTTCATGAAGGAATAGAGACTTTTTCTCCTAAAATGGCCGTGCCCATGCAAAATTTTGTAGCTGTGGGAGAAATATCTGCTGAAGGAGGTTTTACACTCAAACATCAAGGCTACAATCTCTTCAACAAAGATATGGATGCCATACGCAGGTTTATTCCACCCTGCTGTAACAGTACAATATACCGTTATCCCAACGGCAAAACTACCTTATTGCAAGCGTATTTTATTCCTACGCAACCAGGTTACTGTCGCTACATTGTCAAATATATTGCTGAATATAATTCAGTTAAAAATAGCTTTTTGTTGTCAATGCTGCCAAAAGATTTGCAAATAGGATTACAGCATTTATCGACATACAAACTCAACGACCAAGATTTATCCGCTATGCACTCTCAAGAAGTGAATCAGTCATCAATAGATAAAAAATGGCAAAATGCATACTTTTTGCCTGCCCCCTCTGATGTAGGCATTATCACTTTTAGGAAGTGGCTAGACGAATTTGCAGGAGGTCATCCAGCATGGCAAGTGGGTGTAGAAAAAAGTCTCACACAATTAAATGAGGAACAACTCTACGATAGATGGCACAGGCATACTAAGCACTGTCCTAGTTGTCGTAACTCAATGATTTTGCTAGATAAAACACGAGTATTTTGTAATATCAGCACTTTTACATTTGCACTTTTAACATTGGTTTTTCTCTTGATAGAGATTCCCTTAAAACTAGTGCTATTATCAACAATAATTGCTGTTTTGAGTTTATTGTTTTCGTATATATCAGATGATATTAGACAACTTTTTGTCAGCAGTATTCCCAAAAGAGGTTTACCTCTAGTCAAACTCTACCAAAGCAATGAAAAGCTGACTTAAAATTACTTTGTGCCTTTGTGCCTTTGTGGTAAAAAACTGTGAACCACAAAGACACGAAGACACAAAGGGTTTTTATTCGTCTTGATGTACGTAGTTAATGACTAGTTATGAGTTCCTGCGGTATCACTTGTGACCTTTGCAGGTTCTGACTCAATATCAGGTAACTGATAAAAAGCCCCAGCACGCCAGCTATCTGCAATATCCTTAATAAAACTGGCTGTGGGAATGGCAATTAGCAAACCCAGCACTCCTCCTAATTTAGCTCCCACCAACAAGGAAATTACTACCCACACCGGATTTAAGCCAGTCAAATCGCCCAGAATGCGCGGTGCGACAAAATTAGAATTTACCTGATCAATTGCTACAGCTACAACTAAAACTTCTACTCCCAGCCAAAAGTTTTGCAACGCTACTAATAAACTAACTATGGCAATACCTATACCCGTGCCAAAGGGGAACAGAGAGAAGAAACCAATGCCAATGCCGAAAAGTAAAGCTAAGGGAACTCGCAGCGCCACAAACACCAGTGTAATTGTTACTCCCAGTACAGCACCCAGTGTTGCCTGACCGATAAAGTAATTCTGAAAATCTTTTCTCAACAAGTGTCGCACTTTTGACGAAATGTAAGAGGGGAACCACTGATAAACTCCATCCCACAGGCGATCGCCATTCAATATCATATAAATAGTTAGCACCACCGCCAGCAGCACGTTGACAACAACATTGATAGTATCCACAGCAAAGCTCAGAATTTGACCAGTAAATGTCTGTAGCTGGCTAGATAATCGGTCGAGAAGTTGGGTAAATAAGCCGCTGAAATTAATGGGAATTTGCTGTTGATTTAAAGCCCATTCTTGGAAATTTTGCAATTGTTGAGTGCCAGAATCAATCCAACTGGGCAAAATGTTAGCCAGTTCATTGAGTTGTTGTAGGATTAGGGGAACCAAAGTGATGCCTAAACCCACTAAAATCACCACAGTCAACAGTAAAACTCCCCCAATTGCCACGTAGCGTTTTACCCCCTTTGCCTGTAAAAACTGAATTGGGTAGTTTAAAACAAAAGCTAGCAGGGTGGCGGCGGCAAAAACACTCACCAGGGGTTGAAAATACTGTACAACCTGGAGCAATAGCCAACCATTGAGAATGGCAATAGGAAATGCCAATCCGAAAGTTAACCATCGCGGCAGTTTGTTTGCTGATTGCATTAGTGGTGACTCCACAAGATATCTAACTTTATTTTGCCTCTTGGGAATAGGGAATTGGGCATTGCTGTAACTATTATTCCAACGTCAACACGTTGGATGGCATATCCACCACCAACCGTCGATTTTTTAACCACTGACGACCAAGTAAAACTTCTGACAGTCCTTGCCCTACATGGACAGGAATATCAAAATCTTCTTTGTCAATTCGTACTTTTCCTAAATAAATGTCAAATTCTGCATCTCCTTGGGCTGTTTGCATTGTTTGTTGTTCAAGATAAATCCAATCAAGAGCTTCTAAATCTTGATTATTAATTGCCAACCACCAAGAAAATCCTGTATCCAAAAGTGCATCTACCGATATTTCTAGTCCATCAGCAGCTATTAATTCTATCTCAAAAAATAATTCATCCTCATCACCAAACTTGCCAACAATCATATCCTGCCGCATACCCCAGTTTCATTAATTTGGAAGACGTGCAGTCTAGCATTGGGGTATTTTTCATGTGCTTGATGTGCAACTACTAATGCATCCTCATTAATAAAATATTCTCCACTTTCTGGTTCAACTGCCATGTACCAGTTGTAGTGAGTTTTAATGAATTGCGGTTGTACCTGAGTAAAAATTGCTTGACAGCGTTTTTTAAATGCTTCACGTTCAGCTTTCCATTGGACTTTTTGTTCTTCTGTCCACTGAATTTCAGGGAAGATTCTTCCCCGGCGTATTGTACTAGTAGATTTGGCTTCAGTCATAGTTGATTTTCAAATGTATGGCAATATCTATATTTTCCAGCATTTTCCAGACGATTCCCAAATGGGCAACTGGGAAATGCTGTCACCTGTGTTCAAAAAAGGATTCTCTTGGTTAAATGCTATGTGGATTTTTCTCGATAAAATCCAACATAATCTGCTGATGCATCGGCCCTAAAGGTCGCACTTCACCAGCCTTTTGCGAATAACAGCTACCTTGGCGAATATCTGCTGGTGTCAATAACCCCATATCCCAACCTTCATTCAAAACCAGTTGATTTAATTCCACTAACAGTGGTGCATGAAAAACATGTCTGATAACTTTTTCATCTGGATAACAGCCGAATTCATAAAAGGGCGGTAACTCATAGCCAATTTCCTCTAAAACTTCTCGCTTTACTGCTACCTCTGGCGTTTCACCGGGTTCGATATGCCCGCCAAATAGCCCCCAACAACCAGCAGCAGCAATATTGGGGATATTGTCCCGCAGTTGCATAAGAAACTTGTCTTGTTGGTAAAGAATAGCGATCGCTACATGCACTTGTTGATTATTCATAAATTTCACTAAACTTTTAGTCAAAAATATTACTCTTCTTCTATATAAACTTCCCCAAATTCTTGATTTGCTAAAGATATACTTTGGTAACGAACTTTACCCTTAAAAACTACTTCTGCTCCTTGTTGGAGATTGCTTTGATTCGTGACAACCCAAATTTTGCCAGTTGTATCATTAATTTGATACGCCCACCGCTTGATTAGGGGCACTCGCTTTTCCACTTTCCCTTGGATGTAAACTGTAGTTTGTTTGTTTTGTTGTGGTTTAATTTCCCGAATCGGTGTGACATTACTGCCAAAGCTGAAGTTGCTGGCTTTCAAGCCAAGCACGTTTAAGGAACCACAACTACAAAGTCCCGCTATCACAAACAAGGTAAATCCTAAGCGGTAGGGAATAATCCTGTGCCTGTCCCAGAACAAAAGGTAAAAATTTTTCGCTTTTTGCATGAAGGCTATGAGTTGAGCAAATTTTTACATCAATGCTTGTATTGTCGCCAGTTTAAAGCTAACAAAAGGGACTGGGGACTGGTGACTGGGGACTGGTGACTGGGAAAAAATATTAGTTCATCAAAGTTTTTTTCCTAATACCCAATCCCCATGCCCAATCCCCAATACCCAATCCCGAATCCCCAATCCCCAATACCCAATCCCCAATCCCCATGCCCAATTCCCAATTCCCAATCCCCAATCCCCAATCCCCAATCCCCAATACCCAATACCCAATTCCCCATTCCCCATGAGAAGATAAACATTGTGGTCTTGTGGTTGGAGAGACGCTACGGCATGAAACGGCAATACCATAATAGTCAACACTCAAGAGTTATTTGTCAGTGTTGACTGCGCTACAAATAACTCAAATGTGGAGTCAAGGCGAATCTTCTGTTAATTCTCATGGAAACAAAAACTGCCAAACTTCTTGATGGTAAAGCTTTAGCCGCAAAAATTCACCAAGAACTCTCTAGTCGCATTAGAGAATCACAAGCTAAAATTGGACGCCCCCCTGGTTTAGCGGTGTTGATGGTTGGCGATAATCCAGCATCAGCTGCATATGTACGCAATAAAGAGCGAGCTTGTGCTAAAGTGGGCATTGCTTCTTTTGGTAAGCACTTTAAAGCAGAAACCACCCAAAAGGAACTAGAGCAAGTAATTGCGGCACTCAACCAAGATGAACAGGTGGATGGTATTCTCGTGCAACTACCTTTACCTGACCACTTGGATGCTGTGACTCTGCTGCATCAAATAGACCCCGATAAAGATGCCGACGGACTACACCCTGTGAACTTGGGGCGACTGGTACGGGGCGAAGTGGGTTTACGCAGTTGTACACCAGCTGGGGTAATGCGGCTGTTGCAGGAATATGAAATACCCTTAAGAGGAAAACAAGCTGTGGTAGTGGGACGTAGTATTTTGGTGGGTAAGCCCATGGCTTTAATGCTACTAGAAGCAGATGCTACTGTCACCATTGCTCACTCGCGATCGCAAGACCTCACCGCTATCACCAAAAATGCCGATATTCTTATTGCTGCCGCCGGTCGTCCAGGATTAATCACTGCTGACATGGTGAAACCTGGCGCCGTTGTGGTAGATGTGGGGATGAATCGCATTACTGATGCAAGTGGCAATAGTCGCTTAGTTGGCGATGTGGATTTAGAATCAATTGCTGGGGTGGCAGAATTTATCACCCCTGTTCCTGGTGGTGTTGGCCCTATGACTGTAGCTTTGCTGTTGCAAAACACAGTTACCAGCTATTTCAGGAAGGTAGGGAGTTAGGAGTTGGGAGTTGGGAGTTAGGAGTTAGGAGTTAGGAGTTAGGAGTTAGGAGTTAGGAGTTAGGAGTTATAAATTTTTAATTTTTAATTTTGAACTCCTCATCTTAGTTATCACTTTTTCAGCTCCACAGCACCTTAAAATTGTCACGTATACGACAAATAGCTAAAAGCCCAAAAATAAAGGAATTGAAGAATGGTAGCAGCCGATAACCTTCAGAAGATGCCGGAGAAAGCGACTTTTAACTTATTAGCCTATCTCAAAGAGCGACAAAAGATTTGTGAAGCAGCTCTGGATCAGGCTATACCCGTCATTTATCCAGAAAAGATTTATGAATCGATGCGCTACTCGCTATTAGCTGGAGGTAAGCGCTTGCGTCCCATTCTCTGCCTTGCTACCTGTGAAATGATTGGTGGCACAATCGACATGGCAATGCCAGCAGCTTGTGCAGTGGAAATGATCCACACAATGTCGCTGATTCACGACGACCTGCCAGCAATGGATAATGATGATTACCGTCGTGGTAAGCTGACAAATCACAAGGTCTACAATGAAGCGATCGCCATTTTAGCTGGTGATGGTCTGTTGGCTTTAGCTTTTGAATTTGTTGCCACTCAAACCCCCCAAAGCGTTGCCAGAGATAGAGTTTTGCAGGTAATTGCTCGACTCGGACGCGCACTAGGGGCTGCTGGTTTGGTTGGTGGTCAAGTGGTTGATCTCGACTCAGAAGGTAAGTCAGATATTTCCCTAGAAACCCTCAATTTTATTCATAATCATAAAACAGCTGCTTTGTTAGAAGCCTCTGTGGTTTGTGGCGGAATTGTGGCTGGGGCCTCATCTGAAGATGTGCAACGGCTGACTCGCTATTCTCAGAATATCGGACTAGCATTTCAGATTGTAGATGATATTCTGGATATCACTGCAACAACAGAACAGCTGGGTAAAAGTGCTGGTAAGGATATAGCAGCCAAGAAAGTCACTTATCCCAGCCTGTGGGGCATTGAGGAATCCCGTGCCAAAGCCCAGCAGCTAATTGAGGCAGCTTGTGCAGAATTAGAACCTTTTGGGGAACTAGCACAACCACTTCAAGCGATCGCTCACTATATCACCAGTCGCAATCACTAAGTCAATACCAAAACACCATGCAGGACATAGGCGACATTTTAGACAACCGGGTGCTGCTGGTTGCTCTGGTAGCTTGTTTAATTGCTCAAGCACTCAAGCTTGTAATCGAGCTGATTAAACATCGCAAACTCAATGTGCGTGTTTTAGTCACAACCGGAGGGATGCCCAGTGCCCACTCAGCTTTAGTTACGGCTTTAGCCGCTGGTGTTGGGCAAACACTTGGTTGGGCATCTCCTGATTTTGCTTTGGCTACAGTTTTTGCCATCATTGTCATGTACGATGCCGCAGGAGTTCGCCAAGCAGCCGGCAAACAAGCTCGTATCCTCAATCAAATGATTGATGAATTATTTCATGAAAAACCAGACTTCAGCCAAGACCGCCTCAAGGAATTGCTAGGACATACACCAGTACAAGTAATAGCTGGGTCGGCTTTAGGTATTACCATCTATTGGTTAGCCAGGTCTGCTTATGCTTACTAGTCAACAGCCTAAAGTCAATTGTCAGACAACTGACAGCTGACAACTGACCCTTACGGGTGACACTCGCAGGCTCGCTAACGCTGCGAAGATCGCCAGTTGCTCATGGGGGAAACCCCCAAGACCGCACTGACTCACAACTGACAACTGACAACTGCCTAACTACTGCAACCGCACAACCGACCGCAGTAGTACTACTTTACGACTATCTACCAAGACAGCAAAAAAACCGCGATCATTGAGCTTTTGTAATGTGCTGTATGCTTCTTGTTGGTTGGTGGTATAAACTGCTAACAAGTAGGGGCGTTGTCCATAAGAAGCAAAACCCACGTTACCCCCCACAGTTTGTTGTACACTATTTGCTAGTTCTGGACGGTTAAAATAATCCACCAATACGGCATAACCTTCTCCCAGTGCTTGGGGATTATAGCTAACTGTTTGAGGTGGGGAAGAAGGTTGTGATTGTGCTGTATCAGCAGGTCGTGTGGTGATGATGGCAGACAGCCCGACAATATTATTGATATATCTCGCCCAACGATTAGCATCGTCAATCTTTTTAAATCCCCCTATCCGCGTCACTGTTTCAGTGAGATATCGGCAGGTTGTGGTTTGCAGTTCATTGGGTAAAGCGCTACGCAGTTGCTTTTGATTATTTGCCGTAGGGCTGACTACCAGTAAAAGATATTCTCCAGCAGCCGGCGGTTGACAAACGGGAAGAGTAGTTTGTGCAACCGCAGAAGTTATACTACCCATTAAACCCGCGATCGCTACTCCTAAAGCACTGAATAAAGTCTCAAATTTCTGCACAGAATTGGGATGCATAAACTGGATTTGTTAAAAGATGTTATTTAGCTATTAGTCAATAGTCAATAGTCATTAGTCAACAGTAATAATTATGGACTATTGACTCTTGACCATTAACTATTGACTATATCAGGACACAGTGGTAAGAGATGCTAAAGGATTGGGAATTGTTTGAGAAGGAGCTTGAAATTCTCCTGTAATCACGTATTCTAATCGCAGTTTGAGCCAGGTAATAAATTGGGAATTAGTGGAAATAATCGCCGCTGCCGGTTTGGGACACTTTGCCTTTACTTCTGCCAATTCTGGTGCTTCCAAGAAAGCTGGTTTTTGCACCAACCAAAAATCAATTTCTTTTTCTTGTTCGTGATAGTGACGCGTGCGTTCTTTCAGCACTTCATGTATTGGTTCTTCATCTACCAGAAACTGTTTACTTGCCAAAACGTAATAATATGTTTGCATTTTCATCCTTTGCTTACTAATGAATAATTACAGGGTACAGGAGAAAAACTGTACCCCTAGCATCTAACTCTTGTGGAATTTTTGGAACCAAGAACTGAAGGGACAAGCACTCCCCTGGCCTTCACTATTTGTCTGTTTTCCACCAGCTGTTAGCTTCTCTAAAAACAGGGTGTTGTCAAAATAGTGTTCCAAAGAAATAATCTTCAAGTCATCGGTGACACGGGCAATGCTCATGCCAATAATTTCCACTGTCTGTTTTGTGGGTGCATAATCTTTATATGCACCGTTAAAATGTCCCCAGTGTCGCCACTTAAATGTGACGTTTGGTGGCCCTGAGAACACTTCCAATACCTCCCAAGGAAATCCTTGAGGAAAGGTTGTGTGGAAGATTTGTGCTGATGATTCAAAGCTTTCAACTGAAGCTTTGTAATGCTGGGAATCAGCCATGAATAAATTGTAAGTACCTTGTGCTGCCAAATCTGTTGCTGTGTACTCAGATCCGCCATTGGTACTCACACGAAACTTGTCATTCACAATGGACAACCACTGTTGAGGATTCGTCTTAAATGATACCTCCATCTCGAAGGTTCTCACTAAGTTTTGCACGATCGCTTCTAATGTACCCTCAAGGTGATTGCGTGTACTTTCTTTTGCAAGATTCTCTTTAGAGCGAGAATAATCTGGAGGTGTTTGATATCGCCACTGGACACCAGTACTTTCGGCAATCACCCGATCTCTATCTTGTACCCAAAGTGGAAGGTTGTTAGACTGTGTTGCACTCATAGAAGTCTTTGTTGAAAAATTGACTCCAAATACAGGATTTCGCAGTTACAACCCCTCTAGGTTTGAAGAGGATGGGGGATGGGGAGATGAGGGGGATAAGGGGATGAGGAAGATGAGGGGGATGAGGGAGAATAAATAACTACCGATTCCCAATTCCCAATTCCCAATTCCCAATTCCCAATTCCCAATTCCCAATTCCCAGTCCCTAGTCCCCATTTTTGCGTATCGCTTGTTTCATTTCGCGGACTGCTCGTTCTATCCCTACTAATGCTGCCCGACTGATAATGGTATGACCAATATTCAGTTCTTCCATTCCTGGAAGTGCAGCCACCGGATAGACGTTCCAGTAAGTCAGCCCATGACCAGCGTTGACTCGCAATCCAGATTTAATTGCTTGTTCGCACCCTTTAGCTAACACAGCTAATTCCTGCTGACGCTTAGTTTCATCCCCAGCCTCAGCATATTGTCCTGTGTGCAGTTCAATAAACCGTGCTTGCACCTTGACAGATGCTTCAATTTGTGCTGGTTCAGCGTCGATAAATAAACTGACTGGAATGCCAGCGCCCTGCAATTTATCGACTATCTCGCCTATTCTAACAATTTGCCCAACAATATCTAACCCGCCTTCTGTGGTGACTTCTTCGCGTTTTTCGGGTACTAAAGTCACATAATCTGGTTTAATATCGAGGGCGATCGCTAGCATTTCATCTGTAGCGGCCATTTCTAAATTCAGGTGCGTTCTCACTGTTTGCCGCAACAAACGTACATCTCTATCTTGGATATGCCGTCTATCTTCCCGCAAATGTACGGTAATGCCATCTGCACCGCCTAATTCCGCCAGCACCGCCGCCGCTACTGGGTCAGGTTCCACAGTTCGCCGCGCTTGCCGAATGGTGGCAATATGATCGATATTTACGCCGAGTGTAGGCACCCCTATTTCTCCCTATCCACTGTCCTCAAAACTTGATTTTACCGGAAATATCGGGGATTGGGGATTGGGGATTGGGTATTGGGTATTGGGGATTGGGGATTGGGTACTGGGTATTAGGGATTGGGTATTGGGGATTAAGAAAAAACCACTGTTTGATGAACTAATATTTTTTCCCAGTCACCAGTCCCCAGTCACCAGTCCCCAGTCCCGTTTATCCAGAAAATTCTGAGCGAAACTGATTGACAACGCGGTCTAATCCCACTGAATGGGCAGCTTTGAATAATAAGCGATCGCCCTCTTGGACAAATGTCTTTAATCTGGCAACTAAATCGGCATGGGTGGTAAAGCACTCTGATGGAATCCCCTCGGCACTCAATGCGATCGCTTGGGCATCTTGTCCATCAACCAATACCAACAAACCGTCTAATTTTAACTTTCGCACTGTTTCCCCTACTTGTTGGTGCAACGAGCGCGATCGCTCTCCTAATTCTTTCATTGCACCTAACACGGCAATTTTGCGTTTTCCGGGTGTGTCTGCCAACAACTGTAACGCTGCTACCATAGCTTCTGGTGCAGCATTATATGTTTCGTCTAAGATTACCACATCATGAGGCAAAACAAACCGCTGCGATCGCCCTGTGGGCATATTCACGATTACACCATCTTTCAGGGTTGCCCAATCAATACCCAGCACTTTCGCCACTGCCAAAGCTGCTAAAAAATTCGTGGCATTGTGACGACCAGGTAAAGGTAAAGGCAATTGCATTCCTGCCACTTCTACAGTTTCGTTATTAATTAGGTTTCCTTGGATATCACCGCCAGACAAGCCATAAGTTAAAACTTCTCCTGACCAAACTTTCCCTGCTGTAGTAATTAACAAAGGATTGTCATGATTGAGAATTGCTACACTATCTTTTGGCATTTCGGCTAATAATTCGCATTTAGCCTCAGCGATCGCAACTTCGGAACCTAATAATTCAATATGTGCCGTTCCTACATTTGTAATCACCCCAATGGTGGGACGCGCTATTTGAGTCAGTTCGGCAATTTGTCCTTTACCCCGCATCGCCATTTCAATCACGGCGTAGTCATGTTCGGCATCGAGTTCTAACAAAGTTTTCGGGACACCGATTTCGTTATTGAAATTTCCATAAGTTTTGTGAACTTGCCCATGAGTTGCTAAAACTGCGGCTATTAGTTCCTTGGTTGTGGTTTTGCCCACAGAACCAGTTACCCCAATCACGGGAATATCGAAGCGATCGCGCCACCATCTACCAATTTTCTGATATGCTTCTAGGGTGTTTTTTACCTGCAATACAGGTACTTTTGGATTTTCATAGGCGAAATCAACGATTGCTGCGGTTGCACCTTTAGCAATAGCCGTTGGCACAAATTCGTGTCCATCAAATTTTTCACCTCGTAAAGCTAAAAAGACTTCACCTGGCTTTAGTATCCGGCTGTCTGTTTGTATTTTGCTACTGACTTGGGCTAAGGCAGCTTCAGATAAGTTTACAGGCTGAGCCAAGAGAACTTCAATTAACTGAGTTAGACTAGCAGACAAAGACATGATAGTTGAGATTATTGCTAAATATTAATTGTTTCAATTTGTGAAGCAAAAGCATTCAGATTTATCTGCTGCTTGATTGCCGCAGTAGGAAAAGAAAATTCTCTCAATCCTACTAATTCTTTAAAGAAAATATAAAGTACTAGGGTTAATATTTTACAGATTATGGGGCGATCGCACTTCACAATTATCCTAAAAGCATTGCCAAAGAAGCTGAACTCCTTTGGCAGACTTGGCTTATATAATATTTATAGCTTGGTTATAGTTGTTAATAATATGGACAAATAGCCAAATTATTAATTTAAAGGTTTTACCCTTATGGCTGAGCTACACAACCTCTATCCTGTGTGCTTATGCTTTCAGGACTGCTTTTTTAACTAGTTTTATTCCTAATGTGATGACCTCGCTAATTTAGTCTCTGCTTTCTAGGCTATAGGTTAACTACTGAGAGATTATGGCTTGCGCTCTTTGCAACTAGATAGGACTTTCAACCCTCTAAATTAGGTCATTGGCTCTGGGAATATGTCCTTATTTTACCTTGTTTGGATATCAAATCAGCAAAGTTTTTCAATACTGAGGAATTATTCTGTAATATCACCTTAACCGTGGTTTTTGATTAACATCACCTGCACTATTTGCAGTGCTATCTCACTGGAAACACCCAAAGCCAGATATAGATCATTTAAAAAGCTGTGTTCTTCTTCAGTGACGATCCCATCGGCTAAGATCAGATCCGTCGCTACTGCAAAAGCTGCTTCCCGCAACTCTTGGGGTAGAGATTCTTTAGCCATATTAAACAACGTATTGATCCCATCGCGCCGGAGAATGCCTAGGAGTTTGTCAAACAGCCTGTTCATTACCTCATCAGAATAACTTCTAAAAAGCTTCATCCGAGACAGCGCAGCAGAGATTCCACGGGCTTCTTCATCAGAAAGATAACCATCTGAGGCTGTCGCGGCCAGGGTGATAGCAGCAAAAGCTTCCGCTGGACTGAATAATTCTTGGACTTGGTTTTGCTTACCCAGTACTGTATCAAATAAACCCATTGTAGTTTGCTCCTGGATTTGGGTCTCAGGTGCGGTACTATCACCTTTACGTTTCTTTACTTTCAGGTAATACAGCAACGCTGTGAGACTTTCTGGTTTTAGTGTTCCCAGGATAACTTTACTGTGAACACCCATACTCAATGCCTTTCGGCAAAAAGTACACTAACCACCAGGGCTTAATTTAGCGTTCTCCTGTCTTTTCAATCGTTTCGATGACTGCCAAACCTATACCAGAAGCTGCGATTAGCAGCACTGCTGATAGCAAAAAGGCATTGGTAAGCATCCGGAGGGCATCGTCAAAGAAAATGTAGGTGGTCATTGCTTCACCTTTTTTTAATTCTATGCTGCTAGTACTTTTAACTTCTTCAAGCGTTGAGTGAATAATTCCCGTGAAGAAACTCCTAGCATTTGCATCTTAACAAAACTTTAGCTCTTTCATAAGACCACTCTGATTTTTCTTTTTCAAGATTTGATGAATTTCACTAGGATTCTGTCACAGATAATACTGAAAAAACTTAATCGTAACAATTTAGTCTTGAAAAACGACCGCAATTACTCCAGATAATTTCGTTAATTAATATACTTACCCAAAAAAATATTACCAAACATGGAATTGTTAAATATCCGCAAAATAGCTGTTATAGAGCCTAAATAACCAAAATTCAAAGAAAAATTTTTAAAATTTTTTCAGCTAAACTACTATTTATATGCAATTATATTTACCAAAGCTAAATAGAGTTACTTAATTTTTGATGAATGAATTGCTACTAACATACAAAATGACAAGAATTTGTACTCATGAATTTAGAGAAAATTTCTCAATAATTTTTAAGGTGTAGTTGCATACAAAGAATTAATAGTAAATACCCATAATATGCAGATAGGTGAAAAAATTACACATGAAAAATGTCATAAACTAGAGATAATTACGGGCAATGACACTTGTGGTGTAACAGAGTACGGTAGAGGCGCTAAGGAAGGATTGGGATAGAATGCGATCGCGCTGTTGATTTGTGAACTAACCAATGGAGTTAAATTGAGCAGTTTCCGGGAAAAAGCTAATATTGTCATCTCAGACGAGTTGATGCGATCGCTACCACTTCCAACTATTGATCAACACCAGCGATTTGTTAAGCATCTTAAAGATGTCCACAGTTGGTATAAGCATTTGCCACTGCTGACAGGCGGCGTTTTTGTAGTGTTTTTAGCACCTGATGCAGGTACAGACTACCCAACTGAACATCCTAGACTGCCATTCGGTAACTCAGTTGAGGGCTATCGGCAAGCATTTGGTCACTTAGATTACATGTGGCAAATAGAAACAGAATCATTCCACCGAGATGGTGCAGAACCGGCTGTATTACCTGATGAGTTTGTACAAGAATTCAGCTTTGTGCTGTATCCCTACGTAGCCGGCGAGTTTTATTGGTCTATTCACGAAGAGGCTGTTACAGAACTTCATCAAGGAAAAGCACAGCATCCTGCCAAAGAATTAATTCTGGAGTTAGCAACCGTTGATGATCAACTTGAACAAGCACAGCAAAAAATCACCTATGAAGAGTGGAAAATGCTTGTATACGAAGATGAACAAACATCTGTTGAGCTAACCCCTGAGCAAAGAGAATTTCTGGTATTATTCAGGAAATCTAGAAAGCTATACAAACAACTGCAAACTCAAGAAGTCGAAAAGATAGAACAGCAACTCAATTGTCTATACAAATGGTATTCTGCTTGAAGGTATGAGAACAATGCTTCTCTAAAGCACAAATCCAAGTAGCCTTCATGAACATTGGACATTGGCAATTGCTTTAGTTATTCTCCCCCTCATCTCCCTCATCCCCCCTACTCCCCTGCTCAAAAGCCTTCTACCTAGCGTCAGCATTGTCACAGTCGATTTGCACTACACAATTTTTTCCTTGTGCTTTTGCCTGGTAGAGTCCTTGGTCAGCCGCAGCAATTAAAGTTACAGGAGAGAATTGCCTATGAAGAGTAATGGTTGCTACACTAATACTTAAGGTAATGAATTCACTGACTTGAGAATGCAGATGAGGCAGTTGTAATGCACTAACATACGTCTGAATTTCTTTTGCAACTGCAATAGCCTCTGCCAGATTACTATTGGGCACAATGACAGCAAACTCTTCTCCACCATAACGAGCAACTAAATCAGTAGGGTGTTTAACTGCCATAGAGATGGCTTTGGCAACCTGTCTAAGAACATCATCTCCTGCCAAGTGTCCATAAGTATCATTGTAAAGCTTAAAGCAATCTACATCACACAAAATCAAAGAGAGTGAGGCTTGCTCTTGTGTCAATCGTTGCCACTGTGCATTGAAAGTATCATCAAAACAGCGTCGATTTGCCACTTGGGTCAGACCATCCAAAGAAGCCAGACGCTGTAACTCCTGGTTTGCTATTTGTAATTGGTGGTAAAGTTCTGATTGTTGAATAGCGATCGCAGCTTGAGATGCTAGCTGATTAAACAAGTTAATTTCCGACTGCTGCCATTGTCTAGTGTTATGGCATTGATGAGCAATCAATAGTCCCCACAAACGCTCTTGCTGTAAGATAGGCACGACTAAGGTAGCCCGGATTTGCAAACTCCGCAAAAAACCAACATGACACCGCGATAGTCCTGCTGTTTCAATGTCTTCAATCGCTCTACTATTGCCTTGTTGATAATAAGCCGCATGGGTAGACTGAAAGCATGTATCCATCACGTGAAATCCCAGAATGGACATGCAGCCTTGTGCTAAGGATTCTACAGCTACCGACCCACTCCAGTCTGGCGCAAACTGATAGATGATCACTCGGTCTACCTCAAACAATTGTTGCACTTCGGCTGCTGTGGTTTGCAAAATCTCGTTTAATTCCAACGATTGTCGGATGCGTTGCGTCACAGCAGCAATAATTCGCTCAGACTCAGTTTGGTGTTGGACACACTGCACAAGCTGCTGAGAATGTGGTGATGTAACATTTAAGCCATGTCTATCAAATTTAGGGGTTGCAGTCACAGGCACCGCACTGGCCCCAGCAATCAAATGCCCTTGAGCAAAAGTTGCGCCTCGTTCTCGCAGCCAGTTCAGTTCCTCTATACATTCAATTCCTTCAGCAACGGTTTGGATGTTTAACTTTTGAGTAATTTCTAGAAGCTTCTCAGTAATCGCAGCTTTGTACGGGTCTTGATGCACATCTCGAATTAACCCTATGTCCAACTTGATAAAGTCTGGGCGTAACTGATGCACCAAGTTGAGGCTGGAATTGCCAGAACCCAAGTCATCAAGGGCTACTAAAAACCCACTATCCCGGTAGTATTGAAGCACCCCCTTCAGATGGTTTATGTCTTGAGGATTGTCCGACTCCACAAATTCAAAAACAACCCGTTCATGGGAAATACCTGCTTGATCAATTGCTTCCACCGTACTATGAAGGCAAGAAACGGGGTCATAAAGTGCCATTGGTGCAAAATTAATGAATATCTGTCCCCTAACTTGATGGCGGGTGGCTTGAGTGATGGTGCCCAGGCGTGCAAGTCGGTCGAGTTGTGGCAAAAGTCCAGCCTCGCTTGCTAACTCCAGCATTGGCCCTGGCAAAACTAAATTTCCTTGTTCATCCAGTCCCCGCAAGAGTGATTCATATCCATAAATTTGGGATGTATCGTTAATTGAGACAATGGGTTGGAAGTAATTAGTAAATCGTTTCCTTGCCAGCATTTCAACCAACCACTCAGACTGGCTGAACTTAATGAAGCGTTGCAATGAGGCGATATCACTAAAATCTTGAAGTTGAGGTTGGATCGCGCCTCGAATGAAAAGGACTTGCGTCTCTGTTAATTCTCTCGGTGTAAGTATTTGAGCCAGGTTACGGGCTATTTCTTTGGCTTGTCCCGGTTTACAGTTCAAACTCATACCTGGTCGCCCTTGCATCAGTTCATACTCAAAAGTGAACTCTTGTAAGTAGGAGGTAACTTTTGTCAAGGTATGTGGGACAGGAAACCAGAGAAAGAGTCTGCCTGCTTCCCCAGTCTGGCAGCGTGCAACATGGCAACAAGCACAAGTCTTGGAAATAGAAGATTTTTGGCTCATAGGTAACCACCTTGCTCAACCCTATAGACTCTAGTATTCCCGCTACTATCCTTCTAGGAAATGAAGTCCCACTTCAAGTAGATGAAGACTTGATGAGTTCAGTAAAAATTTTGACAGCTAGCAAAGAACAAGTCAATGTTTGAAAATTACTGTAAATCCTAGAGAACAAGCCTGACTTTTTTTGATACCATAAAGAGTCTGACTCGTTTAATAACCATTGACGTATGAGCAAAGGTACCCTGTTTGATAAAGTTTGGGACTTACACACCGTTGGTACACTTCCTTCAGGGCTGACGCAACTATTTATTGGGCTACACCTCATCCATGAAGTGACTAGTCCCCAAGCCTTTGCTATGTTACGGGAACGAGGTCTGAAAGTACTGTTTCCTGAACGGACAGTGGCTACTGTAGATCATATTGTGCCTACAGAAAATCAGTCACGTCCCTTTGTTGATAGCTTGGCAGAAGAAATGATCCAAGCCCTAGAGCGAAACTGTAAAGAAAATGGCATCACCTTTCATAACATCGGTTCTGGCAATCAGGGTATAGTTCATGTCATTGCCCCAGAACAAGGACTGACACAACCAGGAATGACGATCGCTTGTGGAGATAGTCACACTTCCAGTCATGGGGCATTTGGGGCGATCGCTTTTGGCATCGGTACTAGTCAAGTTAGGGATGTTCTCGCTTCCCAAACTCTCGCCCTCTCGAAATTAAAAGTCCGCAAAATTGAAGTTAACGGCACCCTCAACCCTGGTGTCTATGCCAAAGATGTCATCTTGCATATCATTCGTACCCTTGGCGTGAAAGGTGGTGTCGGTTATGCCTATGAATATGCAGGCACCACCTTTGAGCAAATGAATATGGAAGAACGGATGACAGTCTGCAACATGGCCATCGAAGGTGGTGCCCGTTGCGGTTACGTCAATCCTGATCAAGTCACCTATGATTACCTCAAGGGTAGAGACTTTGCCCCCAAAGATGCAGATTGGGAGAGTGCGATCGCTTGGTGGGAATCTATTAAGAGCGATGCTAATGCTGAATACGATGATGTTGTAGTCTTCGACGCTGCCGAAATTCCCCCGACTGTAACTTGGGGAATCACACCCGGTCAAGGCATTGGCATTAATCAGTTCGTTCCCAAGCCTGAAGAACTGCCCGAAGAAGACCGCTTTGTAGCTGAAGAAGCCTACCGCTACATGGATTTGTTACCCGGTCAACCGATCAAAGGTACAAAAGTTGATGTCTGCTTCATTGGCAGCTGCACCAACGGCAGGATTAGCGATTTGCGAGAAGCTGCTAAAATTGCCCAAGGTCGTCACGTAGCCGCAGGAATTAAAGCATTTGTTGTCCCTGGTTCTGAAAGAGTCAAACAAGAAGCAGAAGCGGAAGGTCTAGATAAAATCTTTACTGAAGCCGGGTTTGAGTGGCGTGAACCTGGATGTTCGATGTGTTTGGCCATGAACCCCGACAAACTTCAAGGCAGACAAATCAGCGCTTCCTCTTCCAACCGCAACTTCAAAGGTAGACAAGGTTCATCTTCTGGTCGGACATTGCTGATGAGTCCGGCAATGGTTGCCATAGCTGCAATTAAAGGTGAAGTTGCCGACGTGCGGGAGTTACTGTAATTTTGGGAATGGGGAATTGGGAATTGGGAATGGGGAATAGGTAATTGGTAATTGGTAATTGGTAATTGGATTTTACTATTAGTCATCACATCTGGCCCATTACCCATCACCCATTACCCATTACCCATTATCTATTCCCAACTTGGATGATTGTATTTATTTTCGTCTAGCTATCTCAGTAAAATTATGGTAAGTGAAGTTAAAACAGTTTCAGGGCGTGGTATTCCTTTAGTGGGTGATGATATAGACACCGATCGCATTATTCCGGCCCGCTATTTGAAAGCCGTTACCTTTGATGGGTTAGGCGAAGGCGCTTTTATTGATGACCGTAAAGCACTCAAAGGTGAACATCCCTTTGATCAACCCCAATATCAGGGTGCGAAAGTGTTAATCGTTAACCGTAACTTTGGCTGTGGTTCATCGCGGGAACACGCACCACAAGCGATCGCAAAATGGGGAATTCAAGCCCTCATCGGCGAAAGTTTCGCAGAAATCTTTTTCGGTAACTGCGTGGCAATGGGTATACCTTGTGTAACAGCTGATGCAGCCACTGTTAAACAACTACAAGATTTAGTAGCCGCCAATCCCCAAGCACCCGTGACAATAAATCTGGAAACCTTGCAAGTACAAATTGGTGATTATACTGCTTCAGTTTCCATAGGCGAAGGTTCCAGAAACATGTTCATTTCTGGCAGCTGGGACGCTTGCGGACAGTTAGTAGCTAACACTAATCAAATTCGTCAAACAGCTACAAAACTGCCTTATGTCAGTTGGGGGAAGTTAGGAGTTAAGAGTTAGGAGTTAAGAGTTAGGAGTTAAGAGTTAGTTGTTATTTCTCCCTCATCCCCCTCATCCCCCTCATCCCCCTCATCCCCCTCATCTTTCCAACTACACCCCACCTTCAGGAGTTGCCTCTGGTGTGTCAGTATTGGGAAGTTCCTGCTGAGGATTATTCTCATTAGCTGGTTTCTTGGTATTGGGAAGTTCCTGCTGAGAATTATCCTGTGTCGCTGGTTTTTCAGTATTGTCAAGCACCTGTTTGGCCAGATTTGCCGCTGCTTGTTTAAATAACGGTTCTAATTTATTTCGCCAGTACTGAGTATTAGGCAACTTCTCAGGATGGTTTTTATAATCTAAAACTTTATCCCATTGACCATCTTCTAATGCTTTGTTGATGTCATTAAATAAAGCATCTGCCTTTGCCCAATCTTGTTGCCACTGGTTAATCATGGCAGCTGTTTCTTTAATACCAGAAGAAGCATTTGCCGGAATTGACTTTAATAGTGCGATCGCTCCTACTATATCTCCTGAATCATACTTCTTTCTGGCTTGTTCTACAATCTTGCCACTATCAACATTAGGCTGTGATTGCCCTGATTTTTCCGAGTCAGAATTTGCTGATTCAGAAGTTGGTATTTTTGATATTTCTGACGATGGAATTACTACATCCCTAGATTTTTGTCTCGGTTTGGGAACTGGTAGAGAAGTAATTAAAGAACTATCATCTACTGTTTTAATGGCAATGCCTTGATCCCGGAGGCAAGAAATCCATTGATCGTTATTGGCTATGACTTGCGAGTTTACCCAAGCCGAACGATTAGAGTTAAGTTTAACTTCTACCCAACCGCGTTTTGTCCGGTTGCCAGTAACCTCAAATTTAGTATCATCAGCAACTGTTCGCAAAACATTATCAGAATTAATAGAACTTGGTTCGGAACGAATATTAGAATTACCTACAACCACAGCCAAACACTTGCCTGTTGTGGCACTATTATTGCCTGTAAAATTAGCAGCGAAATCTTTGATATTGGGAAATACATTTGCTGCCAAGGCAGCAGCACCACCCGCTAATAATATGCCAATTAAAAGCGGCAATGGGTCGGTTTTATTAGAGTTTTTCTGACGGTTTGGTTTGGCAGTGGCAGGATTTGCTGGTGCAACTGCAACGGTTTGCTGGCGAGATACTTGAGAAACAGGATTACTAGGTTGATAACTGTGATTTTTGAGAGATTCTTGTGGTTTGGCAACTGTCAACACAGGATTAAGGATGTTTTGACATGCTTGCAGTGCTTCCTTTACCGTTTGGTAGCGGTCTTTGAAGTGATAACGCACCATTTTGGTTAACACGGCTGCCAATCGATAGTTAACGTTTACTAAATGCTGCCAAAGGATTTCACCTGTATCAGGGTCTTCTTGCAATTGTGCTGGCTGTACTCCTGTGAGTCCTTGGATAGCAATAATCCCAAGGGAATAGATATCACTATTGGGACGGGGTTTACCTTGGCCTTGTTCTGTGGGCATATAACCAGGAGTACCAATAGCCACTGTCGCAGAAGGTTGTCCGCCAACTGTCACCATTGGCGATCGCAATTGCTTCACTGCCCCAAAATCTACTAAAACTAACTTATTGTCAGAAGCACGACGAATAATGTTATCTGGCTTAATATCACGGTGAATGACACCTTGAGCATGAACAAATTCTAAGATGCCTAGAACTTCCTGTAACAGTTGAACTACTTTCTCTTCACTCCATTTCTGGCCAGGTATGAGTTCCTCTGCCAAGGTATGTCCTTCAATAAATTCCTGGACTAAATAAAATTCTTGGTTTTCGTCGAAATAAGCCAGCAACCTGGGTATTTGGTCATGGTTCCCCAATCGCTCTAAAGTTTCGGCTTCGCTGTTAAATAGACGCTTAGCAGTGTCAAAAACTCTGGGGTCAGTAGCAGGTTGCAGATGCTTGACAACGCAAATAGGGTTGCCTGGACGCCTGGTATCTTGGGCAATATAAGTTTGACCAAATCCTCCTGCGGCAAGGACTTTAATTACTTGGTAACGATGGTCTAATAGCTTGCCTATCATATGATTCCCCAGAGTTATTACCTAAATTTTCCAGCTAGTAATAAATATCTCCAAATTTTCTGCAATGAAATCCGCTATCTTGAGAAAAGATTTAGACTCAAACCCAGCTTTTTAATAAATCGAGACTGTTAATTCTTCTTTTAGTGCCCCTGTTGATTACCGATGCCACCTAGAATAACAAACCCAGTGACATGGCAGTATGCTGAACTCCTCATGCAACCTGCTTTCATTCGCGTTATCGATAATATTCGTAAACATCTCGATGCATGTGCCTGGAAGGGAACTTACGAAGATGTACTAATTTGGCCAGCTAGCACCACTGATGAGACGAAAACGCTAGTAACTCAGTTGTTGCAAGAAATGGAAACCGCAACGCCAGAACGAGGAGACAGAATCAGAGACACCCTTGCTCGTCTGCCAATGCCCCATCCAGGATATCATCTGAATTTGCAACGTCAAGAGCAACAAGTAAGCATTGATTTGTGGGAACTGTGTTATCAAGTTTGTTTTCTTGACTATAGTTCAGAGAATGAAGCAGTTAATATCGATACTAGTTTAATTGATGAACTCGGTGAAGTAGATTGGCTGCGTTTGGAAGATAAAACAAAAGAGATAGTCAACCAAGTGTTTGCAAGTTTACCAGCGTAATTCGTAATTCGTAGTTCGTAATTCGTAATTGAGTCAGTAGGGTGGACAATGCCCACCTGACTGAATTTTTATACCAATTTTGGATAAGTGGTATTATTTGAGATTTCACAGAACAGTCTTGTGGTCAAGACTTTGAGCCAAAATCCAAAATTGTTATTACACCAATTACCTAAAATCCGGCAACACATTCAAACCCCAAAAGCAGACTATATCTAACTTTCTTGATTACGAATTACCCTTCGGGTTCGGCAGTCCCCCAGACGCTCGAAGACTCGCTAACGCTGCGCTAACGACGGAAACCGCCAAGACGGGGGCTGCCTCACGAATTACGAATTACGAATTACACTTTGAATTTCTCAGTAATCCGTTTGGTTGCTTCTTCTACATTTTCCCGGCTATTGAATGCGGAAATTCGGAAGTAGCCTTCACCCGCAGCACCAAATCCAGAACCAGGTGTCCCGACAACGTTGACTGTGTGCAGCAGTTTATCAAAAAATTCCCAACTAGATAAACCATTGGGGGTTTTCACCCATACATAAGGTGCATTCACGCCACCATATACAGCCAATCCGGCTGCTGTCAGTTGTTCACGAATGATTTTGGCGTTTTCTAAATAAAAACTCACCAATGCTTTGATTTGCGCCTGTCCTTCTGGGGAGTATACTGCCTCTGCTCCTCGTTGGACGATGTATGACACACCATTGAATTTGGTCGATTGGCGACGGTTCCACAGTTTCCACAGTTCCACGTCTGAACCATCTGCTGCTTTTGCAGTCAAGGTTTTGGGTACGACGGTTAATGCACAACGGGTTCCGGTAAAGCCTGCATTCTTGGAGAAAGAACGGAACTCGATCGCAACTTCTCTGGCACCTTCAATTTCATAGATGGAGTGAGGAATCGCCGGATCGGTAATATAAGCTTCGTAGGCTGCATCAAAGAAAATAATTGAGTTATTGGCTTTGGCGTAGTCTACCCATGCCTTTAGATGTTCTTTGGTAGCAGTTGCGCCGGTGGGGTTATTGGGAAAACACAGATAAATTAAATCAACTTTCTTTGAGGGAATCTCGGCAGTAAAGTTGTTTTCTGCGGAAATTGGTAGATATACTAAGCCTTCAAACTCGCCTTGAGCATTGGCATTCCCTGTATTTCCCGCCATAACATTAGTATCTACATATACGGGGTAAACTGGGTCTGTAACGGCGATGATGTTGTCATGACCGAAGATTTCGAGAATATTGCCCGTGTCACATTTGGAACCATCGGAAATAAAGATTTCCGATGCATCAATATCTGCTCCCCGCGCTTGGAAATCTTGAGCAGCAATTTTTTCCCGTAACCAGGCGTAGCCTTGTTCTGGGCCGTAGCCTTTGAAGGTAGAGCGATCGCCCATTTCTTCTACAGCTTTAATCATAGCTGTACGGCAAGCTTCTGGTAATGGTTCGGTGACATCACCAATGCCTAGACGGATAATCTTAGCATCGGGATTGGCTTCGGCGAAAGCATTAACCCGTCGCGCAATTTCCGGAAACAGATAACCCGCTTTCAGCTTGAGGTAGTTGTCGTTAATTGTTGCCATAGTAGATTTGTTAACTGATGACCTATGACTTTTGACAGTCAGGAATGAACAATTAGAATGGGATATTTTTTATTTAAAAGTCCCTAAAACAGCTTACTGCGAATTTATGTTTGGAATACATTTGTTGCTTGTGGCAATTTAACTATCATCCCAATTCCCAATTCCCAAATTTTTATTTTGATGAACTTTCTAAAGCTGCTGCTGCTACCCGAAAATGTTCATCCTGCTGGAGTTTAGCGATTAACTGCTTGGCTTGGGGGTCTTGACAGCCAGCAAGTGCGATCGCAACTCGCCATCGCTTTTGCCAATCTGAATCTGCTGCAAGTTCTGTTAACAATGCCAAAGCCTGATTCTTCAAGGATGATTTCAATAATTGACCTAAAGCGAGAATACCTGCTTCTTGAACAGCTATTGTCTCATCTTCTAAACAATCCACTGCCAAAGCTAATAAAATCTCATGATGCTGGCTTTCCATCAGCATATAAATCACTGAGGAACGCACTAACCAGTTGTCAGACCGCTCAAATAGCTGTTGCAACAAGGGAATCGCCACATCACCAAATTCCAAAAGCGAATTCGCTGCTTCTGATAACACGTTAGCATCTTGGTTATGTTCTAGAATTTCTCGCAAAGCTTGCAATGAAGCTTCAGTGCGGTGATTGCCCAAACCCATTACGGCGAGGCGACACAATGCCACATCTTTCTCAATAGCTAGCTTCTGGAGTATAGGCACAGCAACTTCAGATGGCAACGTCGCCAGTTCGTCTAGAGCAGCTTTGCGTTCATTCAAAGCCTTTGCACGTAGTTTTAACTCAAGAAGCTTGATCCGATTTTGATCCATTGGCTAGAGGGGACTGGGGGCTGGGGACTGGGGACTGGGGACTGGGGACTGGGGACTGGGGACTGG